>CANBTT010000014.1 GCA_947372465.1 Burkholderiales bacterium | reverse complement strand
ATCTGACGCAGCACATTGGCGTGCTTGTCTTTGATGCGCAGCTTTAGGGTTTTGGTGCAATCCATAGCGCATATTCTAATTAGTCGATGACAAACGATCAAGCAATTAGAGCCGGTAGACACTGCGTATTTATGATGCATGTTCATTTGATCTTCGTGACCAAATACAGGCGGGGTGTGTTTGATTCTGATGCCATTGAGAAACTGCGCTTGCACTTCTCCAGTGTGTGCAAAGACTTTGAGGCGGAGTTGGTGGAAATGCACGCAGAGGATGACCACGTTCACCTCCTGGTGAACTACCCGCCAAAGGTAGCCGTCTCCAACATCGTGAATAGTCTCAAGGGGGTTTCAAGCCGCCTACTGCGCAAGGAGCGCCCGGACATTGCCAACAGGTACTGGAAGAACATGCTGTGGTCGCCGTCGTACTTTGCTTCATCTTGTGGAGGTCCGCCCATTGACGTGATCCGCAGGTACATCGAGCAACAGCAAACACCACATTGACTCCAAACGCCCGATTGCGCGGGCGACGCTGTCCTTCCCCGCCCAAATCAGGCGGCTTCGACTCCAAGCTGCTGCGCAGCTAACTGACTTGGACGAGGCTTGCCGCGCATTTGGTCACGCTTTGAAGCCCACGGCTGTGATGCGCTTAAGCGCTCAGTGGGCACTTGCTTGAGCGCTCGCATTGGAGTCGCTCAATGCGTTGTTGGGCTTGCCTTTTGTGGGGCTGCTCATCTTTGAGGGTCTTTGTGCAAACCAAATCAAGACAATCAAAGCCAAGAAAATCCATCCAGAGGCCAAGAAGATGTCGTCGGCCGCACGTGTATAGGCTTGTTGGTCAATCAGTCGGTTCATTTGAGCAAGTATCTGTGCTGGTGACAAACCAAGTCGAGACAGTTCTGCGCTTGCCTGGGCCATCGCCCCTGAACCCTGATTCAAGGGCTCAATGAGGTGGGCGTGGTGAAGTGCAGCCCTTTGCTCCCAAAGTGTGGTTGCTATAGAGGTGCCCATGGCGCCTGCTGTAATTCTTACAAAGTTTGACAAACCAGCAGCAGCTGGGATTCTTTCAGGCGGCAAACCTGCAAGCGTCACGGTTGTCAGTGGGATGAAAAACAAGGCCAAAGCAGCGCCTTGGATCAAGGTGGGAATCAAAATGATTTCAAAGGTGGACTGGGTGCTGAAATGCGATCTCATCCAAAGCACCAATGCAAAAAGGATGAAGGCAACGGTGGCCATGACGCGAGGGTCCCAGACATTGACTTTTTTACCAACCAAGGGCGTGAGCAAGATGGCAAAGAAGCCAACGGGCGCCAAAGCCATGCCGGCCGTGGTTGCCGTGTAGCCCATCCATTGCTGAAGCCACAAGGGCAAGATCACCAAATTGCCAAAAAAGAGTCCATAAGCAATGGACAAAGACAAACAGCCAAAAATGAAGTTGGGCCTTGCAAAAAGTTTCAAGTCCACCACAGGGTGCTCATCGGTCAACTCCCAGACCAAAAAGACAATAAAAGACACAAGTGCGAGCACACCCAAAACCACAATGGTGCTCGAGTTGAACCAGTCAAGCTCTTTGCCCTTGTCCAGCATCAACTGCAGTGACCCCACCCAAATGAATAACAAACTCAAACCCACCGTGTCGATTGGGCGTTTTTGAATGGGTGTCTCTCTCTTGCGGTAAAGGATCCATGTCAAGGCGGCTGCAACGATGCCCACGGGAACGTTGATGTAAAAGATCCAGGGCCAGCTGAAATTATCAGTGATCCATCCACCCAGCAATGGGCCCACCACTGGGGCGACCAAGGTGGTCATGCCCCAAAGCGCCAAAGCCATGCCTGCCTTTGCTTTGGGGTAACTGCTCAGCAGCAGTGTTTGTGACAAAGGAATCATGGGGCCAGCAACCAAGCCCTGAAAGACTCGAAAGAGGACGAGTGCTTCAATGGAGGAGGCAAAACCACATAAAAAGGACGTCAGCATAAAGAGCAAAATGCTCAAAGTAAAAAGCCGCACAGCACCAAAGCGCTGTGTCAGCCATCCAGTGAGTGGCACGGAGATGGCATTGGCCACCCCAAAACTTGTGATCACCCAAGTGCCCTGACTGGGACTGACGCCCAAATCGCCAGAGATGCCTGGAATGGAGACGTTGGCGATGGACGAATCCAGTACATTCATGAAGGTGGCCAAGGACAGGCCAAGTGTCCCTAGCAAGAGCTCCATGCCTTGTAAAGGCTCAATGGGCTTGGCTGCGCTTTGTGTGGGGCTTTGTATCATGGTGTGTGAAGGGGCTTCACTTGGCAACTGAATTGTTTTTGATGATGCTTTGAATCAACTCATCGCTCGCCTTTGATGGGCTCTCAAACACCTTGGTGCTTGAGGCTTCGTCAGATCTTGCTGTCTGTGCGATAAATTCCCCCGATTTGTCTTGAGTATGGACATCCACATCCATGGACAGTCCAATGCGCAGCGGATTTTGTTTCAACTCTTTGGGGTCGAGGGCGATTCGCACCGGCACGCGTTGAACAATTTTGATCCAATTGCCCGTGGCATTTTGTGCGGGCAACAAAGAAAAAGCTGCGCCTGTTCCAGAACCCAAGCCTAGCACTTTGCCGTGGTAGACCACATTGGAGCCGTAGACATCTGCGCTGAGTTCCACGTCTTGTCCAATGCGAATGTTGCGCAATTGCACTTCCTTGAAGTTGGCCTCCACCCACAGTTGGTCCAAATTGACCAAAGTCATGAGTGGGGCTCCTGGAGCAACACGTTGACCGAGTTGAACAAAGCGTTTGGCCACATGGCCCTCAATGGGGGAGAGCAATTGGCTTCTTTGAGCGGCCAGTGCGGCTTCACTTAATTTGCTGGCGGCACGTTTGATGGTGGGGTGTTCTGCGAGGGTCGCACTTTGCGTGAGGGTTCGATTGGCCAACAATTGGTCTTTGGCGCTTTGCAATGCGGCTTGTGCGGAGGAGAGCAAATTTTTGCTCACTTCAACTTGTTTGCTGGCATGCTCTAACTCCTCTTTGCCCACACCCCCAATGGCGGCAACCAGGGTGCGCCGTGCGAGATCGTCTTGTGATTTTTGCAACTCGTGTTGAACGCGCTCAAGCTCGGATTGCTTGATCTTGACCTGCTCTTGCAAAACTGCGTTGTTGATCAATTGCGCGCTCACCTCACGTGTGCTTTGAGCGAGCTGCTCAGAGGCTTGATCAAAGGCCAGTTTTGTGTCCGAGGGGTCCATCTTGATCAAAACTTGACCGCTGTTCACACGATCGGCTTCATCAACTTTGATGGAGACCACGGTGCCAGCAATCTGTGGGGTGATTTGCACCACGTTTCCCATGACGTAAGCGTTGTCGGTGCTCTCGATGTTTCGAGCATTGAACCACTGCCATGCGCTGTAAGAAAGTGCGCAAACGAGGACCGCACTTGCGACCACGGTCAAGCCCTTTTGGCGTGTTGAATTGGAAGGGTTGGGGGTGGGTGCACTTGGATTCATGGTTTTTGAGTAAAAAATAGGGGTGAAAATCTGTTGTGAGTTTGGGGCGCTGTTCAAGGCGTTATGCTTTGCCCATGACTGTGTTTAAAGCTTTAGGGCTTTTGCGCATACACATTGTTGTGGGTCTCGTTTTGGGGCCAACCAGCGCCCAAAGATTTGAGCAGCAAGACGGCACTGCTGCGCTGCTTGGCTGACCACTGTAAGAGGGCTCTTTGCTGTTGGAGTTGTGCCATTTTTTCTCTGAGCACCGTCGTTTGATTGCCCAATCCAGCCTTTGTTTTAAGGGTTTGAATGTCCAACTTCTCTGTGGCCAAAGCCAATGAGTTTTGAGTGAATTGAAGCTCAAGGCTTGAGGCTTTGTAGCTGCTCAACGCATCACTTGCTTCTTTCAAGGCTTCAAGCAAGGTGTTGTTGTAAATTGCAACAGCCTGATCTTTTTCTGCTGTTTTGGCGCTGAGTTGAGCGTTGAGTCGTCCGCCGTCAAAAATAGGCAAGCTCAAACTTGGGAGTACACCATATTGAGCGCTGGAATTTTCAGTCAATTGGCTGATTTTTAAAGTGTTGTAGCCTGCAAAAAAGCCCAAGCTGAGGTTGGGGTAGAAATCCAATTTGGCCACGTCTACATTTTTTATTGAGGCCAATACCCTGGTTTTGGCTGCGACAACATCAGCCCTTCTTCCCAAAAGGTCGATGCCAAAGTCCGTCTGAATGGTCATGGCGTGGAGATCCCTCAACCGCGGAGACAAAGAGGACAAGGCAGAAGGTTCACGCGCACTCAGCGCGGCCAATGAGTGGCGAAACATGTCAATTTGGTTGTTGATTTGTGCGCTTTGAATGCGTAAATCATTGTTCTCGATCTCAAGTGTCTTGAGCTCTAAGGTCGAGTCAAGACCGGCTTTGATGCGTTCGCTCATCAATTGCTTTAGGGACTCAATGAGCTTGCTTCGCTCTTGCAGCAAATCTATCTCTTCCATGCTCAAGGCCAGCGCGATGAATTGAAGCACGATTTGAGCGCTCAATTGCGACTTTGCATGCAAAGCGTCGAGCGCACTTGCGTGCACTTGTCCTATGGCGCTTTCGTAGGCGGCCTTGTGCTTGCCAAAGACATCGGGAATCCATGCGCCAGACAGTTGCAGCGTTGTCAGCGTTTGCATGCTTAAGCCCAATTGGGGAGGGTAGATGCCCGTTTGGCTGAACCGTTGTCTGTCCACCTCCAGGCCCGCCCCCATTTGAGCAAGAGAAGCTGAGCGTGTGAGTCCTGCCAGCGCTTGGGCTTTTTCAATTCGTGTGTTGGCCAGGGCAATGCTGGGGTTGTGCTCGAGAGCGTTTTGTATGAGCGTGGAGAGATCTTTGTTTTGAAAATCTTCCCACCAATTGGACGCGATGGTCAAACGTGCCCCTGAGGGGAGATGCAGTTGTTGGGGATCAATCGCACTCACGCCAAGACTTATGGGAGCCATCGGCGCACAAGCGCTCAAGATCAAGGCCAGAGCACAAATGCGCCAGTGACTGTGGCGCTGGGGCGCTTTGTTGCTTTGTTTTTTTAAAACTTGGGTGGACATCATGTTGAGCGCTCGATTGAAAGATTCGAAGAGAGGTTGGCACAGGCGCTGGACTGGGCGTTCAAGGCCTGTGAAATGTGTTCTTTGGCGGTTGAGGCATTGTGAATCACATGGTTGAGAGCAAGAATCAATTTTTCGTATTCTTCGCGCTCAAAGCCTTTGAGGTGATGGTTCATGACATCGGCCAATAGGCTGGGAATGACGCCAATCAAATCCTTGCTTTTTTTGCTCAGCTCTATTTGGCACAATCTTTTATCTTGCTGGGTTCGAACTCGGTGGATCAGCCCCTTCAGTTCAAGTCGCTCAATGGTTCGTGTCAATGCGCCCGGATCCAGATCCAAGGCTTTGGCCAAGTTCAATAGTCCCGTGGGACCCGAGGTGTTCAACTGATCAATGACCATCCACTGCGCATACGTCAAGTCATAACGCTCCAAGGCTTTATCCGCTTGTCCCACAATGCACTGAAAGGCTTTTTTCATCAAAAAGCCCAGGCACTGATTTTTAATATAAGGGGTGTCTTGAATCATGGGCGAAACAACTGAATTTCAAACAAAGGAGAAAAGTCCATCACGGGCTGTATGCGATGCAACTTGTTCAGGCAAGCGCCATGGATTGCGCAGAATTGGGCAAGATTATTTTAATTGCCTAAGCAATTATCGCTTGTAAAGGCTTCTTTGTCCTTGAAATTTAAGGGTAAATACCAACTTTTCTTGCCTTGTTTGGCGTTTGCAGATTTTTTGCTCAGCCCATGTGGCAGGAAAAGACAAACACCAAGGACACATTTTCTAAGGACAAGTGGGGAAACTTCTTTGAGATGAATGGGTATACTGAAGCTTGCAAAAATGGCTTGATTGAAAGAGTTCAAGTCAGCATGTTGAGAACCCATCGTAAAAGGATTTTTTGATATGGCCAAAAGCCAAAAAGACACCCCCATTTTGATTGCAGGAGGAGGCATTGGAGGACTCGCCGCCGCCTTGTCTTTGAGCCGCAGGGGCTTTAGAGTGCAGGTGCTAGAGCAATCTCCCGAGATTGGTGAAATTGGTGCAGGGATTCAACTGGGTCCCAACGGTTTTTCAGCTTTTGATGCCCTAGGGATCGGTGAGAAAGCCAGATCAAGGGCGGTCTATACCGATTACATGGTGATGAAGGATGCAGTCGATGCCCAACAAATTGGTCGAATTCCGACCGATGAGAGTTTTCGTGCTCGATTTGGAAATCCTTATGCCGTGGTGCATAGAGCCGATGTGCATTTGTCCCTTTTTGAAGGCGCTCAGCAAAGCGATTTGGTGGAATTCAAAACCTCTACCCGCATTGAGCGCATTGAACAAAATGATCAAGGCGTCACCGTTCACGATCAACATGGCGTGAGCTATCACGGACAGGCCTTGATTGGTGCGGATGGTGTGAAGTCGGTGGTCAGAAATCACTTTGTCGGTGACCCTCACCGAGTCACAGGACATGTGGTTTATAGAGCGGTGGTGGAAAAAGAGGATTTTCCAAAGGACTTGCAGTGGAATGCGGCGGCGATTTGGGTCGGGCCCAATTGTCATTTGGTGCATTACCCCATTAGGGGAGGAGCTCAGTACAATGTTGTGGTGACCTTTCACTCTAGGGAAACGGAGGAGTGGGGTGTCAAAGATGGCAGCCAAGGGGAAGTGCAAAGTTACTTCCATGGCGTCTGTGACCAAGCCCGTCAATTGATCGATTTGCCCAAGAGTTGGCGGCGTTGGGCCACGGCCGATCGCGATCCGATTGGTCAATGGTCTTACGGACGCAGCACATTGCTTGGAGATGCAGCGCATCCAACCACCCAGTACATGGCTCAAGGCGCCTGCATGGCCATGGAAGATGCGGTGACCTTGGGTGAGGCCTTAAGAGTCAATGAGGATGACTTTGTCAAAGCTTTCGATTTGTACCAAAAGGCCCGAGTCGCTAGAACGGCAAGAATTGTTTTGTCCTCAAGAGAAATGGGCCGCCTCTATCACGCCAAGGGGGTGGAGAGGTTGGTGAGAAATGACCTTTGGCGAGGCAGAACGCCTGAGCGTTTCTACGACGCCTTGGAGTGGTTGTACAGTTGGAAGTTAGAGAATTGTCTCTCTGGTGTTCATGCTTAAACCAAGCCCCAAAAAGCCCACGTTTTTGAGAATTTTCTCATCGACAACAAATATTCAATAGGAGACAGACATGAAAGATGATGTTGAGTTGGGGCGATTAGAAGATCTGCCCAAAGACTATGTTCAAGATTTGACCAATGTCAACTTGGTTCCCCTTTGGCCCAGCTTAAGAGGTGTTTTACCCCCCACAAGGCCTAGACCTTTGACCCAAGCCACGGCTTGGAATTACAAAGACATCAGACCTCTTTTGATGAAGGCGGGAGAGGTCACGCCCATCGAAAAAGCCGAGCGTCGGGTGTTGGTGCTTGCCAATCCAGGCCATGGTTTGCAAAAGATGCAAGCCAGTGCCGCCATATATTTGGGCATGCAGTTGCTGTTGCCCGGCGAGTTGGCTCCCCCTCATCGTCACACGCCCAATGCGGTGCGAATGATCGTGGAAGGCGAGGGCGCATACACCACCGTTCAAGGCGAGAAATGCCTGATGGCCCGTGGTGATTTGATCCTCACGCCAACGGGCTTGTGGCATGAGCACGGACACGATGGCGACAAACCCGTTGTGTGGTTGGACGTCTTGGATTTACCCCTTGTCTATTACACAGAGACCTCGTACCACATCAATGGGGATGAACAGAGGGTCTCGCCTGGACACGGTGAACAGCAGTACCGCTCAGCTGGTGTTTTGCCCACCCCTATGTTTACACGCTCAGACAAACCTTATCCCATGTTGCGTTTCCCATGGGTTGATGTAAAAGCGTCTCTGATCAGCTTGGCCAACGATCCCTCCAATGTTGAGGCAGTTCAAGTCACTTACACCAATCCTTTGACGGGTCAAGATGTTGAGAATATATTGGGTTTTTATGCCCTGATGCTTCGACCAGGTCAAAAGCTCAGATTGCCCGCGAGATCGCCTGCCTGTGTTTTCCACGTGATTGAAGGTGCAATGAGTTTGCAGTTTGAAGACAAGACCTTCCCCCTGGTAGAGGCGGATACGTGTTGTGTGCCCGGCTACGGTGAGGTGTTCTTGAGCAACTCTAGCGCAAAGGACCCCACATTCGTCTTCATGACCGATGAAAGTCCTTTGCACCGCAAACTCGGTGTTTACGAAAACTGGGGCTAAATTCACAAGCTCTTTGCGCGAGGGGCTGCCCAAAGCGCCTTGTCTCACGGCGTGAGACAAGGCCTTGCCCTCAGAGGTCTAACTTCATGGATGTGGCGTCAAGCTTGCGCCACTTAGGATTTCTCTCGTGTGATCCAAGCCAGTACAAACGTGACCATCAAGCTAGGGATGGTTGAGCCGTACTCTGGTGTGAACTGGGTTGAAGCATGAAACACAGCGATCCCAAAAAGCCAAATCACAGCAGCACTGATCTTGATGGTTTTTTCATCTCTTTGTACTTGTCCTGAGCCCATGCGACCCAAGATCACGCCATAAAGTGGGATAAAGATCGAGCTGAGCATCAGCAAAAAGGGCTCCAAGTCATGCATGGGGAGCACCAAGGCCAAAGCCGTGCACAGCACGGCAATGCCCATTCCCAACTTGCGAATTGACACTGCAGGCTTTAAGCTTTGTGCACTGACTGCACCAGAGTAGACATCTCCGTAGGCGTTGTCTATCTCATCGAGCAAAATCAAACCCAATGCCAACAGGCCACCTTGAGCGACCAAGAGGGCGGTGACCAAATCCGTGTCTGGGGCGCTCACGCTCACGACCAACACGCCCAAAGCGTAACACCACGCGTTGGCCAATGCGTAACCCAACCATGTGCCTTTGAAGGTGCTGTTGCCATTTTTTGCATGTCGCGCATAGTCTGCAACCAAGGGCAGCCATGACACGGGCATGGCGATCACCAAATCGATGGCTGACAGCATGCCCATTTCGCCTGTTCCTGGTTTCGACAGGAAGGCCTCAACGCCTTGCGCTTGAAGGACAGAGATGAAGTGCCATGTGAGCCATATCAAAGACAAAACAACCAAAGGCAAGCCCACGCGGCTGACAAATTGCCTGACCAGTGTGAGCATCGAGCCTGCCATCAATGCCACCAAAAGGCCCCCCCAAAGCAGCGTGCCCCAAAAGGGATGCACACTCAATCCCAAGGCCTTGAGCAAAATGGCATTGGTGCCGTCTCGCATGATCACGAGTTCAAAAGTGGTCCAGCCCACAAGCTGAACGATGTTCAAAACAACAGGTAATTTTGCAAAACCTTGCCCGTAAACCTGCTGCATCAAGCCTGCACTCGACAAGCCGCTGTCGCAACCCACCTTTGCCGTCCAAGCCAAGAATGCTGAACCCAGCAATGAGCCCAGTGCGATGGCGAAAAAGGCTTCTTGGGTACCCATGGCGGGCACCAAATAAGCGCCCACCTGTATGACCAAGAGCCCCACGCCAAGGCTGAACCAAAGGCCGGCCATGGACAAGCCTGAGAAGACCCGTTCATGAGCCCCAGTGGGTGTGTGTGTTGTGTTTGAAGTGTTCATAGGTACCATTTCTATTTTTCAATGAATGGCAGATCGGCGAGGCCTGGGTGCGCACAAAGTGTGTGCGCTTGTCTTTAGGACCGGCTTCCCTGCGCGAGGATTAACTCAATCAGGTTCAAAGGGACTTTCTCAGTCGAGCAAGCATTAAATTTGCTCAACACCCCTAGCGAATGCCGCTGAACGATCAGCAGCGGGCTTCATTGTAATTCAAATGCTTTGCGGAACTGCAGGGATTCAATGGCATTGATCAATGTATTTCATTCGATTCACAGATACTTCATATAAAAGTATTGTTCAAGCTCTTCAAGAGACATCAAATCTTGACCAAGTCAAGATCCATCACAAACTAGCCAGTGTTGAGCCCATTGCCAAAGAGCTCATTCAGACCATTTCGCCAGAAAAGAGGGTGAGTGACAGGCAAAGCCAGGTGGCCTTGCTGGCATCAATCTATCGAACCATGAGACAGATCTGATGGCATTGACGCGGTCTTGATGAGTCATGCATTTTGCTGATCAAGGACTTTGCCAGTTCAGCCCATAAGAGATGGGCTAAAACACCCCAATCGCGTCAAGTCTTGCAAAAAACTCTTTCAACGATGGCTTGCGCGTGCCAACGATCGCGGTAGGCGGCGAGCTTTTTTTATTTGCACAGATCCAAGGAGAAAACCAAGGCATTTCAAAACGAGTGCACACCTGAGGGGTCTTCATCAGTCAATGGTGACGTTGCCCGTTTTGATGACCGCTCGCCAGCGCTCGGTATCCTCTTTCATCCATTGGGCCAATTCTTCAGGTGTGTTGGCCACGACCTCGGCACCGACATCAGCATATTTCTTCATCATCTCAGGCGTTTTTAAAATATCCGCCAGGCTTTTAGAAATTTTTTGTGCCAGAGCCATTGGGGTTTTGGGTGGGGCGACCACACCAAACCAAGTCACCGAGATAAAGCCTGGGATGGTCTCATTGACGCAAGGCACACTGGGATAGCCACTGAGTCTTTTGGCGCTGGTCACAGCCAAGAGCTTCAATTTGCCCGTCTTTAGGTGGCTAGAGGCGGCGGCAATATTGCCAAACATGATTTGGACGTGTCCAGCCAAAAGGTCTGCAATGGCCGGTGCGTCCCCCTTGTAAGGCACATGCACCATGGGTGAGCCAGTCTTTTGCTTAAAGAGTTCTGCCGTCAAGTGGGAGGTTGAGCCGTTGCCTTGCGAGGCATAGGCCAATTTATCGGGGTTGGCCTTGGAGAACGCGATCAACTCTTGCACGGTGTTGGCTGCAATGGAAGGATGCACGAGCAAAGCGTTGCTCACCGTTGCAAGGATGGTGATGGGAACAAATTTAGACGGATCGTAGTTGATTTTTGGGTACAAACTGACGTTGATGGACAGCGAAGGCGGTGGGGCTGCAAAGAGCGTATAGCCATCAGGTTCCACATTGGAGAACCATTCCGCCGCAATATTGCCTGCCGCGCCTGGACGATTTTCGACAACCACGGGTTGAGACACCTTCAGTGACAGGGCCTCAGAGATCAGACGGGGGAGCAAATCAGCAGACCCCCCCGCAGGATTGGGCACAATGATGTGAATGGCTTTTTGGGGCCATGAAGATACCTGTGTCTGTGCCTGTGCGGCAAAAGGAGCCGCGCCAATGGAGCCCAACAAAGACAGTGTGCTCAGTTGACCCCATTGCTTGAGGTGCTGCCTTCTGGAGGAAAAAGTCTGGTCTTGTGTCATATTGAATCGATTGATTTTTAGAGGCTTACAAAGGGATGATCATCAAGGTTTCGATCACACGAGAATCAAAAAGGAAGAGTCTGTCTTTGAATTGTGGTGTGGCGCTCTCGAGACTGATCAAGTCCTGGGTTTGACCGCTTGCAAAGATCTTCATGTCACCTGACAAGTCCATGGTGCGGGTGATTAAAAAATTTGATCGCACCTCAAAGACCATGGGTTGTGGCTCAGAGAGAATCTGAATGCCTGAGATCATGTGTCGGTAGTGATGGGGCTGGTAAACATTTGCCTTTCTCATGGACAAAATACGGTCCTTGAGTTGCGAGACCCCTTTGCAATCAATCACAGCCAAGGGCAAATTGCGGTCGTGGTTGAATCGAGATTTGACCCGGTAACGGCCGGCGTCTTGCATGAAATCAGCAATCTGCTCAACGCGATTCTCGTCGATGGTTCTCGCCCAAGAGTAAATCAACTGTTCTATGGGCCTGTAGTGTTTTTCAAATTCATTCATGTTGGGCATTCAAAGGGGTTCTGTATGGAAGGAGGATGGCGCATGTGTTTCGTGACCTCGCAAACCACTCAAAAATTCATATCAGACTTGTAGTGGTGCCAGAAGTTGCGAATCGCGCGTTCTGACAGCTTGCTAGAGCCTGAAATATCCAGGTCTTTTCCACCCATTTCAATGAACGATTGGCCCTCTTGCGCATCGCCTAATGCGTGCTGCATCATCTCGCAAACGGCTGCATCTTCCACAGAGATCATGCCCGCAGAGCCGGCCAAGTTGGTTTGTACGAGGCGACGCTCGGTCAAGGCTTCATCATCGTCTTCAAATCCAAAATAAGTCCAAACCAAATCGGTTTGCCCCGGTCCTTTTGAGCAAATTTGCCTGGTCGCCAAGCTGTTGGCAATTTGATGCAAGACAAAGCCGGGATAAGTGGTCAAAATTTGAACGCTGACACCGTCGCCGTACTCATCCGTCCATTTCAAAATGCTGGGGTCTTCAAGTTTCAAGCCGTCGTTGTGAGATCTCAGCTGTGAGGATGTTTTTTCATAATCCTCAGATTTCTTCTCGGTGCCCGCTTTTGTATAAAAATAAACATGGCGGCCATTTTTATCCAAAATCATGCCGGACTCTTGAGACATGCGTGAAAGGCCAAAGGTGCCGTAAAACGTGTGCAAGATATTGGCGTGGTAAGAGTCACGGGGGTTTTCGTGATACGCTTTCCAGTTGGCATGGATGCGCTGCGTGTCATAGCCCAATACTTTGAGTGGTTTTTTCAAAACGCGGCGAATACCAGTTGCAACTTCGCCAAGCCACTCCTCAAGTGCAGGTGTATCATTTGAAAAAGTTGCAAACACGAGCCCGCATATTGTCTCGACTCTGAGTTTTTGCAATCCATGGTCGGCGTGTTTAAAGTCTTTTGGCAGACCACCTTCACCCTTGAGCCCTTGGCTGAAGGCGGCGTGACTCAAGTCGCCTTTGAGTGTGTAACTCCAAGCATGATAGACGCAGTAAAGTTTTTTGGTCGTCCCAAATGCTTCACGGGTCATCATGTTGCCACGGTGAGCGCAGCGGTTGAGCATGGCGTTCAAGGAGCCGTCCTCAGCGCGCGTGAGGATCACCGACTGTTCACCAATGTATGTGGACTTGAAATCTCCAGGGTTCTTGACCTCCGCTTCCAATCCTAGGTAATGCCAATTGGGGCCCCGAAAAATATTTTTCTGCTCTTGCAAATAGGTCTCAGCGTCTTGATAGACCCAGTAAGGTGCCCGAGTAAACCCCTCCTTTGGCCAAGGGCGTTGCCCACCAGAAGTCAAGGCGGTGCTTTTTGGGTGGGCGTCTGTTGAGGCGGTCTCGTGGTGGTCTGATGGGCACATGGTGGTGGTTTAAAAATAAACAGAGAGGTTAAGTTGTTGGAGCCAATTGCTGACAAAAGGCAAGCACCTCAACAGAGAAAAGCAGTTCAATGATCACGGAGCTTGTGCCGTTTGAAATTTAAAAGCTCTTCACACAAAAAATGCAATGAAAGCCTCGAGTTTCACAGTAAGTCACTCCGTGAGGTCGTATCGAACATTATTTTCACATAGTTTGCCCCTCCAATGCATCAGGGTTTTTACAGCTTTTTGTTCATTTCCCGCTTCGCTGGTATCAAGGAAAATGGAAAAAAGGTATACGATATTGGTCAAGGATGAAGCCAAAGACTTCAGATTTTGTTGATTCATACATTTAAAATAAATTGAAGGTTTTTCATATGCGAGCAGCTTGGTACACGCAAAACGGATCAGCCAAAGACACCTTGGTGGTGGGCGAGATGGATCAACCCACCCTTGGTCCAGGAGAAGTTTTGGTCAAATTAAAAACTTCTGGCGTCAACCCATCCGATGTCAAAAACCGGAAAAATCGAGCCCTGATTGCCCCCAAGATCATTCCGCACAGCGATGGCGCGGGTGTGATTGAGGCCGTTGGTGCAGGGGTGGATTCTGCGCGGATTGGGCAGCGTGTTTGGATTTGGAATGGTCAATTTGGACGCGCTCATGGGACGGCATGCGAATACATCGCCTTAAAGGACAAGCAAGCCGTCAAGATGCCCGATGATTTGGACTTTGCAAGTGCCGCTTGCCTTGGCATCCCTGGCCTCACGGCTTTTGAGGCCGTGAGGCTTTGTCGCGATGTCAAGGATCAATGGGTTTTGGTCACCGGTGCGGGCTCATCCGTGGGCTTTTATGCAAGTCAGCTGTTGTTGCTCGCTGGGGCAAAAGTCATCGGTACGGTTGGTTCAAAAGAGCGTGCCGCACTGGCTCAAAAAATTGGCGTCAAGCATTTGATTGACTACAAAGAGGAGTCTGTAGAAGAGAAAATTCTAAGCATCACCCAAAATCAGGGCGTTTCACATGTCATTGACTTGGATTTTTCCAGCACGAAAGATCTGATCTCTACCCAAGCCGTTGCCCATCACGCACAAATCGTGTGTTATGGATCCAATCAAATTGACTTTTCGATGACGTTCAGAACCTTGCTTTTTAAATCAATTGAATTGAAGTTTTTCTTGGTCTACGATTTAACGGATTCAGCCCGTCAATTTGATGTGGCGGGTTTAAGCCAACTGATGCAAGACGGCAAGATTGAGCATTGTGTGGCAAAGCGGTTTAAGCTTGAAGATGCAGTTCTTGCACACGAGGCGGTCGAGTCAGGCCAGTGGGCCGGCAATGTGGTGATTGACATCGCATGAATTTTTTAGAACAAGAAAGACTTGAAGACTTAAAAGTCAAATCAAGGCGCTCAACCATCGCCACATGTCCTCAATTACAAAATCGTTAACTTTAAGTGATTGAGGATAATTTTCCTATAAAGTAGCGTGATGAAAATACTATTTATTGAAGACGAGCTGAAAATAGCTGATTTTGTGCTTCAAGGGTTTGCGCAGGCAGGGTTCGAGACCGATCACTTTACACAAGGCTCCATCGGACTTAAAGCTGCCTTTGCAGAGTCTTATGATTGCATCGTCCTTGATTTGATGTTGCCCGGCTTGGATGGACTTGATATTTTGAAACAATTGAGGGGGGCTGGCAACATGACGCCGGTTCTTATCTTGACCGCCAAAGGTGACTTGAACGACCGCTTGACTGGTTTTGAGGCGGGCGCCAACGATTACTTGGCCAAGCCCTTTTACGTCGAAGAATTGGTTGCAAGGGTCAAGTCTTTGCTCACAAGGAACAGAGTACAAGAGTCCAATTTATTAACAGTTGGTCACTTGGTGTTGGACCGCATTTCTAGACGCGTGCAATGGTTTGAGCATTCAATGGTTTTGAGTCAAAGAGAATTTTCCTTGTTGGATTATTTGATGCGCTCACCTGGCCACATCTTTACCAGAAAACAAATTCTGAAGCATGTTTGGAACATTGATTTTGATCCTCAGACAAATGTGGTCGATGTGTGCATTCAGCGCATAAAAAAGAAATTGTCCTCTGCTGGTACCCAGCAACCTGATTTTCCAATAGAGGCGATCAGAGGTGTGGGATACAAGATAAAGAACCTCGATGAAAATATTCAATAAAAATAGCCTCATCAAATTTTTTGGCTCATTTCGATTTATTTTATTTTCACAGTTGATGCTCGGTTTGATGGTCATTTGGTTCTTGAACCGGTGGATGTCACAAAACATGGTCTGGGGCTTGGTGTACGACAAAGTCAAAGTCGAGCTTATTTCCAATGAGCTCAATATCCCTCAGGTGTCACAAGATAAGAATTTGGAAAATGACTACACAGAATTTTTTGTAAAGGAGTTGATCTCCAAGGCATACAAGTGCAATTCTGCCGCCTTCAATCAATCGCACGAAGTTGCGCCGGTGGGATCGCATTTCGCAAATTTAAGTGAATTTTGCTCTTCACTGATCAAAGTTGCGAGTCAACACAAAGACTGGAAGTTGATCAAGCTTAAAGTGCCAGGAAAAGCTTTCTCAGGCCTATTCGTGGTTGGGAAAGAGGAATGGATGGTGGTTAGATACACCACGCAAAATGCTCAAGATGTGTACCTTTGCGTGCCAAGTCAAAGTTTAGATGACTATGTCACCATCATTTGGGACATCAGAGATAAAGTCATTTCTGCAATTGTGCCAGTTGTGTTTATCTGTGTTGTTCTTTTGAGCCTTTTCATGAGCTACTCGTTGATCAGGCCGCTTGAGATTTTAAGGGATCGATTGATCACGCTGGAGTCCAAGGACCTTGCTGTGCCCATTCAAACAAAGAGCAATTTCACAGAGTTTCAGAATTTTGTTGATGTTTTCAATGAGCTCAGGGAGCGACTTGAGTCTTCGTTTTTACAGGCAAGTCGGTTTTCTGCTGATGCCTCGCATGAATTGAGAACGCCATTGACCATTTTAAGGGGGTACATCGAGAGAGCGATTGCTGATGCACAGGAAGGCTCCATCCAACAAATTCGACTGAGTCAAATGTCCGATGAAATTGAGAGATTGATCCAGATCACGGAAAAATTGTTGCTTTTGTCACGTGCGGATTCAGGCTCCTTGTTTTTGAACCTCAAGCAAGTTAATTTGAGCGATATGCTCAATGAATTGGTATTGGATGCGGGTATTTTTCAAGAGAAAATCAAAATCAGCTCAAACATTGAAAATGCCATTTTGTGGTACTGTGATGAGCAACTGATCCGACAACTGTTCACCAATTTATATACAAATGCCATCAACTACAACACAAGCAATGGTTGGGTGAATATTTCTGCAATGGGTTCAGAGGATTCGATTTTGGTGCAGTTTTCTAACTCATCAGAAAACGTCAGCTCTCAATCAATCAGCCGTGTGTTTGAGCGTTTTTATAGAGGCACTGAGTCTCATGCCAGAACGGTTGATGGTTTTGGCTTGGGCCTGAGTTTGTGCCAAGAGATCGCACGCTTGCACCAAGCGCACCTCAGCATCGAAGTCAATGCCTTGAATGTTGTGACAGTCAGCTTAAGGTTCTCTCCTCAAGCCTTGGTTTAGCCTTTGATTGAGTCTGCGATTAAAGTGGGTGTTTGACTTGTAAGCCTAGCGTGAAACTCCTGCTCATGCCTGGTTCAAAGAATTGATTGCTCGCTTGGTTCACAATCACTGAGCCAATGGTCTTTCGATTGGCCAAATTGTCTACACCCAGATACAGCATGTTTTCAAAAGCATTGACTTTGAACGCATGGCGCAACTTTAAATTGAAAACGGCATACCCACTTGCATAGTCAACGTTGGTGTCGTTGGCCCAAATTCCTGACCTGGCAAGCACATCCAGTTGGACTTGTGTGCCTGAGTTCAACTGTTTTGAAGCGATGCTGTCCTCTTTCCAGACAAGGGAGGCAAACATTTGGCGTTGTGCTATTCCTGGCAGTTGGTTGCCCGATTGAATCAGCAAGTTTTGACCAGCGCTGTTGATGGAGTTGAATGCATTGACGTAATTGGCGTGCATTGCACTCAGTGCTAGGGTGCTTGACAGGTGAGGGCTTAAGTCTGATTTATGCGTGATCTCAATGCCTTCACGCAGAGTTTTACCGGCATTGCCGTAGACAGTTTGACCTGCTTTGGCCAATTGAGCAATGATTTCATCGTCACTTTTAATCTGAAAGACTGACACGTTCAGTGCTTGATGCTTGCCCATTCGCCATTTGCTGCCCACTTCAAAGTGTTTGCTGTGAGAGGCCAACAGATTGGGGTTAAAACTGCCTTTGACAACGCCACTGTTGATGCTGTATGCAAGCTCTGAGAGAGCCGGTGTTTCAAATCCTCGGCCCTCTTGCGCGTAGACATTGAGCGCTTCATTTGCGTGCCAAGTCAATCCTAAAATCGGACTAAAGGCTTTGTATTTGATTTTCCCGGAGCCGTCACCGTCTGTTAGAAAGTAGTCTGCATTTTGAAGGGTGACTTCACTGTACCTGGCCCCAGCGGTCAAGGACCAAAATTCACCCATGTGTGCATTGACTTGGGCGAAGACATCTTGATTGCTTGCTTGATTGAGTTCATTTCGGCTCAAGCCAGGGGTGATTTGACCTGCTTGCGTCGGGCCACCTTGTCTGAGCTCAGTTGACCTGTCAAACTCACTGCCCACAATCCACTCCAGTTGAAGCCTCTCGCCCAAGGACTGCTTTGATTTGGCTTGTAGACCAAAACCAGCAAAGTGACGGCCCAGCCCCACCCAAGTCGAGTTGATGGCCACAGCGGGAAGGGGACTTGAGTTGGCTTGGTATTGCAGATTGTCTCTCGTTCCAGAATACAGTTTGGCTTGAATGGAGCTCTGCGAGTCAATGCGCTGCTCAGCAACCACGCCATATTGTTGCTGGGTCACAGATTTTCGGCTTCCATCGAGCAGCGCATTGTTGCCCGCACTGTTCGCAGCAAGGGCGTATTGAGCGCTGGTAAGACCTAAGGGATCTCTCGCCTGAGGCATGTCAAATGAGTTAAAGATCCATTTGAGCTTGGTGTCGGGTTGGAGCTGCGAGGTGATGACGGCATTCAATTGCTGGCGCTGTGCATCTGAGTTGTTTCGAAAGCCCTGGGTGTTGAAGGTGCTGTAGTCAGCAACGATCCCCAAGTCGCCAGTCTTTTGGGACAACTGAATGTCTTTCCTAAGCAGTCCATAGGACCCCACATACAGTTGCGAGCTAAAAACAGGAGTGCTTGTGGCTTCGCGTGTGAAGGTCTGAATGACCCCGCCCGAGGCGTTGCCATAAATTTGTGCCAATGGACCCGTCAAGACTTCAATCTGCTCAGCGGAGGTCAAGCTCACAGTGGAGGCTTGACCTTGCCCGTCGGGTGTTGTTGCAGGGATGCCGTCGGTGATCAAGCGTATGCCCCGTAGTCCAAAAGCCGCTCGTGCGCCAAAGCCACGAATGGATATTTGCAAATCTTGGGCGTAATTGTTTCGGTTCAGGGCCATCACGCCAGGTACTTGGTTGAGCGTTTCGGTCAAATTCACCTGCGGGCCCGCACCTGAAAGCGTTTGGCGATCAATCACACTGATCGTGGCAGGGGCATCAAACTGGGATTGAACCATTTTCCCTGCTTGAATTTCAATGCTCTGGATCTGGGAGGCGGGAGGGCTCGATTGAGCACGGGTTTGTTGTGCCACGCTCATGCATCCCAATGTGATCAGTGACAAAAGAGTTGGATGAATGCTTTTATGGGATATGCTCATGGCTCAGATTGATCAAGAAGGGTTAAGAATTTATGAAACGCATTGAATCAGGAAGTATAGATGGCCAAATTCAAATTTTTGATTGAAATGCCCCCATGGAAACACTGATGGTTAGAAGGGATTGGTTCTTTATCTTGTTGATGGGGTTCGCCCCTTTGTTGTGCTTTTCTCAAAACAACGCATCATTGTCATGGTCGCAGCAGTGGTTCGAGTCCTTAAGCCAAGATGTGACGATCGGCTGGAGTCAGACCAATTTATCGCTGACCAATGGCGTTTTGGTGGAGACGCAACTCTTGCCCACATTTAACTTCACCGCGGAAAACACAATTGGCTTTTTGAGCGTTCAAAACGGCGCTGGACTTTGGCTTTATAAATCAGAGGATTTGAAAGTGGGGGCATCCATCAACTATATGCTCGGTCGTTTTGAAAAATTTGATCGTCGATATACGGCTTTGGGGGATGTGCCGGGCGCTTTTGATGCCTTTGTTTGGGCAGAATGGCAACCCATCAAAGAAGCCATCACCGCCTATGCCAATTGCGCTAGAACGATTGATTCGAGCTATCGCTCTTATGCACAAGTGGGCCTGACCTTGGGGTTGCCCATCACGAACGCTGTGAATGCATTTGCAGATGTTAATTTTAATTACGCCAATCAAACCTACGTGCAAAAGTATTACGGGATCGATGCGCATCAGTCGGCAGTTTCCGCAAGAATGCCGTTTGCCCTAAGAAGAGGAGGGCTTGTGAATGGCGCGAGTTTGTTGGGCTTTGATCTTGTGATCAACAAGCACGCTGAGCTGCTTTTGGGGGCTGGGGCGTTGAGGTACTCCAAGGAGCTCAGTCTGAGCCCCTTGATAGCTCAGGCGCAGCAAAAAACATTTTTGATGGTTTGGAGTCAAAAGTTAAATGACTGAGCGTTCATTTTTAGCCGAGCAAATCAACAAAGGGGAGCTTGATACATTGATTTGCTTGAACACGCCTTGTCGCATTGGGCTTTGAGCGGTTTCAAATGCGTACCTGAACTCGAAAGGACAGGGTAGAAAGCTCAACGCCTGAGCTGAATTTTGAGCCTTTTTGATTTGATCCAGGTCGTCCGCTAAAAAAATTGCTGTCCAGTTGTCGCAAAAAGAAATCAATTCGCTTTTATCAAAGTGAAGGTGCGCTTGTGCCATGAATTGAGTGCTCAGGTTTGCACTCAGCAAGAAGATGCATGTGTCCAAGTTGGTGATTAAATCATCAACGGACTTTTGATTGGCGCGAAGTTTCCTGGAAATATCGATTTTTTCATTTTCACTGAACAATGAAATTCGATAGTTGGAATCGGCCACTTTTAACAGCAATTCTGAAGAGTACATGAGCCTTCGGGTATATTCGGTCAAACCCTGCATCACAATGGAAGTGCTTCCATAGGTGAGCATCACCCAAATATCGCTTGCGGAAGGTGTTGCAAAAGAATCATAGGGACGGGTAAAGAAGTAAAACCCCGATAATAGTCCTAGCAACAACGATAAAATTCCTGGACCCATGCCCCACATTAAGCTGACAATGAACGTAGAAAGAAAAAAAAGTTGAAAAGGCAAGTAGGGTTCGATGTAAGGGTGAAGCACAAAACGCACGGCCAAGGCCAAGGCTGTCACAATCAGTGCACCGCTGTAGCGCATGAGGAGACTTGAATTGTTCCAATCTTTGGCATTTTTTAAAAGCATGACGCAATGATAGTCAAAAGTAACTTGGAACTCAAGGGTGGCAATCATGCCGTTCTCATGTTGCATGGCCTGTCAGGCAGTAACTTGGAGCTCGCCCGAATCGCGCAAAGTCTTCATGCACGAGGTTTCAGTGTTTTTGCGCCAAACATTGAGGGCTATTGTTTTGACACGCAAACCGCCCCTTGGCAAGACTGGGTTGAAAAAGCAAGAGAGCATCTTGAAAGGCTGCTCACAAGATATGAAACAGTTTCTGTCTTAGGGCTCTCCATGGGAGCAACTTTGGCCCTGGCCTTGGCTGAGCAAGAAAATATTGCCTCCATGGCGCTCCTTGGAACAGCCATGGATTACAAAGGTTGGGCCATTCCTTGGTACCGTTTTTTGCTGCGCCTAGGGAGAATTTTTCCTGAGATTGATTTCACTTACAAGGAGGAGTCCCCCTTTGGGGTTAAAAATCCTGAACTCAGGGCCAAGATGAAGCAGTCATTCATCAAGAGAAGATATGCTGAGGCCGGCGGTGAGGAGATCTCTCTTAAGCATTTGATTCAAGGGGATTATTTGATTGAGCATGTGCAAAAAAATCTAGATGCGGTGAGTGCACCTGTCTTGGTCATTCACGCCATTGAGGATGAGACTTGCAGTGTGCGTGGCGCAGAGAAAATGTTCAATCAAATCAATTCAAAGCACAAAGAGTTTATTTATTTGGGTGACAGTTACCACCTGATTACCATTGATAATCAGCGTCAAACTGTGTTCAATGAGGTTGAACGATTTTTTTGCGCCAATATCAATGCAAGTACACATTCTGATGCATTTGATCTACCAAAAATCTACACCAAAGAGCTCAAACGCATTGCAGCAAGGGCTTAGAATGAAATTGATCGAACTCGCATATGTTAGTCGTTCAACTCAAAAAATGAATGAAATTGAATTCATTAATTTTTTAGGTGAGATTCGTTATTTGAATAAAAAAAATAATTTGACGGGTGTCATTTCCTTTAAGAGCTCCGGTGTTTTCGGACACCTCATCGAGGGCTTTGAATCTGTCGTCTTGCCTCTCTTTGAAAAAATCAAATCCGATCCCAGGCACACAGATGTAACACTCATTCATCAGGCTTATATTTCTGAGAGAAATTATTCAAAATATCCTGTCAAGTTCATTGGGGATATTGATGTCGTTTTCAATGAGTTTGAAGAGGAGGAGGATTATTTTGACATCAGCCCTGGGCTGCCGAAGTATTTGGGGCAAGGCATGATTGAGTTGTCTAGAAAATCCTTGATCAAATAGGCCGTATGCGTAAGTTGGGCCTGAACTGAAAGATATTATGAACATGGATTTGGTCATTGCTGTATTTGGTGCTTTGCTTTTAGGCTCCCTTGTTGGCGTTGAGAGGCAGTGGCACCGAAGGCTCGTGGATCTCAAAACAAATGCACTGGTTGCACTCGGGGCTTGTCTTTTTGTTTGGACGTGTAAAACAGGTCTGCAGTACCAAGACAGCGTCAGAATGATTGGTCAAATCGTGGTGGGGGTTGGCTTTATTGGTGGGGGTCTTCTCTTTCGGGATGGCTCAATCACCAAGGGCATCAACACGGCGACCACCATTTGGTGTTGTGCCGCTGTGGGTGCTTTTTGTGGGTTGGGGAGATGGCAAGAAGCCTTGTTTTGCTCAATCGTGATTGTGCTGGCCAATACCGTGCTTAGGAACATTGCGCACCAATTGAACTTGAAGATGGGTGTCAATGACTACATGGTTGAAACCATTCATTTCGAGCTGGAATGCCCCTCCTCAGACACCCCGAGCGTTCAAGAGAAATTCAACGAGTTGATCAAGCTCAACAATTGCGAAATACGGTCTTTTGCTGTTCATCAAAAAGACCCAGAGCTACAAAAGATGAGCTACTCCTTGGCATTTGATCCAGAACGACTGGATGAAAAAATTCATGTGTTCATTCAAAGCATCATGGCTCAGGGCATCCCTTCCATCAAGTGGAGTCGCTAAAAGCCTGCGGCCTGTCGGGTTGAATTGCTTAGCGCAGGGAGAAGGGCCTTGATTGCCTGTAGTTTCTCTCAAAATGCTCTAGGTAGACATGCGCCAGCTTTGGGTTGTTCCAATGCACAATGACATTTTCTGAATTGCGATGCGCTGCTGCCTGTGAGTAATTAAAACTACCCGTCTCCACCGTTTCTTGGTCGATGATCATGGTTTTGTCATGGTGGATGGGGTATGCTGAGATGGTTCTGACCTCGCAACCGGCATAGGCCAAGGCTGAAAGTGCGGCTTGGGCCTTGCCATTTCTGTTCTCGTTGATGTTGCTTTTTTGATCCACGACCAGTGTGATTTGGGAGCCCCTTTTCTTTGCCCTCAAGAGGGCTTGAACGATGGGGGCACTTGTAAAACTATAGGCCAAGACACGGATTTCTGTGTGGCTTGAGTCAATGGCTTTGATGACCAACTCTTCGCTGCCCTCATTGGGGGAAAAGGCGACTTCAATGTGACCAGCTACGGGGATTTCCGTCCCGGCCTGTGCGCAAAAGGCTTGTGCTGCAAGAAAACAGATCAGTGCAGATGACAACAAGCATTTGGAGAGTTGAGTTTTCATGGGAGAGGACATGTTCATGTTGAGCTTAAGAGTCGAGCTGGCCGATGTGAAGTCAAGGGCCATTGTAAGTGTAGCTGAAAGGTCTTGGTCTGGCGTCTCTTTAATCAAGGATAATCGCTGGAACGCTGATTCTCCCCTGTCCTTACATCAAACCGACGTTCAATGTCTCCCCTCTCTCAAAGCATTACCCTGTTGTTGCATGGACTGTGCAGCACGCCTGATGAACTGTTAACGGTTCATTCGGCTTTGTCTCGAGAAGGACATGGGGTCAAACACATCGTTATTCCTGGCTACTCCTTTGATGCCACCAAAGATCGACAAGAGTCCTTGGGATTTGAGGCTTGGATTGACTTTGTCTGTGCAGAGATCTTGGCACTGAGATCGCAGGGCCACCGTGTCAATCTCGTGGGCCTGTCGGCAGGCGTCAGCGTCGCTTTAGGGGTTGCCATCCAAGCGCCCACGGAGATCGAACAACTGATCCTGCTCTCCACCCCCTTGATCATTGATGGCTGGAACATCCCTTTTTATCATTTTCTTTTGCCTTTGGCACTTTACACGCCATTGGGAGCGTTATGGCGCTACAAGGAATCGAGCCCTTACGGGATCAAAAATGCGCGCATTCGCGCTTGGATTGAGCGTGAACTCAGTCAAAGGCGCGTGTCACAAGCTGGGGCCAGTGTGTTGGAGATCTCTCACTTGCGCGAACACGATCGTTTAAGACGCCATGTGATCAAGCATTTGCCTTGCATTGACTTGCCCAATGCATTGATCATCCATGCCGTAGAGGATGAGGTTGCGGGGCTTTCAAATGTGGAGTGGTTGCAAAAAAACTGGCGCCTTGGGAAGGTGAAAACGGTGTTGCTCGAGAACAGTTATCACATGATCACCATCGACAATGACCGCACGCAAGTGTGCAATGAAATATTGAAATTCATTGCCCCTGAGTCACCCGATCAAGCCGTGTGAGATGCCTGTGGCGGATGAAGTCGCCCACCGCTGAGCCTGGGCTGTAGAGGCTGGGGAATGCGCGCACATTTGTTGAGCTTGAGCGCCAGCTTCATGGCTCTCAAAAAAAAAGCCCAATCATTGATTGGGCCTCGTCTTGCGCAATGCTTGGGTCTTTTTACCAGTCGTCAGAGCCACCGCCTGAGCTGGATGAATCATCCCAAGAGCTCGAGTCGTTCACGCCAAAGTTGTTCCCACCCATGTTGTAGTTGCTATCTGTTCTGGGTTGAAATCCATTGTCTTGAAACCCTTGGCCCGAAGACGTGTTGCTGCTGCTGTGGCGGTCGCCAAGGACATTGTGCATCAGCGCTTCTCCAGCGACCATGCCTGCCCCTACAGCTGCGCCTGTGGCCAAGCCTCCCAATATGCCCGAGCCCATGGAGCCGCCGCCGCCCATCATGCCTGGACCCCCCATCATGCCTGGGCCTCCCATGGGTGTTGGTCCGTAGCCGCTGGGCTGCAGTCCGCCAGTGTTGCCGCCATAGCCTGGCATGGGACTGTAGACCTCTCTGGGTCGTGTCATCATGCGAACAACAAAGACAAGGAAGGCCAAGGCAGCAAAACCCAGCACCCAAGGCAAAAGCCCTGAGCCAGAGGAGGCCGCTTGATTGCTGGCATAGGCATTGTTCACCGGTTGTGCGGCCATGGGCTGCGGTGCATTGATCCTGGCTTCAAGGCTTCTCACGGCCTCTTGCTTGGCGAAAGGCAGGCCAGGAGCGAGTTTGTCGGCAATTTGAAGTTCGTCTTTGGCGGCTGCCAGGCGGCCTTCTTTGGCCAAAATTTCTGCGTGCACAAAATGCGCTTTTGCAGAGTTGGGGTGATCGCTCAGCACTTGCTTCATCATCGCCTCGGCTTGACTGAAGTTGCCTGACTCTGCGGCCTTGTAGACCTCAGCCATGCTGGGCTCCGCAGCGTGGCTCAAGCTTGCGATGCCCATGACGCAGCTGAGCACCATGAGTTTGAGAAAACGCACTGACGACTGAGAAATTTTCATAAGGGTCAACTCCTTTGTTGGGGTTTGAGGTATCTGGGGGCGACTTGTGGCATTTCAAGCCCAAACGCCTCGCCCCTGATGACTTGCCATTTTGCACGAAATTGCCAACTTTTGTGTTAAACCGAAAAACTTCAGGGTCAATTGATGAACAATGGGTCTTGGCCTTCTTAAAAGGCTGCTTTTTATGATGTTTTTGCCCTTCGAAGGCCATGATTTCAAGCTGGTTTTTGCCCCTGCTGGCATCGAGGTCATAAGGATTTGCTCAAAAAAATCTTGGCTTGGCTCGTTTGAAAGAAGTCAATGCAAATGCTTATCGTTGCATGTGTATTTTTGTCTTAAAAGTTGCTAACATCTCAGGTGCTTTCTTGATTGATTTTGGGAAAGAGCTTTTTAATGAATGTTCGATGCTAAAGGAAAATGTTTATGTCTTCATTGTTGTCTGGTGCGTCTTTGCCGGTTTTTAAACTGATGTTGGGAAATTTGAAGGTGTGTTTGGAAAAGGCACAGGCCGATGCGCTTCAAAGAGGCTTTGATCCCCAAGTCTTTGTCGAGTACAGACTCGCACCTGATATGCTGCCCTTTAAAAAGCAAGTGATGATCGCTTGTGATGCGGCCAAATTGTGTGTTGCCAGAATTGCCGCTCTTGAAGCGCCAAAATTTGAAGACAATGAGGCGGATTTTGTGCAATTGATTGAGCGAGTCGCTAAAACACTGGCTTGGATCTCCACGGTTTCTGCCGATGCAATGGACAAGGGAGCGGGTCGAGAGATCACTTTTGCAGTCGGTAAAACCATGACGAAAACCATGAAGGCTGAGGACTACCTCACCCAATGGGCCTTGCCCAATGTGTTTTTTCACATCACGACCACTTACTCTATTTTGAGGCACAACGGCGTGCCTTTGGGCAAGATGGATTACTTGGCGGGCTCTATCCCCGCCTAATTCAAGATGCTTGAATCAGGCCAAGTCCGGATGCGCCCATGGCGTCAGGCTTGGCCCTTGTTGGTTTTTTGTGGCCTTGTCTGAGCCCAAGAGGCTTTTTGAGTTTTGGGCAAGCCATGCAACTTGTCGGCTTGCCCCAATCACTTTTTTACCCAATCCATGGCCATCAAGTCCACCATTTACAAAGCCAATTTACAAATTGCTGACATCGATCACGGCTACTACGCTGATCACGCTTTAACCCTTGCCAGGCACCCCAGTGAGACCGATGAGCGAATGATGGTGCGACTGGTCGCGCTGTCACTCAATGCATACCTCATCAATGACTTGTGCAAAGGAGACGCCACCTGGGCATTTGGAGCGGGCTTGTCTGACCCCAATGACCCCGATATTTCATTGACCGATTACACGGCAAGAAAAAGAGTGTGGATTGAAGTGGGGCAGCCAGAAGAAAAACCTTTGGTCAAGGCCTGTTCGCAATCGGACATGGTCTTGGTCTACGCGTTCAATCACGCCAAGAGTATTTGGTGGAATGGCTTGAAAAACAAGGTGTCTCGCTTGGATAAATTGAAAGTCTTTGGACTGGACCATGAAGCCACGCAGTCCTTGGTCTCTATGGCAGAGCGAAGCATGCAGTTGCAAGCCACGATTCAAGAGCAGACCCTCACCCTTAGCAGCCATTTGGGCAGCATTGAAATCGAGCCGCTCAGAATGCTGGCCTAATTCGTCTTAAAACTGCCCGTCCAATGTGGCAGTTCAAGGCCCTTTTTTTCCGACATAGACACTCACGAGCTTGAGCGCAACGGGGCCCAATACCTTAGAGATGATGTGCCTGTACCTGGCAAATTTTAAATAGCACCAAGACAAGGGCCGCTGAAGTCTTTGGGCGCTCAAGCACTTGGCGTATGTTGTCATGCCCACCATGTCATAAGCTTTGGCGAAGACTTGGATGCCATCCAAATACTCACCCGTGCTCAGCCGGCCTTTGATGCTTTTCATGGCCAATTCGCAAACAATGCCGTGTTTTTCTTCTGAAAAATGCTCGGCCGTGATGTCCTCAAAGCGCAAAAGGCCTCTTCGATCTTTGTGCTCAAGAAGACGCATTTCGGCCAAACACAAGGGACAACTGCCATCAAAATAGAGGGTCAGTGTTTGTTCATTGTGTTGGCTCATCTCAATGGGCTCAAAGGGTGTACAAAGGGTGATGCAAGCCACCGATCAAATGCTCTGCTGCCCACTCAAGAGGATCTTGTGCCTTGGGCAACAAGACGCCTGCAGCCCTGATTTGGTGAGATTTCCCCTTCAAGGCTGGGGGCTCACCCGTCGCCTTGGTCTCCATGGCAAACTCATACAGCATGCGCCTGGCCATCACGATTGCACGGTCGGTGGGCAAAAGCTTCTCGTTCTCATGGTCTTGAACAACGCCCATGCTTTCTTGAAGAGAAGCGTCTTGCATGGAAATGCCAAATACACCCGAATAGGAGCGTTTTTCCTTTTGTGCGACGCGATCAATCAAGTATTCATTTTGCATGTTTTGTGCAGGCCTGAAACTCTTTTCTGATTCGTAGGCCACGTGGATGCCTTTGCCCGCTTGCATGGCTTGTCGCTCCTCTGTTGAGAGAGGTTTGTCGATGTGGTAGTTGATGCTCCAAGCCATGCAGTTGTGATCATCCACAGGCACCCAAAGATGCCCACCCAATGCATGTTCACCAAAGGGCGGGATCAATGTGTACCATGGGAAAATCCACTGCGTGATGCGCCAGTAGTAATTGTCCACGTCTCCATTTCTGCGACCATACAAGGTCATGCCAAAGTCGGTTTTCTCGATGGTGAAAATCACATTGCCATCGGCTTTGATGTATTTAAGCGCTTGTGTGCCAACGTGCATCGGATCGATGTCCACTTCGTAGCGGTGTACAAAGGAGACGTGTGCGGTGTCAATGCCGCCCTCCATGGCTTGTAGGAAGTTGGACTCTTGAAGTCTTCTAGAAACATAAACATGGCTTTGTGGCACCAAACACCATTCAAGCTCAGGCAAGTCGGGCTGTGTGCCCGCGGCGCCCATGTAAGCCCATACCAAGCCCGCTCTCTCAACGCAAGGGTAGGACTTGATGTGCATCTTTTCACACAATTCGGGCGCCGAAGGAATGTCAACGCATTTGCCATTGCGGTCAAATTTCACACCATGGTAAGCGCAACGCAGTCCGCCTTCTTCGTTTCTTGCGAAATACAAAGAGACCCCTCTGTGTGAGCAAAATTCGCTCACCACACCCACCACGCCCTCCGTGTCTCTGAACACAATGAGCTTCTCGCTCATGATTTGCACTTTGACCTGGGGTCCATCGGGCTCTTTGACTTCGTCGCTTGCAACCACAGGCACCCAGTACCTCCTGAGCAACTCGCCCATTGGGGTGCCAGGACCGGTTTGTGTCAATGCTTTTGACATCTCCTTGTTCATTTCGCGATTTCCTTAGGGTTAAATAGATGTGAAAGGGGTGCTTGATGGGTCAATCAAAGCTTTGGAATTGAAACCACCATGACGGCAGCTTGTCCATGGTCGACTGCGTTCAAGCATCTCTTGATGGCAGGCTCTAATTCATGGGGCTCGTTCACGCGCTCAGCATGTGCACCAAAGGCAGCGCCGACTTGTTCGAATTGCCGCTTCTCGCCATGGTGCTTGGCGTGAAAGTCTTGCTGCTTGGCCGCATATCCATCTGGGTGAACGCGCAAGGTGGCTTCCTTGACCGCTTGCCAGCCCCCATTGTCTAAAACAACTGTGAAAATAGGGAGCTCTTCGGCTTGAGCGACTGCGTAGACCGATGTGGGGGTGGAGAAATGAAAGCCCCCGTCGCCCACAATTTGAACAACCCGTTTGCTCGGGTTGGCCAATCGAATGCCAAGCGACATGCCGCCACTGTAACCCAAGCCGCCACCTGCTGCACCAAAGAGGGTCTTGGGTTCATTTCTAGGCAAATGGTTCATCACGGCCAAAGAGTGGCGAATGGCTTCATTCAAAACAACGTCCTCTTTGTCCAAGAGTTGGTTCAATGTGTGGCATACAAAATTGGGTTGCACTGCGCCTGAGCTGCCCGCGTTTTGCGCTTCACTTTGAAGTTTGTTCTTGCGAGTCTGCGTCAACTCAGACACGCTTACAAGTCTTTGAGCGACCTGTGCTTGATGCGCTGGTGTCACCAACAACTTGGCCACGCGCACCAAGTCCTCCAAGAACAATGCACTGTCGGTTTGAATTCTTAATTGGGTGGCAAAGCCCCACATTGGGAAATCTTTTTTGATCGGGTCTTGGTCGATGTGGATCCATTGGGTCGACGCATCGGGTTGGCTGTATTTGGGCAACCATGGGACGTCCGTATCGACCAAGACGCCCAAGTCCGTGTTGGCAAATCCATGAGAGGGGTCAAATCCACAAAACCAGGCATTGTCTCTGGAGATGTTGTTGTGCGTTGAGCTGTACTCGTAGACACGAATGCCCAACAAGGACGCCAACTCGCCCAAAGCATGAAAGGCTTTGGCACTGCGACCCAAATAACTTGTGACGAGCATGGGGTTTTTGGCGTTGATCAACTTGAGCGCAACCTCTTTGAGTTGTGCCTCCGATGCAGAACCTTGGTGCACCGCACCGTAGTCCTTGGCAGCAAAGGGCTGAACCCGTTGCGCCTCCCAGTTCTCGGCCAAAGTCTCTCTTGGCAAGCTCATGTAAACAGGACCGGGTGGATCCGAGTGCATGATGCTGTGTGCACGTCGCACCACTTCCTTGGCCACGACGCCTGAGGGCAGGGTGTACTCCCACTTGGTGTAGGGTCGCACCAAAGAGGCCATGTCAAAGGGATCTTGTACGAAGTGAACGTAATTGTCTCTTGAGCCCTTCAACTCACCACGAATCGTGAACGGGGCCCGGCCAGCCATCAACAAGACCGGTAAGCGCGCGCGCATCAAATTGTGCATGCCCATCACCGCATTGGCCGTTCCAGCATCCACGTGCACCAAGACGCCTTGTCCGCGGCCTGTAAAGGCGGCAAAACCGCCGGCCATGTGAATCGCCACATTTTCATGGGGACAGGTGATGATCTTGGGAATGGCTTTGCCAAGGGCCGTGAATTTCGCCATTTCTTCAATGAGTGTTGCGTGATCGGTCCCGAGATTGCAAAATAAATACTCTATCCCCGCTTCCACGAGGCCTTCTAAAAAGTAGTGCGCGGCTGAATGCATCGATGGACTCGTTGGGCTTGTTTCTTTTGAAGTCATGGTGATGAAATTGGAAAATGAATAAAAAAGTTTCAAAAAGAAGCTGAAGGCTCACTTTGAAACGCCTCTTATTTTATGTTTTTTCTCCTCCGATCGCCAAAGCATGGATGCAATAGGGTGAAATAAAAGGGGCAAGATGGCTAGAAAAACGCAGCAAATCCTAGGGAGAACATGAATACCAAGTTGTGCGCCTTGGGGTAAAAGACAAGTAGGCCGCACAAGCGCCAGCAAGCATACACGCCCCAAGCGATCAAAGGAAAAAACATGGAGGATCTGAAAAAAACAATCCGAGTGGTGATGTTTGACCAATACGGCACGGTGGTCGACATGCAAGGCGGATTGGTCAAAGCCATTGAGCCCTTTTTGAGAGAAAAAGGCTTCAAGGGGTCGGTGAATTCTTTCGTGACTTGGTGGCGGCGAACGCACTTTGAGAACTCCATGATTGATGCGCTGCTTCATCAAACGCACACCCCTTACCGAGAAATTGGACACCGAGCCTTGTCCTACACCTTAGAGCGTGCAGGCATAAAGCCCGCACTTGAAGATGTCAAACGCTTGGTCGCGTGCATTGAAACACTTGAGTGTTTCCCAGAGGTGCCCCAAGCCTTGGCGCGCATCAAAGGGCGTTACCCGATCGCTGTCCTCTCAAACGGGGATCCCGATATGCTTGAGCGTGCCAAGGCCTTTCACTGAATTGACTTTGATCGCGTGTTGTCTGTTGCGAGCGCGGGCGCCTTTAAACCCCATGTGGCCACTTACACCTATGCCGCAAAAGAAATGGGCGTCGCACCCCATCAAGTCCTCTTTGTGGCCAACCATGCATTCGATTGCATCGGGGCCAAGGCGGCAGGCATGCACACGGCCTTTATCGACAAAAGGTGCCGCCCTTTTGGGCAAACGCCCCATCAGCCCGATTTGATTCTAAAAGACATGACTGAATTGGCGGATGTGTTGTCCGCCTCAACGCCGATGGTTTCACCCAAGGCGGCTGCTCAATAAGCCAGAACAAAGCACGCTGACGCCTCCATCATGAGAGCTTTCTTTGTTGCCACCTTTGAATCGCTTCAATGGTTTCTCCAACAATTCCTTTTCTGAACGCCATCACGCACACAACAAAAATGGCGCCAATGATGACGGTGACCCAAGAGCCCACCTTGTCTGACAAGGTGTCTTGAAGGGTGACCACAATGCCCGCACCTAAAACGGGTCCAAAGAAGGTGCCCGCGCCGCCCAGCATGGTCATCAAGATCACCTCGCCCGATGTCGCTTGCAGGACGTCGGACAAGGCGGCAAAGCCCAGCGCAACACATTTAAGGGAGCCTGCCAACCCAGCCAAGGTCGAAGACAAAACAAAGACCAGTAATTTTTGACGATCCACGAAGTAACCCAATGAGCAAGCACGGACCTCATTTTCTCTGATGGCTTTGAGCACTTGTCCAAAGGGGGACGCCACGACACGCTGAATGAACAAAAAGACCATCACAAAAACGAAGAAGATGAAATAGTACATCGTCAAATCATCTCTCAAGGCAATCAGTCCGAACAAGTCTCCTCGGGCCACACCCTGAATGCCATTTTCACCACCCGTAAAAGAGGCTTGAAGGCAGACAAAATAGACCAGTTGCGACAAGGCCAAGGTGATCATGGCAAAGTAAATCCCTGAGCGTCTGATGGCAATGAATCCAATCACCAAGCCCAATAAACTTGAGGCGAGCATGCCCAGGAGAATTGCTAAAAAGGTGCTGCAGCCTTCGGCGGTGATGAGATGCGCGGTGATGTAGGATGAAAAGCCAAAATAGGCCGCATGGCCAAAGGAAAGCATGCCGCTAAAGCCCAGCATTAAATTGAAGGCGCAGGCAAAGATCGCGTAACAATAAAGCGTCATCAAGTACACCGGGTACACACCCAGGGCTGGTGCCAAAAGACCCAGCAGCAAAAGAAAGCCGTAGAACAAAGGGGTGATTTTTTTCATGCGTTCAATCTTTGCCAAACATGCCGTTTGGTCGCCAGCACAACACAATGGCCATGATCACAAACACAACAATATTAGAGGCCTCAGGATAGAGAACTTTGGTGAAGCCCTCAATCACACCCAAGGCCAATCCACTCAAAATGGCCCCCAAAATGGAGCCCATGCCGCCAATCACGACAACAGCGAAGACGACAATCACAAGCGAGGAGCCCATCAAGGGAGACACTTGGATGATGGGCGCTGACAACACACCAGCAAATGCGGCCAATGCAACCCCCCCACCATAGGTGAGCATCACCATGCGAGGGACATTGATGCCAAAGGCCTGCACGAGCTTGGGGTTCTCTGTGGCGGCTCTGAGCGTAGAACCTAGGCTCGTGCGCTCGATCAAATACCAGGTCAAAAAACAAACCCCCAGACACGCCACAATGACCCATACACGGTAAATGGGCAAGATCATGAAGCCCACATCCACCGCACCTTGCAGCAAATCGGGTACCGGATAACTCTGACCCGATGAGCCAAAGAGCTCTCTGAGCACACCCTCTGCAATCAAGGCGAAACCAAAGGTCAGTAACAAACCATAAAGCGGATCAATTTTGTAGAGATGCTTTAAAAAGGCCCTTTCAAGCCCAATGCCAAGAAAGCCAACAGCGATGGGCGCCATCAAAAGTGCCACCCAGTAATTGATGCCAAAGCTGCCCCAAAGGAACCAAGCCGCGTAAGCGCCCAGCATGTAAAAAGCACCATGGGCAAAATTGACCACCCCTAAAAGCCCAAAAATCACAGCCAGACCCAAGCTGAGCATGGCGTAAAAAGAGCCATTCAAAAGCCCAAGCAACAGTTGACCCAAGATCACTTGGGTGGGGAAGCCAAAGATGTCACTCATGGTTTTTCATGTGAATGATTGGGGCCTCGCTCAAGCAAACATGTTGCCCCAACGCAGCCCCCCTCTTGATGCAAAGGTCTGGATTTCAAACACCTGGATTATTTTTTCTTGACCAAAGGACAAGTGGAATCGGACAGGGGGCCAAACGCTTCCTCACCACTCATTTTCTTGACCAGTTTGTAATAGTCCCATGGGTATTTGGATTCGGCGGGCGTTTTGACCTGCATCACGTACATGTCATGCACCATCACGCCGTCTTCACGAATATAGCCCCCCTTGGCAAACATATCGTTGATTTTAAGTTTTCTCAACTGCTCCATCACTTTGTCGGGATCGGTGGTGTTGGCCGCTTTCACCGCATTCAGGTACGTCAGGGTCGCTGAATAATAGGCCGCCTGGTTCATCGTGGGCTCTTTTTTCATTTTTTCAAAATAGCGCTTACCAAACGCTCTGGTCTCAGGATTTAAATCCCAGTACCAACCTGTGGTGAGGTACAAGCCTTGGGCGGTTTGAAGACCCAAGCTGTGTATGTCGCTGATGAAGGCAAGCAGCGCAGCCGGCTTCATGGTCTTGGTGATGCCAAATTCATTGGCAGCTTTCAAAGAATTGGTGAAATCCGTGCCCGCGTTGGACAGTCCGAGGACTTGAGCGCCAGAACCCTTGGCTTGAAGCAAAAACGAGGAGAAGTCAGAGGCTGACAAAGGGACACGAACCGAGCCAATGGATTTGCCCCCATTGGCCGTGAGCACTTTGGTGGCCGCGTCTTGAAGTTGTGTGCCAAATGCGTAATCCGCGGTCAAGAAAAACCAAGACTTGCCGCCCCCTTGGGTGATGACGCTGGCCGTGCCATTTGCCAAAGAGGTGGTGTCATAAGAGTAGTGAACAGTGTAGGGCGTGCAGTCTTGATTGGTCAAGGAAGAGCCTGCCGCACCAATGGCCATGAAGGGCACTTTCTTTTCGGCAGCGACTTTGGCCATGGCAATGCTCACCCCCGTGTTGGAGCCACCCAGCAACATGTTGAGCTCGCTCTTGTCGGCCCACTCTCTGAATTTGGATGAGCCAACGTCAGGTTTGTTTTGATGGTCGGCGCTGATGAAAACAATTTTTTTGCCAATGACGCTCCCCCCAAAGTCGGCAATGGCCATTTTGACCGCTTCAATACCGCCGGGCCCAATCACGTCGGCGTAAAGGCCCGACATGTCATCGATGTCTCCGATGACCACTTCATTGCCAGCTCGGGCAGTGATGGGGCCGAGCATTGCGGCTGCTGCGCTTGCGCAGGCCAATGATGCAAACGTTTTTCTGAGGGTCCTTGATTTCATGCTTGTCTCCTTGAATGGTTTAAAAATGCAAAGCCCTTTAAAGGGTCTATTTATTAAATGCCCAAAAACTCATGCAGCATATCCATCTTCTCGCTCAGTTGAGCTTGAGAGAAGTGGTCAATGATTTGCCCATGCTCCATGATGTAGAAACGGTCGGCCAAGGGGGCTGCAAATCTAAAGTTTTGCTCCACCATCACGATGGTGAACCCTTTTGTGCGTAGGGTGGAGATCATTGCCGCCAAGGCTTGAACAATGACAGGGGCGAGCCCCTCCGAGATCTCATCGAGCAGCAGCAACTTGGCGCCCGTGCGGACAATCCGAGCAACCGCCAACATTTGTTGCTCTCCACCCGACAAGCGTGTGCCTGGACTGCTTCGACGCTCCCATAAATTCGGAAACATGGCATAAATGGCCTCCAAACTCAAGCCGCCATCCTTCAAGATGGGGGGGAGCAAGAGATTTTCCTCGCAAGACAGGCTTGCGAAAATACCCCTCTCCTCAGGACAGTAGCCCAGCCCCATTTGTGCAATTTCATGGGGGGACATTTGAATGCATTCTTGTCCACCGAGTAAAACACTGCCACTGCGCAGTTCAACCAAACCCATGATGGCTTTGAGGGTTGTGCTGCGCCCTGCGCCATTTCGCCCAAGCAAGGTGACCACCTCCCCTTCGTGAACCAGCAAATTCACCCCATGCAGGACATGGGACTCGCCATAGTGGGCGTGAAGGTTCTTCACTTCAAGGACGGCTTTTTTCGCCTCAAGCATGCGACGCACCTTCGAGGTGTGCATCAGCACGCCCCATGTAAGCATCAAGAACGAGTGGGTTTTGCGAGACCTCCGTGTAAGTGCCCTCGGCAATGATTTGACCTCGTTGCAAAACACTGATGCAGTCTGCAATGCTCGCGACCACTTTCATGTTGTGCTCAACCATCAAAATGGTGCGATCGGCGGAGACTTTTTTAATGAGCGCCGTGACCCTGGCCACATCTTCAAGCCCCATGCCTTGCGTGGGTTCGTCCAGCAGCATCAGTTGGGGATCCATTGCCAGAGTGGTTGCAATTTCCAAGGCCCTTTTTCTGCCGTAAGGCAGTTCGGCGCCAAGGGTTTGTGAGAACGCCAAAAGATCGACTTGTTCCAAGAGTTCAAAAGCGCGCTCATGCAGGTGGTACAAACTGCTTTGGGGTTTCCAAAAGTGGTAAGACATGCCTGCACTTCTTTGCAAGGCTATTCGCACATTTTCAAGCACACTCAGCTTTGGGAAGATGGCGGAAATTTGAAACGACCGGATGATGCCTTTGAGCGCAATTTGAGGAGAGCTCTCTTGCGTGATGTCTTGCCCATTGAAAACGATGCGCCCAGCGTTGGGCGTGAGGAATTTTGTGAGCAGGTTAAAGCACGTGGTCTTTCCAGCGCCGTTGGGGCCAATCAAAGCGTGGATGTGTCCCTTTTTAACCTTCAAAGACACAGCATTGACAGCCACAAAGCCTTTGAACTCTTTGGTCAAATGATGTGTCTCTAATATTGTCTCTGATTGCATTCTGGGACAGTTCGATTCGTTTGTCATTCAGCATACCATGTCGACTTGGATGCGAAACCCCTTTCTAAGCGGGAAAATCCCTCGATCAGGGTTTGTCCTAGGCGGCAATCAAGGTCCAACTTTCCCATGCCCCTCATCATGAGAGCGGTTTATCAGGCCTTGTGGTCGAGCTTTTTATTTAAGTTGGATAATATGCCTTGTTTGATCCATTGGATCAGCATTGAAAAAGCCCCTCTTTTTGAAGGCGGGGCCTCAGTTTGTGGCCTGTTCAGTTTCTTTGAGCTGGGCCGGTTGTGAAGATGCGTTCTGAGTACGAACGGTTCTTGTATTGAATTTTTATCTTGAGGCTTAAAAAAATGGCTTACTCCCTCCAATCAGTTGGCATGCACAAATTTTTTCATTCTTTGGCCCGTGACCTGTCGATGTTGACGGCGTCCTTGGTCCTTGGACTGTGCTGGTTTTGCAACGCCAGCGCGGACAACCCTCAGTCCATCAAAATGATTGTGCCCTTCACCCCTGGCACTGGGATGGATACGATTGCGCGAGCCATCTCTCCCAAACTCAGCGAACGATTGGGCGTGCCCGTGGTGGTTCAAAACTCGCCCGGCGCGAGCGGCAACATTGGCGCAGAAATGGTTGCCAAATCAGCAGCCGATGGCAGCACCATCTTGATGGGTGCCAACACCATGCTCATTGCCGCGCAGTTGTACAAAAATGTCCCCTTCAATCCAGTTAAAGATTTTGCGCCGGTTTCCATGACCGCTTGGGGAACCTTGATGTTGGTGGCCAATCCAAAAACCGGTTTTAAAACGGTGCAAGACCTGATCAAGGCGGCCAAAGCAAAACCAGATGGCATCAATTTTGGCTCACCTGGTGTGGGTACACCGCACCACATGGCCATGGAGTTGTTCAAGGTCGACTCTCAAATTGGACTCCTTCATGTGCCTTATAAAGGCACGGCAGGCTACACACAAGACTTGTTGTCAGGTGAAATCAATGTGGGTTTCTTGCCCATTCACGTCGCCCAAGGCTTTGTGAGCAGTGGCAAACTCAACGCCATAGCGGTCGGTTCTGCCAAGCGCCATCCTGTGGCCAGTGGCGTGCCCACCTTCATAGAGTTGGGCTTCAAAGGCGTTGATGTTGACATGTGGTACGCCCTTTTTTATCCAGCCAAAACCCCTCAAGCCCTGGTTGATCGATTGAACAAGGAGACCGTTGCGGTGTTGAAGTTGCCAGAGATCAAGGAAATGCTTGGCAAGGCGGGCCTGGACGCATCGGGCTCCACGGCCGAGGAGTTGGGACAAATCGTGGCCAGTGACTACCCCCGCTGGGGCCGAGTGATTCGTCTCAAAGGCATTGAGGCCGATTGAGATGGGCCGAACCCATTGCATTTTCTTAGAAGCCCCAACCCATGAACACGACTGAGCCCTTGTCTACCGAAGACATCCTGGCCTTGAGCCAATCTCTGCCTTTGTGGCGCATTGAGCCCAGTGGGGCCTGGATGCAAAGGGATTTTGTATTCAAGGATTTTCTTCAGGCCTTTGGCTTTATGACCCAAGTTGCTCTTTTGGCACAATCTCAGGATCACCATCCGAATTGGAGCAATGTGTACAGCAGCGTGAGCATCAAGCTTTTTACCCACGACTGCTCACGCCTTACACTCAAGGATCGACAGTTGGCTTTGGCCATTGATCAGTTGTGCTGAACTTGGGTCTCAATGGTCCTCAACAAAGGAGACGCGGATTGTTTGATTTGAAAACGTCTTTGGATGTGTCTAAAGGTTTTGAGCAGGCCTACGCTCAGATCTTTCAAGCGGCAAAGACTCACCCGGCCAGGCACGTTTTTACCAAGCTCTTTGAATCGGAGTCCATGGCGCAAGCAAGGGTGTTGGATACGTTAACGCCTGCGCAAAGAAGCCGTTCACCTTTGTTGGGTTGGTCAGTGAGCGTGAAGGATTTGTATGACATTGCAGGCGAGGTCACCTTGGCCGGTACGCGGGTGTTGGCCCAAAATCCGTCCGCCAAAAAGGATGCCACTGCGGTGCAAAGGCTCAGAGGGGCGGGTGCTTTGATCATCGGGCAAACGAACATGACCGAGTTGGCCTTCTCAGGGGTGGGCATCAATCCTCATTACAACACGCCAGTCAATCCCTGCGACGAGGGGATCGAGCGCATTCCAGGGGGCTCGTCTTCTGGGGCGGCTGTGTCGGTGGCCTTGGGCTTGTGCAAGGCCGCACTGGGCTCCGACACGGGAGGCTCGATTCGCATCCCCGCGGCCCTTTGTGGTTTGGTGGGGTTTAAGGCCACGCAATCAAGGGTTCCTCTGTCAGGGACGGTGCCCTTGGCGCCTTCTCTGGACACGGCTTGTGCCATGACCCAGTCTGTGGAGGACTGTATACGTGTTGATCAAGTGCTCTCTGCACAAGCGCTTGATGTCGATGAGAGAGGTCTCTCAGGCATGCGCTTTTTGGTGCCCTCCACGGTGCTCTTGGATCAATTGAGCCCGCAAGTCGCTCATGCCTTTGACAGAACACTGGCCTGTCTGTCTCGCCAAGGCGCCATCATTGAGAACCAAGTGGGTGAATATTTGGCTGAAGTGAGTGAGATCAATCAGCCTGGCGGGCTCTCGCCCATTGAGGCCTGGGCCTCACACGCAACGCTTGTGTCTCATCAAATGGAAAAAATTGATGCGCGTGTGGTTCAACGCTTGCTCTTGGGTCGCGACATCACAGTCGCCGCCTACTGGGACTTGTTGCGCCGAAGAGGCCAATGGATCGAGCGGGTCTCATCGCTCTTTGAGCACTACGATGGTGTTTTGTGTCCCACCGTGCCCATGCAAGCACCGGCCATCGGGCCTTTGCTCAAGGACGATGCGCTTTTTGCTGAAACCAATCGATTGCTGTTGAGGAACACCTTCATCTTTAACTTTTTAGACGGTTGTTCGATCAGTTTGCCCATGCAAGCCCCCGATGAATTGCCCATGGGCTTGATGATCTCGGGAGCAAGAGGGCGGGATGCTCGCGTCCTCAAGAGTGCTTGGGCCGTGGAGCGTGCGCTGTCCAAGTTGTGGTCTTGACTTGCACGCCCTTTAAGGTCTAACGCAACAGCGTCAACACGCTTTTTAAATCTTTTGCTGTATGAGCGACGCGTGGACCCAATCGGTCGCTGGCTTGCCCACTTCTGTTGAGCCAGACCGCCTCCCAGCCAAACCAAGTCGCGCCCAGTGCGTCCCAGTCGTTGCTTGAAACAAAGAGAATGCGTTGGCCCTCGATTTGAAAGTCTTTCTCGACCAGCGCATAAGTGCTTGGATGGGTTTTGAATTGACGCACCTGATCGACGGAGATGAGGCGGTCAAAAAGGTGATGAATTTGAGCGTGTTTGCTCACCCGCTCGAGCATGTCAGCGTTGGCGTTTGAGAGGATGGCGGTTTGGAGTCCCATGGCCCTCAGAGCTTCGAGCACGTGCCGGTTCTCTTCAAAGGCTTCAAGCCTGTCGTAGGCTTGCATCAACGCGTCCTCTTGTTCATCGCTCAGTTCGAGTTTTAATTTGTCTGCACTGTAGCGAAGGGCTTTTTTTGTGATGCTCCAAAACGGCTCATAGAAGCGACTGCCCTCATCGGCATTGGGGTCGCTCAAGGACACAATTCGAGTGTAGTCAATTTGTTTGTCTCGCCAAAGATTCGCAAGGGCCTTGCCGAAATTGGGGAACATCTCCTCTGCGGCGCGAGAGATGCTGTAGACATCAAAGAGCGTTCCGTAGGCATCAAAGACGATGAGTTTTTTTTGGGCGGTCATGGGCAGGTTCTGCGTGTTTGGACTTGACAAGGGATCTTAACCGATGACGAAGATCACGGTGCGAATGCCTTGGTGTGCTAAAGTCCGTTGCAGTAAATACAACCGAAAAAGAGGTCTTTAATGAACATCACTTATGTCTGTGTGCTGATCGCTGGTCTCACGCCACTCATCGCCGTGACCATCGCAAAATGGAAGTTGTCTGGCTACGACAACAACAATCCACGTGAGTGGATGGCCAAACAAACCGGTTTCAGGGCAAGGGCGTACGCAGCCCATCAAAATTGTTTTGAGTCGTTTCCCTTTTTTGCGGTTGCCGTGATCATGGCCATGATGGCGGGGGTGGATGCCAAGCCACTGGACAGTTGCTCTGTCATTTATGTGGCCGCAAGACTGCTCTACATCTTGTGCTATGTCAAAGATTGGGCCACGGCAAGGTCAATTTTCTGGGTCCTGGGGTATGCCAGTGTGATCGCTCTTTTTGTCTTTGGCTTTCAGTTGATGGCCTGATATTTTTCTTGATGCCTTGAAATGTTGTCAACCACTTGAATTCTGAGACCGTTATAGAGGCATGAACGATCCAGAAACAGGGCACCATCGATCAAAAGTCCAAAAGGACGCTAGGCAGGTGGTTTTTGCAATCGACCCATTAAGGCAGGCATGATGAAAAAATTAACGCAAACAATTTTGGCACTGACTTTGGCATTCGCTGTCACACTGTCCCAAGCGCATCCCAGTGGCTTCGGTCATGGGTATGGCCACGGCCACGGCCACGGCGGGGGCTGGTCTCGGGGCGCTTGGGTCGCGCCAGTGTTGGCGGCTGGATTGATTGGGGGTGCTATTTATGCGGGATCCCAACCCGTTTATGGTCAAACCTATGTCAACCCACCCATCATTGTGAACCCAGCACCCACTTACATGAATGGTGCGCCGGGCACTGTGGCGCCCGTTGCCTATTACTGCTCAGCCTATCAGCAGTATTACCCTCAAGTCGGCTCTTGCCCTGTGCCTTGGCAAATCGTCAATTGATGTGCTCCTCCAAGAGCAGGGGCCTTGATCGCACCCTCTTGGCCTTAGCTTGCGGCTTGTGCGTCTTGAATGTTGCTCAAGTCCTGCATGTACTTCACGCCCACGCGTTCTGAATGGCGCTCTTTGGCGCTCAAAGATTCAATCTCAACTTTTGCGCCTTTTCTTTGTCCGTAGACATTGTGCTTGAGCCAGATCAGCTCCTCTTTGAGCTTATCTGGGGAATGAACGGCCTTGCTCCAACATTTGATGTCCGCGGACCAGCGGTATGCGCGAGCTTTTAAGATGTCTTTGGTCTCATAGGGCGAGCCCGTCGCATAGACTTTGCTTTGCAGTTGGGTCGAGGACTCAAAGAGGGTCTGGATGGCACTTTGCTGCGTTTTGGGCAGGACCATGTTCAAGACCTCTAAGAGAGCCCAGCAATCTGTTTCTGCACGGTGAGCTTCATAAAAAATGCCTTGAGTCATCGCCAAATACTCCAATTTGGCCGACCCAAAGGCGTTGAAGCGCCAATCAATGTCTTTGATGCTGCAAGCCCAAGGCAGTTGAGCAAACAAGGGCCATCTGTTTTCAACAAAGGGGCGATCAAATGCGGCGTTGTGCGCAATGACCAAGGACACGCCTTGGAGCACTTCTTGGACCTCTTCATCGGAGATGCGGTGACCCTTGACCATGTCGTCGGTGATGTGATGAATGGCGGTGGTCTCGGCTGGAATCGGAAAGCCTGGGTCTTCTAGTTGGTCAAAGACTTTGTAGACGTGCGTGATTTGACCCAGTGTTGCATCGTATTCAAAGGCAATCATGCCAAGCTCAATGACCTTGTCCGTGAGTGAGTTCATTCCCGTCGTCTCTGTGTCGAGGATCACACCCTTGAGCACATCGGACTTGCTCTGGGATGAGGAGGGCTTGGCGAGCCATCTCTCAGGAGCGAGTCTTTTTAAAACTTTGTAATGCGGGTGACGATCCAAGGCTTGGGCAATGTGTTCCCATTCTTTTGAATCCAAATCAAGTTGATCGATGTTGTCCATGGCGACTTTCAGTGAGAGTGAGGCGAGTGTCTTTTGCGTGTGCTTTAAAGAGTGGGTTCAAGGAATATTGAGCCAAAGTTTAAGCTCAAAGGTGAGCTGTCGCATGTCATAAAAACAGTGTCAATGGTGTTTTTTTTTGAGGCCGCTGTCGCTTCTGCCTTGCTTGTCTTGTTTGTCAAAGGCCCTTTGCGCTCATTTTATGGGGATCGATCAAGATGGGAAACACCCAACCCAAAAGCGCCAAAGCCAGCCCCATCAAGAGCAAGACCCAAGACGAGGAAATCACTGCTGTGAGTGCGGTGCAAAGCATAACGCCAACCGATTGACCCGCAAAGAGGATGGCCGCAAAGAGGGCCATGCTGGTGCCTCTGACCTCAGGGGCCATCTGAGTGGCATGGACTTGCATGGTGTTGTGAAACATAAAGAAGCCAAAACCAGCCCCAATGAAGGCAAAGACATCAAAGCCCCAATGGGGTGAAAAACCGATCACAAGATAAGACACACCAAAGATCAGGGCACCTGTGCGCACCAAACCCGACTCACCCAAAAGAGGGATGAGCCGAGTGGCCAAAGCCATATAACTCACGCCTCCAATGCCAAACAGGGCGACAATTGCGCCGGCCCAAGAAACGGCCAAGCCATGGTGGTCATGCAAGTGCGTTGCAGAAATGGCAATGGCACCAAAGGCAAACGTGCCTTCCAAACAGATACAGGCCAGTATTCGTCGAGGCCGCTGCTTGGCAAACACAAAGCTTGCATTTTTAAAAAATGACAAGCGCCCGTCTCCAAGGGGGCCATCTTGGTGCGCGTGCTGCAGTTTCGCGATGGGGTTCCTAAGAAGCACGCTGCCCACGACAAAAAATAAAATGCCCACCATTGCAAACGCCCAGCGCCAACCCAAGGTGTCTGTGATCAAACCGCCAAACAGTTGGCCCGCCACCAGGCCCATGGTGGACCCAAGCCCCACCTGAGCCAAAGTGGCTTGGCGGATGGTGTAGTCCACCGAGTCACCCACCCAGGCCAGGCCCAAGGGAATGATGGCGGCCGTGCAGGTGGCGGTCAAGATTCTGCAAAAAACCAAAAATGGCAAGTCATAGGCCAAGGCACTGCCAAGGCAGCCCACACTGCAACCCACCGTTGCCCACGCCAACACCTTGTATTTTCCATACTTGTCCCCCAGGGGCCCAAAGAAAATTTGCATCAAACCGTAGGTCACTGCAAAGTAGGAGATGACCTGCGCGGCTTGACTGCGACTCACATCAAAGCTGTGTGACAGCTCGGGCAACATGGGGTCGCACAAACGTTGGATGGTCATGCTGGCAAAAGTGGCAAACGACAATTGCAAAATGGCCTGCTTGGTGGCTGGATCAATCACAGGACGGGATGCATTGGACATGAAAGACGGGCTTTTCAGAAAGGGAACTTTGTGGAAAAGTGCCCTAAAAAATTAGAAAACGGACTCTAAAGAGGCGCGCAACAGGGAGTTAAATCAATGATTGATGGGTTCACAAGCCTATACTGTGACCATATTGCGATGCAACAAGCTTGAATTTTAACCTTTTCAATGATTCTTTAACTAATATTTTGGAGACTTCGATGATGAATTTAACCCCTGAACAAATTGTGGCGGCCAACAAGTCTAACTTAGAGACTTTGGTGGGATTGACCAGCAAAGCCTTCGCTGGCGTTGAGCAGTTGATTGAACTCAACATGGCCGCTGCCAAGTCAGCCTTGTCTGACAGCCACACCAACGCTCAAACCGTGTTGAGCGTAAAGGACGCGCAAGATTTGCTGTCCATGCAAGCCAGCTTGTTTCAGCCCTTGGCTGAAAAGATGGTGACCTACAACCGTCATTTGTACGAAATCGCAAGCTCCTCAGGCCAAGACGCGAGCTCAGTGGTGGAGGCTCAGTTTGCAAAAAGCCAACAGCTCTATCAAGAGATGTTTGACAACATGTCTAAAAATGCCCCGGCTGGTTCTGAAAGCGCCGTTGCTGCCTTTAAAACGGCCGTGAGCGCTGGGACGAATGCATTGGAATCGGTTCAAAAAGCCGTGAAGCAAGCCACTGACATGGTCGACAGCAATGTCAAAACAATGTCTGCAAACGCCATGAACGTTGGCAAAACGGCGGCAAAGAAAAAATAAACAATTCTTTCCCCGTTGGTGAAAGAGAGAGCCTCAAACGCCGGTGTGCGCTTGGGGCTCTTTGCCATTTGAGAGCGACAAACATCGTGCAAAGGCCAAGCGTGCCTTGGCGCAGCAGGGAGGGCTTTGGCCTATTTAGAGCGAAGGGGCTGGCGCCTTTTGCTCTTTCAAGGTCTGAGCAATTTCATTCACGAGTTTGGGGCCCTTGTAGATCAAGCCGCTGTAGATTTGAACCATATCAGCCCCCGAGCTGATTTTTAGCAGGGCATCTTCCCCGCTCATGATGCCCCCGACCCCAATGATGGGGAAATGCGGCCCCATGGCCTGTCTGAGTTGAGACAAGACGGCATTGCTGGGGCCCAAGAGTGGCGCGCCTGAGAGTCCGCCCATCTCTTGGGCGCTGGCAAGCCCCTCAACCCCACTGCGCGACAAGGTGGTGTTGGAGGAGATGATGCCCCAACTGCCTTGCTTGGCGCTTTGATCTGTGGGGCAATGTTTTTTGAAGGTGCTCGCCAAAAGGAGAATTTGTTCGGCATTCAAGTCGGGTGCAATTTTGATCAGCAAGGGCACGCGTTTGCCGTGTCTGGCCTGAAGAATTTCTCTGTGCGCTTGAAGTGCCCCCATCAAAGCGTCCAAGGCCTCGTCGGACTGAAGACTGCGCAAATTTTTGGTGTTCGGGCTTGAAATGTTCACCGTTACGTAATCCGCGTGGGGGTAGACCGATTCAAAGGCTTTGAGGTAGTCTTGCGTTGCGCTCTCAATCGGAGTGATGGCGTTCTTGCCAATGTTCAGACCCAGCACCATGGGCACAGCACGGCGTTTTGGATGGGTTTTGATCTGAGCCTTTTGCACATTGTCTAAAAAGACCTCCACCCCTTTGTTGTTGAAGCCCAAACGGTTGATGAGGGCCTGTGCGTCTTCTATTCGAAAGATCCTGGGTTTGGCATTGCCTTCTTGGGGCAGGGGCGTCACGGTGCCGACTTCAATGTGACCAAATCCCATCGAGGCAAAGGCATCAATGGCGCTGGCATTTTTGTCTAGCCCAGCGGCCAAGCCCACGCGGTTTGGAAATTCAAGCCCCATCAATTGGATGGGGTCATTGACCAAGGGTTGCGAAAGAAAGCTTCGCCCCGCCCAAGTGTTTTGCGTGAATTTCAGCGTTCTCAATGTGAAATCATGAACCTTTTCCGCATCGAAGGAGAAAAATAATGGGCGCATGAGGGAATAGGGCAACAGCATAGGGCTAAACTACCTTGATGAGTCAAAGCGCCATGGCGCGTTTGAGAGACACGGTTTTTTTACAAAGAAGCCTGTATTGTATGAAACAAACAGAGGGGGTGAGCCGTTGAGTTCATTATCAAGCCAAGATCAATTGAAGGCCATGGTGGCAGAAAAAGCAGTTCAACTGCTCAAGCCCCAAACGTGGGTGGGTGTGGGAACGGGCTCCACGGTCAATTTCTTTATCGACGCCATGGCCAAATCGGGCCTGTCCATCAAGGGCACGGTGTCGAGTTCCCAGGCCTCCACCAAGCGCCTTCAAGCACTGGGTATCCGGGTCCTCTCAAGCGAAGAAGTCCCTCAGTTGGATGTGTATGTCGATGGGGCAGATGAAATTGATCACCATGGCTTCATGATCAAGGGAGGGGGAGCTGCACTCACCCGTGAAAAGATTGTTGCCGCTCAGTCCAAATCCTTCATCTGCATCGTGGACCAAAGCAAGTGGGTCACCACCCTTGGCGCTTTTCCCTTGCCCGTTGAAATCATCCCCATGGCCGCGCCCAAGCTCATTGAACAATTCAAAGCGCTCGGTGGACAAGCCCATGTGCGTTTAAAGGACGGCAAGCCCTTGCTGACCGACAATCAGCAACACATTTTGGATGTCAAGGGTCTGCAGATCACCGACCCTTTGGCGTTTGAGAGCATGGTCAATCAGTGGCCAGGCGTCATCACGGTGGGTGTTTTTGCACATCAAAAAGCGTCTGTGTGCTTGATCGGTGGCGTTGACGGGGTCAGGACCATTGAGTTTTGATCCTCGTGTCTTTCGGGTCATACAAAATGCTCAACAAGCCCGCGAGCTCTTTGGTATTTTGGAGGACATGGGTCTGGCGCTGGGTGTTCAGATTCGACCGCCCCCGCCCGAGCCCAAGGCTTGTTGTGGCAGAGCTTGCCAGGGCTGTGTGTGGGAGGGTTTTGTCGCAGCCGCTGAATTTTGGCGTGTGCGCACCGTGAGGGATTTGAGGCTTGAGCCCTGAGCCCTGAGCCCTGAGCCCTCAGGTGGCAGGGCCCCCCGCTCAAGCGTTTTTCAGGGGGCTTTAGTGGCTCTCAAGCATGCCTTGGTGGCGAAGCAAGGCCTCAATGTTGGGCTCACGACCTCGAAATGCAATGAAGGACGCCATCGCCTCTCGGCTGCCGCCGACCTCTAGGATTTCCTTGCGGAATTTGCTGCCCATGAGCGGGTTGAGTTCGCCCGATTCGCTCATGGTTTCTTCAAATGCAGCGTAGGCATCCGAGCTCAACACCTCGGCCCATTTGTAGCTGTAGTAGCCCGCGGCGTAGCCGCCAGCGAAGATGTGACCAAAGCTGTGGGGCGTTCTGCTCCAGGGTGGGCTTTGAATCAAGGCCACCTCTGCTTTAACCGCGTGCTGAATGGCCATGAAGTCAACGTCCTCTTTGTCTTGCGCATGGATCAACATGTCAAAGAGTGAGAACTCCACCTGTCTAAGCGTTTGCAGGCCACTTTGAAAGTTTTTGGCCGCGAGCATCTTGTCAAACAAGGCCTTGGGCATCACCTCGCCCGTTTGATGGTGAGCGCTCATGTGTTTGAGCACCGACCATTCCCAACAAAAATTCTCCATGAATTGACTGGGCAGCTCGACCGCGTCCCATTCAACCCCACCAATGCCAGACACATCTTGCTCATTGACGGTGGTGAGCATGTGGTGCAAGCCGTGACCAAACTCATGAAACAAAGTGATCACATCGTCGTGGGTGAGAAGGGCGGCTTGATCGCCTTGGCCTTTGGCGAAATTGCACACCAAGTAGGCCACTGGCGTTTGGAGTTGGGCGTTGTCTGGTCTGAGCCAACGGCTCCTGACCCCATCCATCCATGCCCCACCGCGCTTGCTTTGCCTGGCGCTTGGGTCCAAATAAAACTGTCCAATGGTTTGATGGTTGCGAACAATCTTGTAAAAGCTCACATCTGTGTGCCACACGGGCGCCTTGTCTGCCTCAATGCAGACTTCAAAAAGAGTTTCAATGATTTTAAAAAGACCAGACAAGACTTTGGGAAAGGGAAAGTAGGCCTTCACTTCCAAGTCACTGAAGGCGTATTGATGCTCTTTGAGGCGCTCTGCAATGAAGGTCCAATCCGAGGGAGCCGGGTCGTTCAGGCCAAGGGTTTGAGCAAAGGCGCGCATTTCAGCGAGATCTTTTGTTGCAAAAGGTCTGGCCTTGGCCGCCAAGTCCCTTAAGAACGCAATCACCTCAGTGGGTGAGTTGGCCATTTTGGGTTCAAGAGAAAGGGCAGAGAAATTCTCAAAGCCGAGCAATTGGGCTTCTTCGTGTCGAAGCGACAAGATCTCTTTGATGATCTTTGAGTTGTCGTATTGAAGGCCCTCAGTGGGTGCTTGGTCAGAGGCCCGCGTGCCGTAGGCCTTGTAGAGCAGGGCCCTGAGTTCGGCGCTCTTGGCGTATTGCATGATGGGCAAATAGCAAGGCATTTTGAGGTTCAAGCGGTAACCTTCTTGCGCGTGTCTTTTGGCCTCTTCTCTCGCCTCGTCAATCACCTCTTGTGGTGCACCATCGAGTTCTTGCAGTTGCGCCAAATAAAACCAGCTGTCTGTGGCGTCCAAAACATTTTCGCTGAACTTTTGAGTCAGTGCGGCTTGCTGCTCTTGAATTTGGGCGAAGCGAATTTTTTTCTCGCCCTTCAACTTGGCGCCACTTAAGATGAAGTTTCTGAGCGCATTGTTCAGCGCTTTTTTTTGTTCAAGGTTCAGCTCGGACTGGTTGATCGCTTCGTACTTTTGGAACAGTTTTTCATTGGCACCCAGTTGTGTCCAAAATTCAGTGACTTTGGGCAGCATCAGGTTGTAGGCCAGGCGTTGCTCGGCATTGTCGGCCACCGAGTTCAAGTGAGAGATGACGCCCCATGCGCGGCTGAGTTTTTCAACCTGCACGTCCAAGACTCGCGTCATTTGAGTCCAGTTGGCGGGGAAGGTCGGTGATGTGACGTCCTCCAAGGCCTTTTGTGCCTGGGTCAGCAAATAGGAGATGCTCGGCTCAATGTCGGCGACGTGGATGGCATCGAATTTTGGAAGGTCTGAGAAGTCGATGAGCGCAGTATCGGGTGCAGAGGCAAAGTTTGACATGTTCAGGAGCGTTCAATGGATTGAATGCTCAATTATCTCTCAAGGCCAAGGGCTTGGGCCATGTTCCTCAATTGATGCGCCTTGATTTTTAAGGTCGGTTCACCTTTTCCAGGGGCCGCTTGGGTGCTTTTGAAATGGGCGATGAGGGCGTTTTTTTTGGGGATCTGTCTCCTGTGCACAGGCGCATGGCTTTTGGGGTCGATAGGTTTTAAAATAGCGCTTTAAGTGCTCGGCACGCTTTGAACTTTGAAGGGTTGACTTGTCATGAAATGTGAGCAAACACATTGAAATTGATTGCGATCTCAGTGGGTCGGGTTGCGCCCTTGGTCAATGCGGGCCATGGTGCTGAGCGTTGTGTGCAGTCGGCCATTCACAAGTTAACTGTGAGCAGTCTCTCGGAGCCAAAATTCGTTTTTGTGGGGCGCATGGGGCTTGCAGGGGATGAGCAACACGAAAAACCACTGCACGGGGGCGTGGACCAAGCCTTGTATGCTTACCCGCTTGAGCACATCGACTTTTGGTCTGACTTGCTGCTCAGGGCAAAAAAATCAAAACCTCAGTTGAGCCATGGATCTTTGGGTGAAAATTTGAGCATTGAGGGCTGCCTTGAGTCTCAGGTGTTTGTTGGCGACAGGTGGTCAATGGGTGAGGCTCAGTTGGAGGTCACCAAGTTGCGAGAACCGTGCTTTAAGCTCAATGTAAAACTCAATTACAGCGGGGCCGCCAAGGCCATGCGCCAGTCGGGCAAATCGGGTTGGTATTTGAAAGTGATCAAGGAAGGGCTGATTTGCGCGGGGCAGTCGATCACCGTTGTAAGAGGCCCTGGCAGCGTCAGCATTGAAGATCAAAACAGAGGACTCTATACAGCGAGTCACCCCACGCAAGATTTGTTTGATTGATGGTTTGTTTCAAGCGGCCCGTTGCTGTGCGTGCAAGGGGCCATCAACGCCGTTCAGAACAGATCAGGGTTCAAATTGGAGATTGGCGGCTTGAACGATTTGCGCCCAAAGAGCTTGCTCGTCTTTGATGTAGGTGGCCACTTTGGACAAGTTGCCACCAAGAGGTGTACTGCCCTCTTGTTCAAGCAGATCGATGAATTTGGCTTGGTTCAAGGCACGCTCGGCGGCCATATTTATTTTTAGCAGGATCTCTTGGGGCGTGCCGCTAGGCGCCACCAACACTTTCCAGTCAAGCGCTTGAAACTTGGGATACCCTGATTGCGCAATGCTCGGGGTGTCGGGCAAGACCGCGAGACGCTTTGAGCCGCTCACGGCCAGCGCGCGAAGTTTGTCCGACTTGATGAGAGCCAGGGCGGCTTGAGGTGTGGCAAACATCAGATCGGTTTGGTCGCCCAGCAGGTCTGTGATGGCTGGAACGGCGCCTTTGTAGGGGACATGGAGGAATTTGAACTCGGCGCGTTTTGCAAGCAACTCGCCAGCCAAATGGCCAACGGTCCCGGTCCCCGCTGAGGCGAGTTTGAGCAATGGGTCTTTGTTTCTTGCGGCCTTGATCAAATCGCTGAAATTCTTTAGCTTAGAGCTCGAGTTGACCACCAAGAGGGTGGGCTGCTCGGCGATCAAAGCAATGGCAACGAGGTCCTTTTGCGCGTCAAAGGGCATCTTGCTCATGGCGGCAGGGTTGATGGCCAGATTGGCTGTTTGTCCCATGGCCAGTGTATAGCCATCGGCTTTGGACTTGGCCGTGATATCCAGTCCAATGTTGCCGCCACCGCCAGGTTTGTTGTCGATCAGAAAGGTCCACTTTTGTTCTGCACCGATGCGTTCGGCCAGTTGACGGGTCACCGTGTCTGTGCCGCCTCCTGGTGTGTAGGGGACGATGATGCGTATGGGCTTGTCTGGCCAGGCGCTGTTTTGAGCGAGTGCGTCAAGAGTTGCCAAACACGGGAGCAAACATCCCAAGAGCACCAGGACACATTTTTTCATGGGGCCTCAATCTTTTCTGTGGGGGCTGAGTTGGGTGAGTGAGGAAATGTCCTCTTCACTGTAGCCCAACTCTTTTAACAACTCGCGACTGTGCTGGCCCAATTTGGGTGGAGACAGGCGGATGTTCAACCTTTGACCATTCATGGTGAAGGGCAAAAGCACCGCCTTCGTTTTTTTCCCGTTGGGCAGCTCAATGTCTTGCAGACCGCCATTGGCGTTCAGATGAGGGTCTTCAAACAAATCCTCAGGTTTTGTAATGGGTGCAAAGGGCAGGCCAAAGTCTTCAAATCGCGCAGCAAGTTCTTTGGCGCTGAAGTCACAGAGGCGTTCACGCAAAGTCGGCATCATCCAAGCGCGTTGTGTCACGCGCTGGTTGTTGGTTTTGAGGCGCTCATCGTTCAACAGATCGTCAAACTTGAACGCTTTGCAAAAGATCTCCCAAGCGGTGTCGGTGACCACCGCCAAGAAGATTTGTTCGTCCCCTTTGACTTTGAAAATATCGTAGATGCCCCAGGCAGAAATTCTGGCGGGCATGGGGGCGGCCGCTTGACCCGTGACGGCAAACTGCATCATGTGCTGCGCGACCAAAAACACGTTGTTTTCAAAGAGGGCGCTTTGTATCTCTTGGCCAAGCCCTGTGGTGTGTCGTTGCGCCAAGGCGGCCATGACACCGATGGCGCCAAAGAGTCCGCCCATGATGTCGTTGACACTGGAGCCCGCGCGAAGTGGGTCACCAGGGCGGCCGGTCATGTAGGCCAGTCCACCCATCATTTGCACCACCTCATCAAGGGCCGTTCTGTTGTCGTAGGGGCCTGGTAAAAAGCCTTTGTGGCTCACGTAGATCAGTCTTGGGTTCAAGGCTTTGAGGTGCTCGTAGTCCAAGCCCAGTTTTTTCATCGTGCCGGGCTTGAAGTTCTCACTCATCACATCGGCCGTTTCAATCAGTTTCAGCGCCGCTTCTAGGCCCTCAGGGCTTTGAAGGTTCAAGGCAATGCTCTTTTTGTTGCGATTGAACATTGGAAAAAATCCCGCCCCAGAGCCCTTGAGCTCCCGGGTGGAGTCGCCTTGTTTGCCTTGACCGATGTGCTCAACTTTGATGACTTCGGCACCCAAGTCGGCCAGCAACATGCCACAGGTCGGTCCCATGACCATGTGGGTGAACTCAACCACGCGTACCCCGCTGTAGGGCAATGTTTGGGGGGCCTTTGTTGTGCTGCTGTCCATGGCGTAAAGCGGTGGCCTTTGGGGCTGTGTTGTGGCTCAGTTGCTTTGAAGTGGGCGTTCAACAGTCGAGTTCAATTGTTCTGCGGCCCAAACGGTGTTGTGCAAAAGCATGGTGATGGTCATGGGCCCCACGCCTCCAGGAACAGGGGTGATGAAGGCGGCCACTTGGCTCACACCGTTGAAGTCCACATCGCCACACAATTTGCCTTCCTCGTCTCGGTTCATGCCCACATCCAGCACCACCGCGCCGGGTTTGACCATGTCTTTGGTGAGCACATTTCTGATCCCAACGGCGGCAACGATCAAATCGGCTTGTCTGGTCAGATCGGCCAAATTTTTGGTGTGGCTGTGACAGAGGGTGACGGTTGCATTTTTTTGTAAAAGCATCATGGCCATGGGTTTGCCCACAATGTTGCTGCGACCAATCACCACGGCGTGTTTGCCCTTCAAGTCATAGTGGATGCTTTCAAGCATTTTCATGCATCCAAAGGGCGTGCACGGCCAAAATCCTTGGGCGCCTGTCATGAGTGCGCCGGCACTGCTGATGTGAAACCCGTCCACATCCTTTTGTGGTGAGATGGCCTCAATCACACGTTGTGCGTCAATGTGGGGTGGCAAGGGCAGTTGCACCAAGATGCCATGAACCAAGGGGTCTTTGTTCAAGGCTTCAATTTTGGCAAGCAATTCTTTTTCAGTGAGTGTGTCTGGTGTTTTTTCTAAAACGGAGTGAATGCCCACTTGATCGCACGCTTTCACTTTGTTGCGAACATACACTTGGCTGGCTGGATTCTCGCCCACCAAAATCACAGCCAATCCAGGTGTGTGGCCTTCTTTGGTGAGCGCTTGAACGCGGGTTTGAAGCGCTTGTCTGAGTTGATTCGAGAGTTCAACGCCGTTGATCAGTTGTGAGGTCATGTTGCGGTCTGAAGGGGCATGGGTTGTGTGAAGGGGCTTTTAGGCTGGCAAAAGACAAGGTCTCTTGGTCCTGACGCAGGCCGTGGACACGACCGCTCATCGCACCCGGAAAACCAACGGACTTCATTTTCTGGTCAGAGGTTTGTTGCTGAGCGTTTAACGCGTCAGCAAACCAATCCTTCTTTTTTTAAGACAAGAAGTCCGCGAGGAGACAGGCGACTTATGCGGTCTTGTTGGGATTGGGGCCAAGAGCGATTTTGAGCAAGTCGGCAACGGTGTTTGCGTTCAATTTTTCCATGATGTTGGCTCTGTGGGCTTCCACCGTTTTGATGCTGATGCCCAAGTCATCGGCGATTTGTTTGTTCAAACGGCCCGCCACAATTCTCTCCAAGACCTGCGCTTCGCGCGAAGTGAGCTTGGACATGAGGGCATCTCTGGATGCGGCATGCTGGTGGTCTGAAAAGGAGATCTTGGCCTTTTCAAGCATGTGCTCCACAAGGGGCACCAACTCATCTTCTTTGAAGGGCTTTTGTATGAAGTCCATCGCACCTTTTTTCATGGTGTCAACGGCCATGGGGACGTCTCCATGGCCCGTGATGAAGACAACGGGCAGGGGGGAGTTTTTCTCGATCAATTTGTCTTGAAGTTCAAGCCCACTCATGCCAGCCATGCGGATGTCGACAATCAAGCAGGCCACTTCCTTGGCGTCATAGCGATTCAAAAAGGTTTCGGCCGAGTCAAAGCATCTCACTCTGTAGTCTTTCCCCTCAAGAAGCCATTGCAAAGAATCTCTGACAGCTTCATCATCATCAACCACGTAAACAGTGCCTTTTTTGGGGATCAAACTCATTTTTTGCCTCGATAACTAAAATTAAGTGGGAAAGAACTTCTTCCTAGTGTAACGCCTCATGGGGCCGTTACTTCTAAGTGCGCGGGCAGCCAAAAAGAAAAACGGCAACCCTTGATGTCCTCCCCATTGTAGAGGTTCTCGGCCTGCATTCGGCCTTGGTGCGACTCAACGATGCTGCGGCATAAATTCAAGCCCATGCCCATGCCCTCCGTTTTTGTAGAGAAAAATGCCTCATAAAGTCGCTCCAAAACCTCTGGCGCCAAGCCTTTGCCGGTGTCGGTCACGGAAAATTCGACGATTTGTTGGCCGTTGATCTCTTGTGGCAGGACCTTCAAGTCGACTTGTCGATACGTGCTCTCGCGCTTGCTTAAATCGATCGACTCGGCGGCATTTTTCAGCAAATTGACCAGCACTTGTTCAATCAAAATCGGGTCAACCATCAGGGGCGGCAGGTGGGCAGAAATGTAGTGGCTCAGACGAACTTGTCGGCGCTTGAGTTCAATCTCTGCCAGTTCAACCGCTTCCATCACGATCATGCCAATGTTGGCCAAATTTCGGTTGGGTTCGCTGCGTTTGACGAAACTTCTGATGCGCTGGATGATCTGGCCGGCTCTTTGGGCCTGGTGAGCGGTTTTTTCAAGCGCAGTCAACAAATCTTCTTCCCGAAGTTGTTTGGTTTTGATGCGGGTGAGCAGTCCCGTGCAGTAGTTGTTGATGGCGGTCAAGGGCTGGTTGAGTTCATGGGCCACACTGGATGCCATCTCTCCCATGGTGATCAAACGCGAGACCGATTGCGCTCTTTCGGCTTGGATGGCCGATTGCTCTTCAGCGTTTCTTCTTGGCGTGATGTCGGTGGCAATGATCATCTGAGCCAAGCGGCCATCGACCCAATTCAAGTACCGAGAGCGCACTTCGAGCCATTTTGATAAATTGGGCACGAAGACTTCTGCGTTTTCAGATAAAGTGCGCTCCAAGTTTTGGGAAGGCAGTCCAGCCAAGTCATCGGCATCTTGAGCCAAGGTGTTGGAGCTTTGAAGGGATTCGAAGGCTTGCTCAATCATTTGAAGATGGCCATCGCTCTTGATGCCAAACCATTGGCGATACAACTTGTTGGTGAACACAATTTCATTCGACCCAATGGGGGTCACCGAGACGGATGCGTCCAAGGCTTCGAGCACCGTGGTGAAGCGCTCATAGGAGGCGGAGAGTTGTTGCCTGATGCGGTTGGGCTCCGTGATATCGGTCATGGAGGTCATCCAGCCGGACTGAAGTCCCTTGGCGTCAACCAAGGGGGAGACATAGAGTCTTGCATCAAAAATGTTGCCATCTTTTTTCTTGACCCTGACTTGAAGGCCCGATTGAGAGGTTTGACCACTCAACTCCTCCGCCAGTTTGACCGACAAAAGCTCACGATCTGCATCAGGCCAATAGGGGAAGGGGGGGTACTGGCCAACGAGTTCTGCCTCTGACCAGCCCGTCATTTGACAAAAGGCGGCGTTGACATAGGTGATGCACCCTTGCATGTCCATGGCGCGCATGCCAGTGAGGATCGAATTCTCCATGGCGCGCCTAAAGTTGGTCTCAGCCACCAGCGCCCTTTGGGCTTGAAGGCGCCGTCTTGTGTGTCGCCACGTGCCAATCAACATCCAAGCGGTCAGCAAGCTCATCAAAGTCACCAACCAAAATAGGCCGTTACCAATCACGCCCTGAGAAATTCTATAAGCTTGAGCTTTGAGGACCAGTCCACTGCCTGCTGGGGCAATGGGCACGGTGTACTCGTAAACGGGTTTGACAAAGGGGGCGAGGTAGGCCGCTCGCGTGCGCATTTGAATCACATTGCCAGCGAGGAGTTGTGATTTGCCAAACCAAATGGAGACCGCGTGTCTTGTCAAGATGTCTTGTGGCACGACAAAACGAAGCAAGCCCGAAATTTTGTAGTCAACCAAAAAAGCGCCTTGAAAGTAGCCCTTTTTGATAAAGGGCACGAACAATTGCAGCTGTGTTTCTTCCAAAGAGCGGGGGGTGTCGCCATTGAAAACCAAGGGGGCGTAGGCAAATCTTTTTTGTGACTTGACCCAATCAAATGTGGCGTCCAAAGTGGGGGAGGACAGCAAGTTGCCGATCAGATAAGTTTGCTTGTTTTGGATGCCCGTGGACGTGAACGAATACTGCACATTTTTTTTGCTATCAAGCCAACTGATGGAGGATATTTCCGGGTATTGGTTCAGCATGGCACCCGCTTCACGGATGAAGTCAACCTCTTGAATATCTTGAGCGGCCAAGTCGCGAGACAGGCGCATGATTTGTTCTTGGCGTTCAAGCAAGCGAATGCTTAATCGTTCTTGGACATATTCCACGTCTCGGCGAACGGTTTCTTCCTCCCGCAAAATTTCCTCATACCTTAAATATCCAAAGGCCGCAGCCACGGCGATAAAGAAAAAGACCACGGCCGTTAAGGGCGCAATCAAAGCCAAGGTGTCTTGTTTGGAGGGGCTTTGGCTGCGCCACCAACCGCTCCATTGGCGGGCGACTTTTTTAAGGGGGGTTTGTGCAACCTTGGAGACGACTTTGATGCTCATGCACAGGAGTTTAAAGAACAAGTCGCTTAAATTTTTCAAAGACTTGACTTTCTTATCTGATTTCACAATATGAAAAGAACAATCATATTTTGAAATCCAGAAAAATATGTGAGATACTCCAAAAAAAGACACAATACGTCATCAACTTAGGAGACAAGCATGTCCGCTCATCCCAGCGATTCTCAAACCTTTGCCATCAATGATTCTGACTCTCAAGAAACCCGTGAGTGGCTTGATGCGCTCAAAGCGGTGATTGAAAATGAAGGCCCTGAGAGAGCTCACTATCTATTAGAGCAACTGTTGGAGCAAGCCCGAGAGAGCAGCATTGACATGCCTTTTTCTGCAAACACTGGCTACGTCAACACGATTGATGTTGACCAAGAGGAGACTTGTCCAGGCAACATTGAGATCGAGGAGCGTTTGAGAGCTTTCATGCGCTGGAACGCCATGGCCATGGTCGTCAAAGCCAATCGCCACAACCCTGAGGACGGTGGAGACTTAGGCGGTCACATAGGCTCCTTTGCTTCACTCGCGCATCTCTTTGGTGCCGGGTTTAATCACTTTTGGCATGCCGAGAGCGAGAACCATGGAGGTGACCTTTTGTACATCCAAGGTCACGTCTCTCCTGGCGTGTATGCCAGGGCTTATTTGGAAGGGCGTTTGTCGGAGGAGCAACTCCTTAACTTCAGACAAGAGGTGAAAGGGGGCGGTTTATCAAGTTATCCTCACCCCAAGTTGATGCCAGAGTTTTGGCAGTTTCCTACCGTCTCCATGGGCCTGGGTCCCTTGATGGCGATCTATCAAGCCCGATTTTTGAAATACTTGCACGCCAGGGGCATTGCCAATACAGAGAACAGAAAGGTCTGGGTCTTTTGCGGGGATGGTGAAATGGATGAGGTGGAGTCCTTGGGCGCCATCGGTCTGGCGGCCAGGGAGAAGTTGGACAACTTGGTGTTTGTGATCAACTGTAATTTGCAACGCTTGGATGGACCTGTGAGAGGAAACGGCAAGATCATTCAGGAGCTTGAGAGTGAATTCAGGGGCAGTGGTTGGAATGTGATCAAGCTCATTTGGGGCTCCAATTGGGATGGCCTGCTCGCCAAAGACAAAGACGGTGCACTCAGGCGCATCATGATGGAGACGGTGGATGGCGACTACCAGGCATTCAAGGCCAATGATGGCGCTTATGTTAGAAAACACTTCTTTGGTCGTGACCCCAAGACCCTCGAGATGGTTGCCAAGATGAGCGATGATGAGATCTGGAATTTGCGTCGTGGTGGACACGATCCGCAAAAAGTTTATGCAGCCTACGCCAAGGCCATGAAGCACACCGGACAACCCAGTGTTTTGCTCATCAAAACCGTCAAAGGCTTTGGGATGGGGAAAGTGGGCGAGGGTAAAAACACCGTTCACCAAACCAAAAAGCTCACCGACGAGGACATCAAGGCCTTTAGGGATCGTTTCAACATCCCCATTTCTGATGCCGATTTGCCCAAGTTGCCCTTTTATAAGCCCGCCGATGACACGCCAGAGATGCAATATTTGCATCAAAGAAGAAAGGACTTGGGGGGCTATTTGCCCCATCGCCGCGTGGTCAGTGAAGAGAAGTTCACCGCACCTCCTTTGGAGACCTTCAAAGCCATTTTGGAGCCCACCGTTGAGGGGCGCGAGATTTCGACCACGCAGGCCTATGTCCGCTTTTTGACGCAACTCTTGAGAGACCAAGCCTTGGGCCCTCGTGTGGTGCCCATTCTTGTGGACGAGGCCAGAACCTTTGGCATGGAGGGTCTCTTCAGGCAGGTGGGTATTTACAACCCCGCAGGTCAACAGTACACGCCCGTCGACAAAGACCAAGTCATGTACTACAAAGAAGACAAGGCGGGTCAAATTCTGCAAGAAGGCATCAACGAGGCCGGTGGCATGAGCAGTTGGATTGCCGCGGCAACCTCTTACTCAACCAACAACCGCATCATGATACCGTTTTACGTGTATTACTCTATGTTTGGTTTCCAACGCATTGGGGACTTGGCCTGGGCGGCCGGCGACATGCAAGCACGAGGATTTCTCTTGGGCGGCACCTCAGGCAGAACCACTTTGAATGGAGAGGGTTTGCAGCACGAGGACGGACACAGCCACATTTTGGCGGGCACCATTCCCAATTGCATCAGCTACGACCCGACCTTCGCGCATGAAGTGGCCGTGATCATGCAAAATGGCTTAAAGCGCATGGTTGAAAACCAAGAAAATGTTTTTTACTACATCACGCTATTGAATGAAAACTATGCCATGCCTGGTCTCACGCCAGGCAGTGAAGAAGACATCATCAAAGGCATGTATTTGCTCCAAAAAGCCGAGGGTCCAAAGAAGGCCCCTAGGGTCAACCTTTTGGGCTCAGGCACGATTCTTAGAGAATCCATTGCTGCAAAAGAGTTGCTCCTGAAGGACTTTGGCGTTGCAGCCAATGTGTGGAGTTGCCCCAGTTTCAATGAGCTCGCAAGAGACGGCCAAGCCTGCGAGAGATGGAATTTGCTCAACCCCAGCAAAGCGCCAAAACTCTCCTTTGTGGCTGAACAACTTGGCAAACACGAGGGCTCTGTTGTGGCGTCCACCGACTACATGAAGTCCTACGCCGATCAAATTCGCGCCTTCATCCCCAAGGACAGAAGCTACAAAGTGCTGGGCACAGACGGTTTTGGGCGCAGTGATTTTAGAAGCCGTTTGAGAGAGCACTTTGAGGTCAACCGTCACTTCATCGTTGTGGCGGCGCTCAAAGCCCTCAGTGAGGATGGGCTCGTTCCAGTGGAAAAAGTCACGCAAGCGATCGAAAAATACCAGATCGACACGCAAAAAATCAACCCCCTGTTTGCTTAAGGCTTAGGAGAGAACACATGAGCACCTTGGACATAAAAGTACCAGACATAGGGGATTTTGACGCCGTCGCTGTGATTGAGTTGATGGTCAAAGTGGGCGACCATGTCAAAGTGGATCAGTCTTTGATCACGGTGGAGTCAGACAAAGCCTCCATGGAGATCCCCTCTTCTCATGAAGGGGTCATCACCGCGCTTAAAGTGAAGGTGGGTGACAAAGTCAAAGAAGGCAGCGTGATTGCAACGGTAACACTCAGTGCAGGTGCCGCGGCGTCTGCTTCGTCCTCTGCGAGCAGCGCACCCAGTGCAGCTGCAGCGGCCCCAACTGTTGCGGCCTCGACAGCGCAAGTGACCGCGCCACCCGCCGTGCAAGCGAGCGCATCGGCTCCTAGCGAACAAGCCGTGGTGGTCCCAGACATTGGTGACTTCAAAGATGTTGCCGTGATCGAGTTGATGGTCAAAGAAGGCGACACCGTGAGCGTGGACCAGTCTTTGATCACGGTTGAATCTGACAAAGCCTCCATGGAGATTCCTTCCTCCCACGCGGGCGTGGTGAAGGCTTTAAAGGTCAAAGTGGGCGACAAAATCAACAAGGGCGACTTGTTGGCCTTGGTGTTGTCAAGCGCGCCAGCCGCTGCAGCTGCGGGCGCAAGCAGTGCTGCGCCAGCCGTTGCGGCGTCTGCTGCCCCTGCGCCCGCTTTCAATGCACAAGTGTCTGCACCAAGTGCAGCGCCTGCACACCATCCAAGCGATGCCACATCTTTGGTCAAAGTGCCGCATGCCTCACCCTCGATCAGAAAATTTGCGCGTGAGTTGGGTGTCCCACTGGGCGAAGTCAAGGGCACGGGCAACAAGGGACGCATCACCATTGAAGATGTGCAGTCCTTCTCCAAAGGCGTGATGAGTGGTCAAGTGCAAACCGCCCTACAAAAGGCGAGCGGGTCTTTTGCTGGCGCAGCCTCAGGGGCGGGTCTGGGTCTGCTTGATTGGCCCAAGGTCGATTTCACCAAGTTTGGCACTGTAGAGCGCAAGCCCATGGGGCGCATTAAAAAGATCAGTGGCGCCAACTTGCATCGCAATTGGGTCATGATTCCTCATGTGACCAATCACGACGATGCCGATATCACCGAGCTTGAAGCCTTTCGTGTGCTGACCAACAAAGAACATGAAAAGTCAGGCATCAAGGTCACCATGCTTGCCTTTTTGATCAAAGCGTGCGTCTCTGCACTTAAAAAATTCCCTGAGTTCAACACCTCATTGGACGGCGAGGAGTTGGTCTATAAACACTATTTCCACATCGGCTTTGCCGCCGATACGCCCAATGGTTTGATGGTGCCGGTGATCAGAGATGCCGATAAAAAGGGCGTCATGCAAATTTCTCAAGAGATGTCTGAATTGGCCAAAAAGGCGCGCGACGGCAAATTAAGTCCCGCTGAGATGACGGGGGCTTGTTTTACCATCTCTTCACTCGGGGGCATAGGAGGGCGCTACTTCACGCCCATCATCAATGCGCCTGAAGTGGCCATTCTTGGGGTTTGCAAGAGCCAAATGCAGCCTGTTTGGGACGGCAAGGCGTTTGTGCCTCGCTTGATCTTGCCCTTGTCATTGAGCTGGGATCACCGTGTGATTGATGGCGCTTTGGCCGCAAGGTTCAATGCATACTTGGGTCAAATTTTGGCCGACTTTCGCAGAGTAATGCTCTAAGCTTTAAGGACTGAACATATGGCAACGATGGATATCAAAGTTCCAGACATTGGTGACTTCAGCGAAGTGGCCGTGATTGAGGTCTTGGTCAAGGCAGGTGACACGGTCAAGGTGGAACAAAGTTTGATCACGGTCGAGTCGGACAAGGCATCGATGGAGATTCCTTGCTCGCACGCCGGCGTTGTCAAGGACGTCAAGGTCAAGGTGGGCGACAAGGTGGCAGAGGGGTCGGTGGTCTTGACCATTGAGGCGACTCAAGCGGCGACCGCACCAGCGCCCATTGTGGCTTCAAACCCAGTCCTGGCCAGTCCGACAAGCGCATCTGTAAGCGCTCCCATTCAAGCGTCCGCGGCCTCTAGTGGGGGCGGCGACGCCGACTGCGATCTCTTGGTTTTAGGGGGTGGGCCTGGTGGTTATTCGGCCGCTTTCAGGGCGGCTGATTTGGGCCTCAAAGTCACCCTCGTTGAGCGTTACGCCGCCTTGGGTGGTGTGTGCTTGAATGTCGGTTGCATTCCTTCAAAAGCCTTGCTGCATGTGGCCTCCGTCATGGACGAAGTGGCTCATTTGGCCGACCTTGGGGTGGAGTTCTCCAAGCCCAAATTGAACATTGACAAGTTGCGCGGACACAAAGAGAAAGTGATCTCTAAACTCACGGGTGGCTTGTCGCAGATGGCCAAGATGCGCAAAGTTCA
>CANBTT010000013.1 GCA_947372465.1 Burkholderiales bacterium | reverse complement strand
TTTTTAAGCAAAGCATAGGGTAATTCAGCCCAGTCAGCGGTCATGAAGTCTGAAGTTTGGACAGCTCGCAAAGCAACCACGTAATCATAGGTCCTCCCATCCCCCATGACCCCAACACTTTTAACCGGCAAAAAAACAGTAAAGGCTTGAGAAGTTAAATCGTACCAAGACTTTCCAGTTTTTTCGTCCTTAAAGGCTCGCAACTCTTCAATGAAAATATGGTCTGCGCGTCTTAGCAAATCAGCATACTCAGCCTTGACCTCTCCCAGGATTCTGACCCCTAGGCCTGGACCAGGAAAGGGATGGCGGTACACCATCTCTTTGGGCAAGCCCAAAGCCACCCCCAATTCACGCACCTCATCTTTGAACAAGTCCCTCAGGGGTTCTAGCAACTTAAGCCCCAACTGTTCAGGCAAGCCACCCACATTGTGATGGCTCTTGATGGTGACCGCCTTTTTACTTTTGGCGCCCCCGGACTCGATCACATCGGGATAAATGGTGCCTTGAGCAAGAAAACTTGCCCCTTTGTGCCCAAGGGCTCCACTCTTGAGCTTGGCCGCCTCTTGTTTGAACACATCCACAAAAAGTCCACCAATGATTTTGCGTTTGGCTTCTGGTTCGCTCACGCCGGCGAGTTTGCCTAAAAAAAGCTCACTTGCGTCAACACGGATCACGTGCGCATGCAACTTGCCAACGAACATCTCCATGACCACATCGCCCTCATTGAGGCGCAACAGGCCGTGATCGACAAAGACACACGTGAGTTGGTCTCCAATGGCTCGGTGAATAAGCGCCGCAGCAACGGAAGAATCCACGCCGCCAGAGAGTCCCAAAATAACTTCCTCATCCCCCACTTGTGCTTTGATGCTTTTGATGGCCTCTTCAATGTGATCTTTCATGACCCAATCGGCTCGGACAGCACAAATATCCAGCACAAAGCGCTCTAGAATTTTTTGCCCTAAAACCGTGTGCGTCACTTCTGGATGAAACTGAACTGCGTAAAAATGCCGCTGCTCATCGGCCATCCCCGCAATGGGGCAACTGGGCGTGCTGGCCATCAACTTGAACCCAGCAGGCAACGCCACCACCTTGTCTCCGTGGCTCATCCAGACCTTGAGCATGCCATGCCCTTCAGGAGTTTCAAAGTCGCAGAGATCGCGCAACAAAGCAGTGTGCCCATGTGCACGGACCTCAGCGTAACCAAATTCTCTGGTGTGCCCACTCTCCACCTTGCCACCGAGCTGCATGGCCATGGTTTGCATGCCATAGCAAATGCCCAAAACAGGCACACCCAAGGTGAATGCAGCATCAGGGGCTTTGTCGGTCAATTCCTCATAAACACTCGCATGTGAGCCAGAAAGCACGATGCCTTTGACTTGGTGGGTTTTTGCATAGTCAATCAACCATTCGCTTGAAACATCACAAGGGTGAACCTCGCAATAAACATGCGCCTCACGGATACGCCGAGCAATCAGTTGCGTGACCTGTGAGCCAAAATCTAAAATTAAAATGGTTTCGTGTTGCATGTGTCTAGCTTGAAAGATGAATCAAAAATGACCGAGAATGAACAGGGCTTGTCCTTCAGAAAAAAAACCAACACTTGGACACCAAGTGTTTAAGTTCAAGCAAACTGCAGCCTTCTAATCGGCCCTGTAATTGGGTGACTCTTTGGTGATCTGGACATCGTGGACGTGACTTTCGCGAATACCGGCTGTCGTGATTTCAACAAACTCAGCACGCTCCTTCAAGTCCTCAATGCAAGAACACCCACAATACCCCATGCTGGCTTTCAAACCACCCGCCATCTGGTAGACGATCGCCACCATGGAGCCTTTGTAAGGCACCCGACCTTCAATGCCCTCAGGCACCAACTTATCAGCATTGGGGTTGGTGCGACTGGACTCTTGAAAGTACCGGTCGGCACTGCCTTGCTGCATCGCGCCAATGCTGCCCATGCCACGATAACTCTTGTAACTTCTGCCCTGGAACAAAATGACCTCTCCAGGAGCCTCTTCGGTGCCAGCAAAGATGCCGCCCATCATGACCGTTGAGGCACCTGCGGCAATGGCTTTGGCAATGTCGCCGCTGTAACGCACACCGCCGTCGGCAATGAGGGGCACACCCGTGCCCTTCAAAGCTTGAGCCACATTGTCAATGGCTGTGATTTGTGGCACGCCTACACCCGCCACAATGCGAGTTGTACAAATTGAACCAGGACCGATGCCCACCTTGACCGCATCAGCACCCGCCTTGACCAAATCACGCGCCGCAGCGGCGGTCGCGATATTGCCACCGACCACATCCACATCAGGATACGTTTGTTTTAACCACCGCACGCGGTCCAAAACCCCTTGACTGTGACCATGCGCGGTATCGACCACAATGGCGTCGACACCGGCTTTGACCAGCAACTGAACACGCTCCACTGTGTCTTCACCCACACCCACTGCAGCCCCCACACGCAAGCGTCCAGAGACATCTCGCGCTGCATTTGGAAAACTCGTTTGCTTGGTGATGTCTTTCACAGTGATCAATCCTTTGAGCACAAAGTGCTGATCAATCACGAGCAACCTCTCAAGCTTGTACTTATTGAGCAAAGCCTTGGCTTCTTGTGCAGTGGTCCCCTCAGGCACGGTGATCAATTTGTCTTGTGGCGTCATGATTTCGCTCACTTTGATGTCGTGTCGAGTCTCAAAACGCAAATCTCGTCCGGTGACAATCCCGATCACGTGCCCTGCATCACACACTGGGAAGCCCGAGATACCCAACTGCTCAGAAAGTTCCAACACTTGGCTGACCGTGTGATCAGGCGTGATGACCACTGGGTCGCGCAAAACGCCACTTTCATAGCGTTTGACTTTGGAGACTTCGTGAGCTTGCTGCTGAGGGGTGAGATTTTTGTGAATGATGCCCATGCCCCCCTCTTGCGCGATGGCAATGGCGAGCCTGGACTCGGTGACCGTGTCCATGGCTGCAGAAACGAGGGGCAGATTAAGGGCAATTCTGCGGGAAAATTGCGTATTTAAACGGGTGTCTTTGGGCAGAACTTCAGAATAAGCGGGCACCAACAAGACATCATCAAAGGTGAGCGCTTTACCTAGTAGACGCATGACCTGGCCTCCAAAACCGTTTATTCTAACGTTTTAAGACCTACTTTAAGGACAAGAGCCCCGTCTGGAAGTGTAAAAATCCTGGCTTGAGCTCAAAAAATCTAGGGTGTAGCCCTTAAAAAAACACCAAACGCAGCGGTTATCATGCATTTTTAAAATGAAAAAGAAAGTAAAAAAATGCAAACCTTCACCACCACGCTTTTTTGCATGCAATCGCTATTGAGCACAAGGGGACTGAGCATTTTTATAGCCTTTCTGGCCTTGAGCACCAGTGGCTGCACAGTCCTCAGCATCGCTGATGCAGCGGTCTCGGGTACGGTATCGGTCATTTCAACTGGCGTGAGTGCGACCACCTCAGTGGTCAAAGCAGTCCTGCCAAGCGGAAAAGAAGCCGCTAAGTAAAGATCACAAAACTTTACACAACTGGCAATGCATCCACTCAAACAGAAAAAAATTTTGCTCTTCAAAAATCAATTCATTGGGGGTTTTAAAACGATGCCCCTGTCTCTTATTTTAATTTCTGCCTTGATGTATTGCGGCCTGCATCAACTCAATGTGTTGCTGTTCAGTTCATTGTCCCTTAACCCACACATCTCACTTATTTATCTCCCCGCCTTTATAAGACTGCTCAATGTTTTGGTCTTGGGTCCAGTCAATGGGACACTCGCAACCATGTTTGGCGGCGTGCTGCTGCTGCCCTTCCAAGAGGAGGTCAATCTGACCGAGATTGCAAACATTGCATGTTCAGGCTTTGGGCCCTTGCTGGCCAGCTATTTATTCAAATTAACTTTCAACAAGGACGTCGCCCTGTCCAACACAAAGGATTTGATCCTTCTTGGGCTCATTTACTCTTTCAGCAATGCCTTGGTTCACCACTCACTGTGGTTGCTCTTGGAGCCCAAGGCACTCATTTGGAACCTCCAATTTTTTGAAATGATGATTGGTGACATCACTGGAACTCTGCTCGGTACGGTAGCGCTCAAAGCGATTGTCAGGCTGCCTTTGGTCCAAAAAAAGATTGATCAAATAGATAAACCGAAATAGAATATGTAATACTTACAGTCAATTTTTTACTCTTCACCATCATGTCACTAGAATACATTCGCTTTCTTGAAGTCCTCAAAGGTTTATCGATAAAAGATGGCAACGCCATCGACCCAGAAGCCAAACTTCTTTTGGATGAAATAGCGATCAATCACTACAAAGAGACGCCCCTCACCGTTTCCGACCTGATGGCCTTAAAGCAAATCGCGTCCCCCGCCACCATTCACCGCAAGCTTGACAGCTTGCTACAGGCCAATTTGGCAGAATTGAAATTTGAAGGCGACAACCGTCGCACAAAATTCATCGGCATCACCAAGGCGGGAGATCGCTACTTGAACAATCTATCCAAAGCCATGATCAAAGCGGTCAAGCTTGCCTGAGTTTTGCTGCACAGCCTTGCGTTCAATGCCTTGAACGCAAGCAGCAAGCCCAGACGCCTGGTCAAAACTCCATCAAGCATTAGGAGCGAACGCTTTTGGTGCTGGCATTGGATTTTTTTATCTCCAGACCAGGGTCACTCCTCAAAACCAGTGATTGCCTAAAGCCATCTCATCATTTGCTTATAAAACGAGAGGGAACACATCTCTTTTTGTGTTGAGAAAATGGGGCCTGGCTTTGCTGCTCCAAGGGGTTGCTCGAACAGCCAACCACTCAGGACTGAGCAAAACGTCTTGCGTGAGCAAATCATAACAAGCAAAAGACCGAGGACCTGCATCAAGGTTCACGTAACGCTTGGCCATCACACACCCAGGAACACTGGCCAAGCCAGGCAAATGCTCTTGCGCATACCAGTCATTGATTTCGTTCCACCAGCCACTCTCTACGTCCGTTTCAACCACATAGTGCACATGCGGCTTGAGCAAATGAGAGGGTCCAGGCAAATCAGAAAGCTGTGACAACCTAGACAATCCAAAGCCTTCAGCTTGCTCGTCTTGCAACGCACGCAAGGGCTTGAAAGACGACTGCTCTAAGGCCATCCCAATGCACTCAGACAGTTCTGGCATGAACCCATCGACAATCACCTTGGGCTCACAAAGGGACAAGTAGATGAGACATTGAAGTCGCTCGAGATCGTGTCGACACACCACATTTTGGAGCTCAAGCGCCACGCCTTTTGAGTCGATGGGCTTCAAGTGTTCAATCACCCAAAGAGCAATGGACTTGAGTTCAAGCGCCAAGGCATCCCCAATGGACGGCACATTGGCGCTCTCTTTCGCCATTTCACTTTGCAAGCGACTGGTCAATTTCAACTCAAATCGAATCAAGAACACGTGCGTGAGTGTCTCCTCACTGTTGAGAATAGATTGCGCGCTCAAAAGGCCTCCTCAATGACCGATTTGCAAAGCTTCTAAAAAGCGTGAGACCATGTTGTAGGCCGCAACAGTTGCGACCAAATCGACTTGTTGATGATCATTGAAATGGCTTTTGACCTCCGCGTACAAAGCATCCCCAACCGTGATTTCCTTGGTCATGGTGTCCGTGAGTTTCAAAGCAATCAACTGCTCTGGCGTGAACAAGTGAGCAGATTTGAGGATGGCAGCATGGCTGCTCTCATACGCAATGTTTTTTAATTGATCAATGGCCTCTTGGGTCACACCAGACTTGAGCGCGATGGGTGCATGCGCCTCAAACTCAAAGGGCGCGTTGTTCAAGACGGCAACACGCAAGATCACCAGCTCCTTCAGTGCATCGCTCAAAGAGCTTCTGTTGCGAACAGCAGAGAGCATCTGCTCCCAACCATGTGCGATGGGTGGACTGTTCAAGAGCGCTTGGTACAAAGGGGATATCCGCCCTCTTTGAGCCAAAATTTGGGCCTCTTGTTCTTTGAGTTCTGCACGAGTACCTGGGACAACGGGTTGAATGCGCATGATTAAAAATATAGTTAAGGGTTAATAAAAAACGGATCAATCGCAGCGAGCGGACATTCCGCCATCGACCACGATCTCGGTGCCAGTCACAAAGCGTGACTCATCACTCGCCAAAAAAAGCGCCGCATTGGCACTGTCTCTGCCATCGCCCATGAAGGGCAAAGGAATTCGAGACTGTCTTTGTTCTAGCAAGGATTGAACGTCCCCTCCCGAGCGCTGTCCCGCCAAACGCACTTCAACCATGGGCGTGTGCAACTGACCGGGCACGACCGTGTTGAACCGAATGCTTTGTTTGGCATATTGAACAGCCAGCACTTTGGACATTTGAATGATGCCCGCCTTGGTTGCCGCGTAGGCAATTTGTGCAGCCCCCGTCCAACGCGTCCCTGAAGTAGACGCCATGCTCACAACAGCACCACTTTGCTGTTTGATCATGTGCGGCAACACGTGTTTACAGGTCAAGAACACACTCTTGAGGTTGTAATCCACTTGTGTGTCCCAAACCTCTTCCTCCATCTCCACAGGCCCCCCTTTGGCAGAGCCCCCAACATTGTTGACGAGCACATCGATTCGACCAAACGTATCAATGCAATTTTGTACCGCTTGTGCAATGGACTTGGAGCTCATGACGTCACAGGAACAACCAACAAAGGTGCCACCAAATGATTCAATCAAGGCTTTTGTCTCTTGCATGCGTTCTTCATGCAAATCCACACCGTAGACCTTGGCACCCTCTTGCGCAAACCTGACGGCGATTGAACGTCCATTGCCCCAGCCAGCTCCCACAGAACCCGCCCCCGTGATGAAGACCACGCGCTCGTCGAGTCTTCTGTTTTCTTTGGGGGTCATTTTTAAATTTTTTTCAGTTGTGCTCGTCATCAAATCATCTCATGTAAAAAAAAGTATCTCAATTCAATTGGCCAATTGATCGGCCACTCCTGTACTTACAGCCTCATTCCTCTGTAAACAGCTTGATCACTTGAAACCATAAAGTCTCTGAGGATTGTCCACCAAAATCTTTTGCATCAACTCAGGCTCTGGTGCAATCTGCTCCAAGGCTTGAACGAGCACGCCATCGTCTGGAATATGCGTGTGATTGGGGTGTGGCCAATCTGAGCCCCAAACGCACTGATCAGGATAGCTCTTGACCAAACGTCGAGCCAGGGCAATGCCTCTAAAGTAGGGGCGTGCTGGGTCCTCAAAAGGAACGCTTTGATCAATGCGATCGATGCCACTGACTTTGACGTGAAAGAGTGGATTGCTGAGCAACTTCATCAAGGCCGAAAAGTCCTCATGGTGCTCTCCCAACTTCGCGTCCACACGCGCCATGTGGTCGATCACCACAGGGACTGCACTTTGCTCAAAAGATTTGGACAACTCGTGAATCAATGAGCTCTCAAAATGCACTTGCAGGTGCATCCCCACTGTTTTAAGCCGGTGAGTCAGGGCAATGATGTCCTTTAAGCGTTGTACCCCCGCCTCCCCTTGTGCGCCTCCAAGGTGCTTCATAAAGTTAAACCGAACACCCTTAAAACCGATCGTTGCCAAGCGCTGCAATTCAGCATCTGATACATGCGGCGACAAAAGCGCAACGCCCAAATAATTTCCTCCACCAGCCTTGACGGCATCTTCAACCACTCGGTTGTCCAAAGCATGCACCATGGACTGGACAATCACACAACGCTCAATGCCCATTTGCTTGTGCCACTTAAAGAGCAATTCTTTGGGGGCATCTTGAGGGGTCGATTGACGCTCAGGATCAAAGGGAAATACCGCCCTTGGACCAAAGACATGCACATGTGCGTCACAGGCACCTTTGGGCAACTTCAAACTCGGCTGCGAGGGATTGGGGTTGAAGGTTTGAACAATCTTGAGGGTATCGGGCATAAAAGTAGGGAGAAAGTAGATGAAATTTAAAGCGCCCCGTTGAAACATCTTTTCCAACACAAAGGCTTCAAATGGGTGCGATCAATTATCGCACCACCCACCCCCCTTTGACGCAAGGGATTGTCCGAAGCTTGGCACCCCTTAAACGACCGGATCGCCCCTGGAGTCACAGGCCTAGGTGGCCAAGCCCAGCCCCCAAATCATGAAATTGCTCGGCTCAGCCTTTTCTAAGAAAGGGCTTTGCAAGAGGGGTCTTTTTACCCTTAGAATTAAAGTTGAGATGTAAAGCCCAGCAAATAAGTTGCATTTCTTACAAAAACAAATGGGCAATTTGCACGCCAAAGCAGGTCAATTCGCTCAATAGCACTTAAAAAACTCATTCGCGATCAGTTCAGTCAACCAGCGTCAACAGCAACAAGAGTCCACATGCCCATCATTTTCTCCATGATCATGGTCCTTGCGGGTTTGCTTTTATGGACACCCGATTTATCTTTTGATCGACTCAAGGCTTTTTACGAGACCCCACAAAGTCAACTGCTTCAAACGCCTGAATCCCTTGTGTTCTCTGAAGACACGGATCCCAAAAATGAGACTGCGTCCACGGTCGTTTTAATCCACGGACTGGGCTCAAGTCTCCAAACATGGGACGAGTGGGTGCGCCTGCTCAAACCTCAAATGCGAGTGGTGCGTTTTGATGTACCTGGCTTTGGGCTCAGCAGCGCACCGGCTTCACATGACTACTCCGATGCCGCAGATTTGCGTCGATTGGAGCAGTTTCTTGAAAGCAAAAAACTCAAAACCTTTGTCTTGGTGGGCCACGCACTGGGTGCCAGGATGGCTTGGACTTATGCGGCCAAGCACCCTGAAAGCGTCACTCACTTGGTGCTTTTGAGTCCAGAGGGCTCGCCTTCATCGCCATCAAAAGGATCTGAAAATGGGGCCCAGCTCGCCTCCTTGCCCACCTATGACACGCCCTTTTATTTTGGACTGATTCGCTTTACTTGCCCGAAGTGGGCGGTCAAAGTCATTTTAGAAAATGCTTTTGCAGATCCGGGTTTAATGACCGAACAAACACTGAGCCGTTACCACGATATGCTTTTAGCGCCTGGCGTGAGAGCCAGCATGCTGGATCGGATGTCTCAAAGCATGGGGCTTGAGCTAAGTGTCGCATTGAAATCCATCGACACACCCACACTCATTGTTTGGGGCGAGGAAGACAGAATCAGTCCTTTGATTCATCTTGAAGACTTTAAGGTGGCCATGCCCGGCGCAAAAACAGTGACCTTAAAGAACACGGGTCATCTGATTCAAGAAGAGAGCGCAGAGGATTCTGTGAAAGCTTTTTTAAATTTCTTGGGAAAAGGCTCAATCATCTGAATTGGGATCGAGTTCTGGAAAAAGGACATCCACAAAGCCAAATTGAGTCATGTCCTTGATTCTCATGGGATAAAGAACGCCCAGCAAATGATCACACTCGTGTTGAACCACCCTTGCATGAAAACCACTCACCTCTCGCTCAATGCGTTGCCCGCGAACATCAAAGCCAGCATATTTGAGATGCGTGTACCTGTGCACCAAGCCCCTCATGCCCGGCACTGACAAGCACCCCTCCCAACCATCCTCCACGCGGTCCGACAAGGGCTCAAGCACTGGATTGATGAGCACGGTCTTTGGAATCACCTCGGCATCCGGGTAGCGCACATTGGGCTGACCAGTTCCAAAAATCACCACCTGAAGATCCTCACCGATTTGCGGCGCTGCGATGCCCACGCCATGGGCTGCCAACATGGTCTGCTCCAGGTCCACCACCAAGGCGTGCAAAGCTTCGGTGTCAAATTGCTTGACAGCCTTTGCAACTCTCAAAAGCCTTGGTTCTCCCATTTTCAAAATATCACGAACAGCCATGCCAAACCTTCAGTTTAAAAAAATTGATGAATACAGTCCACGATTTAATTCGGCGCGCTCGCATTCGATTTAAGCAAATCGGCGAACGCTGGCTCATCGAGCACCCTCACGCCCAAAGCGAGGGCCTTGTCCAGTTTGCTTCCAGCTTGCGCACCCGCAAGCAAAGCGGTGGTCTTTTTGCTCACGCTTCCCGCCACCTTGGCACCCAGTTTCTCTAAAGCCTCTTTTGCCTCATCTCGAGAGAATTGAGACAAGGTGCCAGTGATCACATAGGTTTGCCCCGCAAGGGGCAAGTCCATATCCGCTTGCGCCTGTGTGCGGGGCCAATGGACACCCAAGGCTTGCAGTTGCTCGATCAATGCCATGTGATGGATTTGAGAGAAAAAGGTGCGCACGCTTTGAGCAACCACGGGGCCCACATCGTTGACGTCCAAGAGCGCCTCCTGGGAAGCATGAACGATTCGATCAAGGTCGCCAAAATGATTGGCCAAGTCTTTTGCGGTGCTCTCGCCCACATGTCGAATGCCCAAGGCGTACAAAAATCGCGCCAGACTTGTCTTTTTTGAAGCCTCAATGGCCTCAAGCACATTGGCAGCTGATTTTTCTGCCATTCGCTCCAAACCCACCAAAGCGGACAGATCCAGTCGGTACAAATCGGCCACACTTTGAATGGTTTGGGTGTCGACCAATTGATCAATGAGCTTCTCTCCCAAGTCCTCGATGTCCATTGCGCGCTTAGACGCGAAATGCCAAATCGCTTGCTTTCTTTGTGCGCTGCAAAACAAACCGCCCGAACAGCGATGATCGGCCTCTTGTGCCTCCTTGATGGCCAAGCTTCCACACACGGGACAGTGGCTTGGCATCTTGAAGGGCAAGCTCTCTTTTTGCCGATCTTGCATCACAACCCCAACGACCTCTGGAATGACATCACCTGCGCGTCTGACGATCACCGTGTCGCCCACTCGAACATCCTTTCGTGTGGCCTCCAACTCATTGTGCAAAGTGGCATTGGTCACCGTCACACCGCCCACAAACACAGGCTTTAATTTGGCCACCGGTGTTAATTTACCCGTTCGACCCACCTGCACATCAATGCCAAGGACGGTGGTCACTTGTTCTTGAGCGGGATACTTGTGCGCAACAGCCCAACGCGGCTCCCGCGTGACAAAACCCAAACGCATCTGCCAATCAAGCCGATTGACTTTGTACACCACCCCATCGATGTCAAACGGCAAATGCTCGCGCGCCAACCCCATCTCTTGGTGGAAGTGAACCAAGCCTTTTGCGCCCTTGACAACCGACGCTTGCTTGGCAACAGGAAAGCCCCAGGCTTTTAAAGCTTGCAGCAAGCTGTAATGATCTTGAATGCCTAAACTCAATAGCGCTTGTGTTGAATTGCTCACTTTAGGCGTCACCCAATTAACGGCGGGATCCTCCAAATGGGTCTGCGACTCTGGAGCCAAAGGGCTTTCAGCGGCCTGGGGTTCAAAGGGCTTAGGCAACACCACGCCCACGCCATAGGCAAAAAAACTCAAGGGCCGTTGAGCGGCTATTTTTGAGTCCAATTGTCTGACCGCACCGGCCGCGGCATTTCTTGGATTGACAAAGGTCTTTTCGTTTTTAAGGCCTTGTGCGATTTTGATGCGCTGGCGCTCATTCAGGTCTTCAAAGTCAGATCTCCCCATGTAGACCTCCCCCCTGACCTCTAACCATTGAGGGATGGGAAGGGACGAGACGTCTTTGAGCTTCAAAGGAATTTGTCGAATGGTGCGAATGTTTTGTGTCACCTCCTCACCAAAGAGCCCATCACCCCGAGTTGCAGCACGCACCAAAACACCTTGAAAGTAAGTCAAATTCATGGCCAAACCATCGAATTTCAACTCAGCCACATAGTCGATCTCCTCTGGCGAGCCATTGAGCGACAACTCTTTGCGCATTCGCTCGTCAAACGCTTTCGCCCCTTGAGCAGAGGTGTCCGTCTCGGTTCGAATACTCAGCATGGGTTGACCATGTTCGACTGAGCGAAAAGCATCCAAGACAGCCCCCCCGACTCTTTGCGTGGGCGAGTCAAGTGTGACGAGTTGGGGGAACTGTGCTTCAAGCCTTTCAAGGCGTTGGTAAAGCTCATCGTATTGCACATCGGCAATGCTAGGCTCATCCAAGACGTAATAGAGGTGCGCGTGTTGTGCGAGTTGCGCCTTCAACTCGGCGTATTGCGCGTCAATCTCAGGGCTCAAAGGAGAGGGTTCAAGGGTCATGGTTGCGTACAAAAAAGAACAGGGAACAAGAGGCTTGCCAAAAAGCTTGACGTGGCACGAGAGCGCTCAAGCCATGATTGAGTCAAGTGCACTGGGCTCCTAGCCCCTTAACTGAAGAGTCTTCTGGCCTGTGCAGAGCCTGCGGCCAAGTCTCTAGAGGCCAGCATCTGGTACAAGGCCAGCAAGTCTTGCTCGATGTTGCCAAGTGCCGTTGAACTGAGGACATACCCTTGATCGTCCATGATGGTGCCCTCCATGGCCTTGGACAACTCTTGAGCAACGTACCACATGCGCCTAAAAGGTTCATCGCTTTGCTCAACTTGCGGCACATCAAGGGTCAAACTTAAAAGCCTGATCGCTGAATTTGAAGGGTCATCGGCCAAAGCCGCCTGGGTATCAAAACTCAATCCTAAAATCGGCGGCAAGCCAATCGCCTTGGCCGGAATGACCATCCGTCCAGGAATGACGCCGGCCACAAAACCCAATTGGGAGGCATGTTGTTGAACAAAACCTGGGCTCCAGGCGAGTCGCTGAGCGTGAATTTGAAAAATCAATTGGGCATCGTGTTCACTTGCAAATTGATCCAACTCGCGAGCACGCGCCACCTCTTCAATCATGTCAGTGAACTCCGCTTCACCCGCCATGGCATCCGCAAAACGTTGCGTCTTCATCACGAATTCAGAGAATTCAATCTCGTTCAAGGCGCCCAATCGATTGGCCAATTGGATACCCGCTTGAAAGGCACTGTAGCGCTGTCCAGATTTGATGACCTCCCACTCGCCTCGGTGAGCGTGAAGGCCTTCGACCATGAACGACTTGCTGCCGATTCTGCGACTGGGGGGCATGGCCGCCAGCGCGGCTTCACCAAACACCACACCCTCGAGCTCAATGTTGGCAATCACGTCGATCAAAGCATCCAAGGCGTAGCGACGCTCAGACTGCACGACGCTTTGGCTGACTTCAAAATCCAGGCTCTCATCGCCTGGCTGAACAAGCTCTGGCTCGCTCTCGCGGGACTGGGCTGAGGACTGGGGATCTGAATGGCTTGACTGTGGGCTCGAGGAAGTGTTGAAACTCGCTTGTTCATGCTCAAAGCCGTGTTGCTGCGAGTCCAAAGCGCTCGGTGCATGCTGAAAGCCCGTGTCCAAAGTGGGCTCTGTTCTTTGCGTGTCAGCAGCTTGAGCACTTTTGGGTTTGGCATCGGCCTGTCTTGGTTTGTTTTGCCTAGAGACCCAGGCCCCTTGGGCGACCACGGCGGCCAAGACCAAACCACCGATGATCGCCAAAGTAACTTGTAAGGTGCTCATTGATTAAAGTGTGCTTAAAGTGATTGGCCCAGCATCGCCTCAGTTGGGCTCAACCATAGAGATGGCTGAGACCATATCGACCGCCACAATTCTAGAGACCCCTTGCTCTTGCATGGTCACACCAATCAATTGCTCGGCCATCTCCATCGCAATCTTGTTGTGCGAGATGAACAAAAACTGCGTTTCTTTTGACATGCTGGCGACCAATTTGCAGTACCGCTCCGTGTTGGCATCGTCCAAAGGCGCATCCACCTCATCGAGCAAACAAAAGGGTGCCGGGTTCAACTGAAAGATCGCAAACACGAGCGCAATCGCAGTGAGGGCTTTTTCTCCGCCTGAGAGCAAGTAAATGGTTTGATTTTTCTTGCCAGGAGGTTGCGCGTACACCTGGACCCCAGAGTCCAAGATTTCCTCTCCCGTCATCACCAGTTTTGCATTGCCGCCACCGAAAAGCTCAGGGAACATGCGACCGAAGTGCTCATTGACGATGTTAAAGGTCGAGCCCAAAAGGTCACGTGTTTCGGCATCAATTTTCTTGATCGCCGCCTCAAGCGTCAACATGGCCTCGGTCAAATCGGCCGTTTGAGCGTCTAGGAAGGTCTTTCTTTCCTTGGCATGCGTCAACTCGTCAAGAGCGGCCAAATTCACAGCGCCCAGGAGTTGGATCTCGCGCTGGAGGCGGTCAATTTCACTTGAGAGCCCAGCCAATTTGACTTGAGCTTCTTCAATGCCCTTTTCAACCGCTGACAAATCAGCCTCAGCTTCAGACAGCTGCGTAAAATATTGTTCAACGCCGATCCGCGCGGCTTGCTCCTTGAGTTGCAAGTCTTGCATTTTTTGGCGAAGAGGATCCAGTGCTCGCTCAAACTGCAAACGTCTTTCATCACTTGCGCGCAACTTGGCGGTCAAGTCATCGTAGACACTTCGCTTGGCCGCCAAGGTCTGTTCTCTTTCAAGCTTGACAGCCAAAGAGGATTGAAGCCCTTCTTGGAGTTGGCTCTCACTGAGCGATTCAATCTCTTGTGAGAGCTGAGTCTTCTCTAGTACAACAGCGCTCAATTGCTCCGTGGCGGTTTGAATGACGCGCTCTAACTCGGCGTCTCTCGTTGAGACGCTTCTCTTGGCAAAATCGGCCTCTTGCTGCTGGCGTTCAATCAAGCGCAACTCCTCCCTCGACTTGGAGAGCAACTCAGCGCAGGCACTTTGCTGCTCTTGCAATAGAGCGTGCCGTTCTTGTTGATCGGCCAGTTGCATGTCCAAAGACTCAAACTGGACTTCAAATGCGGCCCTCCTCGCTTCAAGCTCATCGCTGGCAGCAAGGTTTTCGGACAGATCTGCATTGATTTGCTCACTGCGTTGACGGGTCTGGTCCATCAATTGCGCAACCGCAAGGGACTCGACTTGAACATCGTGTGCATTCTTTTGCGCAGCGATGGTTTGCGTGCGAGCGGTCTCCAAATCCTGTGTCGCACGCGCATAGGTGACTTCAGCTCTTTGCAAATTGCCCTGAGCTTGCTCACGCATCAGTTGCTGAGCTTTGAGTTGTTTGTCTAAATTTTCAATCAACTGAGCGCGCTCTAGCACCCCAGCTTGTTCATGATCTGCCGCATAGAACAAAATGCTTTGCGCACCAACGACGTGCCCTTTGGGTGTAAAGATGAACTCAGAGTCACTCAAGTTGAGTTGGCTGCGAGCAGAAAAAGCTTCTGACAATGTTTGTGCCGCATAAGCACCATTGAGCCAATGCGACAACAAGGCATTCAATGCACTGTCTGAGCAGTGTATTTTGTCCATCAATCTGGTGAGTTTGACGTCTGGAGAAAGCGGCTTGGCATTGGGCAATTCGTGAAACACCACCTTCACAGGGGGCGGGTCTTGGTCAAAGGACTGAACGCTCTCTAAGCGAGTCACTTGGTAGGATCCCACACGCTCTCTGAGCGCTGACTCCACAGCCGTCTCCCATCCCTCTTGAACTTGCAATTGAGACCAGAGGGCACTCAGGCCCTCCAAGCCGTGCTTTTTCAACCAAGGTTTTAATCGACCGTTTTCTAGAACACTGGATTGAAGATTTTTTAAAGCCTCCACCTTGGCCGACAAGTCGGCTTGCTTGGAAGATTCATCATTGACCGATTGCTGAGCGGCTTTTCTCTGCTCTTCAAGCAAGGGCAATTGTTCTTGCAGTTGGGTCAAACGAACTTGGACCTCTTGGGCTTGTGCAGTGGCCAAAACCAATTGCGCTTGAATGTTTTCTAGTCGAGCAGGGTCTGGGGCATTGATGGCCAACAGATCTTGCTTAAAACGTTCACGCCTAGAGTTCAATTGCGTGAGTTGCTCATTCACACTTCGCTGCTCAGCGGCCAAGACTTGGATTTGTTGCTGCAGTTGAACGACGGATTGTTGTTGCTCCGTGCTTTTGCTTTGACTCTCCAGTGCCTTTTGCTCGAGCTCAGGCAAATTGTCTTTGAGAGCGAACGCTCGCTCCTCAAGTTGAGCGGCCAAGAACGCTTGTTCATTGAGTTTTTCAACCAAACTCAAACGCTCCTGGGTGGCCTCTTCTTCTCGGTGTGACCATTGTCTCGCTTGCTCATCCAAGACAATCAAACGGGACTGGGCCTTTTGTCTTGCATCGAGCAAGAAGCGAATTTCCGCCTCAATGCGTCCAACCTCAGCGCTTGCGTCGTACAACTTGCCTTGCGCTTGATTGACTTCATCGCCCCCCGCATAGTGAGCTTGCCTGAGCGTCTCGATTTCAGACTCCACGTGCCTTAAATCGGCCACCTTGGCTTCATAATCGGTATTGGACTTTTGAATGTCTTGAACGTATTGCTCTTGAGCGGTCTTTGCTTCTGTCCATTTGAGCCACCAAAGCTGGTGCTGCTTTCTGGTGACATCGCTTTGCAAAGTATTGTATTTTTGCGCCACAACGGCTTGCTGATCCAATCGCTCAATTTGAGCGTTGAGTTCTCGCAAGATGTCCTCTACTCGGGTGAGATTTTCCCGTGTATCGGTCAAACGGTTTTCCGTCTCCCGGCGACGCTCTTTGTACTTAGAGACACCAGCGGCCTCCTCCAAGAAAAGCCTCAACTCTTCGGGCTTGGATTCAATGATTCGACTGATGGTGCCTTGACCAATGATGGCATATGCGCGAGGACCCAGGCCGGTGCCTAAAAACACATCTTGAACGTCTCTTCTTCTGACCGGCTGGTTGTTCAAATAGTAGCTGCTTGAGCCGTCTCTTGTGAGCACCCGCTTGACGGCAATCTCAGCAAATTGACTCCATTGACCACCCGCACGGTGATCTGCATTGTCAAAGACCAACTCCACACTTGATCTTGATGCGGCTTTTCTGCTGGTGGTGCCATTGAAGATCACATCTTGCATGGACTCCCCACGCAACTCACTTGCACGGCTCTCCCCAAGCACCCACCTCACGGCGTCCATGATGTTTGATTTGCCACAGCCATTGGGGCCCACAACCCCCACGAGCTGGCCGGGCAACATCAACTGAGTTGAATCAGCGAATGATTTAAAACCTGAAAGCTTGATATTAGTAAGACGCACCGAAAACCTTTACGCACGAGACACAAAAACGCCCAGACACACAGAAAAAAAGATCATTTTCTCATGATCTCAATTCTTGTGGGAGGTCTATTATGCTTGAAGTCTGATCCCAAAATAAGCTCAAATCAATGTTGATAAGCTCATATTTTAATTCAAAAGGTTTCAAAACGAGACATTTAAAGACTCCAACAAGGCTTGGCCCTTGCGCCTAAGGGCCAAGGGGCCATCAGCCCGCCAAGAACACCGCCTTGGGCCGATTAGAGCGTTTGTGCGCAAATCCCCATTGCGGTGCAATTTCGGAGAGATAATACACAGCCATGAATCCCCTGCTCCAACAACTTCAGCCCTATCCCTTTGAGCGCCTCAGAGCGCTTTTTTCGCAGATCACGCCCAATCCAGCTTTTAGACCCATCAGCCTTGGCATTGGTGAGCCCAAGCATCCAACGCCGCCATGGCTCAAAGAGCACTTGCTCGATGGCTTCTCTGCATTGGCCGCCTACCCGCCAACGGCGGGCGATTTGAGCCTTCGACAAGCGTGCAGCGATTGGCTCAAAAGGCGTTATGACTTGGACCTCAATGCGGCAACACAAATTCTTCCAGTCAATGGCTCCAGAGAGGCGCTTTTTGCCATTGTGCAGACCGTGGTCGATCCCTTGGGCCATTTGAGTGCAAACGTTCAAACGCCCAATGCAAAACCCTATGTGGTTTGCCCCAATCCTTTTTACCAAATCTATGAAGGCGCGGCCATTCTTGCGGGTGCACAGCCCTATTACGTGCCCTCCTTGGAGGATAAAAATTTCGCCATGGATTGGCAAAGTGTGCCCGAGGACGTCTGGGCTCAAACCCAACTCCTGTTTGTCTGCTCTCCAGGCAACCCCACCGGTGCGGTCGTGCCTTTGTCAGAATGGAAAACGCTTTTTGATTTGAGTGAGAAATATGGCTTCGTGATCGCGTCCGATGAGTGCTACAGCGAAATCTACTTTCGACCCGAAGCCCCGATTGGCGCGCTCGAGGCCGCAAAGGCTTTGGGGCGCGGTGACTTTAAAAACTTGATTGCATTCACCTCCTTGTCCAAAAGAAGCAACATGCCGGGACTGAGAAGCGGCTTTGTGGCAGGTGACCGCGAGATCATCAAACAGTTTTTGTTGTACCGCACTTACCATGGCAGTGCCATGAGCGGCATGATCCAACACGCCAGCTCAGCTGCTTGGGCCGATGAAGCGCATGTGATTGAAAACCGCTTGAAATACCAAAAGAAATTCGCGGCTGTCACACCGATCTTACAAAGTGTCCTAGACGTGGCCTTGCCAGACGCAGGCTTTTATCTTTGGGCCAAAGTACCTGGCGCAAATGATGAGGATTACGCCCTTGAGCTTTTGAGACAATACAATGTCACGGTTTTACCAGGCAGCTATTTGGCCCGTGAGGTGGCGGCTCACAACCCAGGGCGTGGACGCATTCGAATGGCTTTGGTGGCCGAGACCGATGAATGCTTGGAGGCGGCCCATCGAATCGTTGAATTCACCAAGCATCTCGTCAAATGATACAAAGAGAACGCCTTTTGATCGCCGCCATTGATCCAGCCACCCGTGCTTTTGCGCATTGAGCGCATTGAGCGCTTTGGACCCTTGGCATTACAAACATATTTTTTTAACCTCTACCGACCTTTAATCAAATGAATCCATCCAACACCTCATTAGAAAACACCATCAACCAAGCGTGGGAAGACCGCGCGCAACTGAGCCCCAATGCGGCGTCCAAAGAAGTCTTGGAAGCGGTTGAACATGTGATCAGCGAGCTCAACAACGGTCACTTGCGTGTCTCCACCAAGGAAAGCGTGGGCAAATGGGTCACGCATCAGTGGATCAAAAAAGCGGTGCTCTTGAGTTTTCGCTTGCATGACAACAAAATGATCCACGCTGGTGAGTTGGGTTTTTACGACAAAGTAAAAACCAAATTCTCGAACTTGAGCGAGGAAGAAATGAAACAAAGTGGCGTGCGTGTGGTGCCTCCTGCTGTGGCGCGTCGCGGCTCCTACATTGCAAAGGGTGCGATTTTGATGCCCAGCTACGTCAACATTGGCGCCTATGTTGATGAGGGCACCATGGTTGACACGTGGGCCACTGTGGGCTCCTGTGCCCAGGTGGGTAAAAATGTTCACCTCTCTGGCGGCGTTGGCTTGGGAGGCGTGCTTGAGCCTTTGCAAGCGAACCCCACCATCATTGAAGACAATTGCTTCATTGGCGCCAGAAGTGAAATCGTTGAAGGCGTGATTGTTGAAGAAAACTCCGTCATCTCCATGGGCGTGTACATCGGCCAAAGCACCAAAATTTATGACCGTGCAACGGGTGAAGTCAGTTACGGTCGGGTGCCCGCTGGCTCCGTGGTGGTCTCTGGCAGTTTGCCAAGTGCCGATGGCAAATACAGTCTTTATTGCGCAGTCATCGTCAAACGAGTGGATGCTCAAACAAGGGCCAAGACCAGTTTGAACGACCTGCTGAGGGATTGATCCAACCGCGCTGCAAGGGGCTCGCCCATCGGATGATGCTTTGAGCCTCTTTTTTTCTTGAACCTCAAGCGTTCACCTCCACTCTATCAAAGCATTTTTCATGAGCAACACACTGCAACTCACTGAGCAACTCATTGCCGAAGTCTCCGTGACGCCCGAGGACGCCAATTGCCAAGCGATTTTGGCAAAGCGGCTTGGTGAGATCGGCTTCCAATGTGAAAACATGCCCAGTGGCCCTGAAAACTTTAGAGTACAAAACTTGTTTGCACTGCGACAAGCAAGCGCAGCAAAGGGCCCGCAAGCGCCCGTTTTGCTCTTTGCTGGCCACACGGATGTGGTGCCCACGGGGCTGCTTAAAAATTGGTCCAGCGACCCTTTCACGCCGTCTCACCGCGCAGGCAAACTCTTTGGCCGAGGTGCCAGTGACATGAAGTCCTCCTTGGCCGCCATGGTGGTGGCTTGTGAAGAGTTCTTGGCGCTCGAGCCCCATCCTGCCTTTGCCATGTCTTTTTTGCTCACCTCTGATGAGGAAGGACCGGCCACCGATGGCACCGTGGTGGTTTGCAACACCCTTAAAGAACGCGGACAGCGATTGGACTGGTGCATTGTGGGAGAACCCACCTCGATCAAAGTGACCGGTGACATGATCAAAAATGGTCGCCGTGGGACATTGAGTGGCAAGTTGGTTGCCAAAGGTGTCCAAGGTCACATTGCCTATCCCCAGTTGGCCAAAAACCCCATTCACTTGGTCACACCGGCTTTGGCAGAGTTGGTGGCCATCGAGTGGGATCAAGGCAACGCATTTTTCCCGCCCACCACATGGCAAATCAGCAATATTCATGCTGGCACGGGTGCATCCAACGTCATTCCTGGTGAATGTGTCATTGATTTTAATTTCCGTTTTTGCACCGAATCCACCGTGGACAGTTTGCAGCAGCGTTTAAAGTCCGTGCTCGATCACCACGGCATTGAGTACTCGATTCAGTGGACCTTGGGCGGACTGCCCTTTATTACACCGCCTGGTGAATTCGTGAATTTGGTACAAGAAGCCATCAAAAGCATCAATGGCCAAGTTGCAGAGCTCTCAACCACCGGCGGCACAAGCGACGGACGGTTTATCTCTCAAATTTGCAAGGAAGTCATTGAGCTTGGCCCACCCAACGCCACCATTCACAAAGTCGATGAACACATTGAACTCACAGAGCTTGAGAGGCTCAAAGACATCTACTTGCAAATCCTCCAAGGTCTTCAGTCCCATTTGCTGAGCGCCGATCAGCCTCAACAAAGGGCGGCATGAATCTTTTGGCTCTGATTGAGCATGTCCAAGCGCTCTTGGATCGGTCACAGGTGCACACCGGACACGGCACGATCAACACCCACGATGAAGCCCATTGGTTGGTTTTTTGGCGTTTAGGTTTGCCCCTTGATAGCGATGCATTGGCGTTGAGCACAGGAGATCCAGAGTATCAAACCCTCAGTGAGGAGCAGATTCAAACTGTGCTTGAATTGACCGACGAGCGAATCCAAAGTAGAAAACCGTTGGCCTACCTGACAAGGCAAGCATGGCTCCAAGGGGTGCCTTTCTACATTGATGAAAGAGCCATCGTGCCCAGGAGCTTGATTGCAGAAGTTTTGTGCAGTGGCAGCATTGAATTTGTTTTGGGCTTTGAGCCCGATCGGGTCTTGGACTTGTGCACGGGAAACGGCAGCTTGGCCGTTTTGTGTGCCCTTTATTGGCCCAACGCTTGGGTCGAGGGCTTGGACATTTCCGCGCCTGCTTTGGAAGTCGCAAAGATCAACGTCCACAAACACGATCTGAGCGAACGCATTGAGTTGATTCAAAGCGATGGACTTCATGCCGCAAAGGACCTGTACGATTTGATCGTGTGCAACCCCCCTTATGTTCCGCTTCAGAGCATGAAAGACTTGCCACTTGAGTACCAAAGAGAGCCGGGTTTGGCGCTGGCGTCAGGCACAGATGGCATGGATTTCATCCGACACGTCTTGCCACAGATGCATCACCACCTTACACCTCGAGGACACCTGGTCCTCGAAGTCGGGCATGAGTTGCCAACACTTGCCAAACTCTATCCCCAGTTGCCTTGGATGACCTTGGACACGCAGTTGGCTGACGATCAGGTGCTCACCCTTTCGGCGCAGGCCTTGAAAGATTATTTTGAAACCCCCTAAGCCACCGCACTTCGTGCATTAAGTGAACATTGAGCCATGATTGTATTAAGAGACGTTGAGTTAAGAAGAGGTGTTCGCACCTTGATGTCAGGCGTGAATGTCACGATCAACCCGGGTGAAAAAATCGGTCTGGTGGGTCGAAATGGGGCTGGCAAGTCAACCCTCTTTGCACTTTTAAATGGACAACTCCAAGAGGAGAGAGGTGACGTTGAGTTTCCAACACACTGGAGGCTCTCCCAAGTTGAGCAACACATGCCAGAGAGCGAAGAGTCGGCCAGTGAGTTCGTTTTGGCCTCAGACACCCGCTTGGTACAAGCCCAAGAGCAGCTCAAAGCAGCCGAACTTCTTGACGACGGCATGGCCATTGCTGAGAGCTACATGGCCTTGAGCGATGCGGGCGCACACGACGCCATGTCACGGGCACAGTCCTTGATCTTGGGCTTGGGCTTTAAAAGCCAAGATCTGGACAAACCCGTCAACAGCTTCTCCGGGGGCTGGCGCATGCGACTTCAATTGGCCAGAGCCTTGATGTGTCCATCTGACTTGATGCTCCTGGATGAACCCACCAATCACTTGGATTTGGATGCATTGGTGTGGCTTGAGAGTTGGCTACAACGCTACCCAGGTACTTTGATCATGATCAGCCACGACCGGGAGTTTTTGGATGCGGTCACGCGAGTCACCCTGCACATTGAGAATGCTCAAATTACCCGCTACGGTGCGAATTACTCGGGCTTTGAAACACTCCGAGCGCAAGAGTTGGTTTTGCAACAAGCTGCGTTTGAAAAGCAACAAGACAAAATATCCCACCTGCAGCACTTCATTGATCGCTTTAAAGCCAAGGCGAGCAAAGCCAAACAAGCGCAAAGTCGCGTGAAAGCGCTCGAGCGCATGGAAAAAATTGCGCCGATGATGACGGCGGCCGATTTCACCTTTGCATTCAAAGATCCGCTTCACTTGCCCAACCCCATGGTTGCCATTCAGGGAGGCAGTTTTGGTTACAAAATTGAAGATCAAACCACTGTGATCCTTGACCAAGTATCTCGCTCCGTGCTCAGTGGGCAACGCATTGGCATCTTGGGTGCCAACGGACAAGGCAAATCCACATTTGTCAAAACATTGGCCCAAGCCATTCCCTTGATTGCTGGTGAAATCACAGAGGGCAAAGGCTTGTCGATCGGCTACTTTGCGCAACAAGAACTTGATGTTCTGGATCTGAAACAAAGCCCTTTAGAGCACATGGTTGAGTTGGCGAAAAAGGGACCTGTTCAAGGGCGAGAGCAAGAGATCAGAAACTTTTTAGGCACGTTCCGCTTTGCCGATCAAATGGTCAACCAAGCCGTTGGCACCCTAAGCGGGGGAGAAAAAGCAAGACTTGTGCTGGCCATGATCGTTTGGCAAAGGCCCAATTTATTGCTCCTTGATGAGCCAACGAATCACTTGGATTTGATGACGCGAGAGGCACTGGGCATGGCCATCAATGACTTTGAGGGCACGGTGCTCTTGGTGAGCCATGACCGCGCATTGTTGAGATCGGTGTGTGAAGAGTTTTGGCTCGTTTCTCGCTCAGGCATCACAGACTTCAAGGGCGATATGGACGAGTATCAAAAATACTTGCTCGAAGAGTCCAAGAAACTAAGAGACGCTCAAGCCCAACAAGATGCCCCCGCTCACAGCCCAGCGCCAATCAATATGAAAGGCATGTCTAGGCAAGAGAAAAAACTCGAGTCTCAAAAGAAATCATCACAACAACTGCAACAACAAACACTAAAAAAAGAGCTCACAGCCCTGGAGACAAACATCAAGCACTTGGAGGTCCAAAAGCACGCTTTGCTTGACAGCATGGCCAATGCATCCAATGCGCAGCAAGACGCACTCGCCAACCCAAAGGACGCCGCAATGGAGATCGCCAAAAGTGGCAAAGCCCTCAAGGAGGTCGAAAAAAACTTATCAGAACTTGAAGAAAAGTGGCTGGAAATCAGCCATTCGCTGGAAGACCTTTTAAAGCTGCCAAGCCCTTGATGACGTAAAAACGTCCCCGATGTGGGTTAAATGAGCCAAAGCGCCATCCATTTCTCTCCACCGACTTGGCTCAACTCTTAAAATACAAACATTCGATCTAAAAGCATCAAGGCGACTCCCTCTTTCTCAGTAGCAAGGCCTATCCACCAGATGACGACAAAAGCCACGATCTCCTTTAACGCCTCATCCTGGGTTTCGACCTACATGCGTTGGAGTTTGTGTGCGCTTGGTTTTTCGGTCAGTTTTGGTGTTGCATTGGTCTCCATATCAAAGCTCTTGATCGTTTTGGGCTTTGTTTTGTATGTTCGCCGCGATTGGCATGCTTTTTCACAAAGCGTTCAAGACCCCGCTCAATGGACTCAACACCGCTGCAAGCTCCTCAAAAGGGGATGGCAAGCACTCAAGCTGCACTTTAAAAACCTAGAGACGCCTTGGATGGTCTTGCTTTGTGTGCTGTGGATGGGGCTGTCTTTGCTTTGGACTCAGGCAGGTGACAGCGAATGGCCACGGGCATTGGTTCGGCACAGCCGAATCCTCTTCATTCCCCTGATTCTTTATTGCATCCGATCAAAAGAGGATGTGCTGTGGATCCTTCGCGCCATGGTCCTGGGTCAACTCACGATCGTTGTGGGCTCCTACTTCTTGTGGCTGGGCTTGCCCCTGCCCTTCTCCAACCCCCTGTATCCCAAAGATTTTGGGGTGGTGATCAATGGACACTTGGAGCAACCCATCATGACCACTTTGATGGTGGTCATGGTTTGGAGTTTCAGACAAACGCTGTGGCCAAAACTTAGGATTGAGGTTTTCTACCTGATCTGCGCATTGGGCGCATTCAATGTTTTTTTCATCATGACCGGCCGAACGGGCTTCATTGCCATGCTCTTGGCCATCACCTTTGGGCTGTATCAACATTTAAAAGTTCGCTACAACAAGCACATGGCATGGGTATGGCTGCTGCCGATCATCATGGCCCTCGCCTTGAGCTTGCTCTCAAGTCGCTTCAATCAAAAGGTGTTAGAAGCGTTCAATGACATCGTTTTGTACGCCCAGGGCAATGATGCGACCTCTCAAGGGTATCGACTAGATTATTGGCGACAATCGATCAAATCCATCCCCGAGTCTGCATGGGTTGGGCACGGAGTGGGCAGTTGGCGCCATGAGTACCTGGTGCACGGGGGCAATGAACCCAATGCCCCCACAAACCCTCATCAGCAATTTTTATTGTGGACGGTGGAAGCTGGGCTGATTGGGCTGGCATTGATCATTGGCTTTTACCGTGCTTTGCACAAAGACGCCAAGCGCCTTGAGGGCGCTGCCAAAGATGTCATGCTCAACTGCTTTGTGATCGTGCTCATGGTAAGTCTTTTCAACTGCCCCTTTTATGGCGCGGGCATTGGAGAATTTTTCATCCTGATCTTTGCCAGCATGTTGGCCTTGGCGAGCCCCAAAGTCGCAGCAAACAGCTCGATACCCAGCGCGTTTTTGAACGCTGAGCAATTGACATGGATTGAGCGCCTTGGGCAACGCGTGATCACACAGCCCTTGAGCAAACGTGTTTTGGGCAATGAGGACAATTACGCAAAAACGGAAGGTCTGACCAAGCTAGGTTGGCGGCAATTGAGGAAAAATTGCTATCTTTGGCTCCATCGACAAAGTCCCCTTCTTCGCCAGGAAGCCGATCCCCAATGGGTCAGAGGGCTGTGGATTTATCAGCGCACAACTCAAATTGGCGACTCTCTCATGGACCTGGCACCTAGGGGTTTGTTCAAATTGAATGGCATCGAGATGGACTTGATGACGCCTGAGCACTTGGTCGAGCTCTTTGCCGCGGACCCCTATTTCAAACGCATCTTCAGCACCCCAACAAAACAGGACACTCAGCCATATGACTTTGTCGTTGTTCAAAGCATTCATCACCGGTCCTTGTACAAGAAGATCAAATACTTCAAACACTTGCCCTGGGTATGTATTCAAGGGGACTATGATGTTCCAGACTTTGCAAGGAGTCAGTTTGCAACCCAACGACTTTGCGACTTGTTCAAGTGGACACTGTCAGAGGAAGCCTTTCATCAGCATGCGAGACAAAAACTGTTTCCAGCAACAGCCACCCATCAAAGCCCTTCGAGTGAAAAATACCCTTTGATCATTGTGCTTGGCGGCAAGGACCCTTCCAGAATCTACCTTCAGTGGCCAGCGCTGTTGAGGGAGCTTCAAATGCAAGGGTTTGAGCGCTGTTTATTGCTCGGCACGGGTGAGCAGGCACAAATCACCAGCGATGCCATTTGTAAAACATTTGGCCAAGACATCAGGATTCAAAGTCTGGTCAATGCCATTTCCTTGCAGCAGTGTCAAACCATCCTGTCGCAAACCGAACTCTTGATCACGGCCGATGGAGGTCTCATGCACCTGGGCGTTGCCAGCGGTTGCCAACGAATCATTGCACTGTTCACCAAAGGCATCTTGCCAGAATACAGACTGCCCATGCCACAATTGATGGATGCCATTCAGAGTCAGACCGATGAAATCAATGGCATTGCCTATTTAGACATTGTAAAAAAAATAAGCCCGCCCAACGCACACGCTTAGAGACCCCTGCCTCAAAGCCACCGCGTTTTAAAGCGCCTGGTCAGTGGGCTCAGCAAAAGAAAATTCAATCGCTCTTGGGTTTGTGTGAACTCAAGAGCTTTTTCCATTTGACGACTTCCATTTTGATCATTTGTTCAAACTCTTGCGGAGTAGAAGGACTTATTTCTCCATCCACAACCTCTAAGCGCTTGGAGACTTCTGGTTGATTCAAAGCGGCACGCAGGGCTGCGTTTAATTTGTCCACGATCTCTTTGGGTGTTCCAGGGGGCGCGAGCATGCCCCACCAAACCACGGCATTGAACCCCTTGATCCCTTGCTCTGCAATGGTTTTGATGTGGGGTTGAGACTGTATTCTGCTCAGGCCTGAGCTGGCAATGATTTTAAGACGCTTGGCATCCGCCAAGGGCTTGATTTGCGACATCCCCGTAAAGAGCAAATCAACATGACCGGCGGCGACGTCGTTGATCGCGGGGCCTGCTCCCCTATACGTCACCATGACCACATCTGAGCCCAAAGCTTCTTGAAACATCAAGGCCGCCAGGTGCGAGCCAGACCCATCCCCAGAAGTGGCAATGCTCAGTCGAGAGGGGTTCTTTTTGGTATAGGCAATGATCTCTTGCACCGTGCTCGCATCCAGGCCCAATTTAGCAGCCAAACCAAAGGGGTAGGTGATCACCAAGGAGATGGGCGTGAAGTCTTCAGGTGTTCTATAAGGCATCTGAGTCATCAAGGTGGGATTGGTTGAAAAGGACGTGCTCACCAGACCAATGGTGTAACCGTCAGGTGCAGCTTTGGACACCACCTCTGTACCGACCACCGTGTTTCCACCCCCTTTGTTCTCAATCACAACGGGTTGCTTTAACACTTCAGAGAACTTGTCAACAAAGGACCTGGCCACAAAATCTCCGCCCCCCCCGGCGGCAAATGGCACCACGATTTTGATGGTTCTATTGGGATAAGTGTCTGCATGGGCATTTGTGGACAAGACGGCAAGGCTTGCAAAAAACCAGGCCAGCTTGGACAGGTTAAAAATAGACAAGGGACGTGTAGGCATGAATGTGTGCTCTTTAAATAGTGGGGTCCAAAGGGTTAACGCAAAAAATTTTGCAAAGCTCAAAGACCTTAAAGGCCCAAATATGCTTTTTTAATATCGTCTTGTTTGGACAGTTCTGTCGATTCGCCTTGGGCCACCACGTGCCCATTTTCGAGCACATATGTGCGACTTGAAATAGACAAGGCGCGGCTCACATTTTGTTCGACCAACAGCACCGACTTGCCTTCACGGTGGATGGTTTGAATGACACGAAACATCTCTGTCACAATCGATGGCGCCAAGCCCAAAGAAGGTTCATCCAGCAGCAGCAACTCCGGCAAAGCCATCAAGGCGCGGCCAATGGCGACCATTTGTTGTTGTCCACCTGAAAGCGTCCCGGAGGCTTGCGAGAGCTTTTGTTTCACCACTGGGAAAAGTTCACAGACCCACTCAAGCGTTTGCGCTCGACGAGCTTTCGCCTTGGTGTGCATCGCACCCAACTCTAAATTCTCCAGCACCGTCATGCTGGTAAACAATCGACGGCTCTCAGGCACGAGCGCAATGCCCTTTTCGCAAAGCAGGTGTGAGGGCAAACTTGTGATGTCCTCTCCGTGCCAAAAAATTTGGCCATTCTTGACTCGGTTGAGCCCCATGATCGTGTTGATCAATGTGGTTTTACCTGCGCCATTGGGGCCAATCACGGAGATCAATTCATTTTGACCGATATCAACCGAAATATCCCAAAGTGCAGGTGCCGCACCGTAATTGACTTGAATATTTTTTAAACTCAGCATGATCATTCGCCCTCAATCTTGTCGCCCAAGTACGCACGAACGACCTCAGGGTCATTCATCACTTCTTTGGGTGCGCCACTTGCTATGACCAAGCCCTGATCCAAAACCACCAATCGATCCGATAAGGCCATGACGGCAGACATCACATGCTCAACAAACACAATGGATGTCCCCCGTTGCCTGATCAGTCGTATGGTCTGCACAGCCAAATCCATTTCCGACGGTGTGAGTCCTGACAAGACCTCATCGAGCAAGAGCACTTGTGGCCGAGCCGCCAGTGCTCTTGCCAACTCAAGAAATTTTCTTTGGTGCAAGTTCAGTGCATCCGGTAAAGCGTCCGCTTTGTCCTTGAGCCCCGTGAACTCAAGCCACTGCAAGGCCTGGATCTTGGCCTCAGATTCACTGCCCCCTTGTCCACCATATTGAGCTGAGAGCACCACATTTTGTAAGACAGTCAAACCATTGAATGGGCGAGGTATTTGATAGGTTCTGGAAATGCCCGCTTTTCTTATTTCATGAGCGCTCAAATGGGCCACATCTCGACCCAACAATTGAACCTGACCTGAACTTGGTGCAAAGTGCCCCGTCACCACATTGATAAAAGTAGATTTGCCTGAACCATTCGGGCCGAGCAATCCTAAAATCTCACCTTCGTAGAGCTTCAAATCAACACCCCCCAAGGCCTTGATCGCGAAGAACTGTTTGGTCAAACCTTTGACCTCCAAAATGACTTTCGAACTGACGGGGGTCTGTCCATTTTTAGCCAATTCAGCCGTGCGCTCTGACAACACCTCCTGCCCACTTGGGGCAGGGCGCTCATGTTGACTTGAATCATCAACGTTCCCTGAGTCCTTTCGATGCCTAAACCTTGCGCTCAAACTGCCCCATATTCCATTGGGCATCAGCAACACAGAGAGGGTCAAAATCACACCGATCGCCATGCGCCCCACCAAAGCGCTGCTGCCTTCAGTGAATGCGTTCAAGAGCAAGGTGATCAAAATGGCTCCCAAGGTGGGGCCAGCCCAGTGCCTGGCACCGCCCAGAATGCTCATCAAGACCACGGTCAATGGCACATTGATGTTGAAGGTTTCACTGACTGTGACGTAGGAGACATAAAGCGCATGAATACTGCCCATCATGCCTGCCAAAAAGCTAGACAAAGCAAAGGCCGCCATTTTGAGGGCAAAAGTGGGTACACCATTGACCTCTGCAACATCTTCATCGTCATGAATGGCCAACAAGCCCAGTCCCATTTTGGAGTAAAACAAGACATATGCACTGAAAATGCACAAAGTGGCCATGCCAAGGCCCAAGTAATAAAAGCTTGATGCAGCGGTGGGCCCAATGGCGGGAACATTCACCCCCATGAGATAGACGCCAGGACCTCCATCAATCGGTGTGTTGACAATCAGGGTCGCCAAAACAAAAGTCACAGCAAGGGTGATCAAGGCAAAGGACTCGCCCCTGATTGATTTCAGTCTAAAAACCAATGCGCCAATGGCAAGGGCCAAGAGAGCCGCCACCACACCAGACAAGAAGACTGCAGGAAAGAAGGACATGTTCAACTTGGTTGCAAATGTCGCCATCCCGTACATGCCCAGACCAAAAAAGGCACCATGACCAAAGGAGAAGTAGCCTGAGTATCCAGACAACAAGTTCCAACTGGTGGCAAGCGACACCCAAAAGAAAATCACATACAGCAAAGACTGCACATGAGCGGGCAAGCCAATGTAAGGCGCCGCAATCAAAACAAGCAGCAACAAAGCCGCCAAAATTGGCGTGAGTCTTTTAGTCATGTGAACGCCTCATGAGCAAGATGAGGATCAAAAGCGTGAAAGAGACGAGTGGCGCCCAAGTCGGCGCAATCAAAGCCATGGTCATTGATTCACTCACACCAATCACAAGCCCGGCAATCAATGGGGCCCAAGCTGAGGCCAGTTTGCCCATCATCACCACCGCAAAGATGACGCCTATCCAAGCAAAAATTTGAGATGGCGCAAGGGTAAACGTTAAAGCCACACACACGCCAGCACAACAAGCCAATGCCGCACATGCACCCGCCAAAGCCAATGACAACTTGGACGAATTGATGCCAAACGCACGTGCGATGTCTGGATCCTCTGCGCTGGCTCTTAGCGCCTTGCCCGTATCGGTTTTGTACAAGACCCACCAAACACCCAAACAGCACAGCACCGATAAAAACATGGTCAAGGCTTCCGAATAAGTCACGATGACTCCAAAAAGTCTGAACTTCAATTCATCGTAGTGAGAGTTCATGCGCCTAAAGTCAGCGCTCCAGACCAATTGTATAAACGCCTCCACCGAGACCGTTAAACCAAAAGTAGCCATCAAAGAGTTAAAAGGCGTGATGGAGAATTTTGCAAGGAGTGCTTGCAAAAGCACCCCAAGTAGCGCAAAAACGGGCAACAAAATCAACAAGCACAACAAGGGGTCGATCCCAAAGCGGGTCTTGAGCTCGTAGGTCAGATAAGCCGACAAAAAAACCCAAGCGAAATGGGACAAGTTGATCTGTTTGAGAATGCCCCAACCCAGGCCCAGGCCCAGGCCAATCAAACCATACAAGGCGCCCATGAAAAGTCCTGAGGCCAGGGCTTGAAAAAGAAGATTTGCACTAGGCATAGATATGTACTCTCATCACATCGAAAAATATGATGCGCAGAAAAAGAAATGAAATGAATAGAAAAGTCAGAGTATCATTTTACCGCCAGGAAGCGCCATTTCTTTTGGATGGAGCACAACCCATTTGCCATTTTGCAATTGTTTGACACGGTTCAAATCATCGCCATAATTGTTAGGCCCATCAAATCGAACGCGTCCAACCATCGTATCGACCTTATTGGCTTTTAACCAATCGGCAATTTTTCGGTCTTCCAGTGAAGCAGAGCCCTTCACGCCTGACTCTAAGATTTGCCAGCCCGTGTAGGCATTGGCCGCTTGCATCTCAAACACCGTATCGGGCAAGTTCGCCTTGGCGGCTCTTTCATTGAACATTTTGATGACTTCGGCATAAACCGGGCTGTTTGTGAATGGCGCGTGTTGCTCAAAAGTGGTGAGGGTCAATGCATTTTTTGCCAGGGGGGATTGAGACATCGCTCCAGGAGAAGGATAGAGATGAAAGTGAATCTTTGGGTGGTAATCAATTTTGTCCATCGCTTCTAGCAATTGAACGCTCTCTGGCCCAATGGATCCCACCCAGACAAAATCGGCATTGGCCTCTTTGAGTCTAGAGGCAATGGGTCCGAAATCTTTGTTGCCAAACTCCCATTCCAGCCAAAGGTTCTCTTTGAGTCCTCGTTTCTTAAAGACCTCTCGAGCACCTTCTGACATGAAGATCACGGATGGAAATTTACTGCTCACCATGGCCACAGATCTAGGGTTTCCACCACCCGCTGCAATTGCATCCAAAACGAGTGTGGGTGCGGTTGTACCGGGAAGGGCTCCAATCACGTAGCCAGGAAAATGCATGTCATATTTGGCCAAAGAGGGAATACCAAATGAGTTGCTCATCAACACTTTGCCGTTTCTTTGAGCCACCCCCATGGCAGCCAAGGTGTTGGCCGTGGCATAAGGGCCCATCAACAAATCGACCTTCTCACCGGTGAGCAACTGCTCATAATGTGTTCTTGCCAAATCTGGCTTGGATTGATCGTCTTTGACAATCCACTCCACTTGTCGCCCTAGCAGTCCACCTCTTTTGTTGAGCAACTCAACAAATATCTCGCCGGCAATTTTATGAACAACTGCCGTCCCCGCAAGGGGCCCTGTCAAGGACAAAGTGCTGCCAATTTTGATGGTCTTTGCTGGAGTTTGTGCAAAAGTTTGCAAACCAGGAAATACAACACTGGCGCCAAGAAGCTTTAAAAACGGTCTCTTTTGCATAAAAATCTCCAGATTGATTTAAAACACCCAACACAAGAACAACACCGATTCCTTATACCTTCATTCTGGATCACTTGACTATGCGGACTTATGCGTGATTTCCCCAAGAATAGATGCATTAAGATAGGGGCTTGATTATTCATAGACTTGGCATGCCCCATGAGCACCTCCTCCCCTACACCTTCCACAACATCGGCAACTGAAAGCCCTGCGCCCGTTTCAAAAGCGTTCTCCAAAGGGGGCAGCACACACATGGCCTTGGTCGAACTGGACAAAATCACCGTCCGAGGAAAAGATCTTTGCCAAGAATTGATTGGCCAATACAGTTTCACGGCCTACTTTCTTTTTTTGCTAACGGGTGAGATGCCCAGTGAAAAATTGATCAAAGCCGCCGATGCGACCTTGATTGCCATCGCAGAACATGGTTTGGTGCCCTCTGTTCAGGCAGCCAGGATGACACTTGCTGCCGCGCCCGATGCAATGCAAGGCGCTGTAGCCGCAGGACTCCTTGGCTGTGGCACAGTCATACTTGGCGCCTCGGAAACCGCAGGCCACTTGTTGATTGAAATCCTTAAAGAGTCCCGCGCATCCAACAGATCCCTCAAAGAGGTTTGCAAAACTCAACTCGAACACTTAAAAAGTAACAAAATGTCTTTGCCTGGTTTTGGCCATCCAACCCATAAAAATGGGGATCCAAGAGCGGCCAAATTATTGGAGTTGGCACACCTGTGGGGCCTGGCTGGAGAACACATCCAAGCGTTAGAAACGTTGGCCCAAGAAGTGCCAGGGGTGTATGGGCGTGTATTGCCCTTGAACGTTTCTGCCGCCATCCCCGCCCTTCTACTGGACGCGGGCTTTCCTGCAGGCGCGCTCAGAGGGGTGCCCTTGTTGGCCAGGACGGGCTCATTGATTGCACACCTCTTGGAAGAGCAAAGCAAGCCCATTGGCTTTAAGTTGGCCAACGCAGCAGAAGAAGGCATTGCCTACGATGGGCCCCTGGCCAAGGTCTGACAATGACCCATTTTGAGCAACAGCCCTATTCGGCAAAAATGAATAAATGTTCTGCATGAGCGAGTTGATCTCCCCATTGAACGTCATCGAGAGCTTTGCATCTCACAACTTCTCTGTCTTTGATTTTTTCATCAAAAGAGTGCTTGAGCTTGAATCAGCGCCCATGGTGGAGTTTGAGGACGAAGTCCTCAGTTGGAAAGAATCTGCTCACTTGGTCGAAAAAGCAAGCAGTTGGCTGATTTCAAAGGGTGTCAAGGAAGGTGACCGGATTGGTCTGATGGCCTACAACCATCCAAGCACGGTGGTGCTGTTCATAGCCTGCGCAAAACTTGGCATAGTGATCGTGCCCTGCAACCCAGACTTTTCAGCCAATGAGGCCCAGTATATTTTTGAACATGCACAAGTCATCGCAGTGATTTGCTCTTCCGAGGTACAAGCAATAGTGCTTGACGCCACAAAAGAGATGCCCATTCAACCTTGGATTGCACTGAACGATCAGGCCAAGGGGTCCACCGAACCCGGCTTGGAGGAGAGTTGGCGCCAATGTCCCTCCACCGAGCACGAAAGGGTTGGTCATGCTGACAGCACTTGTTTGATCATTTACACCTCTGGCACAACCGGCTTTCCCAAAGGCGTGATGCACTCACAGCGCAGTTACCTTTTAACGGCCGAAGCCTTTGTGCAGCGCATGTTTCTTCAACCCCAAGAGCGGGTGATGTGTGTTTTGCCACTGTTTCACATCAACGCATTGATGTATTCAATGGGTGGCGCCATGGCATGTGGAGGCACACTGATTTTGATCAAGAAATTCTCCGCCTCCCAATTTTGGCACCAAGCCGCAAAAACCAGGGCCACAGAAGTCAATGTCATCATGTCTGCCGCGGCCATTTTGGCGAGAAGACCCCTATCGGAATTCAACCCAGAACACTGCATCAAAAAAATGTTTTTGGCGCCCCTCAATCAAGACCTCAAAGACAGCTTCACTCAACGCTTTGGCGTCAAAACACTCATTGAGTGCTACGGCATGACTGAAATCCCAGGTGTGCTCAGCAACCCATTTCTTGGACCCCATAAAATTGGCAGCATGGGCATGATCTCCGCACACCCAAGCCCTCAAATTGAACGGCCTCAGGTCATCATTTTGGATGACGATGGTGCTGAGGTGAAACTTGGGGAGCTTGGTGAAATCGCGGTCAAAACACCAACCATCATGCAGGGCTATTACAAAGACCCCGAGCAGACCCAACAAAGCTTCTCCAATGGGTGGTTTTTAACGGGTGACCTTGGGTTCAAAGACGAAGATGACTTTTTCTTCTTCTTTACCAGGAAAAAAGATATCATTCGCCGTAAAGGAGAGAATCTATCGGGCGCTGAAATTGACAATGCCATTTCAATCCACCCAGATGTCTCTGAGTGCGCCTCCATTGGTGTGCCTTCAGACTTAGGGGATGAGGAGGTGTTGGTGGCGGTCGTGGCAAGAAGCGGCTCCAACCCAAGCCCCCAAGACATCATGACCCATGCAAGAGCTCACCTCTCGACACTGAAGCTTCCCCGTTACATCGTCATGGTTGACAGCTTGCCACACACAGGATCGATGAAAATCGCCAAATTTAAACTCAAACCAGCAACAGAACTCCTCAAACGAGCAACCGACTTTTCTTAACATCAACCAAAAAGGGAGCAATCCAATGAGCTCAAATCAAAAAAGCGCACACACCATTGAAAATCTTTATGATGCAACCGACCTCATCACACAAGAAGTTCTCAAGCGTTACGAACAAACACCCGACCCTAGACTCAAGGAGATCATGCTCTCACTGGTCAAACACGTTCACAGTTTTGCCAAGGAGGTCAAATTAAGCTCCAAGGAATGGCTCTTTTTGATGCAGTACCTTGAGGAAACGGGCAAATGGTGCTCACCTGGACGCAATGAGTTCATGATTTTTTCTGACGCGCTCGGTTTGTCCATGCTCACCGTGACACAAGATTACCCCAGACCTGCGCATGCCACAGAAGCCACATTGGTGGGCCCATTCTTACTAGAAAATGCACCTCAATTTGCAATGGGAACCGACATCAGCAATGGCGCTGCTGGGACCCCCATGTACGCAAAAGGTCGCATCCTTGATACAGAAGGACAACCCATAGCCAACTGCGTGATCGATGTTTGGCACTCAGATGACAGAGGTTTGTATGACGTACAAGACGATTTTGAAAAATCAGGCCCCTGGGGTCGTGCTCAATTAACGACCGGTGCAAATGGAGAGTACACCTTTTGGTCTGTCTTGCCTGTTGACTACCCTATCCCACAAGATGGAACAGCCATTCGCATGCTGCGTGCAACAACTGGAAGAAGTTGGAGACCGGCGCACTTGCACTTCAGGATACAAGCCCCAGGCCACCGCCAGTTGATCACCCATATTTTTGACAAGAACAGTAAAAATTTAGATGGTGATGCCGTTTTTGGTGTGCGCCCCTCACTCATTGCAGATTTTGTTTACCACGACAATGGCGTTGCGCCCGACGGCAAAAAAATGGACAAAGACTTCTACACCTTGGACTATGATTTTGTGATGACTCGCTAAACAAAAGGGGCGTCAGTTCACATCTCACGCCCCCTTTTCCCTAAAAAAAACACACGTCAGGTGTGTTTTTTTTCGATCAAGCAGCCTCAATGATTCGAATATCACGAACGACGGAGTCGCTTCCAAGCGCTTGCAAGGCCTTTTGATAGCCTTCGCTCTCGTAGGCGCCTTTGGCCATTTCTATACTATCGAATTCGATCAGCACCACACGTTGAATCAAACCCGCCTCTTTGGCAATTGAAGGCAAGCCCCTTGCCAAAAACCGTCCCCCACAGGCTGCAATGGCCGGACCCGCCAATTTGGCGTATTCGGTCAAATTGTCTTGGTTTTTAATTTCTCGGTATGTTGCAACCCAATAGGCTTTGGTCATTTTTTTCTCCAAAAATTAGTTTCAATGAGGACCTGCTAAAACGCCGGCCCAAGAGGGAGTGGGTATTGTAATGTTGAAAAAAGAGAACGTCATCCGAACAGAAAAACACATGCCGTCTTCGGAATTGGACAATTAATTTTCAATCGCCGTGTTTAAATCAAAGAAAAATTTAGATTCATTGAGCAAGACACCGCGAGGTGCAAAACTGCGCTCAAGGTATTGCACGTGCCCACGCTCATGAACCAAGATCACCGTGCTGCTTCTTGTGCCATACCGATCATCGACAGCAATAAATTTGGCACTCAAAGCTCGCTCACGATTTGAATCGATGCCAGTTTTTGGTAAATGCGCTTGATCAAAGGTCTTTTGGTCCGCAAGCATTTCAAAAAGCGCCTCTGCATTCAAGTCCACTGGGGCATCAAGCAGGTTTGAAAGCTCCTCTTTGCCCTGCTCTACCTTGGGCCAAGGCGTGTCCAAAAACGCGTTGCTGAGCCCATGTACACCGGGCTCTACCCTTTCAATCTCGCCTCCACGGTTGGAATAAAAATACAAATTTTTCAGATCTCCAAGGAGACAAGCAAATCCAGCATAAAGTTCTTTTTCTCTTTGGACCTCATCTAAATATGCCAAGGCAGGCGTCTGGCTTCGCAAAAACCCATCAACCAAATGCCCTCGAGATTTAGGGTGCTCTTGCAAAGACTGCCCTTGCCTAAAATTGGTGACGGCCGCAATGCGCCCTCCTTTGCTCATCCCCAACCAAGTCCCACCCTTGTCCAAATCTTGACCGGCCAGCATGTCAGGCGAATTCTTCCAAAACTGGGCCGTGTGCGTGGGCCTATTAAAAGCCTCATCTCGATTGGAAGCCAAAATCAATGGCCATTGGGCATTGGCTTTGTAGGCAAATAATATTAAGCACATGCGGGGATCATAAAAGCAAAAGAGACAAATCGTGTTGATTTAAAAATTCAACCCTTGCTCTGATGATTCACAGGTCTTTTTGCGGTTTGAAGCTCACCCAAATAAGGCAAATTAAGTGTGGGACTCATCAATATTTCATTGATGCACACATGATTTGGCAACGATACGACGTATCGAACCATGTCTGCGACATCCACGGGCCTGAGCAGTGTCGCACGAATTTCGGCTGATGGCGGCACAGGCCGCTTATCAAGCAAAGGTGTGTCGATCCCTGCAGGTGAAATGGAGGTGGCGCGAATGCCATTGACGCACTCCTCCATGTTGATGGTCTCGGTCAAAGCCAAGACGGCTCGTTTTGTTGAAGCGTAAGCAGGCCCCGCAAAAAAGGCAGCAAACTTTCCCGCCCAAGAGGCTATGTTAACAATGCAACCACTTTTGCGATGGCGCATGTCTTGCATGACGGCCTGGCAGGTAAAGAACATCCCCGACAAATTGACATCCACCGTTTCAAGCCAATCCTTTTCAGACAACTCGTGCCAATGACGCTTGGAGGGATTCACACCCGCGGAATTGATCAAAAAGTCAATTTTTCCATGGCGCTTCACGATGTCGGAAGCGTTTTCAAAAACAGAACTGCGATTTGTGATATCCACAACAGAGCCAAAAACCTTGTCATCGGTTTTGAACGTTGACAGCGCTGTCTTTAATTTGTTTTCATCACGGGCAGACAGCACCACGGTGGCGCCAGCTTCAATCAAACTGTGCGCAACAGCCAAACCCACGGCCCCTGCACCGCCTTGCACCCAAGCGACTCTCTCATTGAGCTCAATCATAAATTGAACTCAAGAAAATTTAACTTTAGGAGCAACTTCGCGCGTCCAGCGGGTGGCCGCTTGAGAGTGGATCAAGGGCTTTGCAGCTGTCAAAAAAGTTTGAGTGTGTGTTTGCTTCATGTGCTCTTGAAAAGCATCTGCATTTGCATAGACTTCGTAGAGCAAGACTTTTGATGGGTCATCGCTTGATGCGCACACATCAAACTGAAAACATCCCGGCTCATTGGTGACAGAGGCATGTGCATTGATTTCAATCAAACGATTGAAATCATCTAGACACTCTTTTTTAACCACGAACTCGACAATCAATACAAATTTTTTCATTTTAAAATAAACCTAAAAAGACAAAGAACATTATTTGTCTGTACGAATTATAAAATTCATGCTGACCAATGCATCTCTTGTTAACGCTTGAACCCCAACCACACTTTTTGAAACATTTGATGAAGCTCCAAACAACTCCTCAGAAATGACATCAAGGCGAGCATGAAAACGGTGGAAATCTTTTAAAAAAATTTGTACCGCAATCAAATGCTCTCTGCTCAGCTCATGCTGAGCCAATATCTCATCAAAATTTCTCATGATTTTTCTGGCCTGTTCTTCTATCGATTCAGGCAAAAAAACTTTTGAATCGCTTAAGTTGACGGGTAACAAGCCATTTAAAAAACCTACTGCTCCCGCAAAGACTATTTTTTCTTTATAGATAATGCTCATATTCAATTCTTTGTTGATTATTTATTCAGCACCTGAGCAAAAAGCGTTCAGCATTTCTTGCACACGCTGAGTCACCTTGGCTTCACGCTCTTTCGGCGAGAAGCCCTCAAACTCAACAAAACACAATGCCGCACTGCGGCCAAAATCAGAAAGCTTTTGAGGATCGGTAAAGTCAACACCTATAGGGGCCTTTACAACGATCTCATGGCAATAGGTCTTGACTTTGGCATTTTTATAAAGTTTGGGCTTTTGAGGCTGAATGCCGTCTTGTGTTTCACGTATCGCTTTGGCCAACATTCGTCTGAACAAAACAACCCCTTTATCAGTTGTGCCAAGATGTTCTGCCTTGCGATTGGCCACAGCCCCTTGAGTCACAACCGCATCATAATCACCCGGCTCCCTTTGTCTTTCCGCGAGAGGGCGATCTCCCGTCTGACCGATAAAGGGGATTCGATCGACACCAAAGTCCTCTTTGCTCATTTTGCGAACGCTTGCGTTATAGCTGTTCAAATGCGCAAAGCCCATGTAAAACGAATTGTGATCATCCACCGGAACCGACCAGCGAGTTAAAAAGGGTCTAAGTCCAACGCTTTGTTTTTCAACTCGATTGGCGCCATTGGGAAATTGACCAAAATTGGGCAAAATAATATCGCTTGCACGAATAAAAATATAGTCACCCACTTTGCGCGTGGCCATAGATAAAAAGCCAAGGGGCGTCTCAGGAAAATCAAGTTGCGGCAAAACCTTGAACGCCTCTGAAAATTGTTGTCCAGCCACGATCGCATGCAAGTAAGCGTTGTGAATGGGGTCCGCACCATTTTCTACAATTTGCACCCAATTGCATGGCACTTGCATTCGAAAGGGTACAGCTTGGTTGTCATCAGGGTTGTCGACACAGTCGTAAATGGGCAAATCGGGGACTTCATCGACGGGGCCCATATAGGCAAACAGCAAGCCCATCCACTCCTTGACCAAATAAGCCCCTTGAACAAAGTTGACTTTGATTTTGCTCGCTTGAGGCTCTGCTGGCGTATCAAGTACTCGCCCATCCACATCAAAGTGCCAGCCGTGGTAGCAACAACGAATGCCCTTCTCAGCAATGATGCCGTACTCAAGAGACGTGCCACGATGAATACAGTGGCGGTGCAATAGACCCAGGCGGCCGGAGTGATCTTTAAATGCAATCAAGTCCTCACCGAGCAAGCGCACGGGAACAGGCAAATCTTTCAATTCCGAAGCAATCAAAAAGGGGTGCCAGTATTTTCTTAAATACTCGCCACCGGGCGTTCCTGGACCCACTTGCGTGATGAAGTCATCGCTGTGTTGCACCGGCCGATTGTGGTAACCACTGTATGGCCGAGTGTCTTTTGTTGAACTTTTTTGATTCAAGTCACTCATCTCAATTGCCTTTAATTGCTTTTTTATACGAGTAGATTCTATTGATTAAGCAAAAGAAATCAATTAGAGTTTACAACTTCAAAAAAAAATAAGCTCAGCAAGAAAACACAGTACAAACCCTTAACACGAGTTTAACGGCCAAGTCACTCAAGTACAAAATCAATTTAAAAATGCATCATTGAAATGAATTTCGATGAACACCTTTTGTAAATTGGGATTGTCTGTCAGATCAAAAATATTACTGGAAAAACGATGACCATGATTAAAAACACCTTACTTTGCATGTCCATGTTGACTTGCTACATGGTCAATGCTCAGACCTTCCCCAACAAACCCATTCGACTTGTTGTCCCTTATGCACCAGGAGGGGCCGTAGACGTGCTCGGACGCCCTGTTGCACAAAAACTCAGCGAGCTTTTGGCTCAACCGGTCATTGTTGACAACAAACCTGGTGCGAACGCAACCCTAGGCACCGATACGATTGCAAGGTCGTCGGCAGATGGCTACTCGATCTTATTGACGTCGGTGGTCCATTACTTGGTTCCCCTGTTCTCAAAGAACGTGCCCTATGATGTTTACAAAGACTTTACACCGATTGCACAAATAGCCACCACACCCAATATCTTAGCGGTACATCCCTCCTTGCCAGTGAACAATGTCAAGGAGTTTGTTGAGTATGCACACAAAAACCCGGATAAACTCTTTTACGGTACGACGGGCGTAGGATCAACCCACCATCTCGCCGGCGTTCTTTTGGCAAGCACCGCAAAAATCAACTTAGAGCATCTGCCATACAAAGGCGGCAACCCAACCATCAATGATGCTTTGGGCGGTCAGATTCCCGTTGTCATCCTAACTGCGCCGACCATATTGCCCTATGCCAAGCAAGGTCGACTTAAAGCCTTGGCCGTGATTGAGAGCAAAAGATCCAAAGGCCTGCCAGATTTACCCACCATAGGGGAAACGGTCAACGGGTATGCCGTTCCAGACTTATGGCTTGGCGTTCTGGGTCCCAGCAATTTACCCAAAACCATTGTTGACAAACTCAATTTGGCATTGCGCCAAGCCGTCAATTCACCTGATGTGAAGCAAAGGCTAGAAACATCTGGATTTGAGGTCACGGGTTTGATGAGCGCGGATGAATTCACCAACTCCATCAAAAGTGACACCGATGCCTTCAAAAAAATTGTGATCAATTCAGGCATCAAACCAGAATAATTTTTTCAACGACGTAACAAAATATGAACAAAATATTGATGACACAAGCAAAAGCATGGCTATATGTAGCATGGCTTATAAGCGCATTCATGTGCACACTTGCTTGCTCACAAAACTACCCGAGCAAAGCCATAAGACTGGTCGTGCCCTATGCGCCTGGCGGTGGACTTGATGTCTTCAATCGTCCTATGTCCATCAAGTTGTCTGAACTTGTTTCTCAACCTGTGGTCATCGACAACAAGGCCGGTGCCTCAGGCGTCATTGGTGCGGATGTTGTGGCCAAATCGCCCGCAGATGGTTACACACTTTTGTCGTCTTTTTCTTCACAAATCTTACAGCCCTTTGTTTTAAAAAATGTACCTTTTGACAATCAAAAGGACTTCACACCCATCTTAGAAGCAGCAAGAGCCCCCATCGTGATTGTTGTCAACCCGTCCTTGCCGGTCAACTCGATGGCAGAATTGATCAATTATGCAAAAAACAATCCTGGCAAAGTAGGCTACGTCACTGCTGGCACCAACACGTCTCAGCATCTCACAGGCATCATGCTTGAAAAAATCACTGGCACATCCCTTATTCACATCTCTTACAAGGGGGGAGGTCCTGCACTCACCGACCTCTTAGGCGGACAAGTTCAAATGGGTATTTTGGTTTTAGGTCCGATCATGCAACAGATCCAAGCCGGCAAACTTCGCCCTTTGGCTGTGATCGAATCGACCAGAGCAAAAGCCGCACCCAATGTCCCAACACTTGAGGAGGCGGGTTTTGGTGGCGCGACCATGCCAGACACATGGATTGGCTATTTTGGCCCCAAAGGTCTGTCAAGTGCTCAAACCAAACAGATCAATGCTTTGATTCAGCAAGCCAGCCAAGCGCCAGAAGTCAGATCAAAGTTAGAAAGTGCTGGCTATGAGGTCATGGGTGGAACGCCCGATCAGTTTAAAGACAAGATCAACCTTACTTTTGAACACTACAAACGACTTGTGGCCCTTGCTGGCCTACAAGCACAATGAACATTTAACCAGGAATCCTTATGAAACTCGCTACATTTGTTAACCCACGCAACGAAACCGTCATCGGTGCTGTTGACATTGCAACACAGACCGTTTTGGACTTACAAGCCGCACACCAAGACCAGCACTCAACGAAGTCCCCCTTTCTGACTGACATGTTGGCCTTGATGGATGCAGGAGACACAGGCCTTGCACTTGCCAGAGGTCTAGAGAGTTCAAATGCTGGATTGGGCACAAACCGTTACAAGTTGAAAGACATCAAACTGCTTTCTCCCGTTCCCGTACCAAGACAAATCAGGGACTTCAACAATGCTGAAGGCCATATGCGAAATGCACCTGCGGGCATGGCCATGCTGAACGCAAAATTAAAGGGCCTGCCAGTCCCCAAAAGAAGTGACGTTGAAGTTGTGATACCAGATGTAAACTTTTCCCAGCCCATTTTCTACATCAGCAACCGCTTCAATGTTGTGGGACAAGACGCTCAAATTGAGTGGCCAGCATACTCCGAGTGGTTTGATTATGAGGGTGAGTTTGGCTTCTTTATTGGCAAGGGTGGTAAAAACATCAGCAAAGATCAAGCGCATTCGCATATTTTTGGATACACCATCTTCAATGATTTCTCAGCCCGAGACAAACAAATGCGAGAAATGGAAGGCCGAATGGGGCCCACCAAAGGCAAGAGTTTTGACACCGGCAATGCAATTGGGCCATGGATTGTGACCACAGATGAAATCAAAGACACCCGAGCCCTGAGCGTGGAAGTTCGCGTCAATGGCGAGGTTTGGGGCAAGAGCTCTACATCCACGATGATTCATAGCTTTGAGGAAATCATTGCTTATATTTCCGACTCTGAAACGCTGCATGTGGGTGAGTTTTTTGGCTCCGGAACAATTGCAGGCTGCTGCAGCCTTGAATGCGACAAATGGATGAAGGACAAGGACGTCATAGAGGTTGAGTTTGAAGGTTTGGGTGTTTTAAGAAATCAAGTCCTGAAGCAATCCAAAAAATAAGTTTAAAAAAAAACATTGCCTCATCAAGCGTTTTGAATACGGACCGTGTTTGGCACATCATTCAGCCATGAAATTTGCCAAACTCTCACATGCTTTCACTGACGCAGCGTTGCACATAAAAGGCCCTTTGTTCGCCAAATGATCGTCGCCCTTCAAGGCCCTCCAATCCTCTTTGTTTGGTGAAATCGAGAAAAGGCCCATCCCCACCCTCTGTTGCGCCATAGATGCAAATCGGTTTGGCTTGATGGGACAGTAAAAGCAAGAGGATCAATTCAATGCCCTGGCGTTCGAGTCCATCATCCAAGGGCAAGTTTTGCGTCATCTCACCAGATGCCATGAGTGCCAGAGTGCTCAAACCTTCTTGCTCATTGTTGAGATTTACTTGATAGACTTGTCGAATCGAAAGAGATTTTTTTAACTCCAGAGAAAACGATTCTTGTTAAGTGGCTTAAAGCAAATAGCACATCCGCATGAAACAGTTTGCTTCATCAAGATCTTTGCTTGCATCCTCTAGCAAAGAGGCGCGCTAGGCTCAAACGCCTGCGGTGTATTGCCACACCAGGAAGAAGGTGCCCCACGTTCCAGTCTTTGAAACTGAAGAACATTGGAAAGGGAGATTGGTTTGTTTTAGAACACAAAATATTCAAACACCACCTGAGACATCGATGATGGCACCCGTTGAATAAGAGGCCTCCTCAGACAAGAGCCACTTGATGGCATGGGCCACCTCCGTGGCTTGTCCCACTCGCTTCATGGGTACAAAGTCACCCGCTTTGCTCGCACGGTCTGGGTCACCCCCATCTGCATGGATCTCGGTATCAATCATGCCAGGACGCACCACATTGACTCTGATGCCATTGGGTGCCAACTCCTTTGCTAGGCCTGTTGAGAAGACCTCAATGGCACCCTTGGTCGAGGCATAGTCAACGGCCATATTGGGCGCTCCAGTTTTAACAAAGGCCGTGGAGACATTGACAATGCTCCCCCCTTTTGAGCCATGTTGTGTCGACATCAGGGCAATGGCCTCTTTTGCACACATCATGGCACCAAAAACATTCACACTGAAAAGTCTTAAAAACCGCTCACTGTCCATGTTCTCGAATCTAGAGTATGTTGCCAATATACCGGCATTGTTCACCAAGGCATCGAGTTGCCCAAACTGCATTTTGACGAATGCAAAAATCTTTTTAACATCTTCTTGCTTGGACACATCCCCTTGTACGCACTGAGCGACTCCGCCTGCCTCAACGATACTTTTGACCAACGCGTTGGCGGCCACATGGTTGCCCACGTAGTTGATACAAACTTCAAACCCAGATTGCGCCAACAAGCGTGCTGTGGCCGCGCCAATGCCTCTTGCCCCACCGGTGATAAGAACGACTTTTTTCATACTTGACTCAATAAAAGACAAAGAATTTGATCCATCAACCCTTCAAGGCTGCAACACTCACGCCCTTGATCTGATGGTCATCAATGATTTTTTGAACTAGACCTGTCGAAATAGCCTCTTGAACGAAGTCCCGAATAAAACTGGAGGACAAAGGCTTACCTTTAGGAACACCTATGGCTTGCTGAACTGCAGTAAAGCGCCCGGCGAGCATTCTTGAGCCCTTTAATTTTTGTTCCTCTTGAATCAACCTGGGCTTCAAGCCAGCGAGGGCGTCTAGCTTTTGACTGACGAACATGTCGAAGGACTCGTCCATGCTTTTTGCATGAACAAGCGTAGCGTGTTGGATGCTTCGGCTTAAATAAAGGTCATAGGCACTTTTCTCCATCACAGCGATCTTGACGCCTGGTTGGTCCACCTCTTCAACGCTTTGAATAGACGATCCTGGTGGTACCAAATAGCTGGACTCAATTTCCAAATAAGCATCTGTAAAGTCAATGACCGTGGCCCTTGCGGGCTCAACCGCCAAAAGCGCCATGTCCCAGATGTCTTTGCTCGCATCGTCCGCCATCTCGCCTGGTGTTGCATAAGGAAAAAATTGAATCTTCAGGCCCAAGCGACTTGCAATGTCCTTGGCCATGCTCGGTGCAATGCCGCTAGGATCTTGGCCCTGAGGATTGGCATGCACCAATAAAAAATTGGCCATGTTCAGGCCAACTCGAAACACCCCATGCGGGGCCATTTCTTTCGCGACTTCGATAAGATTGTGTTTTGAATTCATGGATGACTCATCTGTTTAAAGACCCAAACAGCCCTCTGGGTGTTGATACCGATGTAAAAAATTTCGCTCAGAAAGCACGTCCTGAAAAAATCGGTGGCACATCGATGGGCTTGACTGTACCTCAAAGTTCTACCTGGCCTTCTCTAGGTTAACACTACTTTTTACAAACACTTTGCGCTATACAATTGAAGCTCACTTTGCTTCCTGTTTGAGGGGTGGACACCCCTTATGACTCGCATCCAGAAACAAAGCCGCCGTCAATTGATCTGTCAAAATGAAAACCGACTCCTCCAACGATCACCATTTGCCCCTGAAGGGATTAAGAGTCCTTGAGCTGGGTCAAGTCCTCTCGGGTCCCTTTGCGGGAGCCATTTTGAGCGATCTGGGGGCTGAAGTTTTAAAGATTGAGAAATGCGACGGCGGCGATGATGCCAGGCACATGGGGCCTGCCTTTCACAATGGGGACGCGCTGAATTTTCACCTCTTTAACCGAGGTAAAAAATCAATCGCTTTGGACCTCAAAAGCCCGACTGGACTTGCCGCGCTTCATGCACTCCTGGCGGACACGGATATTTTGATCCACAACCTCAGACCTGGCGTGACCCAAAGCATGGGCATTGACGGCCAAACGCTTTGCGCACGGTATGCCCGCTTGATTTATTGTGAAATCTCCGCCTTTGGACATCAAGGCCCCATGCAGATGCGCCCAGGCTATGAGCCATTGATTCAAGCCTTCAGTGGCTTGTCGAGCACCAACGGCGGACCCGATGATCCGCCCATACGAATTGGCGCATCTGTGTGCGACCAAGGCACAGGCATGTGGGCTGTGATTGGTGTTTTATCAATGCTTGAAAAACGCCGACACACGCATCAAGGGGGGATTGTCAATGCCTCTCTTTTAGAGACGGCACTGGTATGGAATGGCCAAAAAAGCGAAGCCTTTTTGAACCAGCAACAATTGCCCGTGAGACATGCCTCAGGACACCCCAATTTTGTCCCCTACGAAGCTTTTGAAGCCTTGGATGGACCTCTTCTCATATGTTGCGGCAACGACAGACTTTTTGCAAAATTAAGCACTGTGCTTGGACAAGAGCAATGGATCAATGACCCAAGATTCAACACCAACAGACAACGCTTGATCCACAAGTCAGCGCTGCTCAAAGAGCTTTGTCCATTGCTTCTTGCTCAAAAGCGGGACCATTGGGTTGAGGTGTTTGAGGGTGCAGGCGTTCCTTGCTCGCCCATCTTTACCGTCCCCCAAGCGCTTGAGAACCCTCAAGTGCAAGCTCTCGCGTTGAGGCGCTCAGTGCCTGGCGAAGACTTTGAGCTCACGGGTTTGCCCTTGTCCTTTGACGGAGTACGCCCCCCGATTCTGCGCGGCGCACCCAAACTGGGTGAACACAACTGCGACTTCAAGCTTTAAAGCGCTCCATCCTTCAACTCCTACAGCCAAGACCATGCACGATTACCCCCAAGCCATTCACATTCATGAAGAGGGACCTAGAGAAGGGTTTCAAATTGAGCCCGGTCCCATTTCTACAGCGGACAAGGTCAAGTTCATTGAAGCCTTGGCCAACACAGGATTGAGAGAAGTCCAAGCGGTCTCCTTTGTCAACCCCAAACGAGTGCCGGGCATGGCAGATGCTGAGGACGTGGCGCATTTGATCCAACGCAAAGAGGGTGTTAAATACACCTCGGTGTGGCTGAACCTCAAAGGTTTGGAGCGCGCCATGCAAACACCGCTTGACGTGTACGGCCGATTACAAATCAGTGCTTCCGAGAGTTTTTCCATCAAAAACACGGGCAAAAATACCCAAGACACCTTGATGGAGCAGCGACAGATCATTGAATTTTGCATGGAGAAAAATCTCTCCATTGACTCAGCCATTGTGATGACCGCCTTTGGTTGCAACATAGAGGGTGAGATCAAAGAGCGTGTGGTGATTGAAAAAATAGAGCTTTTGGTGAACTTGCTCCAGGAGTACGGCATGCGACTTCCCTATCTCAGATTGGCCGATACCGTGGGCTGGGCCAACCCCAAATCAATGGACCGGGTCATCTCAAGTGTGCAAGACAAATGGCCAGAGCTGAGTTTAGGGCTTCACTTGCACGACACCCGGGGCACGGGCCTGGCCAACGCGGTGATGGGCTTGTCCAAAGGCATTGAACACTTTGACAGCTCTTGCGCGGGCTTAGGGGGCTGCCCCTTTGCCGGCCACAAGGGGGCTGCAGGCAACATTTGCACCGAGGACTTGGTCTTTTTAGCGGAAGAAATGGGCATCTCAACTGGGGTTGATTTGGATGCGTTGATTGAATGCGCGCACATGGCAGAGAGCATTGTGGGCCACAGCTTGCCTGGCAAAGTCATGCGCGGGGGCAGCCTGAGAAAATACAAACAACACTCATGAGGGGACTTCATCATGCATGCCTTTAAAGCCAAGAAAACGCTCATTGCATTCACGCGAGTGTGGGTGCCGCTGGTGCTTTGTTCGCTTGCCCATGCGCAGGACTATCCCTCCAAGCCCATCAAATTCGTGGTGCCTTTTGCATCGGGATCCGGTAGCGATCAGGCCGCGAGGACCTATGCTCAAACCATCACCCAACTTTATAAAATCCCCGTGATCGTTGAACCCAAGCCCGGGGGCAACGGCTTCATTGCCGTACAAAGTGTGGCCAAAGCGGCGCCTGATGGTTATACCGTGCTCTACACAACCAACACCACACATGCAGCCAACGAGCACCTGTACAAAAATTTACCCTACGACCCGGTCAAGGACTTTGCGCCTGTGGCCCTGGTGTCGATTGGTCACATGTCTTTGGTGGTCAACGTGAACTCCAAATACAAAACAGTGGAAGACCTTGTGGCCGAGGCCAGAAAGCGCCCTGGCGAGTTGAATTTTGGCAGCGGCAGTTCTTCAAGCAAAGTTGCCAGTGAGATGCTCAAACAACTTGCCAAAGTTGACATCAAGAGCATTCCCTACAAAAGCAACCCCATGTCCATCACCGATTTGATGGGCGGGCAAATTGATTTCATGTTCACCGATGCGGCAACAGGTGTTCCGCAGATCCAATCGAACAAATTGCGCGCTTTGGCCGTGAGTGGTCAAAAGCGACTGGCCTCTTTGCCCGCGGTCCCAACCATGGAGGAAGCGGGCATCAAGGGCTACGACATGTCCTATTGGAACGCGGTCTATTTACCGGCAGGCACACCCAGTGGCGTTGTGAACAAACTCAATGAGATGCTGCTCAAAGCGTCCACCTCCAGCGCAGTTCAAAACTATCTGAGCTTCACAAGTGGAGAGGCAGCGCTTTCAACCCCCGAGGGTCTGGCTCAATTTCAAGCCAGTGAATCCGCACGATGGGGCAAGGTCATTCGTCAAGCGGGCATTGAGCCCGAGTAAGTCGGTGTGCATTTGTCGAGTGGATTTTTTTCAGCCAAGCCCCGATCAAGGCCTTGAAAAAACAACTCAGTCTTTGAGCTCAGCCATGAGCTTGTCTTCAAGCAGCTTTTTATCTTCAGCTCGAAATCCAGCGTGAATGAATGCCACTTTGCCTTGAGGATTGATGAGGTAGGAGGTGGGCATGCTTTTTAAATTCATTCGCCTGGGCAACTCTCCTTTGGCATCAAAGGCCATGGCAAATTTGGCTGGGTTTTGCGCCAAAAAACGCTCTGCATCCGATTTTTTCACATCGACATTCACTGCAATGACTTGAATGTTCTTGCCCTGCAACTTGGTATGCATTTCGTTCATAAAGGGAAATGATTGACGGCAAGGCACGCACCAAGAGGCCCAAAAGTCCAGATAGATCCATTTGCCCTTCAAATCGGAGAGCTTTTGTGCTTGCGCGAAACCAGGGATTTCAAACTCAGAGACTCCCTCACCCAACTCAACAGCTTGCGCACGAAGAACGCAGAGCAGGCACAAAATGCAAAGTCGCTGCAAGCTGGAGATGAGTCTTTTCATAATTGATCAATTGTTGTGTGTGGAAGGGCTCTAAAGGGTGTAGCCTGTGTAGGCCAGTCCCGCCTGGGGCAAACCCATGGCGGTGATGTTGACCAAGTCAGCCGCCATGACGCCCAAAGACGAGACTGTTTGCGCCCCTGTATCGAGCATCGCAACAAAGGGCTGAGCTTGAGCGCTTGTCGGGTGAGCGCCCACCACATTGGTGTACAACAGGTCCACAACTTGCGCACTCGCCGCGCTCGGCAGAGCCACAGAGAGCGCCAAAGCCATGAGATCAGAAAACTTGGCGCTTGAAGCCGTGTGGGTGTCTTGGTCCAAGAACTTCAAACCAATCCCAACGTAAGATGGGCTGCTGAGCGATGAGGCACCAAAAACTGCGACCAAGGTTTTGGCAACCAGGGTGGCGTTTCCATTGTTGGCAAAATCCAAAGCGATGCTTTTATCGGTGAATTGAATTCGCTGAATGTTGTTGAAGGTGTAAAGGCCCGTACCATCTTTCGCCAAAGCTTGGAAGCCTGCGGAATTGCTGGTGAGGGTGTAATTGGAAGAAGCTTTTTTATAAGCCGCAGACGGTGACCCATCAAAAAAGGCCACATCCAATCCACCCAGTCCAACATAGTCATGGTTGCTGCCGTAGACCAAGACCTCCATATTTTGAAGTGTCGCATGCAAAGGAGCACTTGCTGCCGAAATGGAGTCCACACGAATGGATCCATCTGAAGCGTTGGTGACACTGTAATCGGCGCGAATGGATGTGCCCAAATAAAGTGCATCGACTCCAGCAGCCCCATTCAAAATGAAGGTGCCAGCTTGAACAACGGTCCAGCCGTCATTGCTTACAGTGCCTGTGTAGGTGGTCATGTTGAAAATTTAAACGGTTGATCAATCAAAATAATGCCCCATGCCAAACTGAATGCTTTTGGCTGTAAAGGGATCTAGGCCTGGACTGCCTGCCCCAAACAATCTCCATCCCGCTTTTTGCTGGTACTGCTCCACTTTGAGATCCAAGGTGGTGTTTTGATCAATGGCTTTCGATACTTTCACGCCATAGGTTTGCGCACCAAAGGCCGACATGCGTTGGTCTTCTGTGTAATAGGACGCATCCAAAGAGGGATTGGGCGGGAAAGGCAAGCCAGAGCTGTCCGCATTGACAAAGAAACTCGCAGCCGATTGTGTGTACAAACGCGCGTAGGGCATGACGGTCCAGTGATTGGCAAAGGGCTTGACGTACTCCATATTGAGCGTGTGGGACTGAATCCCCCAGCTGTCATCGTAGTAGCGATAGCTCATTTTGAGGGTGGTTTGACGGGTCTCAAAATGGTGATTCCACTTGCCCATCAGGGTGTTGTGGGTTCTGTTTCTGGGGCGCAAATCAAAGACTTTGTAGGGGTCTGAAAAATACCCTTGCCCCAAAAAACGCCCCACTTGCAATTGAGCGATGTCGTAAACGCCCATGACTTGTGTCACACCCAAGATGAAGTCAAGAGACTGTTTGGTCTCGTTGGCCACAATGTGATTGGTGGGATTGATTTGATCGCTGTTGGTGGACACACCTGCATTCCACGTGGTGTTCTTATCTTCACTGGATTGGGTAAAAGCGTAAAACAAGCCTTTGGACAAGTAATCCACCTCTTTAGAAAAACTGCCCCCATAGGTTTGTGTCCCCAAGGCATCGTAGTGAGTCGCACTCAGCTCCAAGGCGTGGCGCTGATCATGCATATTTCTCAACGCTTGAGTGTGGTAGGCAGGCGAAGCGCCGGAGATGGTGTCGGTGGTGTAGGTCGAAGACATGGACCACGCGCTGGACAAGGGCTTCATCACCAAAAGAGATGGGGCTTTGACTCGGATGCGATCAAAACCGGGTTGACTGTCCAAATAGTCTAGATATTTAAACGCCAGCAAAGCTCGCTCGGGTGCGCTGTCGGCCAAGGCCACATCAGGAGCGGCCAAGAGTTGAAGCGCCATGGCAGCAGACAAAAGACCCCATCCCAAGGATGCGTTCATTGCGCTTTCATGGCCATGCGGCGGCGCCTCAAAAGTCATTTCAGTTGCACCCACATCCCCCCCCTCCTACGCCAGAGCCCCCGAAAGAGCCTTCCTTGCTGAAGTAGGTGTGCTCCGTGAAGTTTTGATCGAGCACATCCACTTCAAAGCTCATCTCAGGTTTGGCCAAAAATCCTTTCTCCCAAGGGGCGACTGGACCGATTGACGCGCATGAACCGAGCAAGCCTGTCAATGCGGCCACAAGCCAAGCCTTTGACGCGTTCAGGGTGCGAAGTAAATTGAACAAACCGATGCCCCAAAAAACCATGATGGCGATGAGGCCAATATTACCTTAACTTGGCTAAAAGTCCATCAAGGAGTGGCGCGCGGGGAACTTTTTAAATGGAAAGAAATCGCAAGCGACGCCAGGGTGTGTCACCCCATTGTCACACTGGTTCAAACCAAGGCCACATTCAAGGGGTCATAGGAGTAAAGCCACTGGGCCCTTGACTTGCTCAGGTCTTGATCAGCAAAGGCCTGTTTCATGGCTTGAACGTCTTCAATTCTGTAAAGCCCTCGGCTCTCGGTCGAGCCCACGACAATTTTAGAGGTGCGATCAATTCTGTTGCGCTGAAAGAGTTGCATGGCATCCGGGACACTTGAACTTTGCTCCAGACAACGCACGATCACAGCCGCATCCTCGATGGCCATGGCGGCACCTGAGGCCATGTAGGGCAGCGTTGGGTGAGCCGCATCGCCCAAAAGCGTGGCTCGCTGAGTCGACCAATTGGACACCGGGGGCCTGTTGTTCAAAGCGTAGCGGTAACAAGCATCTTTGTCCATGGCATCGATCACCGTTTGAATCATGGGGTGCCAGCCTTCATAGTCACGCTTTAACTCTTCCCAAGGCCTCTTTTGTGTCCACGACTCCTCCTCGGGTTGATCGTGCTCCACCAAACCCACAAAGTTCATCAAGGCACCTGCTCTCAAGTAATACATGACAGCGTGTTTTTTAGGGCCACACCAAACGGTGGAGACGGTCTCCATGATGCCCTTGGGAAGTTTCTCCACGGGGATCAGCCCTCTCCAGGCAATATCTCCCGTGTAGTTGACCGCTGTTTGTCCAAGGATTTGAGCGCGAATGGCCGATTTGATGCCATCGGCTCCAATCAGCACATCGCCGTGAATGACTCGACCATCGATCAAGTGCAGGCTGACCCCATGATCTGATTCTTCATACTTTATTGCTTTGGCATTCAAAGTGATGCAATCGGGGGCCAAGCGATGAACTGTTCGGGCCAACAACTCGTGCAAGTCCGCCCGGTGCAAATGGAAATAGGGGGCCCCAAAGGCATCCTCGTGTGCTTGGCCCAAGGGAATGCGATGCATTAACTCAGCGGTGTCGTAACGCCTGTACTCAAAGGCCTGGGGTCGAACGGCAAAGACATCCAGCTCTTTTTTGAGACCCAGGTCATAGAGCACCTTGACGGCATTGGAGCTGCTTTGTATACCTGCCCCAACCTCCGCCAAGACACTGGCTTGTTCATACACTTGAACAGAAAAACCGCGCTGCAGAAACTGTGCTGCGGCCGTCAAGCCTCCAATCCCTGCTCCAACGATAATGACTTTCAGATCTTTTTTCATGATTTTTATACCCACTGTGGTGCAAGCATTTTAGTGTAGGCCTGGTGCAGAGGGCTCGAAGTGCTTAAAATTATGCATGTCCTTTAGAATGCGTCGCATGTGCAATCCCAAACTGGGCAAGACCCCTAACCCCCTGAACTGGATGAACACAAGCTTGGCCATGAAGGAGCACAGACTTTGAGCACCATTGGTTTTTTTGATTCTGGACTGGGTGGATTGTCCGTTCTTGAAGTGGCCCTGTCTCAGTTGCCAGGACATGACTATGTCTATTTGGCCGACACGGCCAACAACCCTTATGGCGAAAAAGACGGCCCCTGGATCAAAGCGCGTGGGCTGTTGATCGCAGAGCACCTGAGCCGCGCTCATGGTTGTGAAGTGATTGTGGTGGCCTGCAACACCGCGACGGCCGAGGCCATACAAGACATTCGCGCTCATTTCCCAGCGCTCAGGATCATTGGGATTGAACCCGGCGTCAAGCCCGCAAGCTTGCAAACCCAAACAAAGCGCATTGGGATTTTGGCCACCAAGGCAACTCTTGAGAGCAAAAAGTTCAACGCCCTTCTTGCATCAATGCCGGCAGACTTTGAGTTTTTTAAAATTCCTGGAACTGGTTTGGTTGAACTGATAGAGGAGCCCACTCGCAACGATCAACTGATCAGGGCATGGCTCATGTCGAATTTGCCCCCCACGCGCGAGTGCGCATACGACACCTTGGTGCTCGGTTGTACGCATTACCCTTTCATCAAGGATTTGATTCAAAGCCATTTAGGACCATCGATCGCGTTGATTGATACGGGACAAGCGGTGGTGAACCATCTCGCCCGCCACCTTCACCCGCAGCAACAGGGCTTTCAAACAAGCCCTCAACAGGGGTCCTTGCAAATCTTGTGCAACATCGACCCCAATTTGTTTTTGAGCAAAGCACAAAAGCTTTTACAACGCACCCCCCTGTCAAATGTAGAAGTGCAGTTGCTTGCGCTTTAAAGCCCCTCGCAAAGAGGTGAGCAAGGAAAGCGCTGCAAAACCAATATTCTCAGACACCGCGCGCTCAGCAACAATACAAAAGGATTACAAAAACTTCGATTCAGCGCGAATTTAATCCAATACAATACAACGTATGACAAATTTTAATTTATTCATACGCGCTCATCCAATGTCCATGTTGTCTAGAACCTTTCTTGCCCCAAAGCACTGCTTGCCCTGCTTGGTGGCCTGCTTTGTTTCTGGGGTGCAGTCACAAAACATCACGGGCTTGAAGGTGTCACAAGCGCAAATCCAAGACATTGAAATTTATGGCCACTATGACAACGCCATTGGCAGCACAGAGTCCGCCTCCAAGGGCGTGATCGGCTCGGAGGTTTTGGTCAGCCGAGCGCTGCTAAGACCCGGTGAAATTCTCGAGCACATCCCTGGCATGGTGGTGACGCAGCACTCCGGAGACGGCAAAGCGAACCAATATTTTTTAAGAGGCATGAACCTGGACCACGGCACCGATTTCGCCACGTCCTTGAACGGCATGCCCATCAATATGCCAAGCCATGCACATGGTCAGGGCTACACCGATTTGAATTTTTTAATCCCCGAATTGGTGAACAAAGTTCAGTACAACAAAGGTCCCTATTACGCTGAATCGGGCGACTTTTCGTCCGCGGGTTCAGCCAAAATTACCTACCGCACTCAACTCAAAGAGCCCTTTGCGGAGTTGAGTCTGGGACTCAATGGCTATCAACGTGTTGTTGCAGCGAACACGGTCACGCTCAATGAGGACACGCGCCTCATCTCGGCCCTTGAACGCATGAACAACAATGGCCCGTGGCGCACGCCAGAGGGCCTGAGAAAAACCAACGCGCTCCTGAGCTTGGCTCAGGGCACGGCCAGCAATGGTTGGTCGAGTTTTTTCTCCGCCTACCAAGCTCACTGGAACGCCACCGATCAAGTGCCCTCAAGGCTTTTGGCTGAGGGTCAGTATGGGGGCCAAGGATTTGGACTTTTTGATGCCGTGGATCCAAGCGACGGCGCTAAAACGAATCGCTACAGTCTATCGGGCGAGTGGCAGGCATTGAGCAAAGAACACACCGACAAAGTCAATTGGTATGGCATTTACTCAGACCTCAATATCTTCTCCAATTTCACCTACTTCACCGACCCCATCAGTCGCCCTTTTGGGGATCAACTCGAACAATTTGAAAAAAGAAACGTCTTGGGTGCCGCCTTCAGCCGCAGTTGGCTCTCTGACGAGAAAGCCAGTCACACTTTTGTGAACACCTTGGGGCTTCAGCTCAGACAAGACGCCATTCACCTGGGGCTCAACAACACAGCCCATCGCACGGTCATGCAAAACGTTCGCCTTGACAACATCAAACAATTACAAATTGGTGTCTATGCAGAAAACGAAATGTATTGGCAAGAATGGCTCAAAACGATTGCAGGCCTGCGCTTTGATCAATTCAACTTCCAGGTCAATGGCTTTCTTTTGCCTGAGAACTCTGGTGCCAAGCAAAGCACCCAACTCTCACCCAAGTTCTCCTTGATCTTGGGTCCATGGCAAAAGACCGAACTCTTCTACAACCAGGGACAAGGCTTTCACAGCAATGACGCGCGAGGTGTGCTGGCAAAAGTGGACCCGGTGCCGGGTCTCATCGCTTCCATGGGTCAAGAAATTGGGCTCAAAACACAGGTCCTCAAAAACCTGCAGACCACACTCGCCCTTTGGAGACTGCGATTCGATTCCGAGCTCTACTACAGTGGAGAGACGGGGAGCACGCAGGCAGGCAGGCCCAGCGAGAGACGAGGCGTAGAGATGGCACACCACTTCACGCCAACTGAACACTGGCTCTTGGATGCAACGTTTGCATGGACCAAGGCCAGGTACTCAGACAAGGACCCCGCGGGCAACTTCATTCCCAATGCGGTGGACAAAGTGGCCAATCTTTCTGTGACTGCTCGCAACTTTGGGCCTTGGTCGGGCTCCATCGGTGTGCGATACATTGGTCCTGCCGCCTTGATTGAAAACAATTCCGTTCAATCAGCCCCAAGCGTCAGCGCCAATTTAAGGGTTTCTAAAAAGATCAATTCATCCACCCTTGTCACCCTGGATGTGCTGAATTTACTGAACCGGCACAACAACGACATTGCCTACTACTACAACTCACGCTTGAGCGGCGAATCCATGGCTGGGGTGGATGACTTGCACTTGCACCCCAGTGAGCTCAGAACATTCAGACTCAGCACCAAAATAAAATTTTGATTTGCCTGTCATGGAGGAAAACTTCTTGGCTGCACAATTTGACCCTCTTGGGCTCGGTCAGCGGGCGCCGGTGCCTGCGTCATGCGGCCCTTCCTCAAGCCTGCGAGCCCACCAAGTCCTCACCAAAATGAGGAAAGTCAGCGAAATAGTTGAATTTAAAGCCTTTTATTCAATATTTTTTACCAAATAATTGTGCTGAGCCAGTTGATTTATGGACCGAATACCCTAAAATTTGTTTCTGAGCTTTGCTCTTATCTAATAAAGCAGTGAGCCCTTTGTTTCATCTCAGATGAACAAACTCATTCAACACTTAAGGGAACCCCAATGGCAACTTATCCGATCGTTCAAGACAAAGTCAGCACAAATCCAATCAATCCCATGGGGGATTCTAGGATGGGAGAAAAAACCACCAACATACACATCGGCGAAGGTGTGGTGATCAAGGGCTCGATCACGCTTCCTGGCCACGCAACCGTGAATGGATCGGTGGATGGGGAATTAAGAGCTGGCAGCCTAGAGATTGGTAAAACCGGCGAAGTCATTGGCAAAGTCTTTGCCAACAGGATCAGTGTATCGGGCATCTTGAACGATGAAATTCACTGCAAAGAACACTTTCACATCAGCTCCACTGGGCGCGTGACTGGTAATTTGGAGTACTCAGAAATTGAAATTGATCGCGGCGGAAAATTCATTGGTGACATGAAAGAAATCAAGTAATTCTCATCACCAAAATTTTTATATCTTGCCTGGACTGCTCGCTCAGTCCAAGCCAGAGAGCAAAAGACGCTGATCAATTTTTTTTAAATTGCTTGGCGTCTTTTTTTCTTGGAGACCCTGAACATGACAACTTCTCAGTCCAAGAGACTGCGGTGCAAGAAAGCCCTTTTGCTGGGCTTTTCAGTGCTCTTTGCCGCAATTGGCTCGCCCCCCTCTTTTGCACAATCCTCGCCTTCATACCCCATCAAACCCATTCGGATGATTGTGCCCCAAGCTGCCGGTAGCGCGAGCGACGCAACCGCTAGACTGCTCGTGCACGAATTGAGCGTCTCTTTGAACCAGAGTGTTTTCATCGACAACAAACCGGGGGGAGGCTTTACCATCGGACTGGACTTGTTGGCCAAGGCAGCCCCAGATGGTTACACACTGGGGGTTGGCCCCGTGGGCGCCATGGTCATTGGACCCAACATGATGAGCAAGATGCCCTACGACATTGAGCGCGATTTCCAGCCCATTGCGTTGATCACGCGTGGACACCTGCTCTTGGCCGTGTCTCCACTGCTGCCGGTGAACTCGGTGGCCGAGCTCATTGCATATGCAAAGAAAAACCCCAACAAACTCAGCAACGCCTCCTCCTCCAATGGCTCTCCCGGCCATGTGGGGGGTGAGCTCTTTAAGCTCATGACCGGCACACAGATCACGCACATCCCCTACAAGGGCGGTGCCTTGGCCATCAATGACCTGATATCTGGCCAAGTTGACATGATGTTTGAGAGTTTGAACTCCATCTCAACACAAGCGAAGGCCGGCAAAGTCAAGGCCTTGGGTGTGAGTGGTGCACACCGCTCGCCAGCGTTTCCCAACGTACCGACGATTGCTGAGGCGGGCGTTCCTGGCTACGAGGCCCCCACTTGGATTGGTGTGTTTGGCCCTGCTGGCATGCCCAAAACAATGGTCGATAAACTCAACACCACCATCAACCAAGTCATCGTCTCCAGTGCATTCAAGGAGCGCTTTGGCACCATCGGCGACGAGCTCGCCGGTGGCACAGCAGAGGAGCTTGGAGACTTCATGAAGCAAGAACTGCAAAAGTGGAAAGACGTGGTCAAAAAATCGGGTGCTAAATTTGATTGAACAACTGCGCTCTTCAAGCCCAAGATGGCCCATTCAAGCAAAGGGAAAACGATAGCTCCCAATGGCACCATGGCTCAGCACAATTGGGGCACTTCAAGAGAACTGGCAATTCAACAAAGAGGCAGAACTCTCGCATGAAGGTCTTCCCCCCAATGTCAGTCCAATGCACCCCAAAAGGTTCCCACAAAGACCCCAACCATTGAGCCCCTTATGACAACTCTTTTGCACCGCTGTCTTTTTTTCTTTGGCGCACTGACTCTTTTGTTGCCAACGTCGCGCGCTCAGACCTACCCCTCCAAGCCCATTAAAATTGTGGCCCCCTTTGCCGCAGGTGGCTTGGCGGACACACTTGCCAGAACACTTTCAGAAAAATTGTCGCGCTCCATGGGCCAAAGCGTCCTTGTTGAAAACAAAATGGGCGCGGGTGGCAACATTGGTGCAGATGCAGTTGCTCGCGCTGAACCCGATGGCTACACCTTGATGATGTCCTCTGCGGGCATTCTCACCATCAATCAGTTTCTCTACCCAAGCATGAGTTTTGATGCCAACACAGCGTTTGCGCCCATTGGTTTGGTGGCTGACATGCCCATGATTTTGGTCGTGCGCAAAGACTTGCCCGCCCGCACCTTGGGTGAATTTTTAGCCTTGGCCAAAAGCACGCCCGGCGGTCTCTTTTATGGCTCCCCCGGAAACGGCACCACGGGGCATTTGGGGATGGAGCTTTTCATGCATGCAACGTCCCTCAAACTGCAGCACGTGCCTTATAAAAGCGCTGCAGAGGCCGTTCAAGCCGCCCTCTCGGCCCAAACGGCCACCATGTTTGACAATCCCCCGACCATCATGTCACAGATCAAATCGGGCAGCCTTCGCGCTTTGGGCGTGGCCACAAAAGAGCGCATGGCACAACTGCCCGAGGTACCGACACTCATTGAAGGCGGGATCCATCATTTTGAGGCCTCTTCTTGGTTTGGCTTGGTCGCACCCGCCAAAACCCCAAAAGCCATCATTGACAAGCTCTCCCAAGAAACGGCCAAAGCGCTCAAAGATCCTGAGCTTCAAGCCAAGTTTTACCAAGCTGGCGCCAAGCTCGTGGGCAACACGCCTGAGCAATTTGCTCAAATCATTGCCGAAGACAGGGTGCGCTGGGACAAAGTCATCAAAGAAGCAGGCATCAAGTTGCAGTAGTTGAACCCTCCCCCCCCTGTCTTGCTCTCATATCCCTCACCTCGATAAAACACCGACATGTCACAGTCAGCGCTTCACAATTTGCTTGAACACACCTTTACACTGACAAATTTTCCCCTTCAAAATGGTCAATGCATTGACGAGTTAACAATTCACTACTTCACCTTGGGTCATGTGCGCCGCAATGAAAAGGGCGAGGTGTGCAATGCGGCCTTGCTGCTGCACAACACGACCGGATCGGCCAAGGAGTGGCTAGGAAAGGATTTAGGTGAAGAACTTTTCACAGCCAAAGAGGTGCTGGACAGCTCAACGCATTTTTTAATCATTCCAGATGCGATTGGATTTGGAGGATCCAGCAAGCCAAGCCACGGGCTCAAGAGAACGTTCCCCAACTACCGCTACATCGATATCGTCAATGCCCACCATGCACTGATCACACAAGGCTTGGGGGTTGATCATCTCCAACTGATTTTGGGCTTGTCCATGGGTGGCATGCTCACTTGGATGTTTGGCTACATGTTCCCCGATTTCTCAGATGCGCTGTGTCCTGTAGCAACTCAACCCGGCCCCATGAGTGGCCGCAATTGGATTCAACGGCGCATCTCCATAGAGGCCATCAAAAATGACCCCGAATGGAGACAAGGCGACTACACCACCAACCCCACTCGCTTTGTTTACACCGCCCCCTTTGGAGGCTTGATGGTCCAAAGTGTAGAGCGGCTCCAAGCACTCGCCCCCACGCGCGAGGCAGCAGATGCCTTGTACGAGTCCATGGTTGAACGCGCGAGAAAAACAGATGCAAACGATCGCTTGTACCAACTCGAGGCCTCGTCCGACTACGACCCAAGTGCTCACCTTGCACAAATCAAAGCCCCCTTGTTGGCCATCAACTTCGAGGACGATGAACTGAACCCCCCTCAGCTTGGGATTTTAGAAAAAGGCATCCGCCAAGTGCCCCAAGGTCAACACGTGTTGATCAAAAGGGGGCCTCACTCCGCAGGCCATTACACGTCTTTGAAAGCCGTGGCTTGGAAATCCCACTTGAGTGAATTTTTAAGAACCATTGAGTCGACAAAGCCCTAGACAAAGGCATACAATGTCCAATGGGGCGGCACTCAATGGGCGCTCAAATAGAGCCCTAAACGCTTGACCAGGAAGGAAAAATTTCCATGTTGAAATCCAACAAGAGCTCCCAACTTAGCATCGTTCGCTCTCTGGGCCTCAGCGCTTTGACCGGCCTTTTGTGCGTCAGCGTTTGGGCCGACAGCTATGATTTTCCAAAGGTCAAGTTCAGAGATTTGCCCTCGACGCTTCAATCGGCTTATAAAAATGAAAAGCCCAACTTGGGTGAAATTGGTCGATGTGCTGTGAACTTTGAAGACATGAAAGACGAAAGCAAAATGGTCTTCACCTGCTCAATCTATGTCAAGATGTCCGCCGTTGCCGAAAGAAAAGCCATGGAGCGATGCGAGCAAATGAGTGGCGCCAGAAAATCAGGCTGCAAGATCATCCAAGAATAAATCATCCTGCCCTCACAGGCGACTCCTCGCCGTGCCAAGGGCAGCGACAGCGCGCTATATTTGCTTTTGGAATTTCTTCATCCCAAAATGCACCTCACCTCTGGCACGGGCCAAGTTGGTTTGCTTGTGCCTCTCGCGTGCTCGGGCCTTTTGGTCTTCGCTGGTGCGATCAAAGCATCTGGGGCAACTGACGCCAAACTCAAACTGGGGTGAGGCTTTGGCACCCACAGGCAAGGGGTCACGACAGCAACGGCACAACTCGTGCTCGCCTACCAAAAGACCCTGACCCACCGAGACCCGTTCATCAAAGACAAAGCACTCTCCTTGCCAAAGGCTTTCTGCCTGGGGAATATTTTCAAGATATTTGAGGATGCCGCCCTCTAGGTGATACACCTCTTCGAAGCCTTTGGCCTTCATCAAAGCGGTGGATTTTTCGCAGCGAATGCCGCCCGTGCAAAACATGGCCACTTTGGGTTTTTTACGTCCCATGGGCCTGAGGACCTCTTGTTCATCCAACCACTTTGGCAGATCAGAAAATTTCTTGACCTTGGGGTCAATCGCGCCTTCAAAGGTGCCCAATTCGACCTCGTAATCGTTGCGTGTGTCGATCAATATCACCTCAGGGTCACTGATCAGCGCATTCCACTTCTCAGGGGGCACATAGGTGCCGGCGCCATGAATGGGGCTCACGCCTGGCAGTCCGATGGTCACAATTTCCTTTTTAAGGCGCACCTTCATTCTGTAAAAAGGCTGCTTCTCAGACCACGACACCTTGTATTGCAAATCCGAGAGTTCGGGCATTGACTTCAAATAGGACAAGATCGCCATGATTGACTCTTCGGCCCCAGCAATGGTGCTGTTGATGCCCTCATTGGCCAAGATGATCAAGCCCTTGATGTTGTGATACTCGCACAGTGCAAGCAGTTTCTCACGGCGAACGGCATGATCGGGCAAATCCACGAACTTGTAGAAAGCCACGGTCATGAAGGGAAGGTTGCGGTTCATGGGGTTCACGATGGATCAATTCGATATTTTGCGGGGCCACTCAGTTTCAATTCATGCTCAAACCAGCGCTCTTGACCAAAGCTCGCCACATCAAAAGCTCCTTGCGAAGGGTTTGTTGAAAATCCTGTGGGGAACCCACATGAACGAAGGCACCTTCACTGGCAAAACGCTCTTTGATCAGGTCCTTGTTGGACACCTCATTGATGGCCAAATTTAATTTATCAACAACGCCTTTGGGCGTGGCTGCAGGGGCCAAAATGCCCCACCAAGTGCTGACATCCAGGTCCTTGACGCCGGCCTCCTCTGTAGATGGAACACCTGGGAAAAGCGCCATTCTTTTGTTGCCCGCAATGGCCAGCAAATCAACGCTGTTTTGTTTGATGAAGGGCAAGATGGTGGGCACTGTTGAGAAAAACACCTGTGTTCGCCCAGCGATCAAATCAATGGTTGCAGGACCACTGCCCTTGTAAGGAATGTGGGTCATGGCAATGCCCGTCTTGGCCTTGAACAATTCACCCGACAAATGATTGATGCTGCCGTTGCCTGCCGAACAAAAGTTAATCCCTTGAGGATTCTTTTTGGCATGGCTTAAAAACTCCTGAAGTGTTTT
>CANBTT010000012.1 GCA_947372465.1 Burkholderiales bacterium | reverse complement strand
AATACCAATACACGCGCCAATCGCGCCAAGACCAATAATTAAGCCAGCGGCGAGTGCTACATAACCAAGAACGTGTTCCATGCGATGCTCCTATGGATGAAATAAAAAATAAAAAAACAAATGACCGAAACTCAATGCGCGTCGTGCGCCTGACCCACATAAACCAATGTAAGCATCATAAAAATGAATGCCTGCAATGTAATGATCAAAATATGGAAAATAGCCCAAACCGATCCCGCCAATATGTGACCGATGGGCAACAAAATACCAGGCAAAGAAAACGCCGCAGCACTGCCCATCAACGCGATCAACATAAACACCAACTCGCCTGCATACATGTTGCCAAACAACCGCATGCCGTGAGAGACTGTTTTTGCAGCAAACTCAATCAACTGCATCACAAAATTGATCGGCCACAAAAGTGGATGCGCGCCAAAGGGTGCCGTGAACAACTCGTGTATCCAACCACCCAAGCCCTTGATTTTTATGTTGTAAAAAATACAAACCAATAAAACCGAAGTGGACAAACCCAAGGTCGTGGACAAATCAGCACTCGGCACGATGCGCAAATAGGCATGATGCGCGTCCATGCCCTGAGACTCATAATAGGACTCCCAAAGCACTGGCAACAAATCAACTGGCAACAAGTCCATGGCATTCATCAGAAAAATCCATACAAAGACCGTCAAGGCCAATGGAGAGACGATTTTTCTGCTTTGTGCGTCGTGAATAATTCCTCGAGACTGGCTATCAACCATCTCAATGAGCATCTCAACAGCGGCCTGAAAACGGCCGGGCACACCAGATGTGGCCGCACTTGCAGCCCTGTACAAAAAGAAAACCCCAAGCACGCCAATCAACACAGACCAAAAGATGGAGTCCAGGTTAAAAACCGTGAAATCAATGATCCCGCTCATTGGGTGGTTTTGCAAATGCGTCAAATGGTGACCAATGTAGTCCCCAGCTGTCATGACATGTTCAGTTGTGTGTTCAGCAGACATTTTGAAAATTACGTTTTATCTTACCAACAACGCCTTCAAATCTTTTTGGCCCCCAAGGAAACATCATCCCTTGCGTTGCCATAAAAAAGAAAGCCAATACACTTTCATCGTGATGATCAAGCCAAGCACCATCATCGGCCAGCTCAAATCATCCACCAATCTTTGGGACATCATCAGCATGACCACCGTCATCGCTACTTTGACAAACTCCCAAAGAAAAAAACCCGTTACCGCCACCCCAGGGTTCAAACTGGACCACTTGCTGGTGATGCCTCGAGCAAAAATGACCGACGGCAACACAACACAAAAAGATCCATACCCCAAGGACGCCATGCTTGCTGCTTTGGCACCAAGGAGCCAAGCGACACACACAGCCATCAAACCCACCACCACTTGAGTCAACACGACCCACCAAACAGACACCAGAGGCTGCGCTTTGCGAAACTCAAGCACCTGCTCTTTGGTCCACGCAACAGCCTCTGTCTCCTCAAAGGATTCTGGCGAATCCACTGCGTCTTGTTTTCTTTGCATGACTTCAAAAATCCATCATAAAGCGCACTTGATCCCGCCCAAAAACAGACGGCTTGCTTTAAGTTGTTTGTTCATGAAATTATGTAAAGCCTCCCATTGTAAGGGAAAACCCAGCGCGATTGCAAACCGACTGAAAAATTTCTTTTACCGGTGCTTTTTTGTAGACCAGCGATAATTGACCCATGTTCAAAAACTCAAACACCAACTCAGCACCACCCGCAGCTGTCCCCAGTGGAATATGCTATTTGAATGGCCATTATGAGCCACTGGCCGAGGCCAAAGTCAGCGTTTTAGATCGTGGCTTCATTTTCGGCGATGCCATTTATGAGGTTGTACCCGCTTACAGAGGAAAACTGTTCAGGTTTGAGGAGCACATGGTCCGCTTGGAACGCTCCCTCAGTGAGGTCTTGATGACCAACCCCCATGCGGCCCTGGGCTGGCGGGCCATATTTGAGCGCCTGCTTTTAGACAATGCCGCCCTTTTTGAGACACCCATTCTGCAGTTCAATGCAAACATTTACCTTCAAATCTCCAGAGGCGTCGCCTCGCGGGATCATGTGATCCCGAAGAATCTGACCCCAACGGTCTTTGCAATGTGCCAACCAAGCCCAGAAAGAAGCCAAGAGCCGCTTGAAAATGGGGTCTTTTGCATTACACACGAAGACTTCCGCTGGGAAAAAGCACACATCAAAACCACCAGTTTGATGGGCGCCATCTTGGCCAAACGACTCAGCGAGCAAGCTGGCGCGGCAGAAACGGTCATGTTTAGAGATGGTTTTTTGAGTGAAGCCGCCTCAAGCAACGTCTGGGTGGTCAAAAATGGTGCGGTTTTTGGCGTCCCCAACGATCACTTGGTTCTAGAAGGTGTGCGTTACGGCGTGCTGGCCCAGTTGTGTGCAGCTCAGCACATTCCTTTTGCCCTCAAACCGCTCAGCAAGGCAGACGTTTTTGATGCCGATGAACTGCTGCTGAGCTCTGCCTCCAAGGAAATCTTACCCATCACACAACTCGATGCCCAGGCCATTGGAGACGCTCGCCCAGGGCCCATCTATCAACAACTCTACTGCGCCTATCAAGCCTTAAAACACCATGAGTGACCCCATTCACCCCCCCCCAATTGCTGTCAGCGAGTCAACCAGAGCCAGCTTGATCGAATTCCCCTGCTCATTTCCAATCAAAGTCATGGGTCAAAAGGTCGATCATTTTGTTCACACCCTGACTCTGATTGCAAAACAGTTTGATCCTCAGTTTGATGCCTCAAGCATCGAGATCAGACAAAGCAAGGCGGGCAACTATTTGGGCGTGACCCTCAATGTCTGGGCCACTTCGCAAGTTCAATTGGATGAGCTGTACACCACCTTGTCCTCGCACCCTTTGGTCAAAGTGGTTCTTTGAGCCACTTTTGATGTTTTCCACTCAAAACCCGTACAAATGAGCTCATGAAAATATCTCACTTGGGATTGGTGCCTTACGCAGAAATCTATCAAAAAATGCAAGATTTCACACTGAGCAGGACCCCTCAAACGCCGGATGAATTGTGGCTGTGTGAACATCCAAAGGTTTACACACTGGGGCTGAGCGCAACACCCAAGGACCTCTTAAAACCAAGCGACATCCCCCTCGTTCAAACCAACAGAGGCGGTCAAATCACTTACCACGGTCCAGGCCAAGTGATCGCCTATCCTTTGATCAACCTGAGCGCCAAAGGCTATTTTGTGAAGGAGTATGTGTATCGACTTGAAGAGGCCGTGATCAAAACACTCAATGCATTGGACCTCACGGCACACCGCGTTCTTGGTGCGCCCGGTGTGTATGTCAATGCATCCAACCCTCAAGCTCACCATCGGCTTGCCTACTCGGCCCATGAGCCCCACTCAAACCCCTCCGCCCACAAGCCCGTCTTTGGTGAGCTGTCTAAAATTGCCGCCATCGGCGTGAAGGTCTCCAAACACTGCACTTACCACGGACTTGCTTTGAATGTCGCCGTTGATCTGAGCCCCTTTGAAGCCATCAACCCTTGTGGGTATGAAGGATTACAGACCACCAATTTACATAAGCTTGGGGTCATGTTAAATTGCCAAGATGTCTCTGTGCTGTTGGCGCAAAAGCTAAGCACCTATCTTTCCAATTGATGCCACACTCGGGCGTTGCCATTTTTATATTTTTTCCTAATTTACAAAACTCTCGCCCATGAGCACCTCACCCAATGACACCCCAAACAGCAAGGCCTATGACCCTTTGATCAAACAAAAGGCATTTGATAAGTTGTCCAAAATACCCATCAAAGTTCAACAGCAAGAAACACTGAAAAAACCCGAGTGGATCAGAGTTAAAGCCGCCTCACCCAACTCCCGCTTCTACGAGATCAAAGACATCTTAAGAAGCAATCAACTCGTCACCGTCTGCGAGGAGGCGTCTTGCCCCAATATTGGGGAATGCTTTGGCAATGGCACCGCCACCTTCATGATCATGGGTGACAAGTGCACCAGGCGATGTCCCTTTTGCGATGTCGGCCACGGCAGGCCAGACCCATTGGACCCCAATGAGCCACTGCACTTGGGCCAAACAGTGGCTCAACTCAAGCTCAAATACGTTGTGATCACAAGCGTTGACAGGGACGATTTAAGGGATGGGGGTAGCACCCACTTCGTTCAGTGCATTGAGAGCATCCGCGCACTCTCACCTCAAACCCAAATTGAAATCTTGGTGCCCGACTTTAGGGGCAGAGACGACAAAGCCTTGGGGATTTTAAAAAACGCCCCTCCAGATGTCATGAACCACAATTTAGAAACCGTCCCAAGACTCTATGCACAAGCAAGACCGGGAAGCGACTATCAGTTCAGCCTCTCGCTTTTAAAAAAATTCAAGGCCCTGTTCCCCCATGTCCCCACAAAAAGTGGCCTCATGGTTGGACTTGGCGAAACGGACGATGAAATCTTACAAACCATGCAAGACATGCGTGAACACGGTATCGATATGCTGACCATCGGCCAGTACCTGTCGCCAAGCACGCATCACCTTCCCGTGACCCGGTATGTCCACCCCGACACCTTCAAAATGTTTGAAGCCAAAGCCTATGAATTTGGATTTAAACATGCCGCCATTGGCGCCATGGTTCGTTCTAGTTACCATGCCGACCAGCAAGCCCATCAAGCGCAACAAGGTTAACTCATCTTGAATCCCAAAATAGTCTTGATCACAGGTGCTTCTCGTGGCATTGGTGCGCAAACTGCCCTGTTGGCAGCACAACAAGGCTGGCATGTAGCGGTCAACTACAGCAGCAACTCCTTGGCAGCTGATGCGGTTGTTCGGCAAATTCGCGAATCCGGAGGAACCGCCATCAGCATCCAAGCCGACATTGGCAATGAGCAGCAGGTGCAAAGAATGTTTGAGCACATTGACGCCAAATTGGGTCGCATTGATGGGCTCGTTAACAATGCAGGCATTGTGGATTACCCACAGCGACTGGATCAATTCAGTTCTGATCGACTCGAGCGAATGATGCGCATCAATGTCCTTGGAAGCTTCTATTGTGCAAAAGAAGCGGTTCTTAGAATGAGCACACGCCATGGCGCACAAGGAGGCAGCATCGTCAATGTCGGCAGTGCCGCCTCAAGACTTGGCTCACCCGGTCAATACATTGACTACGCAGCCAGCAAAGGCGCCATTGACGTCATGACACTTGGTTTGGCCAAAGAGGTTGCTGGCGAAGGCATTCGCGTCAATGCGGTGAGACCCGGTGTGATTGATACTGAAATTCACGCAAGCGGCGGACTGCCCAACCGCGCCCGCGACTTGGCGCCTCAAATGCCCATGGGACGCGTGGGCACAGCACAGGAAGTCGCCAACGCCATCATCTGGCTGCTGGGGCCCTTGTCCTCCTATTGCAGCGGCACTTTTGTGGACATTGCTGGCGCTCGTTAGGGTCCTCACGCTCTTAGAACAATCCGATTTCAGGATATAGTCGCCTAATCAAAATCGTCTACACATCTTTGTTTTACAGTTTCTCATACACATCCCTTTTTTGAGGCTCACGTCATCATGGCAAATTCACAAGCACGCCCCTTGGTCCAACATTTCATCAATGGCCAACTTCACGCGGGTTTTACGCAATCCAAACAAGCTGTTTACAACCCCGCGAGTGGTGCTGTCACTCGAGAAGTTTTACTGGGTGCACAAGAAGAGGTGAATTCGGCCGTTGCATCGGCAAAACACGCCCAAGTTGCCTGGGGTGAGATGCCCCCCATTCGAAGAGCACGGGTCTTGTTTCGATTTTTAGAGTTGATCAATCTGCACAAAGATGAACTCGCACACCTCATCACGGCCGAACATGGCAAAGTGTTTACGGATGCGCAGGGCGAAGTCTCCCGAGGCATTGACATCATCGAGTTCGCCTGCGGCATCCCTCAACTCCTCAAAGGCGACTTTACCGATCAAGTTTCCACTGGAATCGACAACTGGACCATGCGCCAACCGCTTGGGGTCGTTGCCGGCATCACGCCCTTTAACTTCCCCGTGATGGTGCCCATGTGGATGTTCCCAGTTGCTTTGGCTTGCGGCAACAGCTTTATCTTAAAACCAAGTCCTCTTGATCCCTCTCCCTCTTTGATGATGGCCGACTTGTTAAAACAAGCCGGCTTGCCAGATGGTGTTTTTAGCGTCATTCAGGGGGGCAAAGAAGCCGTCGATGCATTGATGGCTCACCCCGATGTGCAAGGCTTGAGTTTTGTGGGCTCAACACCGATCGCCAATCACCTGTACGAAACAGGCGCACGACTTGGCAAACGCGTTCAGGCCCTTGGGGGGGCAAAAAATCACATGGTAGTGATGCCAGATGCAGATTTGGACCAAGCTGTTGACGCTCTAATTGGTAGCGCATATGGCTCAGCCGGAGAGCGCTGCATGGCCATCAGCGTTGCGGTTTTGGTGGGTGATGTTGCCGACAAAATCATGCCCGCCTTGATACAAAGAACGCGTGACTTGAAGATCAAAAACGGCATTGAGCTTGATGCGGAAATGGGACCCATTGTGACGCGTGCTGCCCTAGAAAAGATCACGGGCTACATCGACATTGGAGAAAAAGAAGGGGCAGAACTCTTGGTGGATGGTCGCGGCTTTCATGGCGCAAAAGCCGGTCAAGGATGTGACCAAGGCTTTTGGTTGGGTGGCACTTTGTTTGACCACGTCAAAACCAATATGAGAATTTATAAGGAAGAGATTTTTGGACCCGTCCTGAGCTGCGTTCGAGTGAGCGATCTGAACGAAGCCATTGCGTTGATCAATGACCATGAGTTCGGCAACGGGGTGAGTTGCTTTACACGTGAAGGACACGTCGCAAGGGAATTCTCAAGACGCATACAAGTCGGCATGGTTGGCATCAATGTCCCCATTCCAGTGCCCATGGCTTGGCATGGTTTTGGCGGATGGAAGCGCTCTTTATTTGGGGACGTTCACGCCTATGGGGAAGAGGGTGTGCGTTTTTATACCAAGCAAAAGAGCATCATGCAACGCTGGCCTCAAAGCATCACGGGTGGGGCCGAGTTTGTCATGCCCACCTCTAAGTAACAAGCGCTGAAGTTCATTGATGAACGAGCTGACTTTTGACTACATCATTGTCGGTGCAGGAACGGCTGGTGCCTTGCTGGCCAATCGCCTCAGTGCAAATGCTTCAAAAAGAGTGCTCTTGATTGAAGCGGGGGGCAAGGACGACTACCACTGGATTCACATCCCAGTGGGATACTTGTACTGCATTGGAAACCCAAGAACCGACTGGCTTTATCACACACAGGCGCAAGCGGGATTGAATGGTCGCTCGCTGCGCTACCCACGCGGCAAGGGTTTGGGCGGGTGTTCCAGCATCAATGGCATGATTTACATGCGCGGTCAATCCAGGGACTATGATCACTGGGCAAACATCACCCAAGATGACCGTTGGAATTGGTCTGCGTGCCTTGAAGATTTTAAATTCCATGAAGACCACTATTTGGGTGCCAATGCATTTCATGGCGCCAAAAATTCAAATCTTCATGCGGCCACAACCAGCGACTCACCCTCCGTTTATGAGCAAACCCTTTCCTTTAAAAATGCAGGGGGGGAGTGGAGGGTTGAAAAGCAAAGACTCGATTGGCCTATTTTGAATGCTTTTGCCAAGGCCTGTGAGCAGCACGGCATTGCACCAACGCAGGACTTCAATGGCGGCAACAACGAAGGGGTCGCTTACTTCGAAGTCAATCAGCGATCGGGTTGGCGTTGGAACACGGCCAAAGCTTTTCTGCGTCCGGCTTGTTATGGGCGAGACAATTTCGAGATGTGGACTCGCGCACAAGTTTGTCGAGTCGTGCTTGAAACCACGCTGGATGGCTCCCAAAGATGCTCAGGTGTTGAAGTGTTCACAGGCCATGAAAAGCTGATCGTGAATGCCAGGCACGAAGTCATCCTTTGTGCTGGCAGCATTGGCAGTCCTCACCTCTTGCAATTGTCTGGCATTGGAGATCCTGAACACTTACAAAGCATTGGCATTCCTACATTGGTTGATTTACCAGGCGTTGGAGAAAATTTACAAGACCATTTGCAAATACGAACCGTCTTCAAAGTCAGCAACACACGCACCTTGAATACACTTTCAAAAAGTTGGTGGGGGAAGGCCAAAATGGGCCTTGAATATGTGCTGACTCAATCAGGTCCTATGAGCATGGCGCCGTCGCAACTGGGTGTGTTCACCAAAAGTGATGCCTCACTTGATTGGCCCGATTTGCAATACCATGTTCAGCCTTTGAGCTTAGAGGCCTTTGGTGAACCCTTGCACGCCTTTGATGCCATCACGGCCAGTGTGTGTAACTTGAACCCAAGCTCAAGAGGACATGTTCGTGCAAAAACACCCCATTTCCAAGATGCGCCCTTGATCAACCCCAACTATCTGAGCACGCGTGAGGACTTGGACAAAGCGGCCAAGTCGATTGCATTAACGCGAAACATCATGGCGCAAAAAGCCTTGTCTCCTTTTGCACCCCAAGAGATCAAACCTGGCGCCCAATTTCAAAGCGAAGAAGATTTGAGTCGTTTGGCTGGCGACATTGGCACCACCATTTTTCACCCTGTTGGAACAGCCCAAATGGGTCGCTTGGGTGCCAAGGGGGCGGTTTTGGACTCACAGTTGAGAGTACAAAATGGGCGTGGAGGCCTTGTCGCCGGCTTGCGTGTCGTGGACGCAAGCGCCATGCCCACCATCACCAGTGGCAACACCAATTCACCCACATTGATGATGGCCGAGAAGGCAGCAAAATGGATCGCACTTGCTCACGCCAACTGAATGTGTGGTGCTCGCTTCCCTGGGAAAGCACCTAGTTGCCTGAGGCGCCATAACGGCTACATTCAAGTCACGAGAAGACATGAAAACTGTTTTGAGGTTGAGGAGACATGAAGACGCCAGCCCCGATCAAGAGGGCATCCATAGAAAAGCACTGCTGAAGGCGGTGCTTTTTTTTTGCTCCCCCATTTTTTCAGTCACAATGCAGTGATGGATGTCCTCTTTATTTTGAGTTGTGCCGCATTGGCGGGTTACGTGGACGCCATTGTTGGTGGCGGAGGGTTGGTCCTTGTCCCTGCCCTGTTTTCAACTTACCCATTGGCGCCCGCTGCGACCCTTTTAGGCAACAACAAGTCTGTGTCACTTTGGGGCACCCTTTTTGCAAGCTGGAATTACAGTCGCCACATTGACTTGCCGTGGAAAAAACTTTTCATCGCCGCTTGTTGTGCAGCAACTTGCTCCTTGATCGGCGCATGGACCTTGAACATGGTCTCCTCAGATGCACTGAAAAAAGCACTGCCCTTTGTCTTGAGCTGTGTTTTGATTTATACCTTGGTGAGCAAAAAACTAGGCAGCACGCACCAGCCCAGATTCCAAGGTCACACTGAGCTTTTTGCTTTGGTGGCGGTGGCCAGTGTGATCGGTTTTTACGATGGTTTTTTTGGGCCTGGAACGGGCAGTTTTTTTATTTTTATTTTTGTTCGACTTCTGCGCTATGACTTCCTCCATGCATCGGGGGCCGCAAAAGTGCTCAACAGTGCCAGCAATGCTGCGGCATTGAGTTTGTTTGTGTTTCAGGGGAAAATTTGGTGGGCCATCACGATTCCGATGGCCCTTTGTAATATTTTGGGCAGTTTGATGGGGACCAAAATGGCCGTCAAGCACGGTTCAGGATTTGTCCGCTGGGTCTTTATCTTTGTTGTGACTTGTTTGATTCTAAAAACCGCACGCGACGCGTATTGGATGGTTTAGAGATCGAGGACGGCAAGGTCTTTGCCAGCACTCAAGGCGTGGAGCTCGCCGCGTTTGCGGGCATGGCACCTGTGGGCACACTTTTCTCAATGGCATTGAACCACTGCACGCTGGCCACGGGCCTGGTTTTTCCGATCGGCTTGGTGGCTTGCCCGATTTGCACTGCAGCAATGTCCTCCTCCGCGGGGTATTGCCCCAGCAACAGAAAATCAAACACACGCCGAGCAATAGGCGCTGCATTTTGCGCACCAAATCCAGAGTTCTCTACCACCATGGCCAACACAACTTTGGGGTCTTCTGCTGGTGCATAGGCCATAAAAAGCGCATGGTCTCGCATTCTCTCATCCAACTTAGAGGCGTTGTATTTTTCGTTCTCTCGAACTGAATACACCTGTGCAGTTCCTGTCTTACCGCCACTTGTATAACCAGCGCCGACAAAACTCGAGGCCGAAGTTCCCTCCAAATTCACGCCGACCAAGGCCTGCCGTATCACCGCAGTGTTTTCTGGTTTTAAGGAAATTTCTGCCATGGCGGTTACAGCGACGGGCTTGCTGACTTTGGTCTCTGGGTTGATGATCTCTTTGACCAAATGTGGTCTTGTTTTTTTCCCATCATTGAGAAGCGTTGCGGCCGCTTGAACAATTTGCAACACCGTGAAGCTGTTGTAACCCTGACCAATACCCAAAGAAATGGTCTCTCCCGAGTACCATCTTTGCTGCTCAGGTTTTTTGTAAGTTGCGCTTTTCCATTGCGTCGAAGGCAAAATGCCTTTGGATTCACCAAGCACATCAATGCCCGTGTATTGACCAAAGCCCAATGGCTTCATTTGCTCATAAATCGTGTCAACACCCAAGTCATGGGCCAAGATGTAGTAGTACGTGTCACAAGACTCAACGATGGAGCGATACATGTCCACCGTTCCGTGTCCTCCCTCTTTGTCGTCTCTGAAACGGTGGTTTCCAAACATATAAAATCCGGGATCAAACACCGATTGTGTTGGCGTCCTTTTGCCCACTTCCAAAGCCGCCAGGGCCATGAAGGGTTTGTATACCGAGCCCGGCGGATAGGTGCCCCTCAATGCACGGTTGAGCAAAGGTTTGTCAATGGACTCGTTCAAGGCCTGCCAATTTTCAATGTCAATGCCCTCTACAAACAAGTTGGGATCAAAGGTGGGCTTGCTGACAAAGGCAAGGATTTCCCCATTTTTTGGATCCATCGCGACCAAAGCACCCCGTCGATTTCCATACAAATCCTCAATGAGTTTTTGCAACTTGATATCCACAGAGAGTTTGACCGTGTTGCCAGCGGTCGAGGGAATGCTTGACAGCCGTCTGACCGCCCGCCCCCCCGCAGAGGTCTCCATTTCATGAAAACCCGTCACACCGTGAAGCTCTCTTTCATAGCTTTGCTCGACACCGAGTTTGCCTATGTAGTCTGTGCCCCTGTAATTGGCCTCGTCCTCTGTTTCTTCTATTTTTTCTTTCTCAGATTGATTGATCCGCCCAATGTAGCCAATGAGGTGACTGGCCAAGGTCTGATAGGGGTAGTTTCTAAAGAGTCGGGCCTTGATCTCAACGCCCGGAAACCTAAAGCGCTGGGCAGCAAAGCGGGCCACCTCTTGATCGGTCAAGCGGGTACGTATGGGGACGGACTCGAAACTCTTGGACTCGTCTGAGAGTTTCTTAAAGCGCCTCCTGTCTCTGGGGTAGATGTTGATCACTTTTGACAAGTCATCAATCACCACGTCCAAGGTCGCGTTCAATTTGGCCGGCGTGATCTCTAAGGTGTAAGCCGAATAATTGGTGGCGACAATCAGTCCGTTGCGATCCATGATCACGCCACGCGTTGGCACGACGGGTGCAATCACTTTGCGGTTGCTCTCCGCTTGCTCGAACAAGTCTTGATAGCGCCAAACTTGCAGATACAGCAGTCTCAAACCCAAAAGCGCGAAGGCCACAAACACAAAAACCGTGGCGGCCAATATTCGCCCCCTAAATCGTCTCAAGTCTTGTTCAATGTTTCCACCCAAACTCATAAGGGTCGATTCTCATCTGGGTCAGGTGCGCGGCGTTGCGGGGCCAACAAAATGATGCTCACAACGGGCCACAAAAGGGCCTCGATCATTGGCGCAAACAGCATCGGCCAACCCATCAAACTGCCCGACAAAGACATGCGCAGCACCATGGAGATGGCATGAGAAATGGCAAAGAGCGGCAAAACCTGCAACGCTTGTGAGGGGACCGAAAACCAAAGCAAACGGCGGTGGATCAAGGTTGCCAAAAACCCTTGAACCGTATAAGCCAAAGCGTGCTGTCCTAAAAAGGAAACTTGGTGCACATCACAAGCCAGCCCCAGCACAAAGGCCCACCCGATCCCTACGCGCTGGGGTTGATGAACAGACCAAAAGAGCAAAACAAGCGCTAAAAAATCGGGCATCCAAGCCGCATTGCCAAGCAAGCCCACGTTCTCAATCATGTTCAAAAGCAAGGCCATGAACAAACTCATCACGATGAAGAAAGGCTTGGCGGGCAACAAAAGTTGCTGGCCACGAGGCATGATCATGATCGGCCCCCGTTTTTAGGCGCTGGCTTCACAATATCGGCGTCTGGCCTGGGCGGCAACTCCAGCCCCACAGGCTCCAACACCATCAGGTGCCTGACCCCTTGGGCACGGCCCATGGGCTCGCAAAGAATGCGGGCAAACATGGAGTCCGCGCTCTTTTCTATTTTGATCACCTTGGCAACAGGCACGCCTGCTGGGTATACACCATCCACGCCACTTGTGCTCAAGATGTCGTTTTCCTGGATATCTGCATTGGCGGCCATGTATCTGAGCTCCAGCAAAGGCGCTCCTGCGGACTCGCCAAAAGCCACCCCTCTGGCGCCCGTGCGGTTGTTGAGAACGGGGATGGAATGATTCTTATCAATGATCAATGTGACTTCACTGATCAAGGGGTACACCCTCGTGACTTGACCCACAATGCCCGCCTCATCCATCACGGGAGAGCTGACCTGAATGCCACTGAAGGAGCCCTTATCAAGGATGACCTTTCGGGTGAAGGGGTCTGCCGCGTCGTAAATCACCTGTGCAACTTGCCCCTGGGTTTGAACGCGCTCCTTGAGATCCAATAGGGCTCTCAATTGTTTGTTCTCAAGCAACAATTGATCGACTTGTGACGCATGAAGGGCTTGTGCCAAAAGTTGCTTCTTGGCCAAGAGTGCCTCTTCCTGTGCCTCGCCCTTGTCTTGAAAGAACACCTCCACGCGAGCAGAAAATTGCCCCGGCTGCTGCGCCATCCACTGAATGGGCGCCAAGGCCAGTGAAAACATAGAGCGCAGGGGCTGGGTGAGCTGCCACCTCACATCACAAAACATCATCAAAATAGACAGGCACGCAAAAAATATCAGCTTATGAAGAGGGGTCGCACCTTGTTTAAAAAACGGTGGGGGAGTTCTGTCTAGCGTACCGAGTGGCATGGTGGGGTTCAGATCAACGCAATGAAGGGTCGTGAATGAATGAGCTCATACAAAAATCCAGTCTCAATCGCAAAAAAGGCATATGCACTCAGTGCATACACCCATTGGTTTTAATGCTCAATTGTAAATGTTAAAGCTCAACTTGATCACACGTTGAGCAAAACATGTTGCCCTTCAAAAGGTTTTATTCACTCGTGAAGATTGCGCCTAAACGCTCCATGCGCTCAAGCGCCAAACCACAACCACGCACAACGCAAGTCAATGGATCCTCTGCAACCAAGACGGGCAAGCCCGTCTCCTCTGCCAACAAACGATCCAAATCTCTGAGCAAAGCGCCGCCACCCGTGAGCATCAAGCCTCGCTCGGCAATATCGGCACCCAACTCAGGCGGGGTTTGCTCAAGCGCATTTTTTACGGCCGAGACAATGTTGTTCAGTGGGTCGGTCAATGCCTCCAAAATCTCATTGGATGAAATCGTAAAAGACCTTGGCACGCCTTCCGACAAATTGCGGCCCTTGACTTCCATCTCCTTGACCTCAGAGCCAGGGAATGCTGAACCAATGTTCTTTTTGATCATTTCAGCCGTTGGATCCCCAATCAGCATGCCGTAGTTGCGGCGAATATAGTTGATGATGGCCTCATCAAATTTATCACCACCCACGCGAACACTTCCCTTGTAGACCATCCCACCCAAAGAGATCACGCCCACTTCTGTGGTTCCGCCTCCAATATCCACCACCATGGAGCCGCTGGCATCACTCACGGGCAAGCCCGCACCAATGGCGGCGGCCATGGGCTCCTCGATCAAGTACACCTCAGAGGCCCCAGCCCCCAGTGCCGACTCGCGGATGGCACGTCTCTCGACCTGCGTGGAACCGCAGGGCACACAAATGATGATCCTAGGACTGGGCTTGAGCATGGAGCGCGGGTGGACCATTTTGATGAATTGCTTGAGCATTTGCTCTGTGACTGTGAAGTCCGCAATCACACCATCCTTCATGGGTCGGATGGCCTCAATGTTGCCGGGCACCTTGCCAAGCATCGCCTTGGCCTCACGTCCAACGGCTTGAATGGTTTTTTTGCCCTGTGGCCCACCTTCGTGGCGAATAGACACCACCGAGGGCTCATCCAATAAAATACCTTTGTCTCTCACGTAAATGAGTGTGTTGGCCGTTCCTAGATCGATGGCTAAATCGGTCGAAAAGTAGCGACGAAATGATCCAAACATGTATTTATCCTCTCACGAATGCCGGCTTTTAGGGATTTTGACCCGCATTCAATTTTATCGTTTGTAAAAAAAGCGCGTTTTAGATAAAAAACCCGTCTTTTTTAACTGAAATTTGATATCTCAAAATTTCTTGAGCATAGGGGCGTGATAATACACGAACGCTAGAGCCAGAACGAATTTCAAGTGTTTTAATTTTTCTTTTTGAAGTGTTTTTTATGCCTTTGACCTCCCAAGAGATCCAAAAAATCGCATCCCTTGCAAAACTTGAGCTCAACCCAAGTCAAGAAGAGCGCATGCTGGGTCAAATTAATGCGTTTTTCGAGATTGTTGAACAAATCAAGTCCATCGACACCTCCTCTGTGACCCCTTTGTCCCACCCTTTGGCGACCATCCAAGAGGTGTCCTTGCGTTTGCGTGAAGATCGTGTGAGCGAATCCAATCAACGAGAATTGAACCAAAAAAGCGCACCCGAGGTTCAAAAAGGCCTGTTTTTAGTCCCCAAAGTGATCGAGTCCTGATATGTCTGAACTTCATGAGTTAAGCCTTAAAGCGTTGTCAAAGGCCTTGCAAAGCAAATCGGTGAGCGCTCGCGAGACGAGCGAACATTTTTTAAAGCGCGCCAAAGCGCACGCGAGCTCCAAGCCCGTGAACAACCCCTTTCAAACGCAACAAAATCTGGGCGATCAAAGTCACTCCAGCGGGGCATTTGTGAGCTTCAACGAAGCATTCACCCTCGAATTGGCCGACCAAAGCGATGCGCGCATTGCCAAGGGGACATCACGCCCACTTGAAGGCCTGCCCATTGCACACAAAGATATCTTTGTGACCAAAAATTTCCCAACAACCGCTGGCTCCAAGATGTTGGATGGGTATTGTTCCCCCTTTGACGCGACCGTGGTGACCCAATTGCAAGACGAAGGCATGGTGAACTTGGGCAAACTCAATTGCGACGAGTTTGCCATGGGATCGGCCAACGAAAACTCCGCTTGGGGCCCAGTAAAAAATCCATGGGACAGCACTCGCGTTGCCGGCGGCTCCTCCGGTGGGAGTGCGGCCGCTGTGGCCCTGGGCCTGTGCCCTGCGGCCACAGGCACGGACACGGGGGGCTCCATCCGTCAACCCGCCTCCTTTTGTGGCATCACAGGCATCAAGCCCACCTATGGTCGCGCCTCCAGGTACGGCATGATCGCCTACGCTTCGAGCTTGGACCAAGCCGGGCCGATGGCCAAGACGGCTGAAGATTGCGCCATGCTTTTGAGCGCCATGTGCGGCGGGGACCCTGATCGAGACGCCACCTCTTTGGACTTGCCAAGGGAGGACTTTTCACGCGAGCTCAATGAGCCCATCAAGGGGCTGCGCATTGGTTTGCCAAAGGAGTTTTTCTCTGATGGACTTCACGCCGAGGTGCGTCAATCCATAGAATTGGCCCTCAAAGAGCTTGAAGCGTTGGGCGCCATATTGGTCCCCATTGAGTTGCCCAAAACAGAGTTGTCAATTCCCGTGTATTACATCTTGGCTCCCGCGGAGGCGTCCAGCAACCTCAGTCGATTCGATGGGGTCAAGTTTGGCTTCAGGGCCAAAGAATACAAAGACCTCGATGAGCTTTATCGCAAAACACGAACCGAAGGCTTTGGCGAAGAGGTCAAAAAACGCATCATGATTGGCACCTATGTCTTGTCACATGGCTATTACGATGCTTATTATTTACAAGCTCAAAAAATTAGACGGATGATTTCCAACGATTTTCAAGAGGCCTTCAAGCGCTGCGATCTGATTGCTGGGCCCGTGACACCGCAAGTGGCCTGGAAAATTGGCGAACAAAATACCGATCCTTTGGCCAACTATTTGGCCGACATCTTCACCTTGCCAGCCTCCTTGGCGGGATTGCCCGCCATGAGCATGCCCTGTGGGTTTGGCGCGTCCCACATGCCCGTTGGCCTTCAAATGATTGGAAACTACTTGGGCGAGAGTCGTCTCTTGAATGTGGCCCATCAATTCCAAATGGCCACCGATTGGCACAAAAAAGTCCCAGGAGGAGCGTCCAAATGAGCGCCAACTTGATTCATGGCTATGAGGTGGTCATCGGTTTTGAGACCCACACGCAACTCACCACACAGAGCAAAATTTTTTCTCGTGCGGCAATCGCTTTTGGCGCCGAGCCCAACACGCAAGCCTGCGCTGTGGACTTGGCCTTGCCAGGCACACTGCCTGTGATGAACCGCCAGGCTGTTGAGCGTGCCATTCAATTTGGCTTGGCCGTTGGAGGGCAGGTGTCGCCGCTGAGCATTTTCGCCAGAAAAAATTATTTCTACCCCGATCTGCCCAAAGGCTATCAAATCAGTCAATTTGAAATACCCGTGGTTCAAGGCGGTGAGGTTGAGTTCTTTTTAGGACAAGAGAAAAAGACGGTCCGCTTGGTACGGGCCCACTTGGAAGAAGATGCCGGCAAGTCTTTGCATGAAGACTTTGCGGACCAGTCCGGCATTGACCTCAACCGCGCAGGCACCCCTTTGCTAGAAATCGTCACCGAGCCAGATATGCGCTCGAGCGCAGAAGCCGTGGCCTACGCAAAAGAGCTGCATAAAATTGTCACATGGATTGGCATTTGCGACGGCAACATGCAAGAGGGCAGTTTCCGCTGCGACGCAAACGTCTCCATCAGGCGCCCAGGTCAAGCCCTCGGCACCCGACGCGAGATCAAGAATTTAAACAGCTTTAAGTTCATGCAACAGGCCATTGATTTTGAAATTTTGTGGCAAATTGAGCAGCTTGAAGATGGCCACAAAATCATTCAGTCCACCGTTTTATTCAACCCCGATACGGGAGAAACCAAGGCGATGAGAACCAAGGAAGATTCGGCCGACTACCGGTATTTTCCTGACCCCGATTTGCCCCCACTTAAGGTGGATCGAGCTTGGGTGGACGACGTGCGCTCTCAGATGGCAGAGCTGCCCAGAGCCATGGCGATGCGCTTTGTCAAAACGTATGGCATTCCTGAATACGATGCCATCACCCTCACTCAATCTCAAGCCATGGCGCATTATTTTGAATCTGTGGCCCAAGCCAGTTCGCAAGCAAAAATGGCCAGCAATTGGATCATGGGCGAGCTCTCCAGAAAACTCAATGCCGCTCACATGGGCTTTGAGGCCTGTCCGTTGAACGCTTTGACTTTGGCCGCCTTGTTGAGTCGGATTGCAGACTCAACACTCTCCAACAATGCCGCCAAGGTGGTCTTGGAGGAGATCTGGTCATTGCCGGCTGATGGGCCCCAAGCTTTGGCATTGATTGACCGCGTGATTGATGAAAAGGGCCTCAAACAGATCAATGACACCAAAGCGCTTGAGGTCATCATTGATGGCGTTTTATCTGCCAACGCGGACCAGGTTGAACAAATCAAGGCGGGCAAAGACAAAGCGTTCAATGCGCTGATTGGTCAAGTCATGAAAGCCAGCCAAGGCAAAGCCAACCCCAAAGATGTGAACGATCTTTTGCGCTCAAAGATTGCAGCACTCTAAGGGCGAAAGACGCGCGCTGGGACTGCTCCCCAGACCCCAGCTGCGCTTTTGAATTTGTGGGGTCTGCGCTCTTTTATGCCAAGCTCACACCATACTTGGCTCGGTAGGCCTGTACATGGCTTAAATGCGCCTTAAGGCTTGGGTCCAAGCTGTGTGCCAAATAGTTGAGCAAATCGTCCAAAGAGGCGACCGCACACACTTTTAAGCCCAGGTGCTCTTTGACGTACTGCACGGCACTGTAGGGGACATCTTGCACGCCCGCGTTGTTTTTCTCGGTCGCCATCTCTTGCCTGTCCAGCGCAATCACCACCGCCTGTGGTGTCGCCCCATGTTGACGGATCAACTCGATGGACTCTCTCACGGCCGTGCCCGCGCTCATCACATCGTCCACAATCAAAACGCGGCCCTTGAGTGAAGCGCCGACCAAAGAGCCCCCTTCCCCATGGTCCTTGACCTCTTTGCGGTTGTAGGCAAAGGGCACATTTTTACCCCGCCTTGCCAACTCCATGGCCAAAGTGGCCCCCAAAGGGATGCCTTTATAGGCAGGGCCAAAAATCATGTCAAACTCGATCCCGCTTTCAAGCAAGCTTTGGGCATAGAAACTGGCCAGCTTTGAGATTTTCAAACCATCGTCAAACAAACCCGCATTGAAAAAATAAGGAGACAGCCGGCCCGCTTTGGTCGTGTATTGTCCAAATTTTAAGACGCCGCAATCAATGGCAAAGGCCACAAAATCATGCGACAAACCCTTCTCAGCACCGATGAACTCGCTCATGTATAAATCTCAATCAAGGTAAGGAAATGAGCCACTCGTGGATGAATCGCTCTTTGACTGCACACATTCTAATTGCTCATGCGACCAACTTATTTTTGACTTGTTTTTGATTCAGCCTTGTAGGTGTTGCATTGAGCGATGGATTAAACTATTCCACTCGCCACCCCGTGCTGTGTGGCCCAAACGCCAACGCTCTCCCTTCTCTTCAAATTCATGCCAAAGGACACAAACCGCCATGAAAATTGTTTCCGCCAATTTAAACGGCATCAGATCCGCTGCCAGCAAGGGCTTCTTTGAATGGGTCGCTGGCCAAGACATCGACGCCTTGGGCGTCCAAGAGGTCAAAGCCCAAGCGGCGGATCTGTCTGAGGCGCTCACGCAAATCAAGTCCTCCTCGTCTTCAAAGTCGCTCTCAGGCGCCTTTCATTTTGCTCAGAAAAAGGGCTACTCCGGGGTCGGCTTGTACACCCACAGCGAGCCCAGTGAGGTGATCATTGGGATTGAGGATGAGGCGTTTGATTTTGAAGGCCGGTGGATCGAAAAACGGTTTGACAAACCTGGGCGCAAACTGAGCATCATCAGCAGCTACTTTCCCTCCGGATCCAGCTCAGATGAAAGACAAAGTGCCAAATTTAGGTTTCTCAATTTGATCGGTCCACGCTTGCGTCAATTGGCCAAAGAGCGTGAGTTTGTGTTGATGGGTGACATCAACATTGCTCACCAAAATTTGGACCTCAAGAATTGGAAAGCGAATGTCAAAAACTCTGGCTTCACCCCAGAGGAGCGCGCATGGCTCACGCAAACCTTGTCCGACACGCCTTTGGTCGATGTCTACCGCCACCTCTATCCTGAGGCCGGGGACACGTGCTACACCTGGTGGAGTCAACGCGGGCAAGCCTATGCCAAAAACGTGGGTTGGCGCATCGATTACCAATTGGCAACCCCCAACTTGGCCCAAGGTGCGCTTCGCGCTTGGGTTTTTAAAGATCAAAAGTTCTCCGACCACGCCCCCTTGGGCGTCGACTACGATTGGTCGATCTGAGCCCCTTGCTTGCTATTCTTTGAGGTGACTCGACATGCTGCATTACGAAACCATCCCCGTCACACCCTTTGAGCAAAATTGCTCACTGATTTGGTGTGATGAAACCAAAACGTGCGCCCTCATTGACCCAGGTGGAGATCTTGATCACTTGCTCGAGCGCGTGCAAGCCCTGGGACTTACATTGGCGCAAATTTGGGTCACGCATGCGCACATCGATCACGCAGGGGCCGTAGGGACTTTGGCAAAGAAATTGAATGTGCCCATTGTGGGGCCTCACATCGAAGACCAATTTTGGATTGATCTTTTGCCCGAGCAAGGCGCGCGTTACGGGTTTGAGCATGCAACTGCGTTTCAACCCACTCGCTGGCTCAATGACCTTGACCATGTGAACCTTGGAGAGCACCAGTTGCTGGTTCGCCACTGTCCTGGTCACACACCTGGGCACGTGGTTTTTTACTCCAAAGAGCTCAACCGTGCGTTTGTAGGCGACGTGCTGTTTGCGGGCAGCATTGGGCGAACTGATTTTCCAAGAGGCGACCACGCCACCTTGATCAACAGCATCACTGAGCGCTTGTGGCCTTTGGGCAATGAAACCGTTTTCATTCCAGGCCATGGGCCCGAGAGCAGCTTTGGCCAAGAGCGAAAAAGCAACCCCTATGTCGGCGGGACATGAGCGCTTGACAGCGGCTCAGCTCTTGGGCTCGAGGTTGAATTTTTCTAAGCGCTCTAAATGCTGCGCCTTTTCAAATAGGGGCATCACTTTGTTCAAATTGAGCTCCAAGTCTTTGATGCGACTCGTGCTGCTGGGGTGTGTGCTCAACCATTGCGGGGGCGTTTGAGCATTTTGTGCACTCATTTTCTTCCACAAGGTCACGCCCGCTCTTGGGTCAAATCCCGCTCTTGCCGCAAGCTCCATGCCGACCAAATCCGCATCGGTTTCATCCTCCCTGGAGAATTTCAAGCTCAATAAACTGGCCCCTTGTTTGGCCATGAAGTCTGTGATCCTGGGATCGATGCCAAAAATCCCTGCAATCACCGCCCCACCTATGCGCGTCACACCCTCCGTGGCCAGGCCTTTTCCCATTCTCTGCCTGGCGTGCTCTCTGAGTGCGTGCGCAATTTCATGGCCCACCACCATGGCCAACTCATCTTCACTCAAACCCAATTTCTCGATCAAGCCGGTATAAACTGCAATTTTGCCACCCGGCATGCAAAAGGCGTTGACTTGAGGGGACTCGATCAAATTCACCTCCCAAGCCCACAGCTTGGCCCGGTCGCTCCAAACAAAGGACTGATCGATCAGTTTTTTTGCAATGCTTCTCAGCCGAACAACGTCCGACCGTTCTGAGGACTTTAACAAGCCCTTGCTGTAGGCGTCTTGAATGAGTTGTCGGTACTCGTTGCCCGCTTTGTTTTCGAGCTCAGCGGCTGGGACCAATTTGGCAAAGGCGGAGGGTTCAGCCACCTCCACCCCCTCTCTGGCCGATAAAGCGCCGTGCACGAGGAGAGCACACAAGAAGAACCAGCAAAGCCATGCAGGCCTGGTGCGCGATGTGACTAGGCTTGCCACATGAAAACGTTGATTTTTCTTGAATTGCATGTTGATTTGAACGAAAAATTAAATGCCCTGCCCATCAGGCAGCCAACGACAGCCCCGAGTTTAGAGGACAATGCTTGTGAAATGAATAGCACTGAACCCACCCCACCCAACACAGGCAAGGCCGGCCTTTTTGCTCGCACTTGGCGAGAGAGTTTGTCTTGGTACTTGAGTGGCTCAAGCTTGAGAATGGTCGCGCTCGGCTTTTGTGCTGGCTTGCCTCTTTTGCTGGTGCTGGGGACCCTTAGTTTTCGCTTGCGCGAAGCGGGCATTGAGCGCACCACGATCGGCTTTCTCAGCTGGGTGGGCCTGGCGTATGCTTTTAAATGGGCTTGGTCTCCCTTGGTGGACCAAGTGCGCCTGCCTTTTTTGAGTGCCTTTTTAGGCCGGCGCCGTGCGTGGTTGGTTTTGTCACAACTTTTGATCATCACGGGTCTCTTAGGGATGGCCTATTGCGACCCCAATGCCCACTTGGAACATTTGGTCCTTTGGGCCATTTGGGTGGCCATTGGCTCGGCCACCCAAGACATTGCACTAGACGCCTACAGAATTGAATCTGAAGACATGGCGCACCAGGCCGCCTTGGCGGCCATGTACCAAACAGGTTACCGCTTGGGCATGATTTGGTCAGGTGCCGGGGCGCTGTGGATTGCAGCAAGAGCGGAGAGTGCGGCCTTGTTGGGGCAGTACCAAAACAGCGCATGGAGCATCTCTTACTTGGTCATGAGTGGCTCCATGGTGCTGGGCTTGGTGTGTGTGTTGTCTTCAAGGGAGCCCCCCTTGCCCTCACCTGGCAAAGCACGCAGCGCAAAACAGTGGGCGCAAGACGTTTTGGTGGCACCCTTTGCCGAGTTCTTTGCTCGCTTTGGCTGGCATGCGTGGGTCATCCTTGGCCTGATCGGTGTTTACCGCATCAGTGACATCGTGATGGGCATCATGGCCAGCCCCTTCTACATTGACATGGGTTACACCAAGGATGAGATCGCCATGGTGACCAAAGTGTTTGGCGTCATCATGACCTTGCTGGGTGCCTTCCTGGGGGGACTGCTCAGCACTCGCTTGGGCAATATGAAAGTGCTGATGTGGGGCGCCATTCTCAGTGCGGCAAGCAACCTTTTGTTTGCCTGGCTGGCGGGGCTGGGTCACTCGTTTTGGGCGCTCGTCTGGGTGATCAGTGTTGACAATTTGTCAGGGGGCATCGCCTCCGCTGCATTCATCGCTTACCTCTCAAGTCTGACCAAGATTCAATATTCCGCCTCACAATACGCCTTGCTCAGCTCCATCATGCTGCTCGCCCCAAAATGGTTGGCTGGATTTTCTGGTGTTTTTGTGGACCAATTTGGCTACCAACTGTTCTTTTTAAGCACCGCGCTCATTGGCCTGCCTGTTTTGATTCTGATCTTTTGGGTCCAAGACATTGAAGCCCACGGATCCATTGAACGCTTTTGAAAACCCGGTGTTTACGTATCTTTACCCCGTCTTTAACACAAGGCCAAGTCCATGGCGCATGCTATAGGGATGGAACACCTACTCATCATCGAAGACGATCAGCGCTTGGCGCAAATGGTTTGCGACTACCTCAAGCAATTTGGCTACACGCTTGAGCACGCGCCCAACGGTTCGTCGGGACTGCGGCAAATTGAAAAGAACCTCGATATCCAATTGGTCATTTTGGACCTGATGCTGCCCGATACGGATGGCCTTGAGGTGTGTCGCCAAATTCGCTCGCTGCCTGGCGCCAAGGCGGCGCTGCCTATTTTGATGCTGACAGCCAAGGGCGACCCCATGGACCGTGTCGTTGGCTTGGAGCTTGGTGCAGATGACTATTTGGCCAAACCCTTTGAGCCCAGAGAGTTGTTGGCTCGGATTCGGGCCATACTTAGACGTCAAACATCGGCCAAAGAGCACAAACTGGGGGGCAAAGAATTGCTGCCAAGCTTGCGGTTTGGTCGCTTAGAAATAGACCGTGACGCTAGAACTGTGAGCGTGTCGGGCAGCGCTTGCGACTTGACGTCCTATCAATTCGACTTGCTGCTTGTTTTGGCCGAACGCGCCGGGCGTGTTCTCAGCCGAGATCAAATCATGTCCGCCGTCAGAGGCCGAGAGCTCGAGGCGTTCGATCGCTCGATCGATGTCCACATGGGCCGAATCAGAGCGGCCATTGAAGACGATCTTAAGGCCCCGAAACGGATCTTGACCGTCAGAGGCGTGGGCTACGTTTTTGCGAAGCAACAAGATTGAAGCTGAGCTTCACAGCGACACGATGGTTGAACTGCTTTTAGGGAGGGTTCGGTGATGATTTTTCGGGCATTGATGAACCGCCTGTACGCGCGCATTTGGTTGGCCGTTGTGTTGAGCATCGCCGCTTTGAGCTTGCTGTCCACATGGGTCATGAAGATCTACCGCGAGCCGCCGCTCAAAGAGGTTGTGGTGCGCTCAGAGCAAGGCGTTGTGTTGGGGCAAGGTCTTGTGCGACTTCTCAAAACACCCGAGAACGGGGGCTCTGATCTTGCAAGTCCCGATGAGCCCCTCAAACTCAACAACCCCAGACGCTTGGCGCAACAAGACGTTTTTGCCAAGCGCGTCCCCGACCCCACACAAACGCTTCAAAACACACCCGCTGAAACCCTCCATCCCTCTCTTGCACAAGGCCAATTTGGGCCCGGGCCAGAGTTTTTGGTTCAATTGAGCGATGGTCAAGTGCTGCACATTCATTTGCCCAGTCCTGCACTGAAGACCTCCTTTTTACCCCGCTTTGGTTTTGTCTGGTCCATGGTGGTGGTCGCCATTGCTGTCGCTTTGGCAACCTATCCCATCATTCGCCGTTTGACCCGGCGCCTAGAATCCCTTCGAGCGGGCGTTGAGCAATGGGGCACAGGCGCCTTGTCAACGCGCGTTGATGCCAAAGGCGAGGATGAGATCGGGTTTTTAGCGCAACGCTTTAACCACGCCGCAAGTCAAATCGAGGCCCTGGTGTTGGCCCATAAATCTTTACTGGCCAATGCTTCCCATGAGTTGAGAACGCCGCTCACGCGCATTCGCATGAGCTTGGAGTTGATGGACGCCACTCAAAACCCGCCCCTCATCGATGAGGTCAAGAAAAGCATCTCTGAGCTCGATCAGTTGATCGATGAAATTTTGCTCGCCTCAAGACTGGATGCCACCAACGTTGATGTGGGCCGCTTTGAGGGCTTGGACTTGACGGGACTGGCCAGTGAAGAGTGCTCAAGAGCAAAAATTTCGCTTGAATTGGGACCCCATCCCCAGAGCATTGAACTCATTTGTATACCCAGACTGATCCGTCGCTTGTTGCGCAATTTGATTGACAATGCGATCCGTCACAGTGGCCAAATCGATGGGGTTGAAGTTCGTTTGGAGGTGCTCGAGCACTCGCGCGTGTTGATCAGCGTATCCGATCTGGGCCCAGGCGTCCCCTTGGAACTGCGCGATCAGATCTTCAAACCTTTCTTTCGCTTGCCTGGCAAAGACGAGTCTGACAAAGGTGTTGGACTTGGACTTGCCTTGGTGCAATCGATTGCGCATCGACACCATGGTTTTGTTCAACACGTGCCAAGAGCAGGTGGGGGCAGTGTTTTTGAAGTCAACTTGCCCTTGAGAGCAGACACCCAAGGTCGACCCATACAAACAGGGGGTCTGCAGGTGCTCAGCGTTGGTGTGTAAGTAAATGTCTAAGGAAATTCACGCATTTACTAGAAGTGCTAGCTCACTCTTTGGGCTATGCTTGTCACCCTATGCATGTCCGCCTTTGCACTTAGGCGGGCGCCGTCTCGTCTCTACACCTTCAACGGATGATGCTCTACCAAAAGCTTGGCTCGGCATTGTCTTATGTAAGCATTGAAACAATTGCGATTTCTACTTCTGGGACCCACGGTTAAATCCATCATGGGTCCACCGCTGTCACTTGGCCCCTCAAAGCGGCGCCGTTTAATCCACACGAATCACCACGCCCTCATGCGCGCCAGCACAGATTGCGCGCTGATGTCCCACAAGCAACGCTTGTGAGCCAATGGGCAAACACGCTTAAAGCATGGGGCACATGCCAAAGCGGGTTGGTAGGTGGGATCCCATTTGAGCCAAATCATCTGCGCTTTACTGGACAAGGCAGGGGTGTGCTCTGGAGAAGAGGAGCCAAACAAGGCCACTTGTGGCACGCCCAAAGCGGCGGCAATGTGCATCAGGCCCGAGTCGTTGGACACCAAACCCGCTGCGCCACCAATCATGGCCATGGCCTCACTTAACTGTGTTTGCCCAGCCAAGTTCCTGACATGCGAGAAACCCAAGGCTTTGACCCCTTGCACAATTGCATCTCCAACAGCTCGGTCCGATGCCGAACCCAACAACACGACGGGGCGTTCAGTGTTTGCAATCAGTTCACAAAATCTCTCCTCGGGCCAACGCTTTGCATCCCCATACTCTGCACCCGGCGCCATGGCGACGTATTGTTTTTCGTGCAAACCAAAGCGTGCCCAGACCGTTTGTTGCAGTTGGGCGTCTATCTTCAACTTTGGCACAAGCCCCTCCGTGGGCAAAACCTCGGGAGCCTTGGCCCGCATTTGAGACATGGCCAGATAAAACTTCACCATGCTTGAGCGAGTTTGTTTGCTCGGGTTGCTCAGTCGACGATTCAAGAGACCAAAGCGCATTTCTCCCGTGTACCCCACACGCAAAGGAATGCCAGCCAAAAAGGGCAACAACGCACTCTTGAAAGAATTGGGACAAACGTAGGACTCATCAAATTGCCCCTGAATGCTGCGCGCCCAATCACGTCTTTTAGACCACTCCAGCGAACCCCTCGAAAAGGGCAACACCAAGGTGTGTTTGCACTCTGCCATGGCCTCATACACGGGCGCCACCCATGGCAGGGCTGCCACGGTCAAGTCATGGCCTTGGCGCGTCAACTCAGACAGCAGGGGTTGGGTCATGACCGCATCCCCAATCCATTGAGGAGCAATGATCAATGTGCGACTCGTGCTCAAGGACGCGCTCGCCAGAACAAGTCCGCGTTCAATGACTTACAGTGTCTTGGAGCCACTCGACTGCACGTCTTGGGTCAAGGTGTACTGCGTTGAGCAATAGGGGCATGTGGCAAGGCCCAGTTTTCCAACATCTAAAAAAACCTTGGGGTGAGAATCCCAAACGGACATGTGCGCCAAAGGACTGGGGCAAAAAATGCCGCCGTGTCCGTTCAAGTCGCTTTCTCTAACCGCAATGGATGATGTCATTTTTATAATTGCCTTGCAAAGTGCGCATTGAATTGTTGGCGCTGACGGGGGGGGTTCATGCGTGCTTTACTCATACATGCGTGAGCCAGTGTGCGTACTTGGGATTTTTACCCATCACGATATCGAAGAACGCACTTTGAACCTTTTGCGTAATTTCGCCTCGGTATCCCCGTCCAATTTGGATGCGGTCGAGCTCACGAATTGGGGTGACTTCTGCAGCCGTGCCGGTAAAGAAGGCCTCATCGCTGATGTAGACCTCATCTCTGGTGATTCTCTTTTGAACCACTTTCAGACCCAGATCTTCGGCAATATGGAGCACCGTGTTTCTTGTGATGCCGTTCAAAGCACCCGCGGAGAGGTCGGGCGTATAGATCACCCCATCTTTGATCACAAAAATATTCTCTCCTGCACCCTCAGAGACAAAACCGCTTGGATCGAGCAGCAAGGCCTCATCGTAGCCATCCTCTGTGGCTTCCATATTGGCCAAAATAGAGTTGGTGTAATTGCTCACCGCCTTGGCTTGTGTCATGGTGATATTGACATGGTGGCGTGTAAAGCTTGAGGTTTTAACTCGAATGCCTTTGGCCAATCCCTCTTCTCCCAGATAAGCCCCCCATGACCACGCGGCCACCATCAGGTGAATGGTGTTGCCTTTGGGCGAGACACCCAACTTTTGTGAACCGATCCAAGACAAGGGTCTGAGATAACAGCTCTCCAAATGATTCTCTCTGACCACCGTTTTTTGAGCCTCGTTCACTTCCTCTTGAGAAAAAGGGATGGCCATGCGCAAAATTTTGGCACTGTTGAACAAGCGTTGCGTGTGCTCTTGCAGGCGAAAGATCGCGGTGCCTTTGTCTGTTTTGTAAGCCCGAACACCCTCAAAAGCACCACATCCGTAGTGCAATGTGTGCGTGAGGACATGGATCTTTGCATCTCTCCACTCAACCAAACGGCCATCCATCCAAATTTTTCCATCACGATCATCCATTGACTGGGGTAGTGCACTCATCGTTGTCCTCTTTCATTGACTTATTTAAATTTTACATTTCTCTTTTCAACGTCTCTACGCCGATTCTAAAGCGTTATGGCTGCTGGCTGTGTTTTCTTGTGGACGATGGAGCTCCCACGCCGTCAATCGTCCACCCACAAACTCACATCGTACAAAACTGTTGGAGGCATCCGTCCATGTATAAATTTCTGGGTCAACCGGCGGATTCGTCATCTCCCCTTGCTTTTGCCCCAAACTCCTGGTCAAGGCAATCACTTTCAGCAAAGGCATGCCTTTTTTGATTTTCACATGCATCATCACGGCGCTGTCTACAAAGCCAATGGGACGCTTAGAGGCCCGGTTAAAAATATGAATCAAGCGGGTGTAGTGCAACAAAAGCCACATGACCATGGCCGATACCGCCAAACCCACCCCTAGCCACTGCATGCTGTCGTAGGCCCAAACAATGACCACCAAGGCCACGGCAGGCATCAAAATATTGTTAAATTGCATCGAAACTCCGACCTGTTGGCCGCCCAAAAAAAAGATCTCCTATTCTAGAGCCTAGGCGCGTGAATTCTTGGAACTTTGCTCGCCCAATGGCTCAGCGCCCACGGCGCGCGAGCCGTCATGCCTGCGCATTCGCTTAAATATGCTCTCTGAGCCAATGCACCGCTTGCTCAACACGTTCAATTTCCACGATTTTCATGCCTTGAATGGGCGCTTTTGGCGCATTGGCCTTGGGAATCATGGCCAAAGTGAAGCCCAATTTGGCCGCCTCTCTTAGGCGATCTTGTCCCCTGGGTGCGGGTCGAACCTCGCCGGCCAAACCAATTTCTCCAAATGCAATGAATCCTTGCGGAAGGGCCCGCCCTTTTAAGCTGCTGTGGATGGCCAGCAAGGCGGCCAAATCGGCCGCCGGCTCGCTGATCCTCACGCCCCCAACTGCATTGACAAAAACGTCCTGGTCCATGCACGACACCCCCGCATGGCGATGCAATACAGCGAGCAGCATGGCCAATCGATCGCGCTCCAAGCCCACAGACAAGCGTCTTGGGTTGGGACCACCAGAGTCGACCAAGGCTTGAATTTCAACGAGCAAGGGACGGGTGCCCTCTAGGGTGACCAACACACAACTGCCCGCAACGGGCTCGGGGTGCTGAGATAAAAAGATGGCACTGGGGTTGCTAACGCCCTTCAAACCCTTCTCCGTCATGGCAAACACACCAATTTCATTGACCGCGCCGAAGCGATTTTTAATGGCCCTCACCAAACGGAAACTGGAATGCGTATCGCCCTCAAAATAAAGCACCGTATCGACCATGTGTTCAAGCACCCGAGGTCCTGCAAGTGCGCCTTCTTTGGTAACGTGTCCGACCAAAATGATCGTGATGTCTTTGGCCTTGGCCAATCGCGTTAAATGCGCCGCACATTCACGCACCTGGGCCACCGAGCCGGGTGCGCTCGTGAGTTGCTCCGAGTAGACCGTCTGAATCGAGTCAATCACCGCCACATGTGGACGCGCCGCATCCAGGGTCGCAAGAATGCGCTCGAGTTGCGTTTCGGCCATGATTTGAACTTGACTGTGATCCAAGCCCAAGCGCCTCGCTCTGAGCGCCACTTGAGAGGCAGACTCCTCGCCACTGACGTACAGAGCCTGTGTGCCGTTTCTTTGAAGTCGATCCACCGCCTGAAGGAGCAAGGTGGACTTTCCAATCCCAGGATCCCCACCCATCAGCACCACGCCACCTTGCACCAAACCCCCGCCCAAAACGCGGTCCAGCTCCTCTAAACCCGTTGCGGTGCGGTCCACGTCGGTGGCTTTGATATCGGACAAGGTGCTCAAAGGGCTTGCCGGCGCCAGGGCTGTCATACTTTGGTATCTATTTTTGGAGTTCGTTGTGCTCTCGGCCACGGTTTCAACCAAGGTGTTCCAAGACTCACAATGAGGACACTTGCCCAACCATTTGGGACTGGTGCCTCCACATTCGGTGCAAGAGAAGAGTGTTTTTTCTTTGGCCATGCGCCCATCGTAACCCCAAGTGGGGCACGAAAGTCTTCAAAATGCGCACGTCTTGTCAAAAATTTTGGGCTTGGCTCCAAATCAAAGTTGCAATTAATAGAAGATTGCTTCCAACCAAAGATAAAATGGCTCTTCCAGATTCAACATCCCAAGATGCATTCCTTTCAAATCAGCATGCCTGATCCCTTCTTTCCATCCAGTAAATTATGACCCCTACTCAATCCAATATGGCCAACGCCATACGTGCACTCGCCATGGATGCTGTCCAACAAGCAAACTCTGGACACCCAGGTGCTCCTCTCGGGATGGCAGAAATGGCTGTGGCACTTTGGGGCCATCATTTAAAACACAACCCTCAAAACCCTCATTGGCTCAATCGAGATCGCTTTGTCTTGTCCAATGGACACGCCTCCATGCTTTTGTATGCCTTGTTGCATTTAAGTGGTTATGACTTGAGCATTGAAGATCTGAAAAAATTCCGCCAATTGCACTCCAAGACGCCTGGCCACCCCGAGGTGGGCGTCACCCCAGGGGTTGAGACGACCACCGGTCCTTTGGGCCAAGGTTTGAGCAATGCGGTGGGCATGGCCTTGGCTGAAAAATTGCTCGCCCACGAATTCAACCGCCCAGGTTTTAAAGTGGTGGACCACCACACCTTCACTTTTTTGGGAGATGGCTGTCTCATGGAGGGCATCAGCCACGAAGTTTGCTCTTTGGCGGGCGCTTGGAAGTTGAACAAGCTCATTGCGATGTACGACGACAACGGCATCTCCATTGATGGCGCTGTCAAGCCTTGGTTCAGCGACAACACCCCTGAGCGGTTCAAAGCCTACGGATGGAGCGTCATCGGCCCCATTGACGGGCACGATGTGAACGCCCTGTCGAAAGCGATTGAGGTTGCCAAAAACAACTTGGAAGCCCCAACGCTGATCATTTGCAAAACATCGATCGGCAAAGGCAGTCCAAACCGCGCCAACACCTCTAAAGCACATGGAGAACCCTTTGGTGAACAAGAGATCGCGTTGACCCGCGAGGCCCTTGGCTGGCGCCACGCACCGTTTGAAATCCCTGGCGAGATCTACAAAGAATGGGATGCAAAACAAAAAGGCCAAGCGCTTGAGGCGAGCTGGAACACGCTTTTTGAAGACTATCAAAAAACCTACCGTGAACTTGCAAGCCAATTGACGCGTCGCGTGAGTGGTGCGCTGCCCATGACTTATGAAGGCCAGGTGAAATCCCTCGTCGAACAATTTGAGAAAGATGGCGCCACCGTTGCAAGCCGAAAAGCCTCACAAATGGTGTTGGAAAAACTCACCTCTCATCTGGGCGAACTTCTGGGTGGAAGCGCCGACCTCACGGGCTCCAACCTCACTCAAACAAGCTCAACCGGCTCGTTTCGAATCACCCCAAGCGGCCTGATCGCCTCGGTTGGCGAAGAACAGCGCCCCAACCACATCAACTACGGTGTGCGTGAGTTTGGCATGGCAGGGATCATGAATGGTGTTGCCCTGCACGGCGGCTACATTCCTTATGGCGGCACCTTCCTCACCTTCAGTGATTACAGTCGAAACGCCATTCGCATGGCCGCCCTCATGAAGCTGCGAGTGATCCATGTTTTCACACACGACTCGATTGGTCTTGGAGAAGATGGCCCAACCCATCAATCCATTGAACACGCCTCAAGTCTTCGACTCATTCCGCAATTGAACGTTTGGCGCCCATGCGACACCAGCGAGACCGCTGTCGCTTGGGGTCACGCCATCCGCACCCAAGACCGGCCTGCTGCCTTGCTGCTTTCGCGACAAAATCTCAATCACGCGCCCAAGAAAGACACGTCCAACATCATCAAAGGTGGCTACATCTTGTCTGAACCCAAAGATGCAGGTCTTGACCAAGTCGCTCAAGCGGTGATCATCGCCACAGGCTCGGAGGTCTCTTTGGCCCTCAAAGCGCAAACTCTTTTGGCCGCCCAAGGCATTGCCACCCGTGTGGTCTCCATGCCGTGTACGCAAGTCTTTGATGCTCAATCCATTGAATACCGTCAGAGCGTTTTACCCGTGGGCATGCCCTCCATTGCGGTTGAAATGGGTGCTCGCGACTTTTGGTGGAAATACAAAGTTTGCGCCGTGGTTGGCATTGACCAATTTGGCGAAAGTGCACCGGCGGCTGATTTGTTCAAACACTTTGGCTTCACGCCCGAACAGGTTGCGCAAACGGTCAAAGAAGCCCTCAAAGAATAAAACCCTAAAAAACCATCACAACTGGAGATTAAAACATGAGCATCAAAATAGGCATCAACGGATTTGGACGCATTGGCCGCATGGTTTTTCGAGCCGCCATTGAGAATTTCAAAGACATCCAAATCGTCGGCATCAATGATTTGTTAGAGCCCGACTACTTGGCCTACATGCTCAAATACGACAGCGTTCACGGCCGCTTCAAGGGTCAAATTGAGGTCCAAGGCAACACCCTCAAGGTCAACGGTCAAGCCATTCGTTTAACGGCATTGAAAGACCCCAGTGAACTTGACTGGGGCAGCATCGGCGCAGATATCGTCATTGAGGCGACAGGGCTTTTCTTGAGCCACGATGTCGCGTCCAAGCATTTAAACGCTGGCGCTAAAAAAGTGATCATGTCTGCCCCATCAAAGGACGACACACCCATGTTTGTTTTCGGCGTGAACCATGAAACCTATGCCGGTCAAGCCATCATCTCCAACGCCTCTTGCACCACCAATTGCCTGGCCCCCATTGCCAAGGTGCTTCATCAAAAATGGGGCATCAAACGCGGTCTGATGACCACGGTGCACGCGACCACCGCGACACAAAAAACCGTTGACGGTCCGTCCAACAAAGACTGGCGGGGCGGTCGCGGCATTTTAGAAAACATCATCCCAAGCTCCACAGGAGCCGCCAAAGCAGTGGGCGTTGTGATTCCTGAGCTGAACAAAAAACTCACCGGCATGTCTTTGCGTGTGCCCACCTCGGATGTGTCCGTTGTTGACTTGACCGTTGAGCTTTTAAAGCCGGCCAAGTACGCAGAGATCTGCGCAGAAATGAAAGCTCAAAGCGAAGGTGCTTTAAAAGGCATTTTGGGCTACACCGAAGACAAAGTGGTGGCCACCGACTTCCGTGGTGAGCCTTGCACCAGTGTCTTTGACGCAGAAGCCGGGATCGCATTGGATGACACCTTCATCAAAGTCATCTCTTGGTATGACAACGAGTGGGGTTATTCCAATAAAGTGCTCGAAATGGTCAAAGTGGTTGCACAACACCATTAAAAGGTCTCTCGAGATGGTCCTTTTGTTCAACGCATGCCTTTGCGCTTGTAAGCGTGCCTTGACGCGGTCCTCCTGTTGGTGCGCACACGCTACAAAGCCAAGGAGGCTGTGATGGTGGACCTCAAGCAAGAGCATGCGGCTTTGCAAGATCACATCTTGCAAGCCAAAAGCGGTCGAACGCGCTTACATATTCGAGGCCTGGGCAGCAAAGATTTTTACCATCCATTGCCCACAACTATTGCGTGTGAGCCCTTGAGCACCTTGGGGCTCAAGGGTGTGATCAATTACGAACCGACAGAACTCTTTATCCAAGTCGCCAGCGGCACCCCTTTGCTTGAGGTGGAAGCTTTGCTGGCCGCGCAAGGGCAATGCTTGCCCTTTGAGCCGCCCAGATTCCCTCAACACCGTCTAGAGCCCCAAGGGGGAAACGCCAGCATCGGCGGCATGGTCGCTTGTGGCCTCAGTGGCCCGGCAAGAGCCAGCCTGGGCGGGGTCAAAGATTACATCTTGGGGGCCCATTTGATCAATGGCAAGGCCGAACACTTGGTCTTTGGAGGACAGGTGATGAAAAATGTAGCGGGATACGACGTCTCGCGCGTGCTCGCAAGCTCCATGGGCACCTTGGGCCTCATCACCGAGGTGACCTTGAAGGTCTTGCCCATGACCTTGGGCGACTGTACCTTAAAAGCCATGCTGCCCACCAAAGAGGCTTTGGCGCTCATGCAGCGCCTTGGACAACGCCCTCTACCCCTTCACTCAAGCTCTTGGTTCAAGGACCCCTGCGCAACCCAAGATCCTCAAAGCATGGCGTTTGTGCTTCGACTCAAAGGGGCCAAGGCCGCAACCCAATCTGCAGTGTCTTTGATTTGCGCTGAACTGCTCGCCCTCAAGTCCAGTCCTCTAGAGCTCACCGCCCTTCAAGCCCAAGCACATTGGGACAGCGTGAGGGATCAAACCCATCCCTTTTTCTCAAATCCAAGCGCCACAGATGCCTCTCTTTGGCGCATCTCCTTGCCTCTCAAAGCGTTGAAGCACGGTCCGCCCTCATTTGCGCACCACGCCTTCACAGAGTGGTTTGGTGCTTTGCATTGGATGTGGGCAAATGAGGCACAAGCGATCCAGTTGCAGCAAGAGGTCTCAGCGCTTGGGGGATCGATGAATTTGTGGCGTGCGGGTGCTGGCCTTGAGCAAGACACCAAGCTCAAAGCACTCAACACCCTTGTCGAGCCCAATGCGATGAACCTGCAAAATCAACTTCAACGCGCCTTCGATCCTGAGGGTGTTTTTAACACCGGGCGAGCACACCCATGACCATCCGCCGCTTGGCGCCATAATTCGGATCTTATGCAAACCCAACTTGCCCCCCAGTTTTTGCTCAGCCCCCAAGGTCAACTGGGCGAGTCCATTTTGCGCAAGTGTGTGCATTGTGGCTTTTGCACGGCCACCTGTCCAACCTACCAATTGCTCGGCGATGAGCTCGATGGCCCAAGAGGCCGTATTTACCTGATCAAAGAGGTGCTGGAGGGCAAAACACCCACCGAAAAAACACAGCAGCATTTAGACCGCTGCTTGACCTGTCGCAATTGTGAGAGCACGTGCCCGAGCGGCGTGGACTATGGGCAACTTCTGGATGTTGGCCGAGAAATCGTTGAAGCGGCCGTCCCACGCCCCTTGCTTTCTCGAGGGGTGCGTTGGCTGCTAAAAAGGGGCTTGACCTCGGCTGGCTTTAAACCCGCCTACATAACCGCTCAATTTTTGCGTCCTCTTTTGCCCAAACGTCTACAGGCAAAGATCACCCGAAGACGAGATCCGGGCACTTGGCCCACAGACCACCATCAAAAGCAAGCGCTTTTACTGCAAGGCTGCGTACAAGAAGCCATGATGCCCAACGTCAATTCAGCCACGGCTCGGGTTTTAAGTGCGATGTCGATTCAAACCATTGTGGCCAAACAAGCGCAGTGTTGCGGGGCGCTGGCGCACCACTTGAACGACACCGAACGCGCACATGCGCAAATGAAAGCCAATATTGATGCGTGGTGGCCATGGATTGAAAAGGGCGTGTCTTGCATTGTGATGAATGCCTCAGGCTGTGGCGTCATGGTCAAAGACTATGCGCATGTGCTGCGCTTGGACCCTCTTTATGCAAAAAAAGCCCAAACCGTCAGCGCCATGACCTTGGATATTTGTGAAGTGCTTGAAAAAGAGACGGCCCAGCTCTTGCCCCTTTTGAGCCCCCAAGTCATCAAGGACTTTGAACAAGCCGTGTTCCATCCACCGTGCACGCTTCAACATGGCCAAAAAATCAAAGGCCGCGTTGAAACACTTCTTAAGGCACTTGGGTTTCGCCTGAGCGAACCCCCGGCTGAAGCCCACCTGTGCTGCGGCTCAGCAGGGACCTATTCCGTTTTGCAGCCCACTGTGTCGAATGCGCTTAAAAATCGAAAATTGACCCATCTGCACAACACCCCCTCACAAGTGATCTTGAGCGCCAATGTCGGGTGCATCTCTCACCTTCAAAGTGCCAGCCACCTGCCTGTGGAGCACTGGATTGAGTGGCTAGACCGCGCGTTGAGCGAGTCGTCGAAGTCCCTGGGTTAAAGGCTTGTTCCCTATTGGGCCAGTCCCAAGGCGAGTTCAATGTCCCCTTTGATGGACAAGGGTGAGGTTTGAGGGGCATAGCGATGGATCACATGCCCCGTCTTGCCGACCAAAAATTTGGTGAAATTCCATTTGATGCCCTCTGTGCTCAAGAGCCCCGGCGCCTGTGATTTGAGCCAGCTGAAAAGGGGATGGGCTTGGTCACCATTGACGTCGATCTTTTGCATGAGCATGAATTCGACGCCATAGTTCAGCGCACAAAACTGTGCAATTTCCTGTGAGCCCTTGGGCTCTTGGCCCCCAAATTGATTGCAAGGAAAACCGAGCACTCGAAGGCCTTGGGCGCTAAACTCTTGATGCAGCTGCTGCAGCTCTTTGAGTTGCGGGGTAAAACCGCAGGCACTGGCCGTGTTCACAATCAGCAGCACCTGCCCTTTGTATTGATTGAAATCGATGTCCTCGCCCTCAATAGAAAGGGCTTTAAAGTCGTAAATGCTTGCTGTTTTCATTTGATGCACCCCTCAGCTCTTCGATTCCTCACGCCTCACCTCTTCCAAGAGCCGACTCAACTCCTCGGAATGGTGTTCCAAATTGCTTTCATGCCACTTCTTGATCAGCCACATCACGGAGGCCACCAAAATACTAAAGCCCGTCAAAGCCTCGTAGGCGTCTAGCCCTAAGCCCGTTAAAAGTGCATACCCGCCACCGAGGATCAAAATACAGGTTTGTTCATTGAAATTTTGAACTGCAATTGAACGCCCCCCACCCATCAAGACATGGCCTCGGTGCTGAAGCAAAGCGTTCATGGGGACCACCAAAAACCCTCCCAAGCCGCCAAGCAAGACCAAAAACGGAGCAGCCACCCAGACGTCGCGAATAAAATTCATGCCAAGCACCATCAAGCCCATGGCAATGCCCAATGGAATCACATTGGGAGCTTGCTCAAGCTTCATCTTCACAGATGCCAAGACAGCGCCCACTGCTGTGCCAATGGCAACCACCCCGACCAAGGAGGAGGCCTGTGTTGTTGAATAGTGAAGGGCCGCCGCGCTCCAAGCAAGAACAATGTATCTCAAGTTACCCGACACGCCCCAAAACAGGGTTGTCGTTGACAGAGAAATTTGCCCCAGCTTGTCCATCCACAGTCTTTTGTTGCAATCGATAAAGTCTGGCGCCAAGGTCCATAAATTGCCCACCGCTGAGCGATTGGGATCGGCAGGCAAGGGCCGCAATTGAACGCCCGTGTCTGGAATGCGGGTATTGAACCAAGCGGCCAAGGCGTAAAGCAAAATGATCACCGAAATGGCGGCTTCTGCTCTGGTATCGATGCCGGTGTCAAGCATCGGCAAGTCAAAGGACAACAACCAAGCAGAAAAATTGTCTCCAACCAACTGCCCGCCCAACAACACGCCCAAAATAATGGATGCGATGGTCAAGCCCTCGATCCAACCGTTGGCTTTGACCAACTGAGAGGCGGGTAACAATTCCGTGAGAATGCCGTATTTGGCTGGTGAGTAGGCCGCCGCACCCAGTCCCACCAGGGCATACGCCGCCAAGGGGTGCAAGCCCAATAGCATCAAAAAGCAGCCCAGCACCTTGATCGCATTGCTGTTGAACATCACATCGCCCTTGGGCTTGGCATCCGCATAGGCGCCAACAAAGGGCGCCAAAACAACATAGAAAAAGGCAAACATGGGCACCAAGGCAGCACGCTCCCACTCTGGGTAGCCTTGGGTGTGCAACAACTCAACGGCTGCAACGAACAATGCGTTGTCAGCAAGAGAGCTGAAAAACTGCGCGACCATGATGGTGTAGAAACCTTGCTTCATCATTTAAAAGTCCAAAACCAGCGGTTTCAACAAAGATTCAAACGAAATATCAAAAGTCAGCTCAATCAACGAATTTCTTTCTTAGAATGCTAGGGCATCTCACCTTTTGCAGTTATAACACGAGTGACAGACTTTTTTCAGCATGACCCGACCAATTAAAGCCTTTGTGGATACAAAAGCACTGAAAGACAATCTTTCTTGTGTTCGAAAAAAGTCTGCACAAAGTCAAATCCTCTGCGTTGTAAAAGCGAACGCCTATGGCCACGGCATCGAGCGTGTCTTTGAGGGCTTGAGGGGCTCTGATGGGTTTGGGGTTTTAGAAGTCTGTGAAGCTCAAACGCTCAGAGACTTGGGCTTTAGAGGGCCGATCGTCTTGCTTGAAGGTGTTTTTGATCCTCGCGAGTTGGAGGACTGTTCTAGGCTACAACTTTGGCACACGGTTCATTGCAATGAGCAAATCGATTGGCTCAGTCGTCACAAAACACACAAAGCCCACCGCGTTTTTTTAAAAATGAACTCTGGCATGAATCGTTTGGGCTTCAAGCCTGAACAATTCAAATCCGTGTGGAGCCGCTTGAATGCCTTGCCACAAATTGAAGAGATTTCTCTGATGACGCATTTCAGCGATGCCGATGCGGTCGGTGGCACCTTGCGTCAACTCGGCACCTTTGATTCGCACAGTCAAGATGTGATGGGCGAGAGAACGCTCTCCAACAGTGCTGCTTTGTTTTTAAACCCTCACAACAACGCAATCGCCCAAGACTGGGTTCGAATTGGGATTGCCCTTTATGGGGGCTCCGTGAATCACCCCACACAGCTGGCCCAAGACTGGGGCCTGAAACCGGCCATGTCTTTGCGAAGCAAAATCATTGCCACCCAAGACCTGCAAGCGGGTGACACGGTGGGCTACGGCTCAACGTTCACGGCCCAGCGGCCGATGAAAATTGGTATTGTGGCGTGTGGGTATGCCGATGGCTACCCCAGATCGGCCGAATCTGGGACGCCCATTTTGGTCAATGGGCAACGCACTCAAACCGTGGGTCGCGTGAGCATGGACATGCTGAGCGTGGATTTAACCCCTTTACAAGGTCCAGAAAACACCCAGGCCCTTGGGGCCGAGGTCACGCTGTGGGGGAGATCGACATCGGGCCAAATTTTGGAAATTGATCTCGTGGCCCACCACGCCAAGACCTTGGCCTACGAGTTGATGTGTGGCTTGGCCAACCGTGTGCCCTTTGAAGTGCTTGAAGACAAGGATTGAGGCACCGATGGTGTGGCGCAAAAAGCGCTTTAGGGCTTTGGCGGCTTGAACCTTTGTGCCAAAGCTTGCGTTTGTTGTGCCAGCATCACGGCCTCCACCCCCACGGCCATGAAGACGCCGCCCAAATCCAAGTAATGCTTGGAGAGCTTTTCATCCAAGGTTAAAAAGCCAGGCGCCTTGCCAGCCTTGAGAATTTTTGCAAACGCGTCCTCAATCGCGGCTCTCACCACCGGGTGATCTTGTTGTCCAACATATCCAAGGGATGCCGACAAGTCAGAGGGCCCAATAAAAACACCGTCTACACCCTCCACCGCGGCAATTTCTTCAATGTTATTGAGTGACTCTTGCGTCTCAACTTGCACCAGCAAACAAATCTCTTTGTTTGCCTCACGTCCATAGTCCTTGATTCTTCCCCACCTTGAGGCCCTGGCCCCTCCCATGCCTCGGATGCCCTCTGGTGGATAACGCGTGGCTTTGACCAAATCTCGGGCTTGTTGAGCGTTGTCGACCATGGGCACCAAAATCGATTGCACGCCAATGTCCAAGTATTGTTTGATCAGGGTCACACCAATGTGGCCATGTCCCACCGGAACTCGCGCAACGGCGTGAGCACTGGGGTGGCCAGAGATGACTTGCAACTGCGCCAAAATAGAATTGATGTCGTTGGGCGAGTGCTCGCCATCGATCAGCAACCAATCAAAACCAGCGCCCGCACAAATATCTGTTGTGTAAGCATTGGCCAAGCCCAGCCAAAGACCAATTTGAGGCGTTCTTTCCTTCAGGGCTTGTTTGAATGTGTTTTTAAAATTGTTCATGATGGTGCAAAATGACGTCGAATGGGGGGGTTGAATCAAACGGTTGAACGTGTGTTCTTTCAACCCTTATCATAGAGCATTCCCAGTGCCTTGCACGTGGGTGTTTTCACGTGCATGCCAGCTGCCACCCCAAGACGCCTTTCGATGACAAAAAATTGTGAGCTTTGTTAAAAATGAAAAAAAGCCCCCTCGCTTTGCACGCCCTTTTTTCTGATCAAGCCCCGTGCAGTGCGCAGGCTGCTTCTTGGGCACTCGCATGAACAACGCCGGTTCAAAGGCGCAGGTGATGGTTTTAGCGGCCGGCCGAGGTGAGCGCATGCGCCCCCTCACCGAACACACGCCCAAGCCACTTTTAAAGGTTCACAACAAAGCGCTGATTGAATGGACACTGCAAGCGTTTCAAGCACAGGGCTATACAAGCGTCTTGATCAATACGGCTTGGCTGGGTGCTCAAATTCGAGAGACGCTGGGCAGCGCCTTCAGCGCTTCTCATTTGCTCGCGCAGTCGCCCTTGCAAATTCAGTATTCGTGTGAGGACTTGGACTTTGGCGCTGCTTTAGAAACCGCTGGCGGTATTGTTCGAGCCCTGCCCTTTTTGAGCGATCCTTTTTGGGTTGTCGCAGCCGATGCCTTTTGTCCATCCTTTGACTTTGCCCCCTCGCTCATGACCACATTGAAAGCCTGCGCCCAATTGGGCCATATTTGGCTGGTCGACAATCCCCCACATCACCCCAAGGGTGACTTTTGCAGGGATTCAAATGGGCTGGCTGCCATGCCCGCCTGCTCAAGCGTCGAGCCGGTGAGTCCAAGCCTTACCTTCAGCACCATCGCTCTTTATAAGCATGCTTTTTTTGAAACGTATGCCAAAGACATTCCTTTTGCCAATCCAACGGGTGTGAAGCTGCCGCTGGGTCCCCTTTTAAAAAATGCCATCAAAGACCGCGCGCTGCTTGCCTCTCAATTCAACGGACAATGGGTTGATGTGGGTACACCAGAGCGTTTGGCCCTTTTAAACCAACTTTGAGTTTTACTTTTCTATCACCATGAATCCATTTCAAAAACGCAGAGCAGTCTTGGCCTCCCATTTGGCGCCAGGGGAAGTGGCCGTTATTCCAACCGCCCCTGAAATGAGTCGCAACCGAGACTCCAATTATCCGTTCCGCTTTGACAGCTATTTTTATTACCTCACGGGGTTTGAAGAACCCAACAGTGTTTTGCTGCTCAACGACCAAGCGCAGAGCATCCTCTTTTGTCAGCCCAAAGACTTGGAGAGAGAAATTTGGGATGGCTATCGTTTGGGGCCTGAACAAGCGGCCGAAAAATTAGGCTTGACAAAGGCCTATTCATTCGATCTATTGGACAGCATTGCGCCTGCTTTTTTAAGCAACCACGACACCATTTGGTTCCCCTTTGGTGCTCACCCAGAAATGAAAGGACGCATTGAGACATGGATTGATGCAATCGCAAAAAAGGTTCGCACCGGCGTGCGCGCACCGCATTCCATAAAAAATGCTTGTTTGATTTTGGATGAGATGCGTTTGATCAAAGACGCGCATGAAACGGCCATCATGAGAAAAGCATGTGATATTTCCGCCTTTGCGCACATCAAGGCCATGCAATATTGCTCACGCGCATTGCGCCTCAACGAGGACATCAAAGAGTATCACCTTGAGGCTGAACTTTTGCACGAATTCAGGCGCCACGGCTCAGAATACCCCGCCTACACCTCCATCGTGGCCGCAGGCGCCAATGCCTGTGTGCTTCATTACAGAGCCGATAAGGCCGCGATTCTCAGCGGTGACTTGGTTTTGATCGACGCAGGATGCGAGCTCAACGGCTATGCCAGTGACATCACTCGAACCTTTCCCGCCAATGGCCGCTTCAGTGCGGCGCAAAGGGAAGTCTACGAATGTGTGCTGAACGCACAAGAGGCGGCGATTGCTGCAACCCATGCCGGTTCGAAATTCTCCGACCCCCACGATGCCAGCGTTCGCGTTTTGTGCGAAGGCTTGTTGGCCATGCGCATCCTGAACCCCAACACCCATGGCAAGGTCGAGGATGTGATTGAGCATAAAAAATACACCCCTTTTTACATGCACCGCACCAGCCATTGGCTTGGGATGGATGTGCATGACTGTGGCTCCTATGTTGAACCCAGTCACTCAAAGGACACCCCGCCATTGACTTCATGGTCTGAGCTTGAGCCACTCAAGACACAAAGCACCCATGCCGCACCAAGCCGAGTCCTCAAGCCTGGAATGGTCCTCACCCTCGAGCCCGGCTTGTACATACGCCCCAACCCCGATGTGCCGCAAAAGTACTGGAACATTGGCGTTCGAATCGAAGACGATGCACTGGTGTTGCCCCAGGGTGTTGATCTCTTGAGCAGAGGTGTTCCTGTGGCCGTCGCGGACATTGAACAGTTGATGTCTTGAGACACCCCTCTTGATAAATTCAATCAATCAATTAGTTATTTTCAATTGGCGCATTTGATTAATCATCGCTATCATCGCCTTTGTTCTGATTGCTTTTATTTATTAAGGAGACATCCATGTCACACCCCAAAGTACCCACCATCAAAACCATGGCCAATTTAGAGGCCGCTTTTGCCGGTGAATCCATGGCGCACATCAAGTACCGCTACTTCGCAAAGATTTGCGCCGAAATGGGCGACCTTGAAACGGCTGACATCTTTGAAAAAACTGCCGATCAAGAAGTCATGCATGCTTTTGGGCATTTGGACTTGCTGTATCCAAAATCCAGCTTGACCCCTGCTAAAGTATTACAAATGGCCATTGATGGCGAAACGTATGAATACACGGAGATGTACCCAGCGTTTAAAAAAGTGGCCCTCGAAGAGGGCAACCATTGGGCCGCAAAAGAATTGGATGAGCAAATAACTGAATCACAAGAGCATGCGCAGCAATTTGTCAAAACACTTGAGAAAGCGCAAAAACGCTTCAGTGCCTTGGCCAAAGTTGAAGAGCGCCATGCCAACCATTACCAAGCACAATTGAACCGTTTGCAGTCTTGACGGCTCATCGGGATTTGAATTTTTTTACTTTTAGGAGGCCTTTTTAATGAGCAACACGTTCAAAACCTATATCTGCATTGTTTGCGGCTTTATTTACGACGAGGCCCTTGGCTTGCCATCTGAGGGCATCGCTGCCGGCACGCTTTGGGCGGATGTCCCCGCAGACTGGGCTTGCCCAGAATGTGGGGTATCCAAATCTGACTTTGAGATTGTTGAGCTCTAAGTTTTTTCTACCGCTGCAGGCATCGGACTCAAAAAGTCAGTCCGCCTGTGCCAAGGGCGCACAAGGTCTAACTTTGTGTGCCCTTTGGTTTTTTTACCTTCTTAGACCTACAATCGGTACCATCGGCATGTGGTCTGCTTCTGGGCTTGCTTTAACCCTAGGAGGTCCTAACATGCACCTGATAGCTAGGAACTTTTTTTCATGACTAAAAACACCGCTCAACCGACCGACCTCTCCATTGACCAAGGACGCGAGCGCGCCCGCCAAGAGCTTGGCAAAGCGGCGCTGAAATACCACGAGTTCCCCACCCCAGGGAAAATCAGCGTTCGCGCGACCAAGCAATTGATCAATCAACGCGACTTGGCGTTGGCCTATTCCCCTGGTGTTGCTGCCCCTTGCGAAGAAATCGTCAAAGACCCCAATGCCGCATTCAAGTACACGGCACGCGGCAACTTGGTTGCTGTGATCACCAACGGAACCGCCGTTTTGGGACTGGGCGACATTGGCCCACTGGCCGCCAAACCCGTCATGGAAGGCAAAGGGGTTTTGTTTCAAAAGTTTGCGGGCATTGATGTGTTTGACATTGAAATCAATGAAAAAAATGTCGACAAACTGGTCGACATCATTGCCTCTCTTGAGCCCACCTTTGGTGGCATCAATTTGGAAGACATCAAAGCGCCGGATTGTTTTGTGGTTGAGCGCAAATTGCGCGAGCGCATGAAGATTCCCGTCTTTCATGATGACCAACACGGGACCGCCATTGTGGTGGGCGCCGCCATTTTGAACGGCCTGAAGATCGTTCACAAGGACCTCAAGGAGGTGAAAATTGTCACCTCCGGTGCGGGTGCTGCGGCTCTCGCATGCTTAGGTCTTTTGTTAAAGCTTGGCGTACCAAAGCACAATATATTTGTGACCGATCTGGCTGGCGTTGTTTACCAAGGCCGCACCGAGCTCATGGACGAGGACAAAATTCAATTCGCGCAAGTTACCAACGCCAGAACCTTGGCCGAAGTGATTGTCGGCGCCGATGTTTTTTTGGGCTTGTCTGCAGGTGGCGTGCTTAAAAAGGACATGGTCAAAACCATGGCCAAAAACCCCATGGTCTTGGCTTTGGCCAATCCCAGCCCTGAAATTCTGCCTGAAGACGTCAAGGCGGTGCGAGACGATGCGATCATTGCAACCGGGCGAACAGATTATCCCAACCAGGTCAACAATGTCCTGTGTTTTCCATACATCTTTAGGGGTGCCTTGGACGCGGGCGCCTCGACCATCACAACGGAGATGGAAATTGCTGCCGTCTATGCCATTGCAGAACTTGCACAGGCCGAACAAAGTGAGGTGGTTGCCGCGGCTTACTCTGGTGAAGACTTGACCTTTGGCCCTGAGTATTTAATTCCCAAACCGTTTGATCCAAGACTGATGATCAAAATCGCACCTGCTGTGGCTCAAGCTGCAGCAGACAGTGGTGTTGCTTTGCGTCCGATTGCAGACATGGATGCCTACAGAGAGAAGCTGCAAAGCTTTGTGTATGCCTCTGGACAAGCGATGAAACCCATCTATGCATCGGCCAAGAAAGCGACCAACAAGCGCGTTGCCTATGCAGAGGGCGAGGAAGAGCGGGTCCTCAGGGCCGTACAAATTGTGGTCGATGAGCGTTTGGCTTATCCCACATTGATTGGTCGACCTGCGGTCATTCAAAGGCGCATCGAACAATTTGGTTTGCGCTTGAAGGAAGGCACCGACTACCAAGTCGTCAACGTAGAACATGACCACCGGTACAGAGACTTTTGGCAAACCTATTGGCGAATGACTGCACGCAAAGGCGTGACCGAACAATTGGCCAAAATCGATATGCGCCGAAGACTCTCTCTCATTGGGACCATGCTCTTGCACAAGGGAGAGGTCGATGGTTTGATTTGTGGTACTTGGAGCACGCCCGAAGTGCATTTGAACTACATTGACCAAGTCATTGGTCACCGCTCGGGCGTGAGCACCTACGCCTGTATGAATGGCCTGCTGCTGCCCGATCGACAAATTTTCCTTGTCGATACGCACATCAACTACGACCCCAGCGCCGAGCAGTTGACCGAAATCACCATCATGGCCGCGCAAGAAATGGTGCGCTTTGGCATTCGCCCTAAAGCCGCGCTGCTGTCACACTCCAATTTTGGCAGTGCCGACACACCAACCGCCCACAAAATGCGCCAGACCTTGGCCCTTGTACAGGCAAAAGCACCCTGGCTTGAAATCGATGGTGAAATGCATGGTGATTTGGCATTGAATGGGCTTCATCGCGAGAGCATCATGCCAGGCTCAAGCCTCAAGGGCGACGCCAATCTTCTGGTCCTGCCCAATTTGGATGCCGCCAACATTGCCTACAACCTGCTCAAAACAGCCGCCGGTGGCAATATTGCAATTGGCCCAGTTTTACTGGGTGCAGCAAAACCCGTCCACATCCTGACTGCGAGCACCACGGTACGACGTATTGTGAACATGACGGCCTTGACTGTAGCGGACGCAAACGCCAGTAGGCAAGCACTTTAAAGACAGTGAGCGCTTACTTTTGTTTCGACAAAGACCCTTCTGCCTGCTGAATTACTAAGCAGGCTATTGCATTCAAACGTCAATTCTGTGACAATCCTTGATTGAGATTTCGGGTTGTCTCATGTTCGCTCAATACAACCAACCCCTTAGTTTTTCAAGGAAGTTTAACGGAGATGGATACGCCACTTCGTACAGTTAAATCTAATATTGTTCAGTCCATTCGGGCATTCACTGTGAATGACTTGCAATTGGCTGCTCAAGAACTTAGTCACCACTTTTTGTACGCCAATCTCGCACAAGCTCTCAGTAAGCAAGATGTCTTGGACACGATTGTTCAACAATTTACTTTCCCTGTACAAACCAGCAAAAGCTTTGATGCCCTGTACGACAGCATGACAGACCCCTTGCATAAATCTGGTCCTCAGCCCGGGTTTGTGGTGGTTTTGGAGCACATCCCCTCCCATGCCAAGTTCGACAAGGAGGCACGCGAGCAGCTGCTCGATATCTTTCGCGAAACCTCGGATTACTGGTCAGATCGCAAAGTTCCCTTTCGCTGCTTTTATTCTTTCTCCGTGGCGCGTGTGCCGTCTGTGTTGGATTTTGAAAGACCTCCAATCACGACAACCGATGTGTCTGGGATTGACATTGTGGAAGAGGTTGAAAAAATGCCGACCGACAAACTGGTCGACATTTCACCCTTGGCGCTTCGCATGAGCAGCCCATTCAACGCAGGGTATTGGTTGACTGCGGCCTGATCAAACGCATCCACTACTTGATCGAAAGCCACAGCTGAGCTGTGGCTTTTTTTGTGCCCATGGGGGCTCTTTGGGCCAACCCCCTAGCGTCGCCCCATTCAGCTCAAGCTTTGTGCCACCTCAATGAACTCTTGCACAGACACCTCCTGTGCTCGGCGTTTAAAGTCAAAGTTGCCACTGAAGTTTCTCGCTTCTAGCCATGGCTCAAGTGCATGCCTGAGAATTTTTCGTCTTTGGCTGAATGCCACTTGAACCATTTCAGACAGCAAGGACTCCTCCAACTCGACGGGTTTGGCTCTTGGTACCATGCGAATGACTGCACTCAATACACGCGGTGGCGGATCAAACGCGTCCATCCCAACGTCAAGCACACGCTCCATTTCATACCGCCACTGAAGCATCACACTGAGGCGCCCGTAATCTGCACCATTGGGCTGCGCAAGGATGCGGTCTATCACCTCCTTTTGAAGCATAAAGTGTTGGTCCTCTATGCAGCCGACATAGTTGAGCAAATGAAACAAAATGGGTGTTGAAATGTTATAGGGAAGATTGCCCACCACTCTCAAAGGCCTCTCGCCCAGATCAGCAAACAAGCGAGCAAAATCTACGCTCAGCACATCGGCTTGAATCACATTCAATTGGGTGTTGGCCTTTAAAACTTGAGCCAAATCTCGGTCCAGCTCGATCACACACATCTGCCCCAACATTGACAACAAGGGGCGTGTGATCGCAGATTGACCTGGCCCTATTTCAACAAGGGTTTGACCCCTCTGAGGATTGATCGCAGATACGATGTGCTCAATGACATTGGCATCGACCAAAAAGTGTTGGCCAAATCGTTTTTTTGCAATGTGTTTCAAATCGAATGGAACCTGTAATCAAGTCGCTCAATTGGACAAGGTTTGAGGCTCATCGCGGTACTCAATAAATGCCCGACCCCTGATTTCTTGAGCCCAATCTGTGAATGCCTGCTCAAACTTGCTCTCTCTCAAAGCATTTCTGGCCAAATCCCTTTGCTCCTTGATCGTCATTGGATTTTTTCTTCTCTCCAAAACCTCAATGAGGTGAACACCGAAGCGTGAAACCACAGGATCTGACACCTCACCGAGCTTGAGTCGGTTCATGGTGTCTTCAAACTCGGGTACAAACATGCCAGGACTGGCCCAACCCAGGTCTCCACCACTTGGTGCAGAACCATCTTGAGAAATCTCTTTGGCAACTGTTGCAAAATCGGCCTGCGCACTGTCTATTTGTTTTTTAATGTTGAAAAGTCGAACTCGAACAGCATTCATGCTGTCTTGCCCTGAGGGTCGCAACAAGATATGCCGGACATGTGTTTGATTTGAGGTCAACGCTTGGCTTGAGGTCTTTTCCACCAGTTTGAGCAAATGCAATCCCGCACCAGAGCGCACAGGGCCCACCACGTCGCCGACATTTGCACTCAATAAAGCCGTGCTAAAAAGCTCAGGGTACTTGTTGGCGACACGCAATCCCATGCGTCCTCCCACAACACTGTCAGGAGATTGAGAATATTTTTGCGCCAGGTCAAAAAAATCCACTTTTGACTTGAGTTTTTCTTTCACGCCATTGATGGTGTCAAGAGCCGCTTTTTCCTGTTCTGCCGTTGCGGCGTCAGGAAGTCGAACAAGTATTTGAGCAATTTCAATTTGAACTTGATCGTCTTTTAGATTCGATTTCAGATCTTTCAGATAAAGATCAATTTCCGAATCCGTGATTTTGATTCTAGAGTTGACTTCCTTGTCTCTGAGTTTTTGTAGGATCAATTGATTTTGTAATTCTGTTTTAAATTGTTTCAAGCTGATGCCCGTGCTTTTCAACTTGCCTCTAAACTCTTCCACGTTCATGTTGTTTCTGGATGCCAAACTGGACTCGGCTTGATCAACCTCTTGCTGCTGAACCTTCATGCCTTGCTGGTTGGCCCACTGCAGTTGGGATTTCTCACTGATCACCTTCTCCATCAGTTCTTTGAGCAAGACGGAGGAGGGGGGCGCTTGAACTCTTTGATTGGCCATTTGTGCCAACCACTGCTGCATTTGAACCAAAATTTCTTGGTTTGTCACGGGCTCACTATCGACCAAGGCAACAATGTAGTCTGAGGACTGCCGCTTCAAATCTTGCATGATCTGGGTCTGAGCCTTCGAAGGGGCTTGCTCGGGTTTCGATTCAGCACTGGGTGATGAGGAACCCAATGAAAAACCAGCGCCGGCTCCTGGAGCGCGAAGAGATTGCGCCTGAAGCGTTGAAATACAAATAAGCAATCCCAAGCCCATCAAAATGGCGTTGCGTGCATGAATTTTTCGCTTTTTAATCATAATTTCCAAACCGACTGGGTGCATTCATTGTTTCTCTAAGGTTTTGATATCGAGGAATATTGTCTTTTAATGTCTGCAGTGGATTGATGCCCACTTTAGTAAAACCAACAAACTCCAGCTGGAACATGATTCGTTGATTGGACTGATTCGTCGCCACTTGTAGGCGCTCAAACACCACTCGACCCAGCCAACACCCTGCATCGTACTCCATTCCTACGATGGCATTGACCAGGGCGTGATTTTGAGCATCAAAATTGAGCCTTCCAACACTGAACCACTGATCCTCACCCAGGCCTTTTCCAGGGCCTAGATCTTTTCCTTTTTTACCCCATAAATCATTGAGCGGCCACTGCCAAGCCAAATCAATCATTTCACTGTTGACGTCTCTTTGAAAACTGTACGCCGCACTCAGCAATCGATAGTTAGAGGGATAAAATCGCCCGCCCACTTTGGTTTGCATGGATTCTTTGGTAGAAGGATTGTACTGAAGAGTTGAGTCGAGCGTGAAGCTCGTTGCCATATTGACAGATGCACCAAGCAGCATATCACTCAAGCGCTCTTTTGATACATTCACATCCGAAGGCAATGTAACCAAGGGATCGGCAAATCTAAAGCGTTGAGCAACACCAAACCTGGCCCGCTCTTCGCCCGAAGACTGAGAGATCAGCCTTGTGCTTGCGCCAAGTGTTAAGAGTCGATCATCTGAGACACGGTCATACCCTGAAAAAGCGTTTTCTGAGTAAATGGTTGCAAAGTTAAAATCATTGCGACCTGTGTCGTAGACGGGCAGAAAATTTTGCTTTCTGTGCGGCGTATTGACATAAAAGAATCGAGGTTCGAGGGTTTGGGTATAACTTTGTCCGCCCCAAGAAATGGGTCGCTCAAAGACCGTTGTGGCATCGAGACTGAATGTTGGTACAACAACACTGGCCTGAGTTTGACCATTGCTCAATGCCCGATCAAACTCATACGCTCTGTTGAGTAAACTCAATTTAGGCGTGATTGTTCCAAACCCCAAATTAACGGGATAACTCAACTTACTGATCAACAAAGCCCTTTGACCATTGGGCTGACAATCAAAACTGCCGGCTTGGCAGGCCAAGGTTCTATCTGCTTGAAATTTGGTGATGTCCGTTTGCATTGAAAACTGCAAATTGCCCAAATAGGGGCGATAACGCGTCGTCCATTGTGGCACTCGATCAAAGGGAGGGGTGATGGGTGCCGTCAAGTCCTGCAAGGTCTGCCAGCGCAGGCTTCTTAAATTTGAGTTCCAATCCCCAACCGTCCAATTGAGGGAGACATCTCCTGGCAATAAGCGTTCTGTCAGCGGGTTGGTTGCCCTAGGAAAGTCTCTCCAATAATAATCATCACTCACGCGCTTGATGTTTAAATTCAAACCCAAGCGTTGGTCCAAAATTTCCAATCCCCCTTGATGGGTTTGTGAATACCCCCACCGGGCTTTGTCTCTGAGCGAGTCATGCGCCATGAAATCGAGCCTGACCATGCCTCGCTCATCGGGTCCTTGGTGCTCTAAATACCTGAATTCGCTGCCAAAATTAACACCCCTTTTGCTCCACGTGGTGGCCTGAAAGGTTGCATCCCTGTTCGGAGCAATGTTCCAGTAATAGGGCTGCGTGTACTCCAAGCCCCCAATGCTGTCCAAGCCAATGGTGGGCGGTAAAAAGCCTGACTTTCTGTCTGAGCTCAAGGGAAAACTCATCGAAGGGATGGGCAATATTGGAAGGCCCTTGAAATACAAGGAGGCGCCATTTGCCTGCCCCTCGCTCGTCTCGTTGTTGATGTCGATGGACTGGGCCTTGAGAATCCAATCCGGCAACCAACTCGGCCCAGGCTTGACTTGGCAAGTGGTGAACGTTGTTTGATGCACTTTCGCATGCTGAGCATCCATGAACTCAATTCGATCGGCTTGTCCATAAGCCCCATTCCTTAAGAAGCTGAACGATGGGCTTAGGAAATCACCCTCAAACGCCTCAACTTTTAAGTTCAAGGCGGGTCCTTGGTAAATATTACCCGCCTTGTTGATGCGCACATTGCCCTTTGCACTCAGCATGTCCTTGCCTGAGTCGTAATCAATTTCATCTGCTCGAATAACCGTATCGGCTCTTCTCATCGACACAGAGCCCTCAAAATGCGTGTTGATATCCGTTTGTCCAGAAAGCCGATCTGACTCAAAAAACGAGGGCGCTTGACTTTTGTTGCTCGCATTCACTCTTTCACTCAGCAAAGCGCTTGGCTTGAGCACCAAGCCTTTCTTCGGCCCAATCTCTGTCACAGTTTGAGCTAAACTGCAGACATTGATGACGGTCAAAAAGGCAACAAGCAGTAATTTCAACACAGGACGTTCGTGAGTTTCAGTTCAAAGTAAAAACAAGATATCTTTAACAAGCGCATTTCGTGCAAACAAGATTTGTACAATTTAGATTATCCATGAGTCCAAGGCCCCATTCAAATGCAATTTAATTCGACCCCCATCGTCTGGAGCGACCCCAAAAGACAAGCCGCTTTTCAGGAATGGTTCTCTGCCCTGTGCCTAAGCCATCATTTAGAACCCCAAAGTCTAAGACTGGCGTCCTCCGATGCAAGTTTTAGACGCTACTTTAGGGTCAATTTGAGCCTCAATGACAACAAGTCCTTGATTATCATGGATGCGCCCCCCGATCTAGAGAATTCTCATATTTTTGTGAAAATTTGTCGCATGATGCGAGACGCTGAGCTATTGGTGCCGGATGTCTTGGCGTGGCAAGAATCGATGGGCTTCTTGCTCTTGAGCGACTTGGGCCAGCAAACCATGATGCAAGCCCTTTGCAACCCATCGGGGGATTGGGGAGGACTGCTCCAAATACCAAGCGATTTGAGCAATTTGCTCAGTCCTAACGAAAAAACCCTGACGCTCTTCAAAAAAGCCATTTCAGCACTCATCACCTGGCAAGTTGCAAGCAAGCCGAACGTGTTGCCAAATTATGACCAAACCCTGCTGCACAAAGAGTTGGATCTTTTTCATACTTGGTATTTGCATCAAAACAAAGGTCTCCTTCCAACTGCCATTGAACATCAATGGCCCTCTTTGCTCAACAACGTCTATCAACAAATCATTCAGCACAATCTCAGCACACCGAGTGTGTTTGTTCACCGGGACTTTATGCCGAGAAACTTGATGATGTCTTTGTCGCACGATGAAGATCGGCTCGGCATGCTTGATTTTCAAGATGGCGTCTTTGGTCCCATCACCTACGATATTGCAAGCTTGATGAAAGACGCCTTTGTTTCTTGGCCTGAAGAATTTGTCCTTGACGTGACCATTCGGTATTGGGAGATAGCCAAAAACAAGGGCCTTTTAGACCAAAATGGGCTGTGGAGTGACTTTGGGGCTTTTTATCGTGAGGTTGAGTGGATGGGCCTGCAAAGACATTTGAAAATTCTAGGTGTTTTCTCACGCCTGTCCATTCGAGATCAAAAACACCACTATGCGCACGATATACCAAGATTCCTGTCCTACATTCGAAGCACTTGCTTTAGATACCGCGAGTTAGGTCCCTTTCTTAAATTCATTGACCACATTGAAGACATCCAACCCGAAGAGGGATATGCATTTGGTCGCGTTTAGAAACGCACTTTTCAGTCTCAAATACAAGTCACATGCCGCGAATTTATTGCCCCCTACCACTCATTGAGCATGCCGCTTTTGAATTGCCCGAAAGGGCGGTCAAGCACGTTCAAGTGCTGAGATGCCAACCTGGCGACCCTTTGATCGTCTTCAATGGTCTGGGTGGAGAGTACACCGCAACAATTGTAGAAATGGGTCGACAAAAAGTAAGCATTCAAACCCTTGTTCACTCACCCATTGAGCGAGAAAACGCTCAACAGGTTCACTTGATTGTTGGCATGCCAGCCAATGAACGCATGGATTGGTTGATAGAAAAAGCAACCGAACTGGGTGTCAAGCGAATCACTCCTTTGATGACACAACGCTCAGTGCTCAAACTTCAGGGTGAACGGGCAATTAAGAAAACTCTGCACTGGCAACTCATCGCGATCGGGGCCTGCGAACAGTCCGGCAGAAACAGCATCCCCACCATCGACGAGCCCCTCACACTGAACCATTTGCTCGATGAGCCATCAAGGGATGCCTACCAAATGGTTTTATCAACCCAGCCCAAGCCCTTCAAAGGGCCCACAAAAATACCTAACGATCGCATGGTTCAAGTGCTGAGCGGCCCTGAGGGAGGACTTGATCCCAAAGAGGAAAATGCGCTGATTGAGAAAGGCTTCGTTCCATGGTCTTTGGGGCCACGAATCTTGAGAGCTGAAACGGCCGCGCTCATGGGTTTGATGTCGCTCACACAGTCTGAATAGCGCTTTGCATCATTCCAACCAAGTGACAGACTCTTTTAGCCAAGACAATCCTCGCGATGTGCCATCTGTCTGCGCACCCTCTTTGGGTCGATATTCCAAGCCCACACAGCCTGACCATTCGCAAGCAAGTGCCAACTCATCTAAAACTTTAAATATCTCTTGGTAATTGAGCTCACCCAAATTGAGTTCTTGTCGCAAAGGCACGCCAGCAACTTGAATGTGCGCCACTCGTCCAGTGGGAAGGTAATGTTTGATTTTTTGAATGACATCGCCTTCAACAATTTGGCAATGGTACAGATCCATTTGTACTTTCACGTTCGGCAAACCTAGGGTTTCGACGATATGGTGTGCTTGTTGCTGTCGATTCAAAAAATAATGCGGGATATCTCGCGTATTGATGGGCTCTATCAATACATCAATCCCTTCTTGAGCCGCCCAGTTAGCGGCCTTGTACAAATTGTCCAAAAAAGTATCCCGCAAAGGACCCTTCATTTGCGCAAGATCTGAACTGGTCAAAGGGAAATCTGTTTCTTTGTTCTTTTGTTGAAAGGCCAAAGGGACACAGCCTGCCATTGCATGAATCTGCTTGCACTTCATTGCTTTCGCGTATTTAAGTGCCAACACAAAGCCGGCCTCAAACTCTTCCTCATGACCCGGAAGACACGCCACGCCCCTCATGCCGCAGTCCCACATTTGAGCCACCATGGACCCGTCAGTACCTCCTGGTGGTGTATTGATCAAGACCTGCTTGAGATGGTTTTGATGGAGCAGGTCATGGAGCGCTTCGCAACTGTGCTCATAGGGAAATAAACACTCAACAAATTTAAAACCATCCAAATGCGCGGCTTTAAATCGCTCTTTAAAAGGGCGATCCGAATACATCAAAGATAAATTGGCAGCAAAACGAGGCATTTTATTTACTTATTGCTCAGGGAACTGTCGCATAGATCATCAGTTCACCAAGGTTGCCGGATTCTCAGACATCATGACTTCATGTACCCAGTTTTTAAGTTTACCAATATCTGTTCGCAAGATTTCTTGCTTGACCGTCAATATTTGTGTCGGATGCATCGAGAAACTTCGCAACCCCATTGCCAACAACAATTTAGTCAAGCTGGGGTCACCTGCCATTTCACCGCAAACACTGACGCCTTTGCCCATTTCTTGGGCGGCTTTGATGGTGTTTGATATCAAGCCAAGCACCGCTGGATGCAGGGGATCATACAAATGAGCGACCGACTCATCTGCTCGATCAATGGCCAAGGTGTATTGAATCAAGTCATTGGTGCCAATTGATAAAAAGTCAAAATGCTTTAAAAACAAGGGCAAGCTCAGCGCGGCGGCTGGAATTTCAATCATTGCACCCAATTTGACAGGTCCATGCACCAACGCCCTTTGATCCAACTCTCGGCGCGCTTGATCTACCAATTGCAGTGTTTGCTTGATCTCTTTTGCATGCGCAAGCATGGGGATCAGCAAATGCACCTGACCATGTGCAGCAGCACGCAATATGGCTCTTAATTGCGTTAGAAACATTTCTGGATCTGCCAGACTCCAACGTATGGCCCGAAGGCCCAAAGCGGGATTTAGGTAATGCTCTTCTTTTGATCCCCGTTCGCTTGGTTTGTCCAAAGGCTTGTCAGCGCCGATATCAACCGTTCGAATGGTGACGGGCAATCCCTTCATGCCTTGAACCGCTTTTAAATAAGCTTGAAACTGCTGCTCTTCATCTGGAAGTTTTCCATCGTGCCCCATGAACAAGAACTCACTGCGAAACAGACCCACACCTACTGCGCCAACGGTGATCGCAGACACCGTGTCCTCTGGCAACTCAATGTTGGCCAGCAACTCCACTTTTTGTCCATCCAGGCTGATCGCTGGCGTGTGCCTAAGTCGAGAGAGCCGCTCTCTTTCTAGGGATGCTTGTCGTTGTTTAAAACCGTACTCGGCCAATATAAAAGCCGACGGATCAACAATCATGACGCCTTGATCGCCGTCAATGATCACCCAGTCATCTTGCTTGACCCAATGGCTCGCACCTCTGGCACCCACCACGGCTGGAATATCCAAACTTCGAGCAACAATGGCCGTGTGGGACGTTTTACCCCCCACATCTGTTACAAAACCGGCGAACACACTTTGCTTAAATTGCAACATATCTGCAGGAGATAAATCATGTGCAACCAAAACCAAAGGGACATCCACACTGTCTTCGAGCAAGAGGTCTTGTTGTCTGCTGCTGCCAGGCCTTGGTGAGCGCTGCACCGGCAGGGCATTGGGCAAGCCCTTCATATGGCGCAAAATGCGCTCTACAACTTGCTCTAGGTCGGCCTTCCTCTCCCTTAAATAAGGATCTAACATTTCATCGAACTGTCTGGCAACAACCTCTAGCTGGGAAGTGAGCGCCCACTCAGCATTGTAAAGTCTCTCACCGATCCAATGCTTGATGCCATCAGACAACAATTCGTCTTCAAGAAGCATAAGATGCACATCCAGCATGGCAGCAAGCTCAACTGGTGCATCTTTGGGCATGTTTTGTTGAATGCCTTGAACCTCCTTTACAACGGCATCTCTTGCCTGGGCCAATCGCTTGATTTCGCTAGAAACTTGCTCGGGTTGAATAAAGTAATGCGCAACATCCACACGACTTGAAGCGACCAAAACGACACGCCCAATGGCGATACCGCGTGCAACAGCCAGTCCATGAATGGAAAAGGTCATTTATTCACCCTCGCCAAACTTATCTGCAATCAATCCCAGCAAAGCAGCCATCGCTTCACTTTCATTTTCTCCATCGCACTCAACGGTGACCTCGCTACCTATACCGGCGGCGAGCATCATGACGCCCATGATGCTTTTTGCATTCACGCGTCGGTCGCCTTTGCTGATCCAGACTTCGCAGGGGAAACTACCGGCCAACTTTGTCAGTTTGGCAGATGCTCGTGCATGCAATCCTAATTTATTGCTGATGGTTGTGTTGGTTTGAATCATTGGTTTTTTCTGATTGATATTGTGGGGCTGAACTGGTCAGTTGCATCACGCCTTTAACACCACCGGTTAATGCACGATTGACCAAGCTGTCTAAACTTTCATCTAAATAACAAACCGTGCGAATCAACATGGGTAAATTGACACCTACAACAAGTTTTTGACTTGACGATGTGAGCAGTTTTTGCGCAATGTTTGATGGCGTTGCCCCATAGATGTCCGTCATCACCAAGAGGCCATCCTCGACGCTTTGTTCTATCATTTCTCTGGCGCGTTGAATGCTATCGTCTGGATGCTCATGGGCAGGCACATCGAGGGCCATGATGTTTTTTGCACAATCCGGGTAGACATGCAAAGCACACGCCTTCAATGCCGAAGCCAGCGGAGCGTGTGCAATGATCAGCAACTGGTTATTCATGTACAGGACCTTGTATTTGATCCTTATTATGCCCGCTTCGCTTGACGAAGAAGGCATATGCTGTGATGCAACAACAACAAAATATGGCCATTGACGCCTGATACGACTGGGTCAAATCGAGGCCATTTTTAGACCAAAAATCAATGGATGCACCAAAGCCCCACTGAAAAACAAAAACTCCACTGAATATCACCAGATTAAACGCCGACAAGGCTCGCCCTGCAATCTGTGAAGGATAAGAGACGCCAACAGCGGCCTGTGAAAGAGCGACACAAGAGCAGCATAGCGTGAACGCGACCCATGTCCACGCCCCTGTCATGCCAGGCAAAAAAATGAAGATCAACTGAACCAGCAAACTCGTTGGGTAGACCGCTTTCATGATTCGCTTTGGGGGCCAAGCCAATTGATTCAGTTTAGGATTGAAATACCCCCATCCCCAAAATGCAATCAGCATGCCCAAATTGATCGCAAATAAACCCTGCGCAGCTTCTTGAGGTGTGTACAGATTTATTTTTATCATCCAAGGTCCTGCCCATAGTGTTTGCATGGCCAGCATCCCACCGTAACCAATGAAGCCCAAGGGTGCAATGGATAAGAAACTTGGGTGAAGAAATAGTGCTTGATAACTTCTCCAACCCTTTGCATTCAATATCACTTCTATGTCTTTTGTATAAGTTTTTTCAAGGGTCGCACTTGTTTCTGAGTTTGTCCTCTCCCACTTGGGGGCGACGATTGCAATGGCGATCATTGCAAACACTAAAAATACAGCAAGGACGACAAAAATAGGGCGCCAACCATAATTCGGAATCACCCACTCAACAGGCAAGGTTGAGCTCAACATTCCCAGAGAGCCGGTCATCAGCATCCATGAATTTGCTCGTACTTGTACAGCAAGGTCAAGCCATCTTCTATACCCTGTTAATGGTGCCATCAAGCAAGCGCTTAATCCCACCCCGGTCAAAATTCGTGCTGCCCACAACTGACCAAATGTGTGTGCACTTGCAAAAGCAAAGCAACCAAGAACAGCGAGCCCTAAAAACCCCAACTCTACCTTTTTGGGGCCATATTTGTCCAACCAAAATCCCATGGGGAGTTGCGTGAAGGAAAACCCAAGGAAATAACTCCCCGCCAACAATCCCAAATCACTTGCACTGAGCTGAAATTCGTTTGTAAGCGTTGGCGAAAGGGTGGCCGTAATTGCACGCAACAAGGTCGATAGAAAATAGCAACTTGCAAAAGTAACAAATACAAGCCTTGCCTTTTGAATACTTAAATGTTCAGCGCTCAACTTTTACTTTCTACTGTATGGAGTCAAAAAACATCTGTTCAAGGTCTTTGTTGAGGTCTACTTTGCTTGAGGTTTTTGGATCGTATATGCCCAATTGATAGACCCATGTGCCTTGTTCGAACCATCTCCAATGTGCTTTTACGCTCTTGTTGGAACTCATTTCTTGACCCCAAACTTCATTTTTTGATATTTTGAATTGAATTTTCTTAGGGGTTGAATCGGCCATTTTATCTGAGCCCGTCAATGCGTATAAACTGCCCCTTTGCCACAACTCAAGCATTTGCTCTGATTCAATCCCTTTGGGTTTTGGGAGTCGGCTGATCGTAAAGTTCACCTCTCCCACATTGCACGCCACCATAACAAGCAGCTCTTTTTGTTCTCCTATCATGACCTCCTTGCTTGCTTGCTCTGGTTTGCATGGCATTAAAAATGTTAACTCATCATCTCCAAATTTAAACTCCCGCCAATTGAAGTCAGGCGCGCAAGAGGACAATAAAACCAAAATTAAAAAACTTTTTATCACGCTGCGCACATTGCACATTTGCATTTAAATGTCCTATCAATACAAAACGGGGCACAATTTTGAATTGCACCCCGCCGAATCGTTGAAGTTGAGAACAGATGTGTGTTTTTCACATATCACTCAAGCTCTTCTCATTGATTATTTGTCTTTGAAGTTATCGTGGCAATTTTTGCAAGTACCACCAACCGCGGCGGCGGCTGTTTTCAGGTCTTCTAATTTTCCACTTTTTGCTGCTGCATTTAACTTCAATGTTTCAGCAAGAAACTTGTCTTGTGCTTCCTTGAATTTGGCAGGCTCTTTCCATACCTCAGCCTTTGCTTTTGTTTCTCCCTTGTCTGAACCCTCGGGGAAGGCCGACCAGGCCAATTTAGCCGTTAATTCAACGACCGCTTCATTCTCCACCACCTGTTTGGGCTCAAACGGCGCTTTGCCCTGAGCCATTGCGCCCAATCTAGAGAAATGAGTCCCCATCACCGTCATGACCGATTTTCTATATTTAATCGCATCCTCTGGTTTAGCGAATTGTGCTGACGCAGCGAACGAAGTCAACAATCCAAGACTCAACAGCAAATAACCCATCAACTTTTGTTTCATTTTTTAACCTTTATTTAAATGTGAACACGGCTCTTAAGTACACTTGTAACAGTGGCTATTTTCTCTTAAACTCGTGAATATATTAGCTTAATTTTTTAAATCTAGAGTCCCTTGAGAAATAACCCCTTTAAAATAAAAATTATTTAACATCATCAAACAACCATGTCCAATCCAGTCAAAATTTGGGATTTAGCCACGCGTGTTTTTCATGTTGCACTCATTCTCTTGGTTGCGGGCGCCTTTATCACCGTGAATTTAGGCGATGAGTGGATGAGTTTGCATGGTCAAATCGGCTTGACCCTGTTGTCTTTGCTAACTTTTCGTATTTTTTGGGGGTTTTTTGGGGGTCATTGGTCAAGATTTAGCTCTTTCTCATTAAAGCCGTCCCTTGTCCTGGCTTATTTGAAAGATTCGCCTGCAAGCTCTTCATCCTATCCGGGTCATAACCCCATTGGCAGTTGGTCCGCTTTGATCATGATCCTTAGCTTTTTATTGCAGGCTTTGAGCGGATTGTGCAGTGATGATGACGTTCTTTTTTCAGGCCCCTTGGTCCCTTTTCTCAGTGAACAACAAGTCGAATGGGCAACTTTTTATCATTCAGAAATTGGTCAACCCTTGATCATTTCGCTCATTGCAATCCACGTGATTGCTGTTTTATTTTATAAGTTTATACTTAAAACCGACTTGATCACGCCCATGATTTCAGGGTTCAAACAAGGCCTTCACGTTCTTGTATCTTCAAACGATGGCTGGATGATGCGAGTTTTTGCGTTGATAAGTTTTGGTGTTATTTTTTATTTGACTTGGCATTTTTTAGCCGCTTGAACGAAATCATTCTCTAAATATCTCACCTACTGCATTGTTTTGCTTGTTTAATGGGCTGATTATTTTCTCAAGAACTGTCTAATTTTTAAGTCCAAAATTACCTTTTCTCAAGCCCAATTGCATTTGTGTTGTTGCCACGAGCGACTCAGAATCAATCAGACAGGCTTGATTCTGAGTCTTTCGTTTTTTTAATGCGTCTTTGCTTGCTCAAGCATAGTCTTTGCATCACTGACTGCAAATTCACCAGGCCCTTCTATATTGAGGCATACCACCTTGCCATCTTTAACCAGCATTGAATAACGATTGCTTCTGAGCCCCAAACCTCTGCCATTCAAGTCAAGCGTCAATCCAACGGACTTTGCGAATTCAGCACTCCCGTCGGCTATAAATCTAATTTTTCCAGTTGCTTTTTGATCCTTGGACCAAGCGCCCATCACAAAAGGATCATTCACACTCAAACACCAAATTTCATCGATGCCATTTGCTTTAAGTGCATCAAAGTGCTCCAAATATCCAGGAACATGTTTTGCTGAACAAGTAGGGGTGAATGCACCAGGAACTGCAAATACTGCAATTTTTTTCCCTGCTGCTGCCTTCTCTATCTCAACTGGATTAGGGCCTAAACTACAACCCTCAGTTTCGATTTCAATGTATTCAGCCAATGTTAGTTTTGGTAATGCGTCGCCTACTTTGATCATTTTCTTTTTCCTTAAAAATTTTGCCAATGAATATTACACCACATAATAACAAACGGCCCTTAAAAGGGCCGTTTGAAAATCTATTGATGTACAAGCTGAAGGGTTTTTAAACAGTCTCAGCTTTTTCTACCAAACGGGTAGCTACCCAGTTCTTGGTTTTAGAGATTGGTCTGCTCTCTGTAATTTCAATGGTGTCACCAATATGAAATTCGCCATTTTCATCATGTGCGTGGTATTTACTGGATTTCCCAACAATTTTTCCATAAAGCGCGTGTTTGACACGTCTTTCAATCAAAACTGTTACAGTTTTTTCTCTTTTATCGCTCACTACTTTGCCAATTAACGTGCGCTTGAGAGATTTTTTAGCTTCTGTCATGATGCCATCTCCTTATTGTTTTGCTTGCTTTTCAGCAAGAATCGTTTTTGCACGTGCAATGCTTCTTCTTGTAAGACGAAGTTGCGAAGTGTTGCTCAAATTCTGAGTAGCTTTTTGCATGCGCATTCCAAAATGCGTCTTTTGCAAGTCTTTGACTTCTGCCTCTAAAGCAGGAACGTCTTTTGCACGTAATTCAGTTGTATTCATTTTGCTCTCCTGTTTATTGACCCAACATGCGGGTCACAAAGGTTGTGCGCAAAGGCAACTTCGCGGCAGCCAGACGAAATGCTTCTCTTGCCAACTCTTCGGGTACTCCAACGATTTCGTAGAGAACCTTGCCTGGCTGGATTTCAGCAACGTAATACTCTGGATTGCCTTTACCATTACCCATACGGACCTCTGCAGGCTTTTGGGAAATTGGTTTGTCAGGGAAAACACGAATCCAAATTCGACCACCACGTTTTACGTGACGGGAAATTGCACGACGAGCAGATTCAATTTGACGAGCCGTTAAACGTCCACGATCGGTAGACTTGAGGCCGAAATCACCAAATGCAACTGAGTTTCCTCTGGTTGCAATACCAGTGTTTCTACCTTTTTGTTCTTTGCGATATTTACGGCGTGCTGGTTGCAGCATGCTTATTCTCCTTTGCCGTCCGCAGCCGTGCCAGTGGATGCGGGCGCGCTCACCTTACGGACGCGCTTGACGGTGGTTTTAGGGGCATCAGCGGCTTCAGCGGGCTTATCGCTTCCATCAACTGGTGCGGCATTGGTACCTACAGGGCGACGTGCTCCAGTTCTTGCTGGACGGTCACCACTTGGTTTTGCATCACGACGTGGACCACGTGGACGACGCTCTTCTTCTGTTTTTGCTTCAATGGCGACTGGTGCATCATTGCGTCCCAGAGTGTCACCTTTGTAAACCCATACTTTTACACCAATGACACCATAAGTGGTCTTGGCTTCAGAGGTGCCATAATCAATGTCAGCTCTTAAAGTATGAAGGGGTACACGACCCTCGCGATACCATTCAGTACGAGCAATTTCAATACCGTTTAAGCGACCAGAGGACATGATTTTAATGCCCTGAGCACCCAAACGCATTGCATTTTGCATTGCACGTTTCATCGCACGTCGGAACATGATACGTTTTTCAAGCTGTTGGGTGATGCTGTCAGCAATGAGCTGTGCATCAATTTCAGGCTTTCTAACTTCTTCAATGTTCACTGCAACTGGAACACCTAAGCGAGCTGCCAACTCTTTTTTCAAGCTTTCAATGTCTTCGCCTTTTTTCCCAATCACGACACCAGGTCGTGCTGAAAAAATTGTGATCCTTGCATTTTTAGCTGGACGCTCAATGAGTACTCTAGACACCGCAGCATTTTTGAGCTTTGCTTTTAAATACTCACGAACTTTGATGTCTTCAGCAAGCATGCCAGCAAAATCACGATTGCTTGCATACCAACGACTTGCCCAATTGCGACTTACCGACAAGCGGAAACCGGTTGGATGGATTTTTTGTCCCATTTCTTAGGCCTTTCAGTTGCCAACCGTCACGTACACATGGCACGTGGGTTTACTAATACGATTTCCACGACCCTTAGCTCGGGCGGTAAAACGCTTGAGCGTTGCACCTTGCTCGACATAGATGGTTTTGACCTTGAGTTCATCAATGTCAGCTCCATCGTTGTGTTCAGCATTAGCAATTGCAGATTCCAGTACCTTTTTAACAATACCGGCTGCTTTCTTTTGCGTAAAGGTCAAAATGTTGAGGGCTTGATCCACTTTTTTTCCACGGATCAAATCAGCAACCAAGCGCCCCTTGTCGACTGATAATCGAACGCCGCGGAGGACTGCACGTGTTTCCATAGGTCTCTCCTTATTTCTTTTGGACTTTCTTGTCCGCTGGGTGACCTTTGAATGTTCGAGTCAAAGCAAACTCGCCGAGTTTATGACCGACCATTTGGTCTGTAATGTAAACGGGAACATGTTGTTTGCCATTGTGAACAGCAATAGTCAACCCAATGAATTCTGGAAGAATCATCGAACGACGTGACCATGTTTTGATTGGTTTTTTGTCTTTTATTGCGACGGCCTTGTCAACCTTAACCATCAAATGGTGGTCTACAAAGGGGCCTTTTTTAAGTGAGCGTGTCATTGGTTACCCCTTACTTTTTACGACGTGACACAATCATCACTTGTGTACGTTTGTTATTACGGGTGCGATAACCTTTGGTCATATTGCCCCAAGGATCAACTGGCACACGGCCTTCACCTGTACGGCCTTCACCACCACCATGGGGGTGATCAATAGGATTCATCGCAACACCACGTACGGTAGGCCTGATACCCATCCAACGCTTAACACCCGCTTTGCCCAATTGACGTAGGCTGTGTTCTTCATTTGCAACTTCACCAATTGTGGCTCTGCACTCAATGTGAATTTTTCTTACCTCTCCAGATCGCAAGCGAACTTGAGCGTATGTGCCTTCTCTAGCAAGAAGTGTTGCAGATGTACCGGCTGATCTCGCCATTTGTGCACCCTTGCCAATTTGCAACTCAATACAGTGAATCGTTGAACCCACTGGAATATTTCTAATAGGCAAGGTGTTACCAGCACGGATTGGCGCTTCCGATCCACTCATAAGTGTCGCACCAACTTCCAAACCTCTTGGCGCAATGATATAGCGTCTCTCGCCATCTGCATAACACAACAGAGCAATGTGCGCTGTACGGTTTGGATCGTATTCAATGCGCTCCACCTTGGCTGGAATTGCATCTTTGTTACGACGAAAATCTACAACACGGTAGTGATGCTTATGACCACCACCTTTGTGACGGGTCGTGATATGTCCATTGTTATTGCGCCCAGCTTTTTGGAACTGAGGCTCTAACAAAGGCGCATAACCTTCACCTTTGTGCAAATGATCTCTTGTTACTTTCACCACGGCACGCTGGCCAGGTGAAGTTGGTTTCATTTTAATTACGGCCATGATTAAGCAGCCTCCCCAGAAAGATTGAGCTCTTGTCCCGGCATGAGCGTCACATAAGCTTTTCTTACGTTATCTCTGCGGCCCATTGAGCGACCAAATCGTTTGGTTTTGCCTTTTGTATTGACCACAGAAATACCTTTTACAGTTACTTTGAACATCAATTCAACTGCGGCTTTAATCTCTGGTTTTGTAGCATCTTGCAAAACTTTAAAGGTCACTGCGTTATTTTTTTCAGCAACCATTGTTGCTTTTTCTGAAATAATAGGAGCGACCAATACTTGCATCAATCGACCTTCATCAAATTTTTGTGCGCTCATGCGAACATCTCCTTGAGTTGATCTATTGCTGCTTTTGTGACCAATACTTTCTTGTAGTGCACCAATGAAAGGGGATCCGCATATCTAGGCTCCACAACCAATACATTGGGCAAATTACGAGAAGCCAAGTACAAGTTATCATCAACTTGATCCGAAATGACCAGTACAGAATTCAAGTTCATTGCCTTGAATTTAGCAGCCAATAATTTAGTTTTTGGAGCTTCAACAGTCAGCGTATCCACCACTGCCAAACGGCCTTCTCTTGCCAACTGGGACAAAATAGAAGCCATTCCAGCACGGTACATCTTTTTATTGATTTTTTGTGTGAAATTCTCTTCTGGGCTATTTGGGAAAGTTCTTCCGCCTCCACGCCAAATGGGTGAAGATGTCATACCCGCCCTAGCACGACCCGTTCCTTTTTGTTTAAAAGGCTTTTTAGTTGAGTGCTTAACTTGCTCTCTGTCTTTTTGAGCACGTGTGCCTTGGCGAGCATTGGCTTGGTATGCAACAACGATTTGGTGAACCAAATCTTCGTTGTAAGCTCTGCCGAATACTGTCTCAGGCGCATCGTATTTTGAGGATGCTTGACCTTGATCGTTCAGGAGTTCGAGCTGCATCAGTTCGCTCCTTTATTGCTTGCTTTGATTGCAGGTCTAACGGTGACAAAACCACCCGCTGACCCTGGAATCGCACCTTTGATCAACAACAGTTGACGTGCTTCGTCAATGCGAATCACATCCAAATTTTGCGTTGTTACTGTTTCATCACCCATGTGTCCAGACATGCGTTTTCCAGGGAAAACACGGCCTGGATCTTGGGCCATTGAAATTGATCCAGGCACATTGTGCGAACGGCTATTACCGTGTGAAGCACGTTGCGAATGGAAGTTATGACGTTTGATCGTACCGGCAAAGCCTTTACCAATAGATGTACCCTGTACATCTACTTTTTGACCCACTGCAAATACGTCTGTTACGGGCACATTTGAACCGGCTGCATATTTTGCGGCCAAGTCTGCAGTAACACGAAATTCTTGAATGATTTCTCCGGCATGCACGCCTGCTTTAGCAAGGTGACCGGCTATTGGCTTGGTGACACGAGAAGCTTTTCTCTCACCAAATGTAACTTGTAGGGCTACATAACCATCATTATCCTGGGTTTTTACCTGTGACACTCGGTTGTTTGATACATCTACTACCGTAACAGGCACTGCATCGCCTTCATCGGTAAATAGGCGCATCATGCCTACCTTGCGCCCAAGCAAGCCCAAACGGGTGCTTTGACTCATTTTTTTCTCCAAAACCCTCACCACAATCACTGCAATTGGCAACTGTGTTTTTTATGCGAGAGACGGTTAATAAACTTCTAGTTTTTACTAGAGCCTGCTATTCTAACTCAATTACTGCATTAATTGCAAGCAACACGACAGCCTAAATTAAAATTTAGGCTGTCTGTTTTATTATTGCAACTTAATTTCTACGTCAACACCTGCTGGCAGGTCCAACTTCATCAATGCATCTACTGTTTTATCAGTCGGATCCACAATGTCCATCAATCTTTGATGTGTTCTTATTTCTAACTGATCTCGACTAGATTTGTTCACGTGTGGCGAACGCAAAATGTCAAAGCGCTTCATCCTTGTAGGCAAAGGTACGGGACCCTTAACAATCGCTCCCGTTCTTTTCGCTGTGTCTACAATTTCTGCTGCAGATTGATCAATCAATTTGTAGTCAAATGCTTTAAGACGAATTCTAATTTTTTGTTTAGCAGACATGGTTATTACTCCAATACTTTGGCAACAACACCCGCGCCAACGGTCTTACCGCCTTCGCGAATCGCAAAGCGCAATCCCTCTTCCATCGCAATGGGGTGGATCAACTTCACGGTGATCGCAACGTCGTCACCAGGCATCACCATCTCTTTGCCTTCTGGCAACTCGATCGATCCAGTCACGTCTGTCGTGCGGAAGTAGAACTGAGGACGGTAGTTGTTAAAGAAAGGCGTATGACGGCCTCCCTCATCCTTGCTGAGCACGTACACTTGTGCTGTGAAATGCGTGTGGGGCTTGATGGAGCCAGGCTTACAAAGCACTTGACCACGCTCAACCTCTTCACGCTT
>CANBTT010000011.1 GCA_947372465.1 Burkholderiales bacterium | reverse complement strand
TAGATTTATGCGATTATGATAGCGCTCCTATGTCTTCTATACACATCACCGATATTGAGTCGGCCATCAATTACTGGCGAAACAAAGAGTCCTCAGTAGACGGTATCACTTTATCGCCTTCCCTAAGGTCTTTGGCACATGTCTATGCGCTGATGGTGCATTTTCATGAAGAAGAGGTCGCCACAAGTGGATTTCCTTCACTCGCCATGAAAGCTTGGCTGGAATGGTATGAGCACCTCAGTGACACGCCTTGCATTGCCATCTGTTCAACCAGTCAGGGTGACGAAATTTGCAAGGGTTGTGGCCGAACGTTTGAAGAAGTGCAAGATTGGACAAAAATGACACCCCCTCAAAAGCGAAAAACATGGAGGCGAATTACCATGGAAAACACTGCGTGGAGATTTAACCGTTACAGTGAAAGAGCCGTCCTTAAAGAAACCACGCCCAATTGAGCTCTACTTAACTCGTATGGCTAACTGCCCTGCCAAACCAATGTAGTTATCGGGTCTTAACTGAAGCAGTCGTTCTTTCTCTTGCGCTGGGATTTCTAAAGTTTGAATTAACTTCGCCAAATCTTCTTGTTTCACAGCGCGACCTCTGGTCAAGTCTTTAAGGCTTTCATAAGCTCCGCTCACACCATAACGACGCATCACCGTTTGTATGGGCTCTGCCAATACCTCCCAAGCATTGTCCAAATCTTCCGCCAATTTGACTTTGTTGATCTCTAGCTTTGACAATCCAATCGACAAGGACTGATAGGCCAGAACCGAATAACCAAAGGCTACGCCTATGTTTCGAATCACTGTGCTATCGGTCAAATCTCTTTGAAATCGACTGATCGGAAGTTTGTCGCTCATGTGTCGCAGCAGGGCATTCGCAACACCAAGATTACCCTCTGCATTTTCAAAATCAATGGGGTTGACTTTATGGGGCATCGTGGAAGACCCAATTTCACCCTCCTTCAATCGTTGCTTAAAGTATCCCAAGGATATATAACCCCAAATATCCCGACACCAATCAATCAATATGACATTCAGTCTAGATATCGCATCAAAAAATTCTGCCATGTAGTCATGTGATTCGATTTGGGTACTGTACGCCTGAAAAGTCAAGCCAAGACCAAAGTGCTGATCAAATGATGCGCCTTGTTGATAAGCGGGCGTCTCAATCACATCTTGGGCAATTTTCTCCCAATCCATTTCTGGGTAAGCCGCCAATTGAGCATTGTAATTACCCACAGCACCATTCATTTTCGCCATCAAGGGGATGTCGACAAGTTTGCCTCTTGCTTTTTTAAGTCGAACCACAAAATTAGCAATTTCCTTTCCGACGGATGTTGGCGTTGCCGTTTGACCGTGCGTTCTAGACAACATTGGAATGGCCGCATACTCTAAAGACAGCTGCAGCATGGTGGAGATGACTTGATCGATAAAAGGCAATAAAACAGTATCTCTCGCAGCTTGAATTTGCAAAGCATGGCTGGTGTTGTTGATGTCTTCACTCGTCATTGAAAAATGAACCATCTCCTCAATCTTTGCAAGTTCTTTCTTGACTGAAGCATTCAATTGTTCCGATTTAAATTGTCTTTTAATCCAATACTCAACAGCCTTGACATCGTGATTGGTTGTTTTTTCAATTTCTTTGATTGAAACAGCATCCTCGTGTGAGAAGTTTTGAAACAAGCCGACCAAATATTCTTTTGCTTGAACGGAGAGTGAAGGACACTCCTCTAAGCCCAGTTGACTCAATGCAATTAACCATGTTATTTCAACTTGAATTCGGCGCTGCATATAGCCCATTTCGGACATGATGGGCCTCAAAGAGGCCAACTTAGGCGCATATCGACCATCCAATGGGGACAAGGCAAGTAAAGATGAATTGTTCATACGCTTATTTTATCCGCATGACCTGCAGCAACAAGGAGGAGGAAACGAAATTAAATAAACAAGGTTTATATTGTGTTTCGTCTCTTTGCACCGTCGCTAGGACACAACACAGCACAAGGTGTTCCCCTTAAAATCAAAGATTAGCTTAAATACCAAAAAATGAAACTTATCGGTGCAATTACCAGTCCCTATGTGCGCAAAGTTCGCATTGTCATGTCAGAAAAAAAACTTGATTATCAACTTCTCCACGAAGAAGTCTGGTCAAAAAACACTCAAATCTCTCAATACAACCCCTTAGGCAAAGTTCCATGCTTGATCATGGAGGGTGGAGAAGCATTGTTTGACTCAAGGGTCATCGTCGAATATTTGGACACCCTTTCACCCGTTGGAAAGTTAATTCCCAACAGCGGCAGAGAGCGTGCAGAAGTTAAAACATGGGAAGCCTTGTCTGACGGCGTCTTGGATGCAAGCATTTTGGCCCGACTTGAGCAGACGTGGGCAGGTCGCAGTGAGCAAGAACGCTCTCAGGCATGGATTGACAGGCAAATGGGTAAAGTTCAAACAAGTCTTGCTGCGATGGAGAAAGGCCTGAGCGAGAAAGCGTTTTGTTGTGGCATTCATTTAAGCTTGGCCGATATAGCCGTCGGTTGCGCCCTTGGATATTTAGATTTTCGTTTCCCAAGCTTCAATTGGCGAGAGTCTCATATCGCGTTGAATAGACTCTTCGAAAAACTACGGACTCGCCCTTCTTTTATTGAAACAGCACCGTACTCATGATCAACTTGAAAATTTTTTCTTGATCCATCGCAGCACATATCCAATAAGTGGCATTTTTTCATACAGTTCTTCAGCTGCATCCCAATAATCTCTGTGTGAATTTATCTGCCAACTGTTTTGACCCTCGTTGTATTCCCAAACGATATGCGTAGCACCTTTTATTGCCATCACACCCCTTGATGGCAGTTGCTTAACTTCAAAATAAAAATCCCATGTTATAAAAGTGTGGTGCTCTTGAGTCGCAACATCCCTCACGACAAATGAAGGCTTTTGCAAGGATTCAAACATGTGTTCAAATATTTTTTCAATTTTATTAACACCATAAACATCGTTAAAGGGATCTTTAAAATAGGCGTTTTTAGAATAAAACACACTTAGCTCTGATAAATTAACCAAAGAAATATTTTCATAAAAATGAATTAACTTTTTAACTTGTTCTTGCAGTTGAGGCATTTTTGGAAGCGGTTTTATTTAGTTGATTGAGTCGCCTTTGCAACCATTTTGAAATAAATAAAGTAAGGCAATATTTTTAAAAATTTAAGGACCAAAGTAAATTTTTTAGGGAAATGAATTTCAAAGTCTCCCTTGCGCCATCCTTTTATCATCTCCACGGCCGCTTGATCTGTTGTTATCAATGCTGGCATATGAAATTTATTTTGCGCCGTTAAGGGTGTCTGCACAAACCCGGGATTGACAAGACTCACGCCAATACCATGACCGTGAAGATCGAAATACATTGATTCACTCAAATTGATCAGCGCAGCCTTGGTTGGACCATAGGCCAAGCTCTTGGGCAATCCTTGAAATCCTGCAACACTCGATATGATAGAAATATGACCAAACCGCTGAGCAATCATAGGGTTCAATATAAATGACAAAACTCGACATAAACCTAAGTAGTTAATATCATTGTGTTTGATCATTTCTTGCAAGTTAAATTTATCGGCATTTTGCTCTAGATAATGTCCAGCACAATAAACCACCACATCAATGCCATGATGATTTTTAACTTGCTCAAAGGCCTGTGAAATGCTTTCGATTCGAGTAACGTCCATTTCAGCCACCATTGAGGATGGATTGTCCCGTTTAAAGGACAACAACAAATCCATGTTCCTTGCTGAAACAGTAACTTTTGCACCCAATTTGACCAAGTGGGTGGCACAAGCCAGCCCAATACCACTGGAGGCGCCAATCAACCACACACTCCTATTGTTCCAATCAGTTATGCACGGATTGAGTGTACTCATTGAGCAGGTACTTTCTCAGTTGCTGAAACTTTGCTAAAAGAAAGTGTAACTTCACCCAAGTAAATACCCCATTTAGACATTCGAGCCTTGTTCAACATAACTTTATCATCAATTTGGTACATCCAGTCTTCAAATTGAACTTCCCAATGCTTGTCATCAACCGGAAGTGAGAGAATGTATTTCCACTGAAGAGCATTACCGCTGCTTTGGCCTTGAGCCAAACCAATGACATCGCTAGCGCTACCCTGGTATGATCCAGACCCCAAATCTTTTAGCCTCCAAATTCTTTGTTGCTTAGTGCCATCTGAATAAGTAAATTTTTCATCCAAGACGCCTTCATCTCCATTCCAGCTGCAATTCATGAGCACGGTGAATCGTTTAACAACCTCTCCATTTCTATTCGTAAAAATGCCCCAGGCTTGGACCTCACCATTGAAAAACTCTTTCAAATTCAGGGTCGGATTTTCATTTTTATAATTAAAAACACTTGGACTAGAACAACCCTGAAAGACACCAAGACTTAGAGCCAAAATCAAATAAGTCAGAGAACGAAAATATTGAATAACTATATATTTTTTTAGAAAACTAGACATCTTTACACCCCAAAGTTTTTTTGAATTCAAGATAAACTGTAGCAAAGACAAATAACTGCGTCTTCATCATACTCACCCTTTGTAATTTATTTGATACTGATAAAGTCATTGGGCATGGCGGGTGATCTGTTGAATTTAGCTCCTTTAAACCAAAGCATTAGAGCTTGAAAATGAATTCTTAAGATCACACCAAATGTCATCAAAGGGTAGCGCCACAAAGCTTTTCTAACACTCTTTCCATTTATTCTTTCCAGCGCTCCACTCACACTGGTTTTCAAAAGCAAACCATCTTCGTCAAAATATTCAATTTTTACAACTGTTTTAATCCCATCCAAATTATTGTTATTTGCACCTTTTGTCAACATAAATCGGAATTTATACTCACCCCTGGTTTCAATAAAAGGAGACACATGAAAGACCTTCTCCATTGTGTATTCTTGACCAAATTTAGGCGCCTCAATCAAATAACAGTGTCTTTGCCCAAAAGTATTGTTGACTTCAACCAAGATGACTTTTAATTCGTTTTCGTAACTAAAGCCATACCAAAAACTAACTGGTTTAAAAGCATAACCCCATACACGGGGAAAGCAATGCAACCATACTTCACCGCTAACCCCATTGATGCCACGCATCTCCAACATCTCTTCAAACCAATCTAGAGCGGACTTAGTCGCTGACTTGTTGGGATCTCCATGGTCACAATCATAAAACGAAAGACCAGCAAATTTATTGACTTTTAAAAAATCAGTATTAATGGTTTTTAAATGCCTCATTGGCAAAAAAAGAAAGTAAGACGGGTAATTAAATGCATGCCCTTTTGGCCTGAGCCTAGCGTGCCTTACCTGACCAAACCCAATATAGGCATCTTGCATCAATTGAAAGCCTCAATTTGCAACTCTTTTAGAATTTCTTGTGCCGAAAACTTTCCAGCTTGTAACCCATCTTCATGAAAACCGTTGCCCATCCAAGCACCAGCAAACCAAGTTCGATTATTTCCATTTTCGTGGCGTAGCGCTTCTTGAGCATTCACGGCCAAATTATCTAAAATTGGATGGGAATACTGAATCGTTTTCAATATCTTGTTTTCATTTATAGCACGTTGAGGATTAAGTGTTACAAAAATATTTTCCTTAAAAGGCAAGGGCTGAAGCTTGTTGATCCAATAATGTAGACATACTCCATTGCTATTTAATTTTCCAGTAGATTTTATATTTTCGAAATTCCATGCAGCCCAAGCAATTTTTTTAGAAGGCATGATAGATTCATCACAATGGAGTACCGCAATATTTTCTTGAGTTTTTATTAAACTCAATATATTTTTTTCCTCTGGACTTGGTGCATCTAATATTGTCAAGGCCTCAGGCGCATGAGTTGCCATTACTATGGCATCAAATTCTTCAGTCGTTTGCTTGGTGTGAACAATAATTTTTAAACCGGAATTAAGATGAAGCCGCTCAATTTTCATAACTTCACAATTTAATCTTTTATCAGAAATTCGGTCGGCTATTTTTTTGACGTAATTTCTTGAACCACCGCTGACAGTAAACCATTGTGGTCTATTTGTCACTTGTAACAATCCATGGTTATTGCAAAATCTGGCTAGACTTATTGCTGGATAGTCCAACATGGTTTGCGGCTCACAACTCCAAATACACCCCAACATTGGCAACAAATAACCATGTTGAAATACCTCTCCAAACTTATACTTTTTTAAGTATTCATTTAGGCTTAGATCTTCATCACTGTGAACATCTGAATTCATTGAAGCCAAAGCATACTGTGTAGTTATTTTATTGAAGCGAATTATTTCTTTTAACATTCTCCAAAAGTTAATACTCAATATATTTTTTCTTTGTGCAAATACCGAGTTCAAATTTGAACCACCCCATTCGAGTGTTTCATTTAACCAAGGTACATCTGCTTGGACAGAAAATGACATATCAGATGGCGATGTTTTCACACATAAATCTTTAAATGTTTTTATGATCCCAGGATAGGTCCTTTCATTAAAAACTAAAAAACCAGTATCAACACCGAATTTAACCAATTCATTGTTTTGTCCCAAGAGCTCAACATCTACTGTGTTTGCATGGCCGCCAAAATAGTCATTTTTTTCAAATAACGTTACGTCAACTTTTTCGTTAAGAAAATAAGCTGCAGATAAGCCTGAAATTCCCGAGCCAACTATGGCTACTTTTTTTTTGTTGCTCATTTTTTAACTTCTGTTTTTTCGCTCAAAAATCTTTCTATATCTTGAATGAATCCTTTATCTTGAGGTCCAGTCATACTGCTAAAACTTTTAATTTTTTGACCATCTCTTGAAATTAAATATTTGTAAAAGTTCCACTTTGGTACAGTGTGTGTTGATCTTGCCAATTCTTTAAATAGTTTTGAAGCGTTTTCACCCTTAACCGAAGTTTTAGTGAACATCGGAAATTTAACACCAAACGTATTCTCGCAAAAGTCAGCGATTTGTTGGTTATTGTCCGGCTCTTGAGAAAAATCATTTGAGGGAAATCCCAAAACAACAAGACCTTCAGTTTTATATTTGTCATACAAGGCTTCTAAACCTTTGTACTGCGGAGTAAATCCACAGTAGCTTGCAGTATTTACAATCAAAACGACCTTTCCACTGTATTGACAAAGATTTTGTTCTTTTTCGTCCTGCAATCGATTTACAGTTTGATTCAAAATTGACGAGCAGACTGGACTGACTTGTTGGCCATGATTTTTCTCTTGTGCTTCTACGTTTTTCCACATAAACATTGAGCAAGTCGTGATCAAAATAATCAAATTGCTTGTATTTAAAAATTTAAGAGGTTTAAGTTCCAGCATAGTAATTTAAAGTCCAATTTATAATAAGTCCTGATTCAAATCAGTATAAATGACCCGCATTTGCAGCAGACCTATTGCGATTAAAATACCCCTTTATTTGCATTCACTACATATTAATACATATTACTTATGAATAGTCCTATCTTCGCTGACAAAATCATGAGCCCGAATCAGATCAATGACCGTTTGGCCGACATCAAATCCAAAGGTTCTATTGTATTTACAAATGGTGTTTTTGATGTTCTCCACCGCGGACACGTGACATACCTCGATTCAGCTGCTCAGCAAGGTTTCTCTCTCATTGTTGCACTGAATACAGATCATTCTGCACGTTTACTTGGCAAAGGTAAAGATCGACCGCTCAATACTCTCGCGGACAGAATGTACGTAATAGCAGCTCTTGAGAGCGTGTCCTACGTGACATGGTTTGATGAAAATACACCACTAGAAATTATTAAATTGATTCGACCTGACTTACTTGTTAAAGGTGGTGACTACGACATGAGCATCTTGGAAGAAACAAAAATTGTTGAATCCTATGGAGGCCAAGCAAAGTCCATTAATTTTGTTACGGGTTACTCAACAACAGCACTTGTACAGAAGATTTTAAATGGGAGTTAAAAAATTATGTTTTAACCTACCAATATGGATCAAAGAAATTCAACCAAAGCACTTTAATTGACTCAATTTCCTTTGTTATTTCATGCTCATTAAGTTCAAAATTATTTTCCTGCAAGCTTGCTGAGTGCTGCAAATTTCGCAGATGGCGGTAAGCATTTCCCGCATTTAAACCTATTCCTTTTGGTATCAATTCCTTCTCTTCGGCCAAACGAAGCAATCCTATATTACCAACATTTTCCGTCAGTTCCGAATGCGTTTTTGAGTGACTCAATATCAAGTACTGAACAACAAATTCAACATCCACCATTCCACCCGGACTGAATTTACCGTTGAACTTTCCCTTTTTAATCTTTTGAGCTGACCACAATTTTTTTCGCATTTCAAATACATCAAGGATCAACTGGGACTCATCTCTAGTTGATGATAGAACCTCTATGCGAAGTTTATCAAATCTTTGCTTCAAAGAGTCAGTTCCAAGACAAAATCTAGCCCGCGTTAAAGCTTGATGCTCCCATGTCCATGCACTATTGAGATCTAATTGTTTCTGATATTTTTCAAATGCCTCAAATGAACTTACCAAAAGTCCAGAACTTCCATTGGGTCTTAATGCATTGTCAATTTCATACAAATTTCCATCTGCAGTTTTTAACGTCATCCAAGAGATCAACCGCCTAGCAAGTGTTGCTATTTGCTGCGATGAAACAAGGTCTTTTTCGTCATACAAAAGAACCAAGTCCAAGTCACTGCCATATCCAAGCTCTTTGCTCCCTAATTTTCCATAGCCTATTACAGCCAAAGGGGGAGGACAATGAAGTGCTCCTTCTTTGTTTGCTGGATTCATTCCCTCCCAGATCCAATCTACACACAGCTTCAGCACTCCAATTGCCAACTCTGATAATTCATCAGACACCTCTTCAAGTGTTAATTCTTTGTTCAAATCAGCAGATAGTATTTTAAACAAGGAAGAATGATGCTCTCTTCTCAAAAGTGTCAATAACTCTTCGTCTTCTATACTCCCTGAGTTTTTAATGATCGTCTTTTTTCTTTCGTTTAAAAGCGAAACGAATTCTGAACTATCTAAACGACTTTTAATCCCAGTTGCACCAACCAACTGCTCAATTACACTTGGATAATATTTTAAATACCTTCTGCACCATGAAGATGCGCCCATCAGATGCATGATATCGATTTGAACTTTTGGATGCTCAAATTGCAAGACAAGATAATTGTCTCTTTTAAAAATAGTATCTAACCAGTCCAACCAGTACTTGACTTCCAATGGACTAATATTATTATTCCTTAGAGCAACTATACATTGATTCAATAGCGCAACAATCCATTTGATCTTTGTTTTTCCTTTTTCAGCAAAAGACAAGGAATCGATTGATTTTGCGTCTACAAGTTTGCTCCACTTTTGGCTATACAGCGCAAGATCATTGCTAATTTCTTCTGATTTATTTTGATTTTTTTCATTGCCCTTGCTGGTTAAGATTTCTTGAATTAATTTATTGACAACAAGGTTCAACTCTAACGAATACGATGGTTGGTCTGATGCGCTTTCGTTTTCGATCTCCTTGTTTTTTACTTCAAGATTATTTTTCGAGGCTGTGTTCAATAACTGGTCAAATTCCGATTGAACATAATTACATATTTCAAACAATAAGTCTGATAAATCCTCAATTGTTTTAAATCCCATTGTTAAACAAATCCACATCTGGTCCTTCACCTCTTTGGGCCAAGTATGCGTTTGCTGATCATCTAAATATTGAATCCTATGCTCTATAGTCCGCAAGTAACGATAGGATTTCTCCCACATCTCAGATTGGGGATCGGTCAATAGTTTGTATTTTTTTAAATACATCAACGCCTTGAATGTCGATTTTGTTCTTAATTCTGGGCGTGAACCACCATACATAATTTGATAGAGTTGGACCCCAAATTCAATTTCTCTTATGCCTCCTCTGCCCAGCTTTACATCTTTAAGGCTTGTTTTCTTTTCAGCTTGAAGCTGTATTTTTTTATGTATTTCACGCAAAGACTCCATCAATTTAAAGTCAACATAGGGCCGATAAACAAAAGGATGAATAATTTCGTAAATATTCTTTTTAAGTTCTAAGCATTCAATGTTATCTGCTCCTAACATTCTGGCCTTTAACCAAGCAAATCTTTCCCAAGACCTTGCTGTCCTTTCAAAATACTCTTTTAAAGCTTGGAGTGGCAATGCACTTGCACTCGAATTTCCATAAGGTCTTAAAGCCAAATCTATTCGGAATACGAATCCATGTTCTGTAACCTCACCAATTAACCTGTGCATTCCCATTGCCCATTTTAAAAAGTACTCTTGATTACTTATACATTTTTGCTTTGCACTGTCTCTGACAGTAGTCATTCCATCATTTTCGTAGACATAAACCAAATCCACATCACTTGAAACATTTAGCTCTTTAGCACCTAATTTTCCCATTGCCATAATAGCTATATTGCAACGTTGACCGTTCTCCTTGCTTGGATAACCGTATAGATTTTCTAACGTATTTTTTACTTCTTGGCTGGCCCTAAGTAAGCTATATTCTGCCAATCTCGATATATGTGACATGACCTCCTCTAGTGTCAAGTCAAACTCACAATCCTTTTTTAAAATCTCGTTAAGTACCAATTGCCTTAATATTCTGAGCGCTTCATCAATTGGATGTTTTTTCAGCAGTTTATTTATAACGCCATCAAATTCAAACAAATCAATATTTTCTTCATTGAATAACTTGATTTCAGCTTCATACCTTCGAGTTACTCTGTTTGAAAATCTTGAACCAAGGGACAAATTGCCATTCTTTTCTATAGAATTTGAATATGGCAATAAATTTCCACCGAACCCTGTAATAATTGTGTTCAACTCTACTTTTCCCTGCATTTATTCCAATGCTCAATTTTTTTAGTTTTAAAACAATTCAAAACCAACGGATTTTAAAAATTCTTTGGATTGTTTCAAGCTTTTTCTTTTGGCTTTTTATAGCCTTATGGACGACCATCCTTGGTTTAGGCCTTGCACTTCATTTTTTCTTTATACCCCATATTGATTCGTTTAGAGAAAAAATAGAAACTTCTTTTTCTGCATTTTCAGGTACTCAAATTAAAATTGGCGAAATCAAATCGATTTCAAGTAGCTTATTTCCAATTATTGAGATCTCGGATATCTCTAGTATTAATTCTGATGGTCAACGTTTGTTGTATATTAAACGGGCAGTGGGGTCACTGTCTACAACTTCCATTCTTAGATTCACTTTAGATAATTTATACATTGACGATTGTCAATTAACCATTAAAAAACTCAAAAATGGTAATTTTGAAGTTGCTGGTGTTCCACTGGTCGATAGTCAGAATTTAAATTTACTCGATAGATTTTTTTCTATTCATGAGGTTATTTTTAAAAGAGGCCTTGTCCATTGGATTGATGAAAATCATTCTGATGCTGTTTTAGATATTTCCGATATAGACTTACTTATTAAAAATGGCATTCGTAATCATCAATTTAGTCTTGATGCTTCACCTCCTATTGAATTTTCAAATAGATTTAGCTGGCGTGCTCAATTTTACCAACCACTCATAACACTTCATCCTGGCCAATGGAAACAGTGGAGTGGAGAAACTTATCTTCAGACCAATCGATTACACCTTGCTGAAGTAAATCGTTTTTTTAATCTGGATCATACTTTTCAAGTTTCACAAGGTATTGGCTGGCTTCGGACTTGGTCTGATATCTCAAATGGTCAGTTCTCAAAACACATCTTTGATTTTGATTTTGAAAACATCAAGACTCCACTTTTACCCAATCAATCCACGTTGAACGTATCCTCACTTAAAGGAAGAATACGTACATCGCCCTGGTTAACCGGTAAAGAATGGTCTTCCGAACAATTGAGTTTCTCCTTGCTTGGTACGAAGGATTCATTTGTTTTTTCAAATTTAAGATTGGCTTTGTCTGATTTAAATGATCCTTTTGGCCCTGAAAGCAAAGGAGAAATTGAACTCAATCATATTAATATTGACCATATTTCAACTATTTTAAAAGCAGTTTTACCAAGTCATTTTTTTACCAACACAATTGCTTCACTGAACACCAAAGGTGAGTTCAACTTATTTAAGGCCAATTGGGGTGAATTGAATAGCCAAAAGGGAAACTTTTTTTTAAACTCACAAATTCCCGATTGGCTAGAACGATCTAAGAAACTTCTGAACCCATTTACACAAAAATCTAAGAGCTCACCCTCTGCATCAACGTTGAACAAGGAGCTATCTTTTTTACAAAATAGTCTCTTTTCTAGAGTCAAGCATTTTGAAATGTCCGGTCAAGTGTCAAACCTTGAAAGGACTATTACATCACTTAATTTAAACCCCTCCGAATTAAATCCTCCCATATTTCCGACTACTGGCATATCCAAACCCAAATTAGGCTCATCCCCACCAATTGCAGTACCTCGCACAAACAGTTTAGATGCTTTAGGACACATTCCACATTTCAAAGGTTTATCAGCTGATTTTTCTTTAACTGAGAGATCTGGCAAACTCAATGTCGGCATCAAGGAAGGCTATTTCGAATTTTTAGGTGCCCTTGAACAGCCCTTGATTGAAATTAAAAATTTTTCTTCTCAAATTAACTGGGTTTTATCTGAAGGCGAGATTAACTTTAATCTATCGAATGGCACAATTCAAAATAGCAATGGCAATGCCACTTTCGACTTTACTTGGTTTAATCCTAACCTTTATGAAATAAGTCTATCCAATCTTGGTTCTATCGATCTGACTGCTCAAATCAATTCCTTAGAGGCCATCTCGCTGTTTAAGTATCTACCTATCTCTATCAACTCAAACGTTAGAAGTTATCTTAGAGATGCGATCACTCAAGGTCTCATTGAAAAGGGGAAAATTAGGATCAAAGGTCCGCTGAACGCTCTTCCCTTTAAAAATTCATCGGAAGGTGAATTTAACATATCAGCCAAATTGAATCGCATAGGATTTGATTACGTTCCTAAATCTTTTTTTAAATCTAGCAATTTATCCTTAACCGATTGGCCCTCTATTAGCGACTTGCAAGGCGAGTTTTCAATAAAGAACAGGAGCTTGGTCGTTCTTGGATCAAGCGCAATCATTGGGTTCGATACCAATAACACGCTTTGGAACAAGATCGATGCAAAGATCAATGACTTAATGGATCCCGTGCTTTTGATTTCAGGTGAGTCTAAAAGTTTAATGGCCAATTATCTTTCGATATTCAACCTTTCATCTTTGAATGCAAAGTTAGGTTACCCTTTGGAGAACACCAAATCAAGAGGATTGGCAGAACTTAAACTAAAGTTGAACTTGCCTTTGCTGCAAATTGATCGCTCAAAAGTTCAAGGAACACTTGTTTTTTTGAATACAGATCTTTTATTCTCACCGGATTCTCCTTCACTTCTGAAGACTCGTGGGACATTATCATTTACTGAGTCCTCTTTGTTTTTTCAAAATATTCAAGCACATGTTCTTGGTGGTGAAAGCAAGATCGAAGGAGGCTTTAAATCTGTGTCCAACAATCAGGACAATGCCTTTTTTATCAAGTCAACTGGAACGGTGACCTCTGAGGGACTGGAGCAAAGCTGTGAAATTGGGTTGGCCAGTAAACTGGGTGTTCTTTCCAAAGGTCAAACCAATTACATGGCCAATATCAACATTAAAAAATCTGGAATTCCTGAGGTTTACATCAGTTCTAATCTACAAGGCCTTGCGCTTAACGGCCCCACACCCTTGAAAAAGTTTTCAGATGGTATTTTGCCATTGGTATTTGATAATTCAATTGTTAAAGAACTCAACAACAATCATTTTCTTGAGCGTATCAATCTCACATTGGGGGATCAGATTGCACTTCGATTTTTTAAAGACTCAACAACAACCAAGTCATCCATCTTGTCTGGAAACATGCTTATCTCACCCAATGCATCCACGACCATTAATCAATCTTTACCTGCAAATATTTCTAATCTATCTACCACCAGCAACAACAATTCTGGCTGGACGATCAATGCGGCCTTACCTGAAATTCAACTCGACGATTGGCAGCTTTCGTTAAACTCTCTTTTCTTTGACACCACTAAATCTGTTTCCTGTTTTAATTTTTTACCTGATACCAATCTACCCAACATTAAAACTTCTTCCAATTTTTTCAATTCAAATAAATTTTCATTACCTACTTCCATCAAACTTCAAACGAATAAGTTGACCACGCAAGGGCGCGATTTTCATATGATTACGGCTTTGGCCACAAGAGACGGTGACAATTGGAAAGCAAATATTCAATCGCAAGAAGTGAATGGAAATATTAAATTGCTTTTAGACACAGAACCCGCTTCTAGGCGAATTAGTGCTCAACTCAGCCAACTCGTAATCAATCCCATTAAAGGCAAGATGGATGATCCTTTGATGTCTAACGAGGAGCCTTTCTTCCCTTGGTTGGATGTATCAATTGACAACCTGCAAATCAAAGATCATCCGCTGGGACATGTTGAGTTTGAAGCTCATAATGTTTTGTCCGCCAAGGGTGAGCGATTCTGGCAACTGAGCAAAGTTCAACTTTCCAATTCTGATGTCACACTCAAAGCATCTGCTAAATGGTCTCCCTCCACTGATTTGAATACGAAGGGCACACAATCGCACATCGATATGTCCCTTAATGTTCTTAATTCTGGTCATTTATTAAGTCGACTTGGAACTCCAGGTGTTGTTCGAGATGGCGCAGGTTCGCTTAAAGGCCAATTGAGCTGGAAAGGTTCTTTGATCAACCCTGATTTTGAATCACTGTCTGGCTCATTCAATATTGATATTGAAAAAGGTCAGTTTCTTAAAACTGAACCTGGTGCGTCCAGATTGCTGGGCGTCCTTAATCTTCAAGCACTGCCACGGCGCTTGACTTTAGATTTCAGAGATCTTTTTGGCGATGGCTTTGCCTTCGATCAATTCAAAGGTGACGTTGAAGTCAAGGATGGCACGGCATTTACAAAAAACTTGGTAATGAAAGGAATTTCTGGAACAGTTTTTCTTGAGGGATCGGCAAATATAGCTGCAGAAACTCAAGACTTACGCGTTGTAGTTGTTCCTGAAATTAATGCAGGAACCGCCTCACTTTTGTACAGCACAATTAATCCAGTGGTAGGACTTACAAGCTTTTTGGCCCAATACGTTATTCGCCAGCCATTGATTCAAGCGAACACACGCACTTTCCATATCAATGGCAGTTGGAACGATCCCAATGTTACTAAAATAGAGACGCCCATTGAAGGCATTAAACAATAAATAAATTTCACCTGTTCAAAGATTTTTGCTTATCGTTTCTATCACTTTATCAGACTTTAGTTTTTTTAAGCAAACCACTTGTTAGGCATCCTTCTCGCCTTCAAATCAGGCGTCTCGCTTAACTTAACTGGTCCATTCATTTTTCTATTTTTGTTCAGGGGGGGGTTCGTTATCTTTGTCTTTTTTCTCTCCATTATTACGGCCCTGAAACATGGTCCACCATACAATCAAGACCAAAATAGACCCCGCAAGAATTGCTTCCATTAAAATGTAAATCATGACGTTTACTTGTACTCGCTTTAAAATTTTTTGTGCTTTGACTATTTTAAGTTCTTTGCTCTCCTGCGCCAATCATACTGATCGACTAAATCACCCACCTCCTCTCGCCATCGCGAAAGACAACACTGTTTTAAAAGATAAAGCCGACGCCAACGATTCAAAAGTCGATTTCTCCGCAAAGAGCTTTTATTTTTCTTCGAAAAGCCGTTTTAGACCCTCCAATTGGAACGAACTACCTGGTTTTAGTGAAACGCCAACCGCTTCTATTTGGTCGGCCTTATTGGATAATTGTTTAAAGCCACATCCTCTTTGGGTTGATCTTTGCAAGCAGATGCGGCCAATGACGATCGCTGACGAACAAGATCAACGAATTTGGATACTGAGTGAATTACAGGCATTTCGAATTGAATCATTAGAAGGTGAGGACATTGGCCTGCTCACCAGCTATTTTGAACCTGTATTTATTGCCTCGCTTACTCAGCACGATTCGTTTAATTTTCCCATTTACTCTGCACCACCTGGCTTGCTGTCTGCCAAAAAAATTGGACAACCCTGGTTGACCAGGCGCGAGATTGAAACTTTACCCAATGTCCAAGCAGATCTTCTGAAACACGCCATTGCTTGGCTACAAGATCCTTTGGATGTGATGATCTTGCATGTTCAAGGCTCGGCTCGTTTACGGGTAGAAACGGCTGCATCTCAATGGGTAGATTACAGAGTTGGCTATGCCGCATCTAATGATTTACCCTATCAAAGCATTGCAAAATGGCTATTAGATCAAGGCCTGACAAAAGATACCTCCTGGCAGGGCATTCGCAATGTTTTACAAAAAAATCCCAGCATTGAAAGGGAAACCTTTTGGAGCAACCCAAGGTATATCTTTTTTTCACTGTTTGCTTTGCCCGACACATCCTCCGGGCCTCTAGGGGCGCATGGCGTACCTCTTAAAGCGAATCTTTCTATTGCTGTTGACCCTAAAAGCATTCCCCTTGGTATGCCCTTGTGGCTAGACAGCTCTGGCAGTGCTCGGTTGCAACAATTGGCATTGAGCCAAGATACGGGTAACGCAATCAATGGTGCCATCAGAGCGGATTATTTTGCTGGATCTGGTTCTCAATCAGGAGAATTTGCCAACAAAATTAAACAAAATTTAAAGCTTTGGCTCATTTTGCCCAGGTCTTTTGGCCAATAAACTTATTCATTTCCGCCCATTGGTTTCATTTTTCAAGCACTCACAGGCATACAATCTATGCTTTTGCCTTACTTTGAATTTTCAGCGTTTTTAAAAGAGAATTTCTATTGTTGCAATATGTCACATTAAATTCTAAGTTTTTTTGATTTCATTTTTAGGAGACCACTTTGTTTATCTCATCGGCTTACGCTCAATCTGCACCTGCAGCATCCACTGCAACTGATCTTTCCTCTTCACTTACAGGCATGCTTCCCCTGCTATTGATGTTTGTTGTGCTTTATTTTGTGATGATTCGGCCACAAATGAAAAGACAAAAAGAACACAAAACCATGCTGGACGCTTTAAGCAAAGGTGATGAAGTAAGCACAGCAGGTGGTTTTTTAGGTCGAATCACGGCACTTGAGGACAATTACGCGAAATTAGAAGTTTCTAAAGGTGTTGAGATTCAAATTCAGCGCTCTTCCATTTCTCAAGTTCTACCCAAGGGGACACTCAAGTCTGTTTGATTTTGCTTGCAATTCCTTAAGCACTCTAGTTTTTAAAAAATAACACTGCATTCGATTTGTTCAATTGAATGTTTTGTATCGCACTGTTTAATTTCCTACTGGAATTTCAATGAATCGTTACTCAATTTGGAAGTATTTGACCATCGCTGTTGCTTTATTGATTGGCGCGCTTTACACTTTGCCCAATTTTTTTGGCGAATCTCCAGCCGTTCAAATTTCCAGTGCCAAATCCGGTCAAAGACTTTCTCCAGACATTCAAACTCAAGTTGAGACCGTCCTAAAGGGTATTTCTATTTCCCCTTTGGCAAGCACCTATGAGCCCAATAGCTTTAAGATTCGAGTAAATTCTAGCGAGGAACAACTCAAAGCCAAAGATGCATTGCAAGCGGCATTGAATCCTAATTTGGCCAATCCCTCTTATGTCATTGCATTGAACCTCGTTTCAAGATCACCCAATTGGCTTACGGCTTTTCATGCCTCACCCATGTATTTGGGTTTGGATTTGAGAGGTGGCGTCCATTTCATGCTTCAAGTCGATATGCAGGCTGCTTTGACAAAGAAGGCAGAATCAATTGCTGGTGACTTGCGCTCTCAATTGAGGGAGAAAAATCTTCGACACGCAGGGATCAATCGCAATGATCAGGGTGTTGACATTTTGTTCAGGGATATGCCGACATTATTGGCAGCAAAATCATTGATCCTTGATCAATGGCCTGATGTAATTGCTGTCGAAAAAACACTAGGAACAGACTCACTTCTATCTTTAAGTCTTAAACCTGAAGCGGCCCGAAAAGTTCAACAACAAGCCTTGAAACAAAATATCACCACTTTGCACAACCGAATCAACGAGTTGGGCGTCGCTGAGCCCGTGATTCAACAACAAGGTCTTGACCGAATCGTTGTCCAACTTCCCGGCGTTCAAGATACTGCGAAGGCCAAGGATATTTTAGGACGAACGGCCACCCTAGAAATTCGCCTTGTTGACGACTCCAGTGATGCTCGAGCAGCTGAACTTAGTACAACTTCAATCGTTCCATTTGGTGACGAAAGATTCTTAGAAAGAACAGGCCAAGCGGTTGTGGTTAAAAAGCAGGTTCTTCTTACCGGCGAAAATCTTACCGATGCTCAGCCCGGCTTTGATAATCAAACACAAGAGGCGGCTGTTCACCTAACTCTTGATGCCAAAGGGGCTCGAATTTTCCGCGATGTTACTCGTGAAAATATTGGCAAACGAATGGCCATCTTGATCTTCGAAAAGGGAAAAGGTGAAGTCGTTACCGCGCCAGTCATTCGCTCTGAAATTGGTGGCGGTCGAGTTCAAATTTCTGGTCGCATGAATACAGTCGAGGCCAATGACGTTGCACTTTTGCTAAGAGCAGGCTCTTTGGCTGCCCCAATGGAAATCATTGAGGAACGAACGATTGGACCCAGCCTTGGGGCTGAAAATATCGAAAAAGGCTTTAACAGCGTGACGTGGGGATTCGTAGGCGTTACGGCTTTCATGATCCTTTACTACATGTTGTTTGGCTTTTTCTCGAGCATTGCGCTCGCTGTGAACTTGCTTTTATTGGTTGCGCTTTTATCCATGCTTCAAGCCACCTTAACCCTTCCAGGCATGGCTGCAATGGCTTTGGTTCTTGGTATGGCCATTGATGCAAATGTCTTGATCAACGAACGTGTTCGTGAAGAGTTGCGCTTGGGTATTTCACCTCAAGCAGCAATCCATGCTGGATATGACAGGGCTTGGGCCACAATTTTGGATTCCAATGTCACAACATTGATTGCCGGTTTGGCACTTTTGGCATTTGGATCTGGTCCTGTAAGAGGATTTGCCGTCGTTCATTGCTTGGGCATTTTGACCAGCATGTTCTCTTCTGTGTTTTTCTCAAGAGGCTTGGTCAACTTTTGGTATGGACGCCAAAAAAGATTACAAACTGTCTCTATTGGAACCGTATGGCGACCTGAATCAAGCGGTCAAAAAGTTAGCTCCGAACAATAATTGATAGGTTCACAAACATGGAATTTTTTAAAATCAAAAAAGATATTCCTTTTATGCGTCATGCACTGGCGTTTAACTTGGTTTCTTTCATCACTTTTTTCTTGGCCGTTTTTTTCCTGATTTCTAAAGGACTCAATCTCTCAGTCGAGTTTACGGGTGGAACATTGATGGAGGTGAGTTATCCTCATGCCGTGGACCTCAACCAAGCTCGCAATAAAATTGAATCCCTAGGCTTTAAGGATGTTCAGGTTCAAAATTTTGGCACCTCAAGTGATATATTGATACGTCTACCTGCAAGCAAAGGTGTTGGTGCAGCCAGTCAAAACGACAGCGTTATTGCCGCTCTTCAACAGGCAGATGCTAGCGCCCAACTGAGAAGAACAGAATTCGTTGGCCCTCAAGTTGGCGATGAGCTGGCCGTTGATGGCCTAAAAGCCCTCGCATTTGTCGTTGTTGGCATCATGCTTTATTTAGCGGTCCGCTTTGAATGGAAGTTCTCAGTTGCGGCCATCGTTGCCAATTTGCATGACGTCATCATCATTTTGGGGTTTTTTGCCTTTTTCCAGTGGGAGTTCTCTCTTCCAGTTTTGGCAGCTGTTTTGGCTGTTTTAGGCTACTCTGTCAATGAGTCGGTGGTTATTTTTGACCGTATTCGAGAGAATTTTAGACGTTACAGAAAAATGTCTACAACAGAAATTATCGACAATGCCATTACATCCACCATGAGCAGGACAATCATCACGCACGGTTGTACTCAACTTATGGTTCTTTCCATGCTTTTATTTGGTGGGCCCACGCTTCATTATTTTGCCTTGGCCTTAACCATTGGCATCTTGTTTGGCATTTACTCCTCCGTTTTTGTTGCGGCTGCCATTGCAATGTGGCTTGGCATACAACGCGAGGATTTGATGAAGCCTGGCAAAAATGAGGTCAACCCTGATGACCCCAATTCTGGCGCTGTTGTTTGATCTCTTAAAATGTACTCGCTCAGTGTGCGACGCGATCGGTATCGTCGCACAATTCGTCCAAAATTAACGCATCAGGCTCCAAGCCAATGCTCCAGTAAACCATTAAAACAATTATTTTTAAGTCATCAATGCTTACTGGCCGTCCAGGAACAGCCATGGCTCGATCAATGACAATTTCTCTCATGTGTGCTGGGAGGACTTGAGCAGACTCTAAAAAAGTCACAAATCCTAAGCTGTCAGCGCCTAAATGATCTTGTTCAGCCACGGAGTAGACTCTTAAGCTGTTCAGAGACTGCGCCCTTGAACTTGAATCAAGGTGAGCCTGGTGATGCTTGATGTCAATCAATTCTGTACGAGTGGAGGCCAAGCTCAATCCAGCAAGCCATTGCAAGGCTTGCTCTATTTCATCGCGCTCAAATCCTACCGCACTTAACTTTCGCCCCAGGTGTCCAAGTTCCGGACACGCATCTCCCCGCCAGTAATTTTCGTAGACATATACGAGTACTTCAAACATGTTCTCAATATACCTCTTTTATGGGCCCGTGGGACCTATTAAAATGATTCCTATCCTTTGCAAGGACAACCCTATTTTGCACCATTTTCTTCAATTTTTGAATTTTTTTCAAAAACCGTGGACAATATCCTGATGGCACTACTTCCTATTCTTTGTTACCCAGATCCGCGCCTTCATACCGTCGCGCAACCGATCTCCAGCATTGGAGAGCATCATCAACGGCTCATCAAAGATATGTTTGAGACCATGTACGAATCCAAGGGCATTGGACTTGCCGCCACCCAGGTAAATCACCATGAGCGTCTCATTGTGATCGATATCTCGGAAGACTCGTCCAATCCAATGGTTTTGATCAATCCGACAATTATCAAGTACAGCACTGAGATCATTCGCGCTGACGAGGGCTGCTTGTCAGTTCCTGGGATTTTTGATGGCATTGAGCGCGCAAAAGGAATTAATGTTGAGTTCCTTGATGAGCGAGGTGAAAGAAAAATGCTCGAGGCACAAGATCTTTTGTCTATTTGTATTCAACATGAAATCGACCATCTTGAGGGGAAGGTTTTTGTTGATTACCTTTCAAGCCTAAAACGAAACAGAATCAGGACAAAACTCCTCAAAGCTCAACGAGAAGTAGATCGGTCCTGAGCATGCGAATCATTTTCGCCGGAACGCCAGAGTTTGCAAAAATAGCCCTAGAGCAAATTTATCTTGCTGGCCATGAACTTGTTTTGGTCTTGACCCAACCCGATCGACCTGCAGGCCGCGGCCTTAAATTGCAGGCTTCAAGTGTGAAAAAATATGCACTCGAGCAATCTCTTCCAATTTTTCAGCCCCAAGGGCTCAAATTAGACGGCAAGTTTGCAGATGAAGCAAATCAAGCCAAGGAGAAAATTTCCTCGCTCAAAGCTGATCTTGTGATCGTGGCTGCATATGGCTTGATTTTGCCCCACTGGGTCCTTCAAGCAACCAAATATGGTTGCCTTAATATCCACGCTTCGTTGCTACCCCAATGGAGAGGCGCTGCGCCCATTCACCGAGCAGTTATGGCAGGCGATGCTGAGACTGGCATTTGTATCATGCAAATGGATGAGGGTCTAGATACGGGCGACGTGTTGCTCTCCCAAAGCATTTCGATCGACCCCCTAGAGACCACAGCCAATTTACTTGAAAAACTGTCCAAGATGGGAGGGGAATTGATCATAAAAGCCATTGAACATATTGATGATCTTAAACCCACTCCTCAAATCCATGCACTGGCCAGTTATGCTCATAAAATTACCAAAGAGGAATCTATTCTCGATTGGAACAAATCTTCCAAAGTGTTGCAACGACAAGTTCTTGGACTCAATCCATCCCCTGGCGCCAGCTCACAACTTGAAAATGAAACTTTTAAGGTTTGGCATGCTCATGCCATAGAGTCCGATTTCAATGGTCTTGCCAACAGCGCACCCAACGGCTGTGTCGTCAGCGTCAACAACGACGCCATCGATGTTCAATGTCAAGAGGGTTTACTTAGGATCACCCAATTGCAAAGGGCGGGCCACAAAAAAATGCCCCTCTCTGAATTGTTAAAGGGAAAACCGATCCCTGTGGGCTCATGTTTTTCTTGAGTAGAAATTTCACACATCCTCATTTCCGGGAGGGTGTCATGGATCTCTTACCTGCTTGCATAGGCATATTCACTTGGGGCTTGATGACGGGTGTTGCAATGATCAACTCTGGCATGAACTACCCAGAATCGCTGATGATGACATTTTTGGTTTTTGCTGGAAGCTCTCAGTTGGCGGCCTTGCCACTTTTGTCTGCTCATGCGCCTATATGGGTGATCTTGGCTACCGCATTTTGTGTGAATTTGCGTTTTGTCGTCTTTAGTGCACACCTGAGAAACTATCTAAAGGGCCAATCTCGTTGGTACCGAGTGATGTGCGGTTACTTTACCGCTGACATCAGTTATGTTCAGTTTGTAAAACGCTTTCCGCAGCCAGCACAATCGGCTGATCGAGAAGGCGCTGCTGCTCAACAAGCTTACCTATCTGGCAGCAATGCGATCAATTGGCTGAGTTGGATGACTGGAAGTCTTTTTGGCATTTTACTAACGCAATTCATACCTGTTCAATGGGGCTTAGGGTTTGCAGGTTTGCTGGCTTTGCTGGGTATCTCCATGACACTGGTTACAACCCAACTTCGTTTCCTAGCAGCGTCATTGTCTGCGGTGCTTGCCATCTGTTTCATTGACTTGCCCTTTAATTTAAATGTTTTATTTGGTATCTTAATTTCCATTGCCATTTGTGATCAATTGGCTTTGTACAGCTCGAACGAAACCGCTCCGAAGGACAAGCGCTCAAAGGCCAAACCTTAAAATGGATACCTATCATTTTTTTTCAATCCTTGGCATGTCACTTGTAACCCTACTTACCCGTGCATTCTTTTTATTTGCCAATGAGTCTTTTAAGTTACCTGCCTGGCTCGATAGGGCTTTGGTTTTCGCACCCATTGCCGCCCTGTCTGCTGTCATTGCACCTGAAGTATTTGTTTTAGATCACCATTTCATTGCTTCTCTTTGGAATGCCAAACTCATAGCCAGTTCATGTTGTGTCATGTATTTTTACTTCCAAAGAAAGCACTCGCCAAGTGTTTTGCACATCATCTTATTGGGCCTATTTGTTTATCTACCGCTACATTTGATTTTTGATATTTGACACCTTCAACTTTCGACTAGGGGAACACCCTTGCGATGCGGGCCGCTTTCTTTCGTTTTTTTGAGAGTTAAAATCTCTGTCAAAGCACCAAAGAATGATCAAACAGTCTTTGGCGTTTTCACTCTCTCTTATTCCTGCGCCCATCCGTCATATGAACTTTATTAGATTTACTGATCTTTGCCAAAAAGGCCTTGTCAAAAACCAACGTGTTTTTATCAGAGCAGACCTCAATGTCCCTCAAGACAATGGGGGCGCCATTACAGACGACACCCGCATCAAAGCGTCCCTACCTTGTATTCAAATGGCCATTGAAGCTGGCGCAGTCGTGATGGTCAGCAGCCACTTGGGGCGCCCAAAAGAAGGTCTTTGGAGCGAGGCTGACTCCTTGTTACCCGTTGCCACTCGAATGAGTGAGTTGCTTCATCGCCCTGTGCCACTTTTAAAAGATTGGATCAATGGCGTTAACTTACAAAGTGGTGAGGTCGTGCTGCTAGAGAACTGTCGTTTCAATCCTGGTGAAAAGGCAAACGATCCCACTTTGTCAAAAAAGATGGCTGCACTTTGTGATATTTTTGTGCACGACGCTTTTGGGACAGCTCACCGGGCTGAATGCAGTACTTATGGCATTGCCCAGTTTGTCAAGATTGCTTGTGCGGGTCCCTTGTTATCGGCTGAAATAGAGGCCATCACCAAAGCGCTTTCTGCTCCCAAGAGGCCTCTTGCTGCTATTGTGGCTGGATCCAAGGTTTCTACAAAACTCACCATTCTTAAATCTCTCTCCACCAAAGTCGATCAATTGATTGTCGGTGGGGGAATTGCCAACACCTTCATGCTAGCAAGTGGCTTACCCATTGGGAAGAGTTTGTGTGAGCCTGACTTGGTGGAGGATGCAAAACGTGTCATCGCAGAGATGAGAGCGCGTGGAGCAGAAGTCCCCATTCCCAGCGATGTGGTTGTTTCAACGTCATTCGCCCCTGATGCCGTCGCCACAACGAAAAACTCCAAAGACGTCAAAAGCGATGAGTTGATTTTGGACATTGGACCCGAAAGTACAGCTCATCTCGCCTCACAACTTTTAAAGGCGGGAACCATCGTTTGGAACGGCCCCGTTGGCGTCTTTGAATTTGAGGCTTTTTCTCACGGCACACAGGGTGTTGCGCAGGCCATTGCGCAATCCACCGCATTTAGCCTCGCTGGCGGCGGGGATACATTGGCTGCCATCTCAAAATATGGCCTTACGGATCAGATTGACTACATCTCCACAGGCGGCGGTGCTTTTCTCGAGGTCTTAGAAGGTAAAACACTCCCAGCGTTTGAGATCCTTGCTAAACGAGCAAATACCCAGTAGCTTTCTCTTGGGCAGTGCACTAGCCATCAATGATGCCATTGGATAAAAAAAGAGCTGTCACATGCACGATCAATTCGTACATGTGACAGCTCTCTTTTGTTTTTAAGCTTTATTAAATAGGCAACGGTGCAGAGGTAGAGGTTGCATGGCCTTGATAATCTGTCCAGCACCGCTGGCTGAAATCGTACAATTTACAATTTTTTGCCGTCTCAAAGTACCAGGACCAAGAGAAAGGCTGAACAATGATTCTCTCTGGCAACATGGTTTCTAACTTAGATTGTGCCGACTTCAATTTGTAGAGTGGAATGCTCATGTCAACATGGTGCGCGGTGTGTTCCATGATGTGGTGCATCAAAGCCCCAATGTTAAAGGGAAACGTCAGATGCACTGTGGTTGATACAAAGGGTTGTGCTTTCGACCAAGCTGCACGATCATCGTGCCAAGAAACTTTCACATGGGTGTGGTGCACATAAACCACAAATCCAATCATGGCGCACCAAAATAGAAATGGGATCAAAACAAAAAACAAACCCAAAAACCAAAAAGATTGATCCGTCACTTGGGCAACACCATAAAGCGCTGTCAACCACAATAGACCAAATGCGCTCACAAGCAAGTTGTCCTTGATAAAAATGGGTCTTCTTGTTGGCATGTTCTTTTTATTGGGGAAAAACATCTTGTTCCACCAAATTTCAATCATGTAATACAAACCAGGCGCCCAACCACTCCTGTAAACACGATCAAGCATTTTTTGTACAGGACTCAGCGCTTGGAACTCATCCTTTGTCAAAGGGGCCCAGACAAAGTCAAAACCTTTCAAATTGGTATATCCGTGATGAACCACATTGTGGCCAATATCCCATAGGCTGTATGGCGTGAGTGAGGGCAAAAAAGCGATTCGTCCTATCCACTTATTCAAATTCCGGTGCGGCGTTAAACTTTGATGACACGCATCATGGCCAATGATGAAAAGTCGCCCAATCGTAAAGCCCGCACCAATTGCGCAGATCAATTTGGCCCACCAAGCTTGAAAAACCACGGTGCCGGCTAAAAACAAGGCCCAGACACTCAAATCTAGAATCAATAAAAAAATCGCAGAAATGGTTGTGCGTTCAGACAAAGGGACAAGCCACTCACGAATCACCTTGCGGTGTGGCATGGGTTGGTCAGCTGGAATAGGAGTTTCTATGGTTTTCATCGATAAAGAGGTCATGTCCACCAAATGCATTCGAAACCCTCGGCTTGATTGATTCTGACCCGAGCGCCCTTGAAAGCATTGGCAGCAAATTACGTACAAATGTTCTTCTTGAAATGCAAAAATTTACTTATCTTTTTAATTTCACCCCGGATTATCCCCTCTACCAACAAATTCCCAAAATAACTTTATGAAAATGTCTTATTCCTTAAAGGCTTTTAATGGACTTTATGAGTACTTTCATACTATTTATGTCGCATTTAAGATTTCCCCTGCAAGGGACCCTCACTATTTTGTCTCGATAAAGTACTTAAAGCCACAAATAGAACAAAGCATCAGCGTTTTTGTTCTCCCCTCTTGCTCTGGAAATGGTTTGGCCTTTCTCGGCAAAATTGCCTTTGAAAAAGCCAACAAGTTCTTTTGCCCAAGTAGGCTTTCATGGGACAATCCAAAACATGTCTATATCTAAAAATCCACTTCTCAGGTCCACAAAAATTGTTGCGACATTGGGGCCCGCCTCCAATACCCTAGACATGCTAGAGGCCATGTTTTTAGCGGGTGTCAACGTCGTTCGGCTCAACTTCTCTCACGGCAGCGCTCAAGATCACATTGATCGCGCAAGCATGGTCAGGCTCGCCGCATCTAAAGCAGGCGTTGAAGTCGCCATCATGGCAGACCTTCAAGGTCCCAAGATTCGAGTGGGCAAATTCGAAAATGGCCGAGTCCAATTGGTGAATGCCAAGCCTTTCATTTTGGATGCGTCGCGCCAAAGTTTAGGCGATGAAAACGGCGTTGGCCTTGACTACAAAGAGCTCCCTCGAGACGTCAAGTCAGGAGACACCTTGCTGCTCAACGATGGCTTGATTGTTCTTGAGGTCACTCAAGTCAAAGGTGAACAAGTTCATACCAAAGTGGTGGTTGGAGGCGAGCTGTCCAACAACAAGGGGATCAATAAAAAGGGAGGCGGCTTGACGGCACCCGCACTCACGGCCAAAGACATGGACGATATCAAAACCGCCATGAGCTTTCAAGCCGATTATTTGGCCGTTAGCTTTCCAAAAAATTCCACCGACATGGAGCTGGCCAGGCAACTGGCCAATGTGGCCGCAGCACCTTATAAACACAAAACGAGTTTGATCGCAAAAATTGAGCGTGCTGAGGCAATACCCCATCTTGAGGACATCCTTAACTCCAGCGACGGCATCATGGTCGCCAGGGGTGATTTGGCAGTTGAAGTTGGCAATGCTGCCGTCCCAGCTTTGCAAAAACGCATGATTCGCCTTGCCCGCGCCCATGATAAAGTGGTCATCACAGCAACCCAAATGATGGAGAGCATGATCACCAACCCAGTCCCCACCCGAGCGGAGGTCAGTGACGTCGCCAACGCCGTTCTAGATGGCACAGATGCCGTCATGTTAAGTGCTGAAACCGCCGCAGGCAAATACCCCCTTGAGACGGTCATAGAAATGGCTCAAATTTGTCTGGCCGCCGAGTCTGCGGAACAAGTCGAATTGGACGCTGACTTTAGTGGTAAAAACTTCAAACGCATCGATCAAACAATTGCCATGGGGGCTTTGTTCACAGCCCATCACTTGGGCGCCAAAGCCTTGGTGGCGTTGACAGACTCTGGCTCCACCGCCCTTTGGATGAGTCGCCATAGAATCCACATCCCTATTTATGCTTTAACCAGCAAATTGAGCACACAGCGAAAAATGGCGCTTTATCGCAACGTCATGCCACTGCTGATGGACACCAGTGCTGACCGCGATACAGCGCTGCTGCAAGCAGAAGGACACCTGAAGGCAAAACACATTGTCAATGCGGGCGACGTCTATGCCATCACATGTGGAGAGCCCATGGGATCTCCTGGGGGAACCAATATGCTGAAAATTTGCCAAGTGGGTTGATTTTTCTCAGTTTAAAATCTGTCCGTTATCTCATTCGTTTAGGAATTTAAAAATGGCTCTTGTATCAATGCGTGAACTTCTCGACCATGCCGCAGAAAATGGCTACGGTTTGCCTGCCTTCAACGTCAACAACCTTGAGCAAGTTCAAGCCATCATGGAAGCCGCCGACGAAACCGGCTCCCCAGTCATTATGCAAGCCAGTGCTGGTGCGCGCAAATATGCGGGTGAAGTATTTCTGAAAAAACTCATCCAGGCTGCCATTGAGTCCTACCCCCATATCCCTGTTGTCATGCACCAAGACCACGGTCAAAGCCCACTTGTTTGTCAAGGTGCGATTGATCTAGGCTTTTCATCTGTGATGATGGACGGCAGTTTAATGGAGGATGGCAAAACAATCGCGAGCTACGAATACAACCTGGAAGTGACCAAAAAGGTCGTTCAAATGGCGCACAAGCTTGGCATCACCGTCGAGGGAGAGCTTGGCTGCCTTGGGTCCTTGGAGACATTAAAGGGAGACCAAGAAGACGGGCATGGGTCTGAAGACGTCTTGACACGCGAACAGCTCCTGACGGACCCCGAACAAGCCGCCGATTTTGTAAAAAGAACTCAACTCGATGCTTTGGCAATTGCCATTGGTACAAGCCATGGCGCCTACAAATTCTCTCGCATGCCCACGGGTGATATTTTGGCCATTGATCGCATCAAGCAAATTCATGCTCGAATTCCAAACACACATTTGGTCATGCACGGGAGCTCAAGTGTTCCGCAAGACCTTTTGAGCAAAATACGCGAATTTGGTGGCGACATGAAAGAAACTTACGGTGTTCCCGTCTCAGAAATTCAACACGCCATCAAATTCGGTGTTCGCAAAATAAACATCGATACCGACATTCGCTTGGCCATGACCGCCGCAGTTCGAGAGTTCATGGCTAAAAACCCAAGCAAATTCGATCCTCGTGAATTTTTAAAGCCTGCCAAACTGGCGGCCAAAGCCATTTGCAAAGAGCGTTACATTCAATTCGGCTGCGAAGGTCAGGGCGCCAAAATTAAAGGGGAGTCCTTGCTGTTTGTGGCCGCCAAGTACAGCAGTGGCCATTTGTCACAAGTGGTGGCTTAAAGGCCGACGACCTAAGCCCTTAGACTCTCTACAAAGAGCTCTAGATTTTCTAGAGCTCTTTTTTATCCCCTTTTCACTTACTTTCCCATATTCTTGCTTAACTCAGGAGCCCCCATGATGCAAACACTTCTTAATTCCAGCATCAACTCTTTGCCCCTTTTGGCGCGAGGCAAGGTTCGTGATAACTACGCAGTAGGTGAAGATAAGATTTTGATGATTGCAACAGATCGAATTTCTGCTTTCGATGTCGTCATGGGTGAGCCCATTCCTGGCAAGGGTATTTTGCTCACACAAATGGCCCTGTATTGGTTTGATCAACTCTCCGATCTTTGCCCCAATCACCTCACTCACCAAACACCCGAGTCCGTGGTAAATGATCAAGAAAAACAACAAGTTCGTGAACGCTCGATGCTGGTTAAACGCTTGAAACCACTTCCCATTGAAGCCGTTGTAAGGGGCTACCTTGCAGGCAGCGCATGGACCGAATACAAAAGCCATCAAACGGCTTGCGGCATTTCCCTACCAAAAGGGCTCAAAAACGCCAGCGAGCTTGATCAACCCATCTTCACGCCGGCAACCAAAGCTGCCGTGGGCGATCACGATGAAAACATCAGCTTTGAGCAAACCGTTGCACTCATTGGGGCCCCGCTGGCACACCAGGTTCGAGAGCTCAGCATTGCACTTTATTCCAAGGCCAGAAACATTGCACTTGAAAAAGGCATCCTCATTGCCGACACCAAATTTGAGTTTGGTTTGAATGATAAAAACGAAGTGGTTTTAATGGATGAAATTTTGACGCCAGATTCATCTCGATATTGGCCACTAGAGACCTACCAAGAGGGCAACAACCCCCCAAGTTATGACAAACAGTTCCTTCGGGACTGGTTAGAAAGCAGCCAGACCAACGGGCTGCTTTGGAACAAAACAGCACCCGCACCCGCCTTGCCAAACGATGTGATCGAACAAACGGCCAAAAAATACCATGAGGTCTGGGCCAAATTCAAACCCTAAGTCTTGTGTGCCGAGCTGGTCTTTAATTCAAGGCCATGCTCAATTTTCTTCTGTATTTTGAAATCAACTCGGCTTGCGGATCATGGTCTTGGGTGATATGTCCTGCAAGCTCTATGCCCCCTTGAGTGGTGTTGGATGGAGGACTTTCTTTTTGGGCTTTCACAGGGCTCATCAACTCTAAAATTGCCACGAAAAGTTTTCTTGCAATCTGATCGGACCACGATTTGTCTCTCATCACAATCTCTAGCAGCTCATCCATGGCTTGAGTCAACTCACCAGCAGCGACCAAGCAACGCGCCTTGGCCAATCGAGTTTCAAAATCTCGTTTTTCTTTGCCCAAATGTGCGTCAAATTTCTCCATGCTCCATTGTGCTTTTTCATTGGTCTGCAAAAACTGAAAACAAGCCAACCAATGGTGAAGTGCATCAAACCGCAACTGCAAGGGTATTTGAGCCAACGCTGGCGCCAAAACCATTTCCGCAGTTTGCAACTCTCCCAGCTTGATCAACAGTTTGGCATAGTCGTACCGGGCATCCTCATTGGCCGGATTGATGGCAATGGCCTCTTGTAATTTGATCAGCGCCTCTTCCTCATTGCCATCCTCTAAAAGAGCTTGGGCCTCTTGTGCATCCTCAATCGCTATGAGCTCATCCACGGAGGGCAAATGCTTGTCTAAAAACTCCTTTATTTTGCCTTCTGGCAATGCGCCCATAAAACCATCCACAGGACGGCCATCTTTTAATAGAATACAGGTAGGGATGCTTTTGATGCCAAATGCACCGGCCAATTGTTGCTCTTCGTCAGAGTTGATTTTTACCAGCTTAAATCTGCCCTGATAGTCCTCCTCTAACTTCTCCAACATGGGACCAATTGTTTTGCATGGCCCACACCATGGCGCCCAAAAGTCTATCAATACTGGCGTCTGCATTGATGCCGCCATCACCTCTGACTCGAAATTTTCTACCGTAACATCCATCATTTAAATCCACTCCTAGCAAAACCTTAAAATACATGAGAATTGTCACATTTTTTAGGCCCACACGATGACCCAAGCACTTATTGCCATAGTCATGGGCTCCCAATCCGACTGGGAGACCATGAAACACGCAGCCCTCATCCTACAAGAGTTTGAGATTTCTTTTGAGGCAAGCGTTCTCTCTGCGCACCGAATGCCAGACGATATGTTTAGATTTGCAGAAAACGCCAAAACTCGAGGCTTCAAAGCAATTATCGCTGGTGCGGGTGGGGCCGCCCACTTGCCAGGCATGTTAGCGGCCAAAACAACATTACCCGTCTTGGGCGTCCCCGTGGCAAGTCGTCACCTCCACGGTGTTGACTCTCTGCATAGCATTGTTCAAATGCCCAAGGGCATCCCCGTGGCCACGTTTGCAATAGGTGAGGCAGGCGCAGCCAATGCGGCGCTTTTTGCCATTTCAGTCTTGGCAACTGAAGACACCGCATTGAGTGAAAAACTCGTTCTCTTCCGTCAAAAGCAAACTCAAGCAGCTCAAAAATCAAAGCTAGAACTTTAGACCGCCTTTGACTCGCCAAACCTAAAAAGCCTCCCTTAATTTTTACCTCGTCACCCCCCTTTTCTAGACCAAGCCATGATTGATGCCTCAAGTTCACTGGACTATTTACCCCCGCCTGCACGCATTGGCATCCTCGGTGCGGGTCAATTGGGCAAAATGCTCGTTCAGGCGGCTCAAACAATGGGCTATCAGACCATTGTTTTAGACCCTGATGCAAATGCACCCGCCGCCCAAGTGAGTCAAGAAGCGCTTGAATTTGCATACGATGACCCTAAAGGCATCGAACAGCTGGCGCTAAAGGCTGCAAGAGTGACCACCGAGTTTGAAAATGTCCCCTCTCATACACTTCAAGTGCTCAGTGAAAAAATACCTGTGCACCCAAGCGCTTATGCAGTTTCTGTCGCACAAGACCGAATTATTGAAAAAAACATGATTCTCTCGTGCAAATTGCAAACAGCACCTTTTCACGTGATCAAACACCCAAGCGATGTCGAGAAGACACCCCATGATCTCTTGCCAGGCATTTTAAAGACAGCCCGATTGGGCTACGACGGCAAAGGACAGGTTTCTGTTAACAATCTCCTGCAATTGCAGCTGGCTTACACCACCATGAATGCCAAAGTGACATCAAGCACAGCCGTTGATGACATCAGTTGTGTTCTCGAAAAGAAGCTTCCCTTGCACGCTGAATACTCTGTGATCGTTGCCAGAAATGAGCTCAATGAGATGGTGACCTTGCCCATTCAATGCAATCAACATGTCAATGGTATTTTGCATTTGACCACCGTTTTTGAACGCGCAATGGACCCCGAGTTAGAGCAAGAACTGACACAGGCGGCTAAAACCATTGCAACAAATCTCTCCTACATTGGCGTGCTTTGCGTTGAATTTTTTGTTTTACAAAATACAAGTCCCGAACCCAAAAGACCCTCTTGGGTGGTCAACGAAATTGCTCCACGGCCCCACAACAGCGGCCACCACAGCCTGGATTCTTGCGATCTGTCTCAGTTCGATCTTCAATTGAGAACACTTTGTGGCCTGCCTCTCATTTCCCCGAGACAACACAGCCCTTGTGCAATGTTGAATTTATTGGGCGACTTGTGGCTCAATAGCGGTGTTCAGCACGCACTTGAGCCTGCGTGGGAACACATTTTGGCCTTGCCAGGCACCCATCTTCATTTGTATGGCAAAACAGAGCCTAGACGAGGTCGCAAAATGGGACATCTCAACATCACAGGACGCCAGCCCAAGGAGGTCTTGTCCACGCTGAGCAAATGTCTAGAGATCTTAAAATTGCCCCCCTTGAACAACGCCTCTTTGGCATTGTAATGAACACATGATCATTGAGCACCCCACTGACCGAGACCTTCTTGAAGCCGCAAAGTTGCTTAAAAATGGCTTCTTGGTCGCGTTTCCTACGGAGACCGTCTACGGGCTAGGTGCTGACGCGGACAACTCAATCGCTGTCAAGCGTATTTTCGACGTCAAGGGACGACCAACAGACCACCCCTTGATCGTTCATGTTGCCGATATCGAAAGTGTGGATCACTTTGCAAAGAATGTCCCTGATTTCGCCAAGAAATTAATGGCCCTGTTTTGGCCTGGTCCATTGACCCTCATTCTTCAAAAACGCGAGAATGTCGCAAATGCAGCCAGTGGGCATCACTCCACCATTGGTCTGAGAATGCCCTCGCATCCTCTTGCACTTGAATTGCTCAAGCGGACAAAACAACTCGGTGTGTTTGGCGTGGCAGCACCCAGCGCCAATCGTTTTGGACGCGTAAGCCCAACCCAGGCCGGCCACGTGGGTGAAGAGTTTGATCATGATTTGCTCATTTTGAACGGGGGATCTTGTCAAATTGGCATCGAGTCCACGATCATTGATTGCTCAAGAGACTTGCCCGTTTTACTCAGGCCGGGTCAACTGAGTGTCCAAGAATTGGAGCTGGCCATTGTTGCCCCAATTTATCAGCAGCTGATAGACCATGAGCCCTCAGAGAACCCACCCCCCACGCTGAGTTCAAGTGCTCCCAAAGCTTCTGGTCGCTTGCTGGCCCACTATGCACCCAAAGCCAAGGTGAGCCTCTGGAGTGCTCAAGAACTGCGCCAACAAGTGGACAACTACAGACCAAAAGGCCATGAATTGATTGGCATTTGGAGCCAAAATCCATTTCCTTCAACACCTGAGCAATACCTCTTTGAAGCCATGCCATCAAACGCAGCTTTGTGTGCCCATGAACTCTTCTCAACCCTGCGAAATTTTGACAAAGCACAAGTCGATCAAATTTGGATTGAGCACCCCCCCTTGAGTCCTGAGTGGCAAGGGATCTGTGACCGCCTAAAAAGAGCCGCCAGCGCTCAATAAATTTGATTTTTGCGCTGGCGAGCACCGATCGGCACCAAGTACCAGTAAACTACAGCCTCTAAACGGAGTGAATTGATGAAGATGAACATGCTCAAAGGGTCCAAGAACGTATTTGTTGTTACAGCGCTGAGCATGTTTTTTGCGCTCACAGGCTGTGGATCAAGCTCTAAGTACGATGAGTTTTTCCCTACTCGAATCATCTCTATTGGTGACTTTTTAAGCTATCAAGGCACCCAAGCCAATTCTTACAACGACAAATTGACCGTGAACGATCAGACCATCAACAGTTGGATCACACAACTTGCAGCAAATTACAACATTGTCTTTGATCCAAGCCTCACTGGTTTTGCAACACCAAGTGCAACCGTTGCAGATTTGCCCAAACAATTGAGCAATTTTGTACCTAAAACGGGTGACATGCTGGTGATCAATGCAGGCATGAATGATATTTTGAGCCATACCAATGCGGTTTTGAACAAGTTGGAAAGTCCTGACAAAGCCATCGCAACATTGGGATCGTTGGGAACAAGCTACCAACTTTTTGCGCGAGACCAATTAAAAAACTTTTCCCATATTTTGATACTGAATGCATATGACCTCAAAGGCAGTCCATACGCGCAAAAGAATGCCGCAAAATTTGCAGCCGCTTGGCCAAGCTATACCGGAGGTCTGGCGCAATTCATTCAAGATGAGACGCGGACCTTTAACAATAAAATCCTCTCCAATGCTGGCACCTACGTTGCAGGACAAGGTGTGCGCTTGTTTGATGCGGAGGTGCTTTATCTGAGCGCTGACTTCCAAGGTTATGGCATCACCACCGCGGGCCTCACCGCAGCCGCTTGCCCCGTGATCATGGCAGGCATCAATTGCACCGCGACCACAGCGGACCCCAATTACAACACCTATTTGTATGCAGATGACATCAATGTAACGCCTGTGGCTCAACGTTTGTTAGGTGCATACGTCTATACTTTTCTAAGAAGTGCAAAAGGTTGGTAAGGTTGGAAGGGCTGCTTTATCTGTTAGAAACCCACTGAACCAAGCTGTCTAAAATGACCGCGCCCTCCTTGGCTCTCGGGTCGTTCAAAATCGCAACCAAAATATAACGCTTTTGTTGTCGTCCTTCAACAAATCCAGCAATCGCATTCACATCCTTCAAGCTACCGGTTTTTAAGTGCGCCAATCCATTGGCGGAACTTCGCTTTAAAGTGCCGTCTACGCCACTGATGGGCAACGATGAAATCAACTCGGGCATATAGGGTGAGCGCCAAGCGTAACTCAACAAATCAGACAAGCCTTGCGCACTGAGTCGATCTTCCCGACTCAAGCCCGATCCTTGCTCAACGATCAATGGCGTTTGGGAGACCTTTTCTTGCCACCACTTTTGCACCAACTCTCTTGAAAGAGACTCCGTTGGACCCAAGGGCATGCCCATGCTCAAGGTCAAAAAAAGGTGTTGTGCCATGACGTTGTTGGAGTACTTGTTCATGTCTCTCACAAGATCTCCCAAGGGAGGTGAACTCTCGGACCAAAGCAGTGTTGCTTTGGGTGGCAATGTACCCAACTTGAATTCGCCTCCTATCTCTCCCCCTAAACTTTTCCACAAGCCCGATAACACTCTTTGTGTGTACTCCTTGGGCTTCGCAAAAGCCAACGGCCACGTCTTGGCACCGCATGACTTTGAATACGTGCCTGAAAATTTAATGTCTAGGGCTTTTGTAAAATCAGCCTTGAGTTCTTTTCTGTAATCTGTACAGCCCCCACTTGATAAAGGCACTTGCTTTGTATACGCCAAGCCATCGATGGGCGGCTCGATATTGACATGGGCAACACCTGTCAGTGGATCTGGCGTAAAACTCATCAGCAGTGCATTGAAATTGATCAACAAAGCGTCTGCAAATACGTTGTAAGGCCTCAGTGGCTCACCATCGAAACTCGCAGGATCCCTGTCAAAGCCGTTGAATAAACTTTTGTCTACAATCACGTTGCCTTGAATTCTTTGAACGCCCATTGAGTACAATTTTTGCAAAAGATGCGTGATATTTTCAACGCTAATTTTTGGATCAAGACCCCCGCGAATGATCACATCGCCCTGTAAAACACCCGAATTTTTAATCGCGCCCGTGATGTACACATCCGTTTTCCAAACATAACTCGGGCCCAACATGTCCAAAGCCGCCTGGGTTGTCACCAGTTTCATGAGCGATGCTGGTGTTCGCAACTCCATGGCCAAATGACTGAGCTCAGGCACTGTCTGCCCAAATGAGCTTGGTGAAACCCCACCTTGAGGGACTTCTTTTACAAGCACACTTAAAGAGTTTGGTGAAATATCGGTTTTTTGTAAAAGTCTCAAAACTTGCTCAGGCAAGGCCATGAACGCACTTGACTGATTCATGGACACCAAAGGAGGACCCAAGGGTGAGGGCTCCTTGGACCAAGATTTAAGTGTCAACAAGCCCAATAGACAGTATAAAAAAATACGCCCATTGATAAGTCCACAGCCCCATAACTTTTTTGTAACAGAGAATGATTCCATGGATGGACTTTGCACAAGAAACCACCTGCTGTCAAGAACTCTGTGGCGCTGGAGAAATCCATGCCCAACCATCTTTATGCAGACAAGCAAAAAGAAAAGTCTTCTCATTGAGAGATAATAGGGCCATGAACTTTTTAGCGATCGAGTGCAGCAGTGAAACACTGTCCCTTGCTGCTTCTAATGACTTGGATGCGTGGCACTTTGAAAGTGCTGGGGGCGCACTGACGTCAAGCACTTTAATTCCAGAGTGTTTGAATGGCTTGACTCAACTTGGCTTGCAATTTTCAACCTTAGAGGCCATTCTTTATGGCAAAGGTCCCGGTTCTTTTACGGGCCTTCGAACCGCTTGTTCGGTCGCGCAAGGCTTTTCTTATGCGTCCAAAATCAAAACACTGGGGTTTGATTCCTTGCTGACCTTGGCTCAATCTGCAAGACAGGTGTCCCCTCAATTCACCAAAATGCTATGCCTCTTAGATGCTCGAATGGGGCAACTTTATGTCGGCGCTTATGAGTGGATTGACATGCGCTGGCAAGTCATCCAATCGCCTCAACTGCTCCTCCCCGAAGAAGTTGTTGCGCCTGTTTCTTGGACACAATCTTCCCTAGACCCTCCTTTTGTGGTGGTCTCAAACACACGCCTTGGCATCCTAGAGACCCTCTCTACAAAGCAAGGCCCTTGCGTCAAATACGAGTCGATGCATTTGAGCCCAAGAGCAGATGCCCTGATTGAACTGGCAAGGTTGTATTTCTCCTCTCCTGAAAACACATGGGTCTCTAAAAGTGATTTTTTATTGCCAACACCGTTTTATTTACGAGACAAGGTTGCGCAAACCACACTTGAGAGACTTCATTCCCGCTTGCAAAGCCCTCCTAAAACAAGCAAACTGTAACACTTGTGCGCCAGACAACGCTCAAGTGAATTGGTTCTTACATGCCTGCATCCACCCCCTCTCCTTTGCATTTTGTTAGCTTGACACAAGACGCGCTTGACGACTTGTTAAAAATCGAGCAGTCTGTTTATGCAAAGCCTTGGACGCGAGGGAACTTTTTAGACGCCTTGAAAAGCAACAATTGGTGCCATTTGTTGATGTGCGAGGATGAGTTGTTAGGCTATTTTGTTGCTATGATGGGCTTTCAAGAAGTTCACCTTCTCAACCTCACGGTTGCCAGTCCCTTTCAAAACAAAGGCTTGGGCTTGCACATGTTGGAGAGTTTGGTCTTGATGTCCAAAACCGTCAATGCGCAGTGGATTTGGCTAGAGGTTCGCGTAAGCAATGTCCGAGCACTCAAAGTTTATGACACATTTGGCTTTAGAAAAGTTGGTGAAAGAAAAAACTATTACCCTCTTGCTTCAAACAAAAGGGAAGATGCAATCATCATGAGCTATCGACTTTAAATAAGATTCATGAAGCTTCAACTCACACCCAAAAAACAGGCTATTCTTGAGGAATTAGGGATTTCTCTTTTCCTGAAAAAATCTCCTGTCAAAACGCTTCAGCCGCGTGCGCTCCCCACTCTGGCCAGCACACGTCGCGCCTTCGATTCGCTCAATCCTTTGCCCATTCAGCAGACTGTTGGTGAACCGCGCCACGCATTGACCAACGGCATCATTGCTATTTCTGCCAATGAAACTTCTTTAAAAAACGAGAAAAACTCAAGCTCGAGCAAAGCGATAAAAAGTCTTGACTGGGAGCGTGTGCAACACGAACTTGCCTCTCAAGTTCAAGGCATGAACGGGTCTATGCTTGAGTCACACCTCCAAAGCTGTCAGTCCTGCGAGCTCGGCACGCATACGCCCTTGCGCTACATAGAGCCCCTTGCATTCACCTGCATGGCGCAGTCTGCAGAAACATCCACAGCCATTGATTGGCTGATGGTGGCAGACGCTCCCAAAAGAGCGCTCGACGGCTCTGTCGTGGCCTTCTCAGAAAACAGTCAATCCTTGTTGGACGCGGTACTTAAACACCTGGGCTCTAGGCCCAAGACAGCTGAAACCGAGGGTGTTCGACACGTGACGCATCACATCACCCATACGGTCAAGTGCCTGGCTCCTGGCCAACAAATCCCAAGCGATGTGGCCACTCAAACTTGTTTGATTCACTTGAAACAACAAATTAAACTTCTCCAACCCAAACTCTTATTGGTGATGGGCTTGGCTGCAGCACATGCATTGCTCAAGGACACCCCACTCAACAATGAGCCACTTGGTCGACTGCGCTCTAAAGTACATCGATTTGAAAACACACCCATGATCGTGACTTATGCGCCTGAGCAAATGTTGCGCTCTGGTGAGACAAAATCAAATGCTTGGACTGATTTTTGTTTGGCACATTCATTGACCCATTGACCACATCATTACCTTAGATTTATTTGAATATGAATTTTATCGATCAGTTGACCTTGTCCAATACCGAAAACGAGTCCATGTTGTGCGTTGGATTGGACCCCGAGCCCAACCGCTTTCCGCTCAAATGGAGAGGCGATGAGCGGAAAATTTTTGACTTTTGTGCTGAAATTGTAAACGCCACAGCTGATTTGGTCATGGCGTTTAAGCCGCAAATTGCTTATTTCTCCTCGCACAGAGCAGAGGCACAACTTGAGCGCTTGATACAACATATTCGCGAAGTCGCGCCTCATGTTCCTGTTGTTCTGGATGCCAAACGTGGCGACATTGGATCAACCGCAGAACAATATGCCATTGAAGCGTTTGAACGCTACGGTGCTGACGCCTTAACACTCTCACCATTCATGGGCTTTGACTCTATTGCCCCCTATCTCAAACACCACAAAAAAGGGGCTTTTCTTTTGTGTCGCACCTCCAATCCAGGGGGTGACGATTTGCAAAATCAACGCCTTGCAAACCATGAACACACGCCGCATTTGTATGAACACATTGCCAGCTTGGCCAACGGCCCATGGAACACGAACGGGCAACTTGGCCTTGTTGTAGGTGCCACCTACCCCACTGAAATTGAGCGCGTTCGATCATTGGCTCCCAATTTGCCCCTTTTGATTCCTGGAATCGGCGCGCAAGGGGGGGATGCTCAAGCCACCGTTAAAGCCGCACGAAGCCATCAAAATGCCCGTGTCATTGTGACCTCTTCTCGTGCAATTATTTATGCGTCTGAAGGCGATGATTTTGCCCGCGCGGCTCGAAAAGAAGCCATCCAGACGAGAGATCTTTTGCAAAGCTGTCTCTCACAGGCCTGAGCCGCACCTCTTGCTTCTCACGGCGGAGGTAGCAATTTTTTAAGGTAGTGTCCTGTGAAGCTTCGCTCATTTTGTGCAATTTGTTCAGGCGTTCCACACCCAAGCATTTGACCACCTTGATCGCCACCCTCTGGGCCCATGTCAATGAGCCAGTCAGCTGTTTTGATCACATCTAAATTGTGCTCAATGATCACAATCGTGTTGCCCGCATCTCTCAGTCTGTGAAGCACCTTCAACAGCAACTCTATATCTGCAAAATGCAATCCCGTGGTTGGCTCATCCAAGATGTACAACGTGCGTCCCGTGTCCCTTTTAGAAAGCTCTAAAGCGAGCTTGACCCTTTGGGCTTCACCACCCGACAAGGTCGTCGCCGATTGCCCAAGTTTGATATAGCTCAAGCCCACATCCATCAAAGTTTGTAACTTTCTTGCAATACTTGGGACCGCCTGCAAACTCTCCATGGCCGCCTCTACCGTCAAGTCCAAAATTTGTGCAATGTTTTTACCTTTGTACGTGACCTCCAAGGTTTCTCTGTTGTAGCGCTTGCCATGACACACATCGCACGGGACATAGATATCAGGTAAAAAATGCATTTCTACCTTGACCACACCGTCGCCTTGACAGGCCTCACATCGCCCGCCCTCAACATTGAATGAAAACCGTCCTGGTCCGTATCCTCTTTCTTTTGCCATCGGCATTTCTGCTAACAACTCTCTGATTGGGGTCAACATGCCGGTGTACGTCGCCGGATTGCTTCTAGGTGTTCTCCCAATGGGTGACTGATCTACATTGATGACTTTATCAAAGTGTTCTAAGCCCGTGATTTGCTCATGCGCCGCTGGCTCCTCATGCGCACGGTATAAGTGTTGCGCAGCGGCCAAATACAATGTGTCATTGACCAGGGTTGATTTCCCAGAGCCAGACACACCCGTCACACAGGTCATCAGGCCCACTGGAATGTTGACGTCTATGCCTTGTAGATTGTTGCCGCTCGCGCCTTTGATGAACAAAGACAAGCCCAATGGCGAAACGACATGCCCCTCGCTTTTGTCTTGCGCAGCCTCAAGCTCTGTCGCTTCATTGGTTTGTGATGGTTTCGAGAATTTTGAAAAGGGGTGCGGCTGCTCGTCCAAGGGTGATGGCACCACAACACTTTTATAGCCCTTCGTACTTGAGACCTGAAGTTTTGTCTTCAGCCCTTTTTTTGTATCCGTTTCAACTGCTTTTTTCCTCTGCCCGACATCGTCCACTAGATGCGTGAGCCATGCGTGTCGTTTTGCTGGGACTTCAATTTTTAAGGCCCCACTTAAATAACGACCTGTGAGTGAGGCCGGATTTTTCTCTACCTCGCTAGGTGTTCCTTGTGCTGTCACATGCCCCCCGTGCACACCTGCACCTGGCCCCATGTCCACACAATAGTCTGCTGCACGAATCATGTCTTCATCGTGCTCGACAACCAAAACTGAGTTACCGATGTCTCTTAAATGTTTGAGTGTGTCGATCAATCGATCATTGTCTCTTTGATGCAAGCCTATGCTGGGCTCATCCAGCACATACATCACACCCGTTAGACCTGATCCGATTTGAGAGGCCAATCGGATGCGTTGGGCCTCACCGCCAGAAAGCGTCTCCGCACTTCTTGCTAGACTCAAATAGTTCAAGCCCACATCGTTTAAAAACTTCAAACGCGATTGAATTTCTTTGACCACTTTTGAAGCGATGTCCGCCTTTGCGCCGTTAAGATGCAATCCCTTAAAGTACTTCAAGCACTCGCCCAATGTCAAGTGGCTGACCTCATGCAAACCCTTTGCTTGCGCGCCCTCTCCAAGCCTTACATGCAATGCTTCTAGCTTTAATCTCGCTCCAGCACACACAACACATGATCGTGTGCTTTTATAGCGGCCCAAATCCTCGCGCACCAAGGCCGACTCGGTTTCTTGGTAGCGCCTTTTCATATTGACCAAAATGCCTTCAAAAACATGTTTTTTACTTGTTTTTCGCGCCGGCTTTCCTGCTGCATCAATCACATAACTGAACTTAATTTCCTCGCTGCCCGATCCATGCAAAATGATGTCTTGAATTTCTGGCGCGATGTTTTCAAACGGTGTTTCAATATTGAATTGGTAATGCTTGGATAGGCTCTCCAACATTGAGAAAAAATAAGCATTTCTTCGATCCCAACCCTTGATGGCGCCACTGGCCAAACTCAGGCTTGGAAAGGCGACCACTCTGTTGGGGTCAAAAAACTCTTCATGTCCAAGCCCCTCACACGCTTCACAAGCACCCGCTGGTGAGTTGAAGGAGAAAAGTTTTGGCTCCAACTCGCCCATTGAAAAATGACAAATCGGACATGCAAATTTTGCATTAAAACTCCTCTCTTCCAAAGTTTCCAAATTCAACACGATTGCTTTTCCTGAGGCCACCATCAAGGCAGTTTCAAAGCTCTCCGCCAAGCGTTGCGCTGCATCTGCCCTGACTTTAAGTCTGTCAATCACGACATCTATATCGTGTTTTTCTGTCTTTTTAAAGCTTGGCAATTCTGTGGCTTCAATCACTTGTTTGCCCACACGAAAGCGCACAAAACCCTTTTGCTGCAAAGCCATGAGTTGATCGGCAAACTCGCCTTTTTTCTCTCGAGCGATGGGCGCCAAGACCATGATGCGGGTTTCTGCTTCAAAGGACAAAACCGTGTCAACCATCTGCGACACAGTTTGAGCTTGCAAGGGCAAGTCATGTTCGGGGCAGTGAGGGGTGCCTGCTCTCGCAAACAAGAGCCTCAAATAATCATGGATTTCGGTGACCGTCCCCACCGTTGAGCGAGGATTGTGACTGGTTGCCTTTTGCTCAATGGAGATGGCCGGAGACAAGCCCTCTATCAAATCCACGTCTGGCTTGTCCATGCGCTGCAAAAACTGCCGTGCATAGGCCGACAAACTCTCCACATAGCGTCTTTGGCCCTCTGCATACAAGGTGTCAAAGGCCAAACTGGATTTACCAGACCCCGAAAGACCCGTGATCACCACCAACTGGTTTCTGGGCAAATCAAGATCAATATTTTTTAAATTGTGTGTTCTAGCCCCTCTGATGCTGATGAGGCCATGGGGCATTTTTTTTGGATCAATTGCGTGGCCTAAATAGAGCCCTTCAGTGGATGCATTCACGGTAGGATGTATTCCTTAAATTAACCACACATGATAACTTTATTCCCCCATTTATTCCATGTCTGGTTTACTTATCTCCCTTCTTTTTAACGACCCCGACTTGATAATTTCAATGTGGGAAGCCATCCATGTTTATCCATTGAATTTGCCCCCAAATCCCCTCCTTTGGTAATTTTTCATATTTGCTCGTCTCAAACCCCACGGTATTGGAGGACAATCACAATTTTGTTGATTTCCTCTTTTTTTGAGTGTCTCCCAGTGCAAGATATTTCACCACCCCAGACTCCCAACCCCCATCGAATGAACCAAGACGAGAAGCGAGCGAGTTTTTCTCTGGCCTGTATCTATGGGCTCAGGATGCTTGGTCTTTTCATGGTCTTGCCTGTTTTCGCCATCGAAGCCAAAAATTACACGGGGGGTGATGACGCTGTGGCCATTGGCTTTGCCGTGGGGATGTATGGTCTCGTTCAAGCGGCGCTACAAATCCCCTTTGGCTTGGCCGCTGATCGCTTTGGAAGAAAGAAAGTCATTGTTTTTGGCCTTTTGCTTTTGGCCCTTGGCAGTTGGATTGCCGCCATCGCCACCTCTGTCCATGGCCTGGCCATTGGCCGTGCTATCCAAGGAGGCGGAGCCATTTCCGCTGCAGTCAGCGCCCTCTTAGCAGATCAAACACGACATGAGGTGAGAACCAAAGGCATGGCTCTTATTGGCGCCAGCATTGGCTTGATGTTTGCTTTGTCTTTGGTCATTGGTCCCTTTTTATCGCGTTGGGGTGGCCTGCCGTTGATTTTTGAAATCACCCTGCTTTTGTCTTTCCTTGGCATAGCCGTCGTTGTTTTTTGGACACCCCAGGAAGAATTTCACCTTCTGAAGCCCGCGGACTTGTCTTTGAGCGAACTGCGCACCTTGGTTTTTTCTCGCGACCTGTTGAAGCTTTATTTTGGCGTTTTTGTGTTGTACGCCGTTCAACTGGGTACTTGGATGTCGGTGCCAGACTTATTGATTCGGGCAGGCGTGGACAAAGCCGATCACGGTTGGGTCTATCTACCAGCCGTGCTGCTGTCATTTCTGGTCATGGGCCTGACCCTCTTTCCTTTAGAGAAGAGAGGGCTGCTGAGACCCTTGTTTTTAGGTTCCATTTTTTTGGTTTTTATGGTTCAGTTTGGATTCATGTACGAAGCCTTTCAAACCCCTACGCTCTGGGGTTTGGAGATCCTTTTATTTGCCTTTTTTTGTGGCTTCAACATCCTTGAGGCCAGTCAACCCAGTTTGGCCTCAAAAATTGCACCCCTGCGCGCGCGCGCGTCCACCTTGGGCATCTACAACACGCTTCAATCCTTGGGTATTTTTACAGGTGCCGCTCTGGGCGGATGGGTTGCGAAAAGCATTGGCGTTGAAGGGCTTTTTGCTGGCGCTGCCGCTCTTTTATTGCTATGGATTGGGGTTTCTTGGCACATGAACTATTGTCCCAACCCTTCGAGCAACAAAGGCTGAACCTCTAGGCACACGACACCCCTGAGTTTTTGACTTGTGACTTGGCCCCTTGTGGGTCCTTTCACCAGGCGTTTGCGCACCCCTGTTTTTACAAATATTTTTGCATTTTTTTGCTTTTTAGCGCAAGCCGCAGGCCCTTTCCCCTTGTCTTGTTTTGGCTCTAAAACGATTGTTTTTTGATGGGTTTTTCACTGCGCTTGCCCAAGTTTTTCAAAGTAAGATAGATGGGGTTTTGATATATCATTTCCATTTGCTGAGCCTTGTTTTGGCGAGTCGTGTTGATGCGTCACCCTAAGATGCCAATTGACCCTCGCCAATGGGCTTGTGTTGATCGGTTTTCTAGAGGTGATATCATCCTCCTATTGCATGAAGTCCAATGAGAAGCATCTCATTTGATCGGTTTTATTTTTTGAAAGTTTTATCATGGCATCTGTAAACAAAGTCATCTTGATGGGAAACTGTGGTCGAGATCCTGAAGTGCGTTACTTGCCTTCTGGGCAAGCTGTTGCCAACGTCAGCATTGCAACGTCCACCAGACGGAAAAACCGTGAAACAGGTGACATGGTTGAAGATACCCAATGGCATAGAATTACGTTTTACGATCGTCTTGCAGAAATCGCTGGTGAATATGTCAAAAAAGGCCGTCCCATTTATGTCGAGGGTCGCTTGAAATACGGCAAATACACAGACCAAGCGGGTGTTGAAAAAAACACCGTCGATATCATCGCAACTGAATTGCAACTCTTAGGCGGCCGAGAAGGCACGAGCGGCAACGAGGACGCAGGTGGAGCGTATTCGCAACAAAATACCGCGCCTAAACCGGCCAATAGAGCGCCCATGCAAGCGTCTGCGCAAGCGCCAAAAACAAACTTTGATGACATGGATGACGACATCCCGTTTTGATGCTTTTCATCATCAGGGGGCTTTTAACCACGTGCCCTGCTTTTCTTTACACATTTCCCACCTAGAGTATTCATGAGCTCCATCAAAGACGCAATGAGTTGTTTTACAACAGGCGTGACCGTGGTCACCACTCACTTCGAGAATCAAGACTGGGCCATGACCTGCAACTCTTTCAACACCGTCTCCATGGATCCTGCATTGGTCCTTTGGAGCGTTGGAAAGGGGGCATTTTCTAATCGAGCTTTCACTCAGTCCAGTGGTTTTTTGGTCAATGTTCTTGCTTTAGAACAAAAGGCCTTGGCCATTAAATTCTCTACAGGCTCACAAGCTGAGAGATTCAAAGATGAGCCCATTGAACGCATGAAAAGCCAGCGCACAAAATTGCCCCATGCTCTCGCATGGTTTGACTGCCACATTGAGCAATGCGTGAGTGCCGGAGATCACGACATATTGATTGGGCGCGTTTTAGAATTCGGTAGCTCTAAGGGCATCGGCCTGGCCCTGTCAAAAAGACAATTTGGCTACATTGAACCACTTGCCTCATGAGTTCAGTGTATATTTTTACTCCCCTCGAACTTTAGACACATCTCTATACTTGTTGACTCACCAGGCGCCAACATTTGAGGTGCAGCGGCGTGCCTCATCACATCATAGGGAACATCGAACGCTTTAAGTAGCAATGACGCTCGCTCATCGATCGGACAAGCTTGTATCGTCTTAAGATTCGATTGCAAAGACACTCGATACGTGTCTGTTTTTAAAGACGCCGCTCCATCCCATTCGCCATAAGAGATGCCCTCACAGAGCTCGTGCAATGCACCGTCAAACCCCTCACTGCTCTTTGAATTGCCTTGTTTCACCTCTTTAATTGCCCGCTCTTTCACACCCAGATGGTTTAACTCCATCTGTCTTTTCGCCTTGATCGTTAATTGATCCCTGGGCACGATTGGAAAACTCAGGGACCAACCCAATCCAGCAGGCGCAGCGACATTGGACTGATTGGTCAATGAAAGCGTTAAAAAAAGCGTCTCTTCATGTACCCGGATAACTTGTGAGGCATCAAACAACCACGGCCAGTTTTTCTGTGCACGGTGCTCAAAACCCAAGAGCACCCAATCCTCTTCTTGCTCTAAGATTTGCCACGGACTTTGCCATCCAAGGCCGCCATCAAATTGCTCGGCGCTGACTTGTGTGTTCAATGCAGGATGTCCCGTGCCGTGCCAAACCAACTCGCTCAATGACGCATGGTGCACACATGGAATCAAGGCAAGCACGCCCTCACCTGGCCCATTGGGGTTCTTGTTTTCGTTGAACTTGAAAACGTCCTCGCCCTGAATGCTTAATCGAATGATTCTTGCGCCTCTTTCAGCATCAACTGTACATGACAGGCTCTTGCTCTCTAATTTGACGTGTCTCATCAGATGCCTTTCTTTGTTCACTTCAACTCTTGCTATAGTTTGCCATATATATTTGCAATCCAAATAGGTGCTTTTGTTTGAACCGATCCTTTACGCCTTGATCTTGGTGTTTCTTTTTTGTTCTTTACAGGGTTGGCGACCGTTCGGCTTTGCATGGTCCAAAAAAAACCCACCTAGTAAACCAGGTGGGTTAAAAGTTCTTTGAAGAACTAGACATGAAACCAGACCAATTGAAGTGTTATCCCTTTTGTCCTTCTTTGGTAAAAACGGTCATTGATGTATCAACGGTTGTATGCTGATTCGCCGTGTGAAGTGATGTCCAAGCCTTCACGCTCTTCTTCCTCAGTTACACGCAAACCCAAGAGCAAGTCGACCACTTTGTATGCAATCACTGAGACCACTGCAGACCACACAATCGTTGTGATGACGGCTTGCAATTGAATCCATACTTGACCAGAAATGGAGTACTCAGGTGCTACAGCATTGGCAACATAATCGTATATTCCTGTGCCGCCCAAAGAGGGGGAAGCAAATACACCTGTTAACAATGCACCCAAAACGCCGCCCACACCGTGCACGCCAAAGACATCAAGCGAGTCATCCGCACCAAGAAGGCTTTTAAGACCACTGACACCCCACAAGCACAACAATCCAGCAGCAAATCCGATCACGATGGCACCCAAAGGACCTACAAATCCACATGCAGGTGTTATTGCGACCAAGCCAGCCACCGCACCGGATGCAGCGCCCAACATGGAAGACTTGCCTTTGCCAAGCGCTTCACCCATGATCCAGCTCAGTGTTGCTGCAGCTGTAGCCACCAATGTATTGATGAATGCAAGTGCTGTGACGCCATTGGCTTCTAGGTTTGATCCGGCATTGAAGCCAAACCAACCCACCCACAACATGGATGCACCGATCATGGTCAATGTCAAGCTGTGTGGGGCCATGGATTCTTTGCCATAGCCAGTTCTCTTGCCAATCATGTATGCGCCAACCAAGCCAGCCACAGCCGCATTGATGTGCACCACTGTTCCGCCTGCAAAGTCCAGGGCACCTTTGGCCCACAACCATCCTGCGGCTTCAGTTACTTTTTCCAAGCTCGCTGCATCAGTGATCGCATCAGGGCCGTCCCAATACCAAACCATGTGGGCCACTGGTAAGTAACTGAAGGTGAACCACAATGCACAAAAGAGCAACACAGCGGAGAACTTCACACGCTCAGCAAATGAGCCCACAATCAAAGCGCAAGTAATGGCCGCAAAGGTTGCTTGGAATCCAGCAAATGTGTACTCAGGAATCACAACACCTTTGCTGAAGGTTGCAGCAACTGAGTCAGGCGTGATGCCGAGGAAGAACAATTTGTCCATGGAGCCAAAGAATGGATTGCCAGCGGTAAATGCAATGGTGTAGCCGTAGAGCAACCACAAAACATAGATCAAGGCTGTCACGACAAAGACTTGCATCAAAATGGATAGCATGTTCTTGCTGCGCACCAATCCACCATAGAAAAGTGCCAAGCCAGGGATGGTCATCATGATCACCAAAGCTGTTGCAACGGTCATCCAGGCTGTATCACCTTTGTTGGGTACAGGGGCAGGGGCAGCAGCAGGTGCTGCATCTGCTGCTGCACTGGCCGCTGCGGGTGCAGCAGCTGCGGGAGCAGGTGCGGTATCGGCCAAAACGGCCGCGGAACCCATCAGCAAACTCAATCCGAGTGCTAGGGAGGCGAACAAATTTTTCATGATTATTCTTTCTTGAAATGGATGCTTAAAGCGCTTCTTGACCAGTTTCACCGGTTCTGATGCGAACCACTTGTTCAAGATCGTAAACAAAGATCTTGCCATCACCGATTTTGCCGGTTCTTGCTGAGCCTTCAATGGCCTCAATGGATCTCTCGAGCAGTTCAGTTGCAACAGCAACCTCAATTTTGACTTTTGGTAAAAAGTCAACCACATACTCAGCTCCACGGTAAAGTTCGGTGTGGCCTTTTTGACGTCCAAAACCTTTTACCTCTGTGACGGTGATGCCTTGAACACCAATCGCTGATAGGGCCTCGCGGACCTCATCGAGTTTGAATGGTTTAATAATGGCGGTTATCAATTTCATGTGATGTCCTTAGTCTTTATCAAAAGTTCTTTTTCAAACCCAACACCAATGCTGCGCCACTGAGCTCTTTGTTTCCCGAGCCTGGTAAGACGTAGTCACCATGGCGTGCTTTGAAATTGGTTCCAAGCACGGTCGCACTGAGAACTGTTCCTTCCATGTCTTTGTTAATGGCAATGGAATAATCTGAATAACTTGCTGGATTGTTTGCCACATATTGGTCACCCAAATGGGGCACAATGGTTAAGCCGTTACCCAGGTCGAAGGTGTAGCTCAAATCCAAATAACGACTGTTCTTGCTGTTGGGTGCGCCAAACAAGTTACCCGTGCTGTTGGACAATTTAGCAGTGAAGGCGCCAAAAGACAGCGCACCATAAATTTCAAATGTGTTGGCATTGACCAGTCCAGGGACCGTTGCCAAATTGTTTGTGGCGTACCAATACTGCAAGCCACCAACATCAAAGGCAATGTCATCGCTCAAAGCGCCTTTATAGCCACCATAAACGTCAATTTCAATGGGGCCTTTGGCCGAGCCTTTGGCATCTGAATCTTTGATCCATGTGATGCTTGAAGCCCATGCGCCAATGTAGGCGCCACTTTTGTCTGCATAGTCAAAACCGCCTTGCAGGGCTGGCTTCTTGGCCGACTGAGAAATGCCGCGATAGCGGTATTCACTCACCACGCCCAAATTAAAGCTGAGCGTTGACTCAGGCTCGGGAGCTGGAGCTGGGTCAGCAGCCTTGGCCACGTTAACGAACCCCGTCATCACCAATGATGCCAATAAAACGTTTTGAAACTTCATGTATAACTCCTTTTAATGATCTGTTGACCATCAGCATTCTTCATGCCATGAGAAATTATCCGTTTTACGCCATAATTGCACCAAGACAGGGACACCTCTTGCAGGGCAAGACATTCGTGCACCAAAAAAGTGCTGTCAGTGGCGGCTGTTTTAGGGATTTTCTGGTCGCACCATTTTGGTGCGAAAACTCATGACAAGTTCGGCCCAAGAAATTGACTGCATTGCGCCATTGAAACGCCTTGCCGCCTGGCCAAATCCTCGACCTGGTCCTCACCGATGCGCCCAACATTGAAGTACTTCGCCTGTGGGTGTGCAAGATAAAAGCCGCAAATGCTGGAAGCAGGAGACATCGCCAAACTGGAGGTCAAGGTGATGCCTATGTCTGCACAAGCCAAGTTGTCAAACATTGCTCTCTTGATCACGTGATCCGGGCAGGCCGGGTAGCCAGGCGCTGGGCGAATCCCAATGTACTGCTCAGCGATCATTGAGGCCACATTGAGATGTTCTTTAGGGCTGTAAGCCCACAAATCGGTTCTCACACGCCAATGCAAGTACTCGGCATAAGCCTCTGCCAAACGGTCTGCCAATGCCTTCAGCATGATCGCTTGATAGTCGTCGTTGAGGGCCAGAAACTGGGCCTCCTTTTTCTCAACACCTAAGCCCGTGGTCAGCGCAAAACAACCCACATAATCGTCATGCCCCATGGGCGCGACAAAATCGGACAAACATCGATTGGGGCGCGCGTTTGGTTTTTTGGTTTGTTGCCTTAAGCCATGCCAGACCATCAAGGGCTCATTGCGCTTTTCATCTCGCCATATCACCACATCATCGCCCAATGAGTTGGCCGGATAAAAAGCCAGCACCGCATTGGCTTGTAGCCACTGCTCATTCACCAGTTTTTTCAACATCGCTTTCGCGTCGTCAAACACTTTTTGCGCCTCAACACCAACAACCGGATCGGTCAAAATCGCGGGATAAGGCCCGGCCAAATCCCAGGTTTGGAAAAATGGCGACCAATCTATAAAGGTCGACAATTCCGCAAGATTGTGCCGCGTGAACGAGCGTGCGCCCAAGAAGTTTGGTCTTTTTGCTTTGTATGCCGCCCAATCAAATTGAGGCGCATTGCGTCTCGCCTCTTCAATCGCAATCAGTGGGGTTGTTTTCTTTTGCGCGTGCTGTAATCTCACGCGCTCATAATCCAAATTCAATGTTTCAATGAATTTTTCCGCCCCATCAGACAACAGTCCTTGGGCAACCCCCACACTTCTTGATGCATCGGGAACGTACACAATCGGTCCCTCATAATGAGGCGCAATTTTGACCGCTGTGTGCACCCTAGATGTCGTTGCGCCACCAATCATTAAAGGTGTTTTACGAGCTCTAAAATACTCGTCTTTTTGCATCTCCGATGCAACATGCTGCATTTCTTCTAAGCTTGGCGTGATCAAACCGGACAAACCAACAATGTCTGCGCCCACCTCTTTTGCTTTGGCAAGAATTTCATGACATGGCACCATTACACCCATGTTGATGACCTCAAAATTATTGCACTGCAAAACCACCGTCACAATGTTTTTACCAATGTCATGGACATCGCCCTTGACCGTGGCCATGACAATTTTGCCCTTGCTCTTGACCGCATGGCCAGCCGCTTGTTGGCGTTGCTTCTCCTCTTCGATGTAAGGAATCAAAACGGCCACCGCTTGTTTCATCACACGCGCACTTTTGACCACTTGTGGCAAAAACATCTTGCCCTGGCCAAACAAATCACCCACCGTAGACATCCCGTCCATTAAAGGGCCTTCAATCACACTCAAGGCGCGTTTTCCTTGCTTGAGCGTTTGCTCATAGGCTTCTTGGGTGTCTATCTCAATGAACTCATTGATGCCATGAACCAAGGCATGGGAAAGCCTCTCCTCAACAGCTTTGGGTGCTTCGGGTGTACCACGCCAAGCATGTTGGTTCAGTTGCTCTTTGGCCTGCCCTTTTGCGTTTTCAGCAATCTCTATCAAACGCTCAGACGCGTCTTCTCTGCGATTGAGAACAACATCCTCCACCCGCTCTTTCAAATCAGGGGGCAAATCGTCATAAACACTGATCATGCCGGCATTCACAATGCCCATGTCCATGCCCGCTTTGATCGCATGGTATAGAAAAACAGTATGTATCGCTTCTCTGACCGCCTCGTTTCCTCTAAAACTAAAAGAAACGTTAGAAACACCGCCCGAGACTTTGGCCCCTTTTAAGTTCTCTTTGATCCACTTCGTGGCATTGATGAAATCAACCGCATAATTGTTGTGCTCCTCAATGCCTGTGGCTATTGCAAATATATTGGGATCAAAAATGATATCTTGCGCATTGAAGCCCACCTCGTGAACCAAAATGTCGTAGGCTCTTTTGCAAATTTGAATTTTTCTTTCAAAGGTGTCCGCTTGTCCCTTTTCATCAAAGGCCATCACCACCGCTGCTGCGCCATAGCGCATGATCAGTTTGGCCTGGCGTTTGAACTCGTCAACCCCCTCTTTCATTGAGATCGAGTTGACAATGCCTTTGCCTTGAATGCATTTAAGTCCCGCTTCAATCACACTCCATTTGGAGCTGTCAATCATGACAGGTACTCTGGCAATGTCGGGCTCCGTTGCCATCAGATTCAAAAAGCGAACCATGGCGGCTTGACTATCAAGCATCGCCTCGTCCATGTTCACATCGATAATTTGAGCGCCATTTTCAACTTGCTGCCTAGCAACCGCCAAGGCACGCTCGTACTCACCATTCAAAATCATTTTTGCAAATGCTTTTGAACCCGTGACGTTTGTTCTCTCGCCAATGTTGACAAATAAACTGTCTTTGCCAATGACCAAGGGCTCTAAACCACACAACAAAAGTGCGGTCTCTTTGAGAAATTGTTTGTTGTTTGATTTAACAGTGTTCGACATGGCCCTCACCTATGAGTGAATACTCAGGTGAGCGCAGTTATCTCTGTTTTCAACCCCAAGCCTGACCTGTCAAATTCGCTAGGCTGCAACGCTCCTTGGGATGAACGTTATTCTAATTTATTTATCGAAGAATACGACGCGGGCTTTCCGTGCTGACACTTTTTTTAATTTCAAACAAGTGCTGTGGCGTCGTTCCACAACAACCGCCCACGATGTTGAGCAGCCCCTCTTTTGCAAACTCATGCAACAAACGGCTCGTGTCTGCAGGCGTCTCATCAAAACCTGTCTCGCTCATTGGATTGGGCAGGCCTGCATTGGGATAACAAGAAATGAACGTGTCCTTTGCCACTTGCGACAACTCTTGCAAGTAGGGCCTCATCAGTGCAGCGCCCAACGCACAATTAAGACCAACGGCCAAAGGATTTGCATGCCGCACGCTGTACCAAAACGCGCTGACCGTCTGACCCGATAAGATTCGACCCGAGGCGTCTGTCACCGTTCCACTGATGATCAGAGGAAGTCGCTGTTGGCTCGCTTCGAAACACTCCTCAATTGCAAAAAGCGCGGCTTTTGCATTCAAAGTATCAAATATCGTCTCAACAATCAAACCATCCACACCTCCATCGAGCAAAGCGCTTACTTGCTCGTGGTAGCTCGCTCTTAACTCTTCAAAATCGACATTTCTTGCACCCGGGTCGTTCACATCTGGGCTGATACTGGCCGTCTTTGGCGTTGGCCCCAATGCACCAAAGACATACCTTTTGTGCTCAGGGCTTGAGAATTTGTCACAGGCTTGGCGGGCAAGTTGTGCCGAGGCCTTGTTCATCTCATAGGCCAAGTCAGCCATTTTGTAATCCTCTTGTGCAATCCGTGTTGCACCAAAGGTGTTGGTTTCAATGATGTCCACACCACTGCTTAAATAAGACTCATGAATGTCTTGTATCACGCTCGGTTGGCTCAAACTCAGCAACTCATTGTTGCCCTGTACAGAGCGATCAAACGACTTGAATCGCTCTCCGCGGTAGTGTGCCTCTGATAATTTCAGCCTTTGTATCATGGTGCCCATCGCGCCATCCAGGATCAATATTCTGGATGCAAGCAACTCCACAAGCTCACCGGAGCGGGTATAGGCGTCGTGTTCACTGTTCATAGGGCTTTTCGGGGTAAGGAATTGGGCTGATTTGGAAACCCGTCGGCATATTTTAATGATTTCATTTTGCCCATCCCCATAGAATATACGATATTAGTCAGTTTTCATTACATTTTTGTGCCCATATCTGCAAGTCCTTTCTTAATCCCATTGCCAAGCTGTCTTTGAGGGCGAAAAGGATGGCAAAAAAGCTATAATTTCAGACCTTTTAAGGATAAACAATATGTCTTCTTCTTCGAATCAAGAAACCCGCGAGCATACCGATGTCGTTGAATCCATCGTTCCGCTGATGCCCATCGTTTTGCCCATTGGTGGCGCCATTTTGATTTTTTTGCTCGCATTCATTGCAGTTTTCATGGCTTGATTGTGGGGCTTCATTTTTGGAGCACCTATGCCCACTGGGTTTTGCCCAATAGGTGGTGAGCCATTTTCCATTGATTTGCTTGCGAGTCCGTGGCCGATGCCCACCTCTGGGTCATACAAAGTTAGTATCAACGCCTATATTAACTTGCTTGCAAATTCATTAAGGTCAGGGTCTTGATGCCCAACAAGTGCTTGACCTTAATTAATTTGATCAGGAGCGATTTATGAATGCACCCGCACAGAAAGGTTTGGGCGTTAATCCCCCAAGCCATGTAAAAAACACCCAGTTGATAGCCTGGGTCAGTGAAATGGTTGCGCTGTGCAAGCCCAAAGACGTCGTTTGGTGCAACGGGTCTGATGAAGAGTACAAAAACTTGTGCGAGTTATTGGTTCAAGCCGGTACCTTTAAAAAACTCAACCCCATCAAGCGCCCGAACTCATACCTCGCCTGCTCTGACCCCAACGATGTGGCTCGTGTGGAAGACCGAACATTTATTTGCTCACAAAAACAAGAAGATGCGGGCCCCACCAACAACTGGTGCGACCCCAGCGAAATGCGCAACACATTAAAACCCTTGTTTGACGGTTGCATGCAAGGGCGCACCATGTATGTTGTACCCTTCTCAATGGGGCCTTTAGGCAGCCCCATTGCTCACATTGGTGTCGAGTTGTCCGACAGCGCTTATGTTGCGGTCAACATGAAAATCATGACGCGCATGGGCAAAGAAGTCTATGACGTTTTGGGCACAGAGGGTGCCTTCGTTCCATGTGTGCATACCGTTGGCGCCCCTTTAAGCAGCGGACAAAAAGACTCTACATGGCCTTGCAACGCAACAAAATACATTGTGCATTATCCAGAAACCAGAGAGATTTGGTCTTACGGTTCTGGTTACGGTGGCAACGCCTTGCTTGGTAAAAAGTGTTTCGCTCTACGAATCGCCTCCAACATGGGCCGCGACGAGGGCTGGCTGGCTGAGCACATGCTGATTTTGGGTGTTACCCCGCCAAATGGAAAAAAATACCACGTTGCTGCTGCCTTCCCAAGCGCTTGTGGCAAAACCAACTTTGCCATGTTGATTCCACCCACAGGCTTTGACGGTTGGTCGGTGACCACCATTGGTGACGATATTGCTTGGATCAAGCCAGGCACGGATGGCCGTTTGTATGCGATCAATCCAGAGGCCGGCTACTTTGGCGTGGCCCCAGGTACCAACACACTCACCAACCCCAACTGCATGGCCAGTTTAAACAACGACGTCATCTTCACGAATGTCGCGTTGACAGATGATGGAGACGTTTGGTGGGAGGGCATGGGCGAGACGCCTGCTCATTGCATCGATTGGCAAGGAAAAGACTGGACCCCCGCGATTGCTAAAGAAACGGGTGCCAAAGCGGCCCATCCCAATGCTCGCTTTACTGTTGCAGCAACCAACAACCCAGCCATTGATGCCGCTTGGGATGACCCCAAAGGCGTCGCCATCGATGCCTTCATCTTCGGGGGACGACGTTCAACAACCGTTCCTTTGGTGACGGAAGCCAGAAGCTGGGTTGAGGGGGTCTACATGGCCTCTACCATGGGCTCAGAAACGACTGCGGCCGCAACAGGTGCGCAAGGAGTGGTGAGACGCGATCCCTTTGCCATGCTGCCCTTTACGGGCTACAACATGAGCGACTACTTCCAACACTGGTTGGACTTGGGTGCCAAGCTGTCCAAGCAAGGGGCCACTTTGCCAAAAATATTTACCACCAATTGGTTCCAAAAGGGCGCTGACGGCAAGTTCATCTGGCCCGGTTACGGCGAAAACATGCGCGTCTTGAAATGGATGATTGACCGCATTGAAAACACCGTTACGGGACATGACCATATTTTTGGCGTCAGCCCAAACTACCCAGAAATCAATTGGAAGGGCTTGGATTTCACAGCCGATCAATTTGCTCAAGTCACGAAGATCGATAAATCAGCTTGGCAAGCAGAGCTGGTCTTGCACAAAGAGCTCTTTGAACAACTGTCCTATCATTTACCCAAAGCGTTAAAAGAAGCCCAAGAGGGTCTTGAAAAAAGGCTCGCTGGCATTTAAGTCCTCGATGGATCGTTAAAAAGCCTCTTGATTTTTGACATCAAGAGGCTTTTTTAATGTGTTGCCACGCAATATTTAATGCGCCTGACTTCAACCCCTGAGCATTAAAACGGTCAACTCTGCCATCAATGCAGGATCTTTTTGAGCAACCGCCCAGGTCTTTTCATCTTGTTTGAATTGCGCCCTTTTGCTCAACCACTGCTGGACACTTCTTTTCAAGTTTTGTGCAATCCCTCTCACAGGGCCATCAAACAAAGCGAGTGAAGAGAATGCCACAATCCACAAGGCGATCCATGCGGCCATCAAATGTCCATCGCTCCAAGAGTCAATGACTTGATTCGCAACCACAAGCAAAGAAGACACCAACGCGCCCAGTAAAACGGCGGCCAAGGCTTTTGCACCCTCAAACGGACGGGAGTAGGCTTGGTATTTCTCCACAAGGCCTTCCACACGCTCGACACCTGGGTGTTTTTGATTGAATTGACTGTGTACAAATGTAGACATGATGTTTCCTTTTAAAATCAGCTCAGTTTTTCAACTGCATGGATGCATCCTAGGGTTTTTACTGGTATTGTTCAACTTTTGATTTGTGATATATACTATTCATAAAAATGATAATGGAAAACAAAAGCACAAACTTTAAGACGCTTGACTTGAATCTGTTGCGTGTTTTTGACGTCATCATGTCTGAGCAAAGTCTCACAAAGGCTGCCGCCAGGCTGTCCTTGACACAGCCGGCGGTCAGCAACGCCTTGCGTCGACTCAGAGAACACTTGAAAGATGAGCTGCTTGTACGCGAAGGCCCACGTCTAAGCCCTACAGCCCAGGCCAAATGGCTGTGGCCACAAATCCGTGAGGCACTGAATCAGCTTGAAAAAGCCATCTCCCCCGACCCTTTTGATCCCTTAAAGACCAACATGCCCTTTATTTTGGCCATGGCCGATGCCACTGCCGCTGAGTTGATTCCTGCCTTGTCAAAAATTTTCGAAAATGAAGCGCCCAAGGCGAGCCTGCGTGTCATTCCGCTGACCACACGTGACCCCAGAAAGCTTCTCACCGAGCATGCAGCACACATTGCCGTTGGTCATTTTCCTGGGGTATTGGCCGATCTCACGGCCAAAGCCCAATCCGATGAGTTGGTCATGTTTGATCACTTTCGTCTTTTTGAGGGGGAGTATGTTTGCGTGATGCGTCGAAATCACCCCTTGAGCGAGAAAGTTTTGGATTTGGAAGCCTTTTGTCGAGCACGCCATATGCTGGTGAGTTTCTCAGGCCGACCCTTTGGCTTTGTGGATGAAGCCTTGGCCGCCCTGGGTCGGCAAAGAAAAGTGGCCGTCACCGTCAATCAATTCGCAACCGCAGGACGGGTCGTCTTGAACTCAGACCTCTTGACCGTTTTGCCCAAGCATTTTGTTCGCGTCGCGGGCTTGGCTGAACAATTGTGCATCAAGCCCATTCCCCTGAAACTTCAACCCGTTCATGTGGATTTGCTTTGGTACACACAGTTCATCTCCACCCAAGCGCATGAGTGGCTGCGTTCGGTAATTGTGCGAGCCGCCAAAGAGGTTCTGGATGTCAATTAGCGCTCTCGCGTGGGACAGCGCGCTCATGCATTGGCCAGCTTTTGCAAAGCATTGAGCTCAAAACTTTTTCTAGCTGAGTAGCCCCAAATCACGCCGCCACCCAGGCACTCCTCGCCGTTGTACAAAACCACAGATTGCCCGGGCGTTACGGCCCACTGCGGCTGAGCAAAGCTCAAATTCAAAACCTGTGTGCTCATGGATTGAACCATGCAGCTTGCATCAACTTGGCGGTATCGGGTCTTTGCGGTCAGGACATGTCCGGAGAAATTGGGCTCCACTTCACCACTTGTCCAACTCAAGTCTTGTGCACTCAATGCATCAGACAACAAGGCCGGATGCTCATGCCCTTGGACCGCATGCAAGGTGTTGCGCTGCATGTCCTTGAATGCAACAAACCACGGTTCATGGTGATCGTCTTTTTGATGTGCAGACGCCGTCACACGATGGCTATTCTTGACGCCACCAATGCCCAGACCCTGCCTTTGCCCCAAGGTGTAAAAACTCAAACCCACATGCTGACCAATGGTTTGATTGAATTCATTTTTAATGGGCCCCGGTTTAGACGCTATGTATTGGTTTAAAAAAGCTCGAAAAGGTCTTTCTCCAATGAAACATATGCCCGTTGAATCCTTCTTTTTGGCATTCGGTAAGCCAATGCTTTGAGCCAAGGCTCGCAGATCTGTCTTTTTCATTTCTCCGACAGGAAACAAGGTTTTGCTCAACTGGGCTTGGTTCAAGCGGTGTAAAAAGTAACTTTGATCCTTGTCGGCATCGAGTCCCTTCAACAACTTGTAACCAAGAGGTGTCTCCAAAACTCTCGCGTAGTGTCCCGTGGCAATTTTTTCCGCACCAAGTCGCATGGCATGATCCAAAAACGCTTTGAACTTGATTTCCGCGTTGCACAATATATCTGGATTGGGCGTCCTACCCGCTTTGTATTCTTTCAAAAATTCTGCAAACACACGGTCCTTGTAATCGGCAGAAAAATTAACGTGCTCTATTTCTATCCCCAAGACGTCAGCCACTGCAACGGCATCGACAAAGTCTTCATTGGAGGAACAGTACGTGTCATTGTCATCGTCCTCCCAGTTCTTCATAAATATAGCATGCACCTCATGGCCCTCCTTTTTTAAAAGGTAGGCAGCAACCGCCGAGTCAACACCACCGCTCAACCCGACCACGACCTTGCATTTTCGCTGCATCTTGCTTGCTATAAAACGGTTTTAGGTGTTACAAATTAATTTGCAAAGGCAGCAATGCCCGTTTGAGCACGCCCCAAAATCAAAGCGTGCACATCGTGGGTGCCCTCATAGGTATTGACCACCTCCAAGTTGACCAAATGTCTGGCCACACCAAACTCGTCACTGATCCCGTTGCCACCCATCATGTCTCGAGCCAAGCGCGCGACATCCAAAGACTTGCCACATGAGTTTCTCTTGAGCAAAGACGTGAGCTCCACTGACGCAATACCTTCGTCCTTCATTCGCCCCAACCTTAAACACCCTTGCAAGCCCAAAGCAATTTCTGTTTGCATGTCGGCCAGCTTCTTTTGAATCAACTGATTGGCCGCCAAAGGCCTGCCAAATTGAATCCGGTCCATGGTGTACTGTCGGCTGGCATGCCAACAAAATTCTGCTGCACCCAAGGCACCCCAAGCAATGCCGTAACGCGCACTGTTTAAACAAGTGAACGGCCCCTTCAAACCAGTCACCTCTGGAAATGCATTTTCTTCCGGTACAAACACCGAATCCATCACAATTTCACCCGTGATAGAGGCCCTCAAGCCCACCTTGCCGTGGATGGCCGGCGCGCTCAAACCCTTCATGCCCTTTTCCAGAACAAAGCCCCTGATGGGCCCCACCTCGCCGCCTTCACTGACCTCTTTGGCCCAGACCACAAAAACATCTGCGATGGGGCTGTTTGAGATCCACATCTTGCTGCCACGAAGTTGATAGCCACCCGCCACCTTTTGTGCGCGAGTTGCCATGCTGCCAGGATCGGAGCCGTGGTCAGGCTCTGTCAAGCCAAAGCAGCCAATTGTTTGTCCGCTTGCCAAGTTGGGTAAATATTTTTCTCTCTGCGCCTGTGTCCCAAACTCATAAATGGGCAACATGACCAAAGACGACTGCACGCTCATCATTGAGCGGTAGCCAGAATCAACGCGCTCGACCTCTCGGGCAATCAAACCATAATCAACATAACTCAAACCAGGGCCGCCATATTCCTGAGGGATGGTCGGACCTAAAAGACCAAGTTCTCCCATTTCCCTAAAAATGCTTGCGTCTGTTTTTTCATTTCTGAAGGCATCGAGCACGCGCGGCGCCAATTTTCTTTGGCAATATTCTTGTGCCGCTTTTTGGATCATGCGCTCCTCTTCACTGAGTTGCTCATCCAGTAAAAAGGGGTCTTGCCACTGAAAACTTGCTCGCGTCATTTGTCTTCTCCAATTCGTAAATAAAGGAATATACGCCCACCATTTAAACCATTCGGGCGCCCAGGTTCAAATTAGAGCAGTTTAATACAGTTATCGCACTTTGTATTTACTCCTCCACAAGACCACGAGATGACTTTAGCATCGATCTTTTTTTCTTTTCTTTTAAGCGCTTTTCAATTGCAGATTTTTTGACCTTGGTCGCACGCCTTGTTTTTGGCTCTGTCCCAAATACAAGGATCAGCTCATAAAGCCTAGACCACGCGAGCATTCGATTCATGTCTTGGCTCCTTGTGTCTTGTACCTTCATCACCAAAATGCCCTCTTTTGATATTCTTGAGTCATTGGAGGCCAAAAATCTTTGCTTGAGTGCTGGGGGCAGACTTGAGGCGCCAATATCAAACCGAAGGTGTATCGCGCTAGAGACTTTATTGACATGCTGTCCTCCCGCGCCTTGCGATTTGATCGCCGTCAGTTTCACCTCGGACTCTTTGATCTCAATTTGTTCAGACATGTTAGGCATTCATCACGCAGGGGAGTACACTGGACTTTTCAACATTCAAGGACTCTATCATGGCCAAAGGTCAACAAAGAAAAAACAAAGAAACCAAAAAACCAAAAAAAGATCTCTCGGCCCCCAAACCTGGGGTCGTTGAAACGACCAAATCCATGCTGGCGACATCCATCATCGCCAAAGGTAAATTGAAGAAGTAGTTCTGCAGAAACATTTCTTATAATACAGAGATCTCAACCCAGCCCTTTTGAATCATGCGCATTTGGCAAAAACCGATCTCCCTTGACGTATTGACAAAAATGAACGCAAATACCGCTTCGGATCACCTGGGGCTTGAGTTCACGGAGATTGGGGATGACTTTCTGGGCGCTCGGATCCATGTTGAACGCAAAACCATGCAACCCTACGGCAGGCTCCATGGTGGTGTGAGTGTCCTTGTCGCCGAAACCCTTGGCTCTTGTGGCGCTTTTTATGCCTGCGGTCCCGCGTTTCGTGCGCTTGGTCTAGAAATCAATGCCAACCACGTCAAAGGCGCCAGCAGTGGCTACATTCACGGCACTGCTCGTCCCCTTCATATCGGACGAAGCACCCATGTTTGGAGCATCGAGCTTAAAAACGAAAGCAAAGAACTGATTTGCGTGTCCAGAATAACCGTTGCAATTGTTGAAAATCCAAGCGGATGAACACTTAAGGCTTGGGCGGCGTTCTTTCAAGCAAAAAACGCAATCAATTTTTATCCAAGTTGGCAAGTCTCTCGCTTTTCCAATAGACATCTTGCGTGAGCGCATCGCGATTGAGTTTTCTGGCCAATATGAATAAAAAATCACTCAATCGATTCAAATACCGGATGCCCAAGCCCGCGTAAGCCTCTTGTGTGGAAAGTGCGACCAATGAACGCTCCGCTCGACGAGCAACCGTCCTGCACACATGGGCCAAACAAGATGAACGCACGCCACCAGGCAGTATGAACTCTTTTAAGGGTGGCAAATGACCCAAATACGACTCAATGGCTGCATCCAATTGTGCAAGCGACGGGTCTTTTAACAATTGCATGCCTGGTATGGACAACTCACCCCCAAGGTTAAACAGTTCGTGTTGTATCTCCAGCAAAAGCCCTTGATCAGCAGGCGTCAACGCCTCGCTCAACAACAATCCGATCGATGAGTTCAACTCATCCACTTCGCCCATTGCATGAACACGAACGTGACTCTTTGAAACGCGTTCATTGTTACCCAGTCCTGTGATGCCCTGATCACCCGTCCTGGTCGTGATCTGCGTTAAACGTTGTCCCATTTTTTTCCTTTGAAACGACCTGCACCCATCCGCGGCCAAGGCGCAAGCAATCGGTCTGCCTTTGAACTTTAAACTGGCGCAATCAACTTGAGCTTATCGATCAAGCCATTGATCTCCTCCAGCGAGCCAAATTGGATGGCCAACTCACCCATTTCCTCCACACGCCCATATCTTTTTACCCTCTTTTTGACACGCACCTCTACTTGTGCCGTGAGCAAGTCTGAGAGCTCTTCCTCTACTCTTTTGATATCACGCGACTTTTCTTTCTTGGGTTTGGACGCAACCAGCTGGAATTCAGCTCCAATTTTCTTCACCAAGCGCTCGGCCTCTCTCACCGACAAGTGCTTCGACGCTATTTGATGTGCCGTGGTAATTTGTGACGCACGGTCCAAACTCAACAATGCTCTTGCATGTCCCATGTCCAAATCCCCAGCCATCAACAAGGCTTGCACAGGATCGGCCAAGTTCAACAGGCGCAACAAATTAGAGGCCGCGCTTCTGGATCGACCCACCGCCTGTGCCGCCTCTTCATGTGTCAGTCCAAACTCTTTGACGAGTCTTTGCAGTCCCTGAGCCTCTTCTAAAGGGTTCAAGTCTTCACGTTGTATGTTCTCAATCAGCGCCATGGCTGCAGCGGCCTCATTGGGCACATCTCTCACCAAGACAGGAACGTGTTCAAGGCCTGCAATTTTTGAAGCGCGAAAGCGCCGCTCGCCCGCAATGATTTCATATTTGCCTGCGTGCTCTCCCTCTTTGAGAGGTCGCACCAAAATAGGCTGCATCACGCCCTGTGCTTTGATGCTTTCAGCCAACTCATAAAGAGCGCCCTCGTCCATGCGAGTCCTGGGTTGATACATCCCAGGCACCATCTGAGCCAGATCCAATCGGCTTGGGGCATCTGTGGCCTGCACCTGCGTCCAGCTTTCATCAGGCGCCTTGGGGCCGAGCAAGGACTCCAGACCCCGACCCAAACGATTTGCTTTTTTTGTCGCCATTTTCTAACTTTCTCTATTCAACAACTTCGCAAAGACAGCTGCTCTTGATGAGCGCCTTTTGTACGAAAAAAGGATTAACTACAGGTTTTTTGAAATTCTCTCGACCATTTCATTGGCGAAAGATAAGAAGGCTTGGCTGCCCTTGGCATTTGGGTCGTAGACCACGCCAGGCAAACCAAAACTTGGCGCCTCGGCCAAGCGAACATTTCTGGGTATCACCGCGTTAAAGACTTTATCGCCAAAATGCGCCTTCAATTGATCACTCACCTGGAGTTGTAAACTCACCCTCGGATCAAACATGACCCTGAGCAAACCAATGATTTTTAGAGCGCGATTCAAATTGGCATGCACTTGCTTAATGGTGTTGACCAAGTCCGTCAATCCCTCCAGTGCGAAGTACTCGCACTGCATTGGGACGATGACACCATTGGCCGAGCACAAACCATTCAAAGTCAACAAGGACAAGGAGGGCGGACAATCGATCAAGACAAAGTCATAGTCTTGAGCAACTTTCTCCAACGCTTCCTTCAATCTCTTTTCCCGGTTCTCCATCCCAACCAACTCCAATTCAGCGCCCGCCAACTCTCGACTCGCACCCAACACATCATAGGTTTTGTGCAACTTGTGGCTAGGTTGCTCGCCCCAATTGCTAAGCACTTTTGCGGCAGAAATTGAAGCACCCTCGATCAGGACCTCATAAACGCTCAAATCAAGCTCTCTTTTGTCGACACCTGAGCCCATGGTTGCATTGCCCTGTGGATCCAGGTCGACCATCAACACTCGCTGCCCCAGTGCAGCCAATCCAGCACTCAAGTTCACCGTGGTTGTGGTTTTACCAACCCCACCCTTTTGATTTGCAACACAAAAAATATGCGCCATGATTTTCTTTCTTCTTATGAAAAAGCCAGTTTGATTCCAAAACCAATGAACAAAGCACCCATTAAGCGCGTCAACATTTTTTTAAACCGACTTGTATCTTTAACCGTTCTGGCAAGCAACTTGAGCATCAAAAGCAAAAGCAAACCATACACAAAGGTCATCAATGCAATTGTTCCCGCCAAAGCAGCCCAGGTCTGCAAATCTATGCCTCGCCCTTTGTCCAAAAACAATGGAAAGAACGCCATGTAAAAGACGATGGCCTTTGGATTCATCAAGGTGATTGCCAGGGACTGCCTGAAAAAGTCTTTCATTTTAAACACCGCCAGACCCACACGCCCCCGTGCAGGCCTCAACAAGCCAATCCCAATGTAGATCAAATACACAGCACCCAAGTACTCAATCCACCGAAACAGTTGGGGCCACTCTTGCAAAATGGCCGCAAGGCCACCCAAGGCCAAAACAATCAACAACTGATCTCCAAAAGCAATGCCAAGCGTTGAAACCATGGCCGCTCGCACGCCACCCAAACGATAAGCACTCAAAATGGCCAAGTTGCCCGGCCCAGGCAGGGCCAAAAACAAACCGATGGTGAGGACAAACGAACCATAGTCTTTAACAGGCATCACACGTATTCAACCCCTTTGCCAAGTCTCTTTTGATCAGAGCCGCAGAGTTTACCTGTATTCCTTGAACTTTAAGCCCCTGAGCCGACAATCCGTCACAATATATCGACCGTGTTCCACGTGAAACCTTGAGCCAGGAATGGGCCAACGCTTATGACTTGCGCTTTAACCAAACAATGTTTCTAACGGCGTCCACCCTTGGAACCCGCAAAGGTTCCACGTGAAACACCTCAACGCCCGCTGGCAACACGTCGATTTCCGCCGGATCGATCCGCCCCTTCATGGCCATCCAAAAACCGGAAGGCGAAAGATTCTTGGTCGTCAAACTCACAAAATCCATCAACGAGGCAAAGGCCCTTGATGTGACCACATCAAACTGACCATCAAGCGCCTCAATTCGCCCGTGATGTGAGTGCAAGTTGGCAAGCCCCAAGTTGATGGCCACTTGTTTGATGAACGCCGCCTTTTTGGCAACCGCATCGATGCAATGGACTTGGATGTCAGGACACATGATGGACAGAACAACACCCGGCAAGCCTGCGCCTGAGCCCACATCGAGCAAGGCCTTGAGTTTTGGCGCCTCCCGTAGCAAGGGCCGCACAACCACCAAAGAATCCAGCAAATGGAGCGTCACAATTTGCGAGACTTCTTTGTTGGCCGTGAGGTTGTAGACCGCTCCCCACTTGTGCAAAAGTCCCGCATATTGAGCCAATCTCTCAACTTGCTCAGGATGGGCAAGCACACCTGTTTCTTCAATGCCTTGTATCAGCAACTCTGCATGGGTCCCAAGTTGTTTTAAGTAGCTCATGGGCTTTTTTAAAGCATCAAGTCGGTGTGGCGCTCAAAGCAGCTTCCTGCATCTTTTGATCTTCAAAACCCTTGTATCGCTGACGCTTTAAGTGAATCAATAAAAGCGAGATGGCGGCCGGCGTTACCCCAGAAATTCTAGACGCCTGACCCAATGTTTGTGGTCTTTGCTGCTGCAACTTTTGACGAACTTCGATGCTGAGTGCTGTGATCAACGAGTAGTCCAAGGTGGGCGGAAGCATCATGGCTTCAAAATGACTTGCGCGACGAACCTCGTCTTGCTGACGGTCAATGTAGCCTGCATATTTGGCCGTGATTTCAATTTGCTCAATCACCGTCTGACGATCTGTCTGGGACATGAGCCCCAGCTCTTGGCTCACAAATCGATCGGGGTCCATTGAAATCACATCCGTATATGTAACCCCAGGCCTTCTCAACAAATCAGCCAAGTTGTATTCTCGCTCAATCATGTGGCCGAGCACACGCTCACACGCTTGGGGCTCAATGTTGTTGGGGTTCACCCACTGTGAGCGAAGACGCTGTGTTTCACGTGAAACAGCCTCTTGCTTTAGTTGAAACACACGCCACCTCTCGTCATCAACCAGACCCATGGCGCGGGCTTGCTCGGTCAATCTTGCATCCGCATTGTCTTCCCTTAACTGCAAGCGAAACTCCGCTCGAGAGGTGAACATCCGGTAAGGCTCTGTCACGCCCTTGGTGATCAAGTCATCAACCAGAACGCCCAAATAAGCCTCATCACGCTTTGGTATCCACGGCGCTTTGTCCTGCGCTTTAAGAGCTGCATTGATTCCAGCGTACAGGCCCTGAGCGGCCGCCTCCTCGTAGCCCGTCGTACCATTGATTTGTCCAGCGAAAAACAAACCCTCGATCAACCGCGTCTCAAAACTCGGCAACAACTCTCTTGGGTCGAAATAGTCGTACTCAATCGCATACCCTGGTCTTAAAATGTGTGCATTCTCTAAGCCCACCATGGAGCGGACCAAGTCGTATTGAACATCGAAGGGCAGACTGGTGCTGATTCCGTTGGGATACACCTCGTGTGTGTTGAGGCCCTCTGGCTCTAAGAAAATTTGATGACTTGGCTTGTCCGCAAAGCGATTGATTTTGTCCTCAACGCTTGGGCAATACCTGGGCCCAACGCCTTCAATCTTTCCTGTGAACATTGGACTGCGATCAAAACCAGAGCGGATGATCTCATGTGTTTTCTCATTGGTATGCGTAACCCAACAAGATATTTGCCGAGGGTGTTCTATAGACTGACCCATAAAGCTAAACACCGGAACCGCACCAGGCAAACCACCCGGCATGCCATCGCCCGCCTGCTCACTGCACTTTGAATAATCAATGGTCCTGCCATCAATGCGAGGCGGCGTACCCGTCTTCAATCTTTTTTGAGGCAACTTCAACTCTTTCAAGCGCTCGCTCAAAGAAATGGCCGGAGGATCCCCCGCCCTTCCCGCAGAATAGTTGTTCAAGCCAACATGAATCTTTCCATTCAAAAAGGTGCCTGCCGTCAAAACAACCGTTTTACCAGTAAAACGTATGCCCGACTGCGTCACAGCACCAACCACCTTTTGCCCTTGAACCATTAAATCGTCAACGGCTTGTTGAAAAATATATAGGTTTTCTTGATTTTCAAGGCGGTCTCGAATGGCCGCTTTGTAAAGAATTCTGTC
>CANBTT010000010.1 GCA_947372465.1 Burkholderiales bacterium | reverse complement strand
AGGTTTTGACCTTCGAATTTTGACCCCAAAACTTCGACGACACAACCGAGACTCGAACTGAAAAAGGTAAAAGTTCGACTCCCTGGCTGGTGCTTGAACTTCACAGTGAAAAAATTAACTTGCGAATACTGATCTTTGGTTAAGCAGCTGCAAGCTGCAAGTTCACTTTTTTACCCAGTGCTGCAGCGGCACTGGCGAGAGTGGTGAGGGTTAGGCTCGCATCGTTTTCATCAAGCAATCTATTTAAGGCAGCGCGACTTGTGTGCATGCGTTTAGCAAGCTCAGTCTTGGTCAATTTTTGAGCTTTCATTTCTTGGTCTATCTGCCAAGCAATAACTCTTTTAAGCGCAACAGCAGTGCTGGACTCAAGCAGGGATTCCTCTTGTAAAAAATCATCCAAACTCGATCCAATGTTTTTCTTTGACATGTCATTTCCTTTTCAAGATTTTGAGTCGGTCTTTAGCTAGATCCAAGTCTTGCTTTGGCGTAGCTTGCTGCTTCTTGATAAACCCATGAAGAATCACCATGGTAGACCCCTCGAGGCAAAAGAGTATTCGAGCAATTCGGTTTTCAAGTTTGATCCTGATCTCTCAAATTCCACCTTCTAGATGCCTCACCAAAGGCATGCCCAGTGGCCAACCAAATTGAACTGTTTTGATGTCTTCACCCATGATTCTTCACTCTGAAGCAGGCAGGGCTTTAAGCCATTCGCGCACAGGCTCATTGCCACTGTCAGATCTGAAGAAACTTGCGTTCAAAATCGGTTTCATGTTCGAAATGTACCATATTTGGTACGTTTTGTCAATTATTCAATGAGCTGAAATTTTGCATCTGACATTTGACGACACAACCGGGACTCGAACTGAAAAGGCCAAAGTTCGACTCCATGAGCGGACACCTGACGTTGAAATTCCGTTTGTTCGACTCCCGCACAGTGGGAAGTCCACTGCACTATGAAAAGTGTCTACAAAAATTGGGGGAATGCCACTCTTAGGTGGCATATTAAACCAAATGAAGCTCTAACTTCTTGCCTAAAGCGGCCGCATATCGCTTGATAGTGTTAATACTTGGCGAGTGCTTTCCAGTAGCCAAAGAGCTCTCCAATCTTGCGATAGCGGGTGTTTGTGTACCCATCAGCTTCGCCACCTGAGCTTGTGTTAACAAATTTGTTAACATCGAGCAAAGAATATTTTGCAGACGTTTCAAACGACAGGTCATGCCATCATCCTGCGCTCCAAGCCATACAGTAGAACGCTTTTGTCCAGAAAAGCCTGATTCTTCGATGCTTTGCGGGTGGCGTGTCACACGGTGTGTGCTACGGTGAAAACCTTGGTTTTCTAAGTGATTGATCTTATTCGGGAAAGGGTCAGCAACCTCAGAACCTTGTGCTTTAGCAGTCCGTGGATTCAAACCCAGGCTTGAATGACATAATCAAATGCGCCTTGTGCGTTGGTTAAATCTACACGCTGGAGTTTGATTTTCCAACCGTTTGAGGTCTTGGTCAAAGTATGTCGATATGTTCCAGCAAAGTGACGGACTTTATCTCTTCTCAGTTCCATCATTTGGAATTTTGAGAACACCTCGATGTTTTCATCCGTGATGGACTCGATGCAAACGTTGCCAACAATGTGATTGGTTTCCCAAAGGGCCGCTTGTGACCAGGCGTTGGGGTGCTGGACTCGCCCCATTCTGACTTCCATCAACAGTTTGTCTTCAGCAAAAATAGATGCCTCGCGGCTCCAGTCCGTTTGAGATGCATTGGAGGGCATCCAATAGACACCATCATCGCTAAAGAGATCGATAAATCCTTGCCAAGACTTTGCATCCAATAGAGCGGCTTGTTTGAAGAGCAGGTGCTCGACTTCTTGTTGGATGGCCCAGTCGACTTTTTGAGCTTTGGGTATATAGCCGCTCGCTGGCAAGCGACCCCGACCCATGTGGTCTGGGGCTATGGATTCTGCCCCAGTCATGGACTGAACTGCTTCGATCACTACGCCAGTGCCCAAGGCTTCTTTTACAACGGTTTGGTTCATGTTCAATACCTCAAAATTGTGGTTCAAGCCGCTTTGAATGCGGGAGTTAAATAATTGGCCCATGCTTTAAATTGGCTGCGCATGACCACCTCTGATGTTCCGTTGTTGGAGTAAAGAACGCCATTCTTTTCAGTATCTTGACCGTAGTTTCTGTGAAAACTGACCCATTCGCCGCCCTTTGACTCCAGGCCGAGTTGTCCTTTGGTCCAGTTCTCCAAATCGTCTGCATTGATCATGGTGGCCGGTGAGTTGACCAAGTTGTAATACCAAAGAGCCCGTTGGTAAATGGCCTCTGGAGCACCCTTTAATCTAAAGTGCCAGATCTCGGAGACTGTTTTGTTGGGCGCCACGGGTCTTAGGCAGCGCAATTGTTGCAAGGGTGACTGAACAGATAGGTAAGGATAGATCAAGACATGGTGAATGCTTCTTGAGAGGTATTCCTCTGCCTTTTCTGGACCGTATGCTTTTTTGAGGATGTCTTCGTATTCAACGGTGTCTGGGTCGGTGGGTCTAAGGCCCATGTAGGCTTTCAAAATACCATGCCCATTGGGGAAGTTCACCGTTTGCACGGCGTCCCATTGGTCAAAGCTGGACGCAAAGGTGGAGAGGTAGTGAAAGAACAAGGGCGCTGAGCCTTTTTCGGTCTTCAATCGCTGCTCAACACGTCTGGCAGACACGCCTGTTGATTGATGCGTGACGGAGGGGTGCAGGGCATCGAGTTGGTTCTCCATAAAGAACTTCCAGTTGGAGTGCTGTACAACGCGGTGACAAACAGGCACCGCTTCGACTTCCCCAACGGGGGAGCGATCGCACATGTCATCAAAGGCCACCTTGGCCTCTCCAAGAAAGTCTACCAGCGAGGGGCCAGTTGATTTCAGGCTCGCAAAGACAAACCCCCTGTAGGAGTCAACGCGTTCCGCTGCAACCATGCTCGCCATGGGATCGTCGGCTGTGAATTTGGTGCCTTCATAGCCCTTCATCAAAGGGATGGCCCTGACTTTTCCGTCCAAATGGAAGGTCCAAGCGTGGTATGAACAGACAAATGCGTTGCCTGTGTTGCCACTTTGATTGCCGCACAACTCAACGCCGCGGTGTGGGCAGCGGTTGTAGAGCACATTGATGCCGCCCGTTTTGTCTCTCACCATGATCATGGGTTGACGGCCAATGTCAAATGTGAAGTAGTCACCGGTGTTTTTGACTTGTGACTCGTGGCCACAATACACCCAGGCCGATTCAAAGATGTGTTCCATCTCGAGATCAAAAAGATGCTGGTCGGTGTAGACGCTTTTGTGGACCCGGTCAGGTTGTACGAGTTGGTCTAGTCCAAGTGTTTGCATGCTGTCTCCTGTTGCATGGGCATGAAGATGTGTTGAGGGTGCGAAGCAATTCTGGGGGCAAAAGAATCATGTCAAATTTTCATGAGAAAAATTCAAAATTCAATTTTTTCCGGAATTTAAGATTTGTAATGTACTATTCGCTTTACAAAACATCAAGAACTTGGATAACTATTTCAATTACTTTTGGTTATGGATTATAAGAAAATTGAACTTTTTTTGGCGGCGGCTAGGCACGCCAACATGACCGTGGCCGCCGAGGAGCTGGGTTTGTCGCAACCGGCCTTGTCCAAGGGCATCAAAGCTTTAGAGAAAGATCTTGGCGTGCAATTGCTTGAAAGGGGACGTTTTGGTGTGGTGCCCACCTCGTACGGGGGAGCACTCATGCACCATGCCCAAGTCATTGAAGCGGAGATGCGAAACGCCAAAGAGGAAATTGAAGCCTTAAAGGGTGCTCAAACAGGCCATGTGCTGCTTGGCTGCGGCCCAACGGAAGCCAATCGACTTTTGCCCTTGGCCTTGAATGACTTTGCACTGGAGCATCCCCATTTGAAATGCACCGTTCTCTATGGTTTGAATGAGTCCCTCATGCCCATGCTTAAAAATGGCGAGCTCGATTTCACCCTATCGTCCATCCCGGCTCAGCTGATACACCCTGATTTGGTTCAAGAGACCTTGTTCACAGAAACAGCAAGTGTGGTTTGTGGTGCTCAACATCCATTGATCCATGAAAAAGTCATCAGTGCTCAGATGCTCATGTCTTACCCTTGGATCTTGCCAAGGAAAGGGGAGATGGAGCGCGCCGCTTTTGACGATTTTTTTATCCGTCAAGAATTCAATCCTCCTCAAGCTGTGGTTGAGACCACTTCAACCGCCTTGATGAAGTCATGGGTCATGCAAAGCAATGCACTCACCTTTATTCCAAAAGAGTTGATCTATTGGGAGGAGAAGGCGGGTCAACTTGTGGAGTTGAAAATCCCAGCGGCCGCTTGGACGCGACGCGTGGGCTTGAGCAGACGCAAGAAGGGTTCTATCAGTCCGACGGGCCGCGTGTTGATCGAAAAATTAAGGCGCATTGCCAGAGAAAATTTTGATTAACTAAACGGCAGAGGAGATAGAGTCCAATCCCGATGCTTCACAAATTTGGGGGGCGATACTCAAGCCCGCCAGGCCTGAACGTGCGAATCTAAACCCCTAAGTATCTGCTCCATAGACTCGTATTGGCCGATAACTCTGAAGAAGAGCCCGACCAAGCCACTTGGCCTCGCTCTAGAATCAGGTGGCGATCGGCAATCTCGACCAAACGGTTGACATATTTATCCACCACGATGAGACTTTGACCTCTTTGTCTTAATAATTTTAGGCATGACCAAATTTCTTCACGGATCAATGGGGCCAAGCCTTCTGTGGCTTCATCCAAAATCAGTAACTTGGGGTTGGTCACCAGTGCACGGCCAATGGCAAGCATTTGCTGTTCACCACCAGACAGTTGTGAGCCCAAATTGCTCTGTCGCTCCTTGAGCCTTGGAAACAATTCGAAAACACTTTGAGCATCCCATTGGATGTGTGCCTCGTTTCTTTTGGCGGTGAAAGCTGTGAGATGTTCAAGCACTGTTAAGTTTGGAAAGACTTGTCGCCCCTCTGGTACCACAGCCAATCCAAGTCTTGCAATCTTATCTGGACGGAGTCCATTGATGCCCTGTCCGTTGAAATTGATTTTGCCCGATTGGATGCTTTTGAGACCCAACAAACTCTTGATCAGGGTGGTCTTGCCCATGCCATTTCGACCTAGCAAGCCGATGGTTTCACCCGGATGGATGTGCAAGTCGATGCCAAAAATAACTTGGCTTTGACCGTAAAAAGATTGGACGCCTGTTGCTTGAAGAAGGGGGGTGCTCATGCGTGTTCATCCCCAAGGTACGCAGCCTTGACCTGAGGGTCTGAGCGAATTTCTTCAGGGGTGCCCGTCGAAATCAAAGCGCCATTTACCAACACTGAAATTCGATCCGCCAGTCTAAAAACCGTGTCCATGTCGTGCTCAATTAAAAATATAGAGGCGCTTTGCCTTAATTTTTCAATCAAAGAGATGATCAACTCGGACTCTTGAGGGCCAGTACCTGCCATGGGTTCGTCCAACAAAAGCAATTGGGGGTGAGTGGCATAGGCAACGCCCAGCTCCAAAATACGCTGCTCAGCGTGCGAGAGATCAGCGGCCAGCACATGGCTTTTATCGGACAAGCCAATCAGATGCAAAATGTCTTGCGCTTCATCCCGGAGTCGCAAATCCTTTTTAATCTTGCTCCAAAAAGAAAAACTGCTGCCTTGTCTTGCTTGAACCGACAAGGCCACATTGTCCAAGCAGGAGAAGGACTTAAAGAGCCGAGTGATTTGGTAAGAGCGCACAACCCCTTTTTTGACCCGCTCATCAATGCGCTGCGCCGTGATATTTTCACCTTTGAAGAAAACCTCTCCGGAGTCGGATGCGATTTGTCCCGAAAGCTGTCCAACCAATGTGGTCTTGCCAGCGCCATTGGGGCCAATGAGGGCATGGATTTCATTCGCTTTGACACTGAGGCTCACGTCTTGTGTTGCCACCAATTGTCCATAGCGTTTGATGAGATGGCGAGCTTCAAAGAGAGGAGCGATGCTCATGGCTTGATGGCCTCCACTTGAGGCGCTGGGCCCGGATCTTTCAAGCGACCACTCCATAGAGCCGACAATGAAGCCAAGCCTTTAGGTGCCAGTAAGATCACGGCCAAAAGAATCCAGCCCACATAAAACTGCCAGTGAAGGGTGTATTCGGAGATCACGCTCTCTAGCGTTAAGAGCAACAAAGCTCCCCACAAGCCGCCTGACAATGTGCCGACACCGCCTAAAATGACCATCACCATGAGTGTGCCCGATTGGGTCCAGTGCAGCAAATTGGGGCTGACATACTTTTGTTGGTTCACCATCAAGGCGCCCGCCAATCCACCCAGTGCACCTGCAATCACAAAGATTGCAAGCTTGTACTTGAAGGCATGAATCCCAATCGAGTCCACCCGCACATCATCGTCTTTGATGGCTTTGATCACTTGTCCAAATTTTGAGTTCATGATGCGGTGAATCAGAAACAAACTCAAGACAAGAAAGGCCAGCACCACAAAATACAAATGGACATCGCTTTTTGAACTGAGCTGAATGCCAAAATCCAAACGACTTTTGATGCTCAGGCCCTCATCCCCGCCAAATGCTTTGATGGAGTTGCTCAGGTAGTAGAGCATTTGCGCAAAGGCCAAGGTGATCATGATGAAGTAAACGCCCCGGGTCCTTAGGCAAATAAAGCCCATCAAAAAAGCAAAAAAGGCGCACAGCAAAACCGCGAATGAAATATCTATCCAGGCATTGACGTGTCCTTGACTGATCAAAATCCCCACTGCATAGGCACCAACGCCTACGTAAGCGGCATGCCCAAAGGAGACCAAGCCGGCGTAGCCCAGGATCAAATTCAAGCTGCACGCGGCAATGCCATAAATCATCATCTTGGTGAGACTTCCCAAGTAATAATCTAGCCCGAGTTTGTCCAGCAGATAGGGCATGAACAATGCAAGCACCAAAATAACAAACACCCCCAAAGTCTGGGTCAAGGGGGGAGCGTTTTGAGGTGCCTGATGAGAAAGGGTGGACATCTTGTGCAGCTTCAAGGGTTAAGGCAACGGTCAAGCATGGGAGCCTAGGTTCTTTGGTTAAAAAGTCCCTGAGGGCGGATGAACAAAACGCCAGCCATCAAGACGTAGACCAAAATTGAAGCCACGGCAGGACCTGCAGCGCCGGCCCACTGGGGAGGTAAAAACTCTCTAAACAGAAAGGGCAGCAGGCTTCGCCCCATGGTGTCTACACAGCCCACCAAGAGGGAGCCGACAAAGGCCCCCCAAACAGAACCAATGCCACCAATCACGATGACCACAAAGGCCAAGATGAGAATATTCTCTCCCATGCCCACTTGAACCGCCAAAAGGGGGCCCAGCATGGCGCCAGCCACTGCGCAAAGCGCAGCACCAAGTCCAAAAACAGCTGTAAAGAGGACGTCAATGTTGATTCCCATGGCCAGTGCCATCTCGCGATTGGATGCACCAGCTCTCACCCACGCACCCATTTTTGTGCGTGTGACGATCAGGTAGAGAAAGAGTGCGATCACCAGGCCCGTGGCGATGATCACCAATCGGTAACTTGAGTACATCAGTCCGGGAATGATCTCTAAAGGTCCAGATAAATAATCGGGAGAGGACAAGGGCAAGTCAGTGCCCCAAATCATTTTGACCGATTCATTCAAAATCAAGATCAAGGCAAAAGTTGCCAACACTTGAGACATGTGGTCCCGCGCGTACAAACTTTTAAGCAAAGTCTTTTCCAATAGCATGCCAAAAATAGAGGTCAGGATGACCGCAAGAAAGACACTCAGAAAAAACGACTGGGTGAGCTGAACAAGCCACGCCGTCAAAAAGGCGCCAATCATATAAAGCGCACCATGGGCCAAGTTGATCATGTCCATGATGCCAAAGACCAAGGTCAAGCCTGATGCGAGTAAAAACAGCATCAGGCCAAACTGCAGACCATTCAAGGCCTGCTCTAGGATCAATATGCCTGTCATTGAAAGAGGTGCAGGGCTGCGAGATTAAAGCGCAATGGCCTTGATCACTTCATCTTGCATTCTTGAACGTAGGCGTCACCGTGCTGAGTCATGATGGGCTGACCAATGATCTTGTTCACCAATCGTCCCTGCGCATCTTTCACGACTTCACGGACATAGTAGTTTTGAATGGGATAGTGGTTGGTGTTGAATTTAAAGTCTCCCCGCACAGAAGCGAATTTGGCTTCTGTGAGGTTCTTTCTGACCAAGTCTTTGTCGCTCAAGTTGCCATTGCTCGCTTTGACTGCTGCATCGATCAACATGGCCGTGTCGTAGCCTTGGGATGCATACAAGGTGGGCAAGCGCTTGTATTCTTTTTCAAACTCGGTAACGAATTTTTTATTCGCAGCATTGGGTAAATCCAAGCCCCAATGTGATGTATCAAAGACGCCAAGCATGTCTGCGCCGACGCCGCGGATGATGTCTTGGTCTGCACCAAATCCGGGTACGACAAGTTTTGTGTCTTTAGACAGGCCGGCAGCCATGAACTGTTTAATGAAGTTCACGCCCATGCCGCCTGGCAAGAAGGTGTACAAGATTTCAGGTTTTGCTGCACGGATCTCAGCCAATTCAGCTGCGTAATCCAATTGCCCCAACTTGGTGTAGACCTCATTGACCACCTTGCCTTTGTAATAACGCTTAAAACCCGCCAAGGAGTCTTGACCCGCTTGGTAGTTGGGCGCCAATAGGTAAGCCGATTTGAAGCCCTTGTTGCTTGCGTATTGACCGGCTGCTTCATGGTAAGCATCGTTGGGCCATGCAACGGCAAAGAAATTGGGACTGCAGTCCTTTCCAGCCATGGGCGAGGGCGCTGCGTTGGGGCTCAGATAGAAAGTGCTGCTTTCAACTGTTTCAGGCAAAGCGGCGAGCATGATATTGGAGAAGACCACGCCGGTTAAAAAATCAACTTTCTCGCGTTTGACCATTTTCTCAAACTGCTCTTTTGCTACGTCAGGTTTGAATTGGTCATCACTGACAATCACTTCAGCTGGTAAACCGCCCAGTTTGCCACCATTGAGTTTCACCGCCAACTGGAATGCGTCCCTGATGTCCACGCCCAATGCGGCCGATGGACCTGATAAGGTGCTGACAAAGCCGACTTTAACTTTGTCTGCCGCATGAAGCGACGACAGTGTCAACATTTGGCATGCACCAATAACGCTCACAGCTAAAACTTTTTTAAACTTCATGAAAACTCCTGAAAAAATCTCAATGATTCAAGGCTGATTTTTAACAAATTGCAAAGCGCTGCATTAAAGGGTTTACCCTTTGACTGAAGGCTTGTTTGTTTGTTGAACGGTTCACTGTCGAAGAAAACTTTCAAAAACAAAAGAATCTTCAATCAAGTAAACATCATATATCATTTGCCAACTAAGATTGTTTGTGATGGCGTCTTTTTTATTGGAAAAATTAAATCGATGGCCATCAATTTGATTGGATTTTATTTATGGCTGAGCGGTCTTTTGTTGAAGAGGTAAAAAAACTTAGGCTCAAAGAGGGCGAAGTCTTCAGTGGTGAAGGTATTTTGGCCGTCACCAAGGCCTTGCTGGAGTCGGGCGTGTCTTATGTGGCAGGTTACCAAGGTGCACCCATCTCTCATTTGATGGATGTCTTGGCCGATGCCAACGACATCTTGCAAGAGCACGGCATTCGCTTTGAAAACAGTGCAAGCGAGGCCACGGCCGCTGCCACATTGGCCGCCAGCGTGAACTATCCGGTGCGGGGCGCTATCACTTTCAAATCAACCGTGGGGACCAACGTTGCCTCTGATGCGTTGGCCAATTTGGCTTCAGGTGGCGTCAAAGGGGGCGCGTTGATCATTGTGGGCGAAGACTATGGTGAGGGCTCCTCCATCATGCAAGAGCGCAGCCATGCTTTTGCAATGAAGTCACAAATTTGGCTTTTAGACCCGCGCCCCAATTTGCCCAGCATGGTCAATGCGGTCAAGATGGGCTTTGAGTTGTCAGAGGCCAGCTCTACACCGGTCATGCTTGAGCTTCGCATCCGAGCGTGTCATGTGCATGGGTTTTTCACCGCCAAAGACAATCAGCGTGCAAAGTTCACTTTGCGTGAGGCCATGGAGTCACCACAAAGGGATGTGAGCCGAATTGTTCTGCCGCCAGCATCCTACTTGCATGAACAAGAAAAAATCAAAGACCGTTGGCCTCAAGCTGTGAAATTTATTCAGGACAAGGGGCTCAACGAGTTTTTCTCTGAAGAGGCTGACGATATTGGCATCATTGTTCAAGGTGGTCTTTACAACACCTTGGTCAGAGCACTTGAGCGTCTTGGCTTGGCCGACATTTATGGTCAGACAAAAATTCCACTCTATGTGATGAATGTGACCTATCCTTTGGTGGACGCTGAAATTGTTCGCTTTTGCAAAGGTAAAAAAGCTGTGTTGATGGTCGAAGAGGGACAGCCCAATTTCATTGAACAAAATTTGAGCATGATTTTGCGTCAATCCAAGTCATCAACAGTCCTTCATGGCAAAGACTTTCTTCCCATGGCCGGCGAATACACCAACACAGTGGTCTTTAATGGGCTGCAGAGCTTCCTCTCATCTCAAGAGAAAAACTGTGTTCCATTCAATGCGGATCAAGTTGATGACGCATTGCCTTCTTCTGCGATCGTTCCTCTCGTTCATGCACGTCCCCCAGGCTTTTGTACCGGGTGTCCAGAGAGGCCCATTTTCACAGCCATGAAGTTATTGGGGCGGGAAATAGGGGAACACCACATCAGTGCAGACATCGGATGCCACTTGTTCTCCATCTTGCCGCCTTTTAATTTGGGCAATACAACGATGGGTTACGGCTTGGGTGCTGCAGGCTCTGCGGCCTTGAATGTCGCGTCGAACAAACGAGCGATTTCCATCATGGGTGATGGCGGCTTTTGGCACAACGGTCTAACATCAGGCATTGCAAACGCTGTGTTCAACAAAAGTGACAATTTAACCGTTGTGGTTGACAACAGTTACACCTCTGCCACGGGTGGTCAAGATGTGCTTTCATCCAAGGCACTGAATACAAATCGCAGCACTGGTCACCAAATTGAAAAGGCCGTCAAAGGGGTTGGCGTGCAGTGGGTCAGAACGGTGCACAGGACCTATGACATTGCGACCATGAAGCAACTGCTAAAGGACGCCTTGACCACCAAGGAGCGAGGCCCCAAAGTCTTGATTGCACAATCTGAGTGCATGCTGAACAAGCAAAGGCGTGAAAAACCTTTGATCAAGTCCGCAGTCAAAAGAGGAGAGCGTGTCGTTCGTGAGAAATTTGGCGTAGATCACGATACCTGCACTGGGGACCATTCTTGCATCAGAATCTCTGGTTGCCCCTCCTTGTCGATCAAGGAAAATCCAGACCCTTTGCGTCTTGAACCCGTTGCAACGGTCCTGGACAGTTGTGTGGGGTGTGGCGTTTGTGGTGAAGCTTCTCACGCCGCCGTGCTGTGCCCATCCTTTTACAAGGCCCAAATCATCTCCAACCCCTCGCGCTTGGATCGGTGGATGAACACTTTGCGCCGTTGGATCATTGAAAAACTGCAAGAAAAAATGATCAAACGCCAAATGGTTTACCATTTTTAAAAACAGATGAACATGCAACCCTATAAAATTGCCATTCTGGCCATGGGCGGAGAAGGTGGCGGCGTGCTGGCCGATTGGATTGTTCAATTGGGTGAATCGAATGGCTTTGTTGCGCAAACCACTTCTGTACCTGGTGTTGCTCAAAGAACGGGCGCAACAATTTATTATGTCGAGCTCTTTGATCAAAAACAAACCACAAGCCCAAACCAATTGCCTGTTTTGTCCTTGATGCCCATGCCTGGTGACGTGGACATTGTCTTGGCCTCTGAGCTGATGGAGGCTGGCAGAGCAGTCGTGCGCGGACTCGTCACACCCAAAAGAACGACGCTCATTGCCTCTACACACCGAGTATACGCAATGAGTGAAAAGTCACACATGGGAGATGGCCGTGTTGACGCTCATCAACTTTTGGATGAAGCCTCAAAGGTGGCCAAACGGTTCATTGGTTTTGACATGGCAAAGGTCGCACAAGAGAGTCAAAGTGTCATCAGCGCTGTATTGTTTGGTTCACTCGCAGCTTCAAAATCGCTTCCCTTTACAAAAGAACAATTTGAAGAGACCATACGACAAGGCGGAGTGGGTGTTGTCCAAAGTCTGAAAGCTTTTTCGCAGTCGTATGGATTGAGTCAAGAAGCACATGAACCCGTTTCAGCCAATGTAAGAGAAGCTAAGGCGACGCCATTTAAGTTGCCCTCTTTGACGAACCTGCATCCAAAGATCAAAAGTTTAATTGAAAGAATCGAACACGCCTTTCCAGTGCAATCGCATGAAATCTTGTTGCATGGTGTGCGCCGCTTGGTTGATTATCAGGACCCCGATTATGCTCATCTGTATTTGGATCGCTTGCACGGATTAAAAACTTCTTTTAATCCGCAAGATTGGCTTTTGATTTCTGAGACGGCAAGACACCTGGCTCTGTGGATGACCTATGAAGACACTGCAAGGGTTGCAGGTTTAAAAATACAAGCGTCTCGTTTTGATCGAGTCCGCCAAGAAGCGCAAGTTCAAAGCGGTCAATTGATCCTGATCAATGAGTATATGCATCCAAGGGTGCAAGAGATCGCTGAAACTTTGCCATCTGTTTTGGGCCGAATGATATTGTCGTCAAAGATATTGAGCGCAACGCTTGGTGCATTGACCTCAAAAGGGCGGGTGATTCAGACCTCGAGTGTTCGAGGCTTTTTAATGCTGAGCTTGGTGGCAAGTGCAAAACACTGGAGGCGAACAACGCTGAGATTCAAGTCAGAAAACTCGATGATTGAGCAGTGGCTTGGCCTTGTGGCCTCTTTCAGTAAAACGGATGCTGCAAAAACTCTGGAATGGGTTAAGTGTCAAACCTTGGTCAAGGGCTATGGCGACACCCACGAGAGAGGGGTTAAAAATTTCAATTTAATTTATGCGCTTGTGAAAAACAAAATGCACATCTCTGCTGCAGAAGTTAAAGCCCTCCGCACGGCTGCTTTGGACGATGAAAAAGGAGTGGCTTTACATAAAGTTGTCAGTCAACTCGAGCGCAAGGCGGTTGAAAGTAAAAATTAAGCCCTATGTCCAACAAGTCGCAATTTTGCTTTTGTGCGGCGTGGGCTGGCTTTCTTTGCCCGATGTGGACATGGGCCCCTACCAGGCGGTCAATCCGCACGACATCTCTGAATTCATTTTCACGGCCTTGTCGATTTCTTTTTTCGCATCCTTCCTTAACTCTGTTTTAGATTCGCGCTTTGGACTGATGATTGCGGGTTTCTTGGGTGGATTTTTCTCAAGTACTGCGACCATTCATAATTTTGGAGTCATGAGTAAAAAAGACTCGGGATTGCTAAATTTTGCATCCATTGGCGCAGTGTTATCAAACGTTGCAACGCTCGTGCAAGTTCTCATTTTGACGCATTTGCTTGAAAAAGACTTGTTTGGGGTTTTGATGCTGCCAGTTTTTTTTGGCATCTTGATGCTTTTTTTGGCGGCGGCTGTGATGTATGCGTTGGGGCGACGCGATATTCGCAGTGAATCGATGGTTGCAAATTACCCCTTCAATTGGGCCTCAACCTTTTATTTGGCTTTGTTGCTTTTATTCGTGACGGTCATTTCAACTGGATTGAACAAAACCTTTGGATCTTCCGCTTTGTTGGTTGGCGCTGTTTTTTCCGGCATAGCAGACGCTCACGCGATTATCGCTGGAGTCGCCAATATGGTTAAAACGCAAAATATAGACATTCTTGATGCAAGGTTAGCGGTTTTACTTGCATTTTCTAGCAATTCCTTGTTCAAGGTCTTTCTGGCATATCACTCGGGTGGCTATGAGTTTGCTAAAAAAATTGCATTTGCCATTCTTCTTTGCAACATTGGCATTTGGAGTGGCGTGGTTTTCTTCTTTAAGTTTTAATGAATCGAGTCTTTGGCGCCAGCTTTATTTAGCCATTCAGTTTTAAATGACAGCGGTGACCTCTATTTCAATTTTTGCCCTCGACTCCACCAGTCCAGAGACTTCAACGCAGGTCATCACTGGAAAGTTTTTCCCCATGACCTCTCTATAAACCACACCCAATTCTTTGAGCCGTGAGTTGTATTCGTCTTTGTTGGTGATGTACCAAGTCATTCGTGTCATGTGCTCAGGCTGCGCTCCCGCTTCATTCAAGAGTGCACTGATATTTAGAAGCGCTTGTTTGGCTTGATCAATGAAATCGTCGCTTTGAAACTCATTGTTGTGATTCCATCCTATTTGTCCCCCCAAAAACAAAATAGATCCGCTGGCAAGAATGGCATTTGAATAGCCTCTCGGTTGAGCCCAGTTGGGAGGATTGATTTTTTTATGCATGGTGAGGCTTTTCTAAATAGGGCGCAAGTGCCGATCTTAAATCATCGGGAATTTTTTGAGGGCGATTGTGCTCGATGTCAATGTAAACGATGGTGCCAGTGGCTTTTAATTTAAGTTCCCGATCAATGTTTTTCTGTTTATTTTTCCCAAAAATTTCGTACTCTATGGCGATGCTGGAGCCTCCAATTTTTGAAAGAGACAGTTCAATTTCTATCTCGTCACCTTGGCGACACATGCCACAAAATTGTGTTTTCATATCCACAATGGGTACACCAATGCCTTGGTCAATCATGTCGTACAAAGAAAATCCAATGTGCAATAAAAAGTCTTCTTGAGTTTCATGAAGTAAGTAGTAGTATTGTGGATAGAAAACTATGCCTGCGGAGTCGCAATGGTGAAATCGAATGAGTTTTGGATTGATGAATTTCATTGTCTTAACTTAAATCGTTGAATTTTTCCGGTCTCTGTTCGAGGTAGACTTTGAACAAATTCAATTTTTCTGGGATATTTGTAGGGTGCGAGTTGTGCTTTGACGTGGTCTTGGATTGACTTTGTAAACGACGCATCGGGACTGACGCCGGCCTTCAAAACAACAAAGGCCTTGACGATGGCGCCTCTGGCTTCATCGGGCTCCCCAACAACTGCACACTCAGCCACACTTGGGTGGGTCAAGATACAGGTTTCTATCTCTGGGCCTGCAATATTGTATCCAGACGATATGATCATGTCATCGGTGCGTGATTGATAGTGGAAATAGCCATTTTCATCCATGAGGTAGGCGTCTCCAGTGACATTCCAGCCATTTTTAATGTATTTGGCTTGCCTGTCATCGCTCAAATACCGGCAACCCGTTGGGCCTTTGACTGCGAGATGGCCAATTTCACCTGCAGGCAACTCATTGCCTTCGTCATCAAGAATGCAGGCCTTGTAACCTTTGACGATCTTGCCCGTTGCACCAGGCAGTGCGTCGTCTTCATCGGCTGAGATGAAAATGTGTAGCATCTCTGTTGTACCGATTCCATCAATGATTTCAATACCAGTGGCCTCTTTCCAAAGAGTCCTTGTCGGACCTGGAAGCGCCTCACCCGCAGAGACACACTTCCTAAGGCTGCTGCCCTTGTCGATCAGTCCCTCTAGTGCCAACTGTCTGTAAGAAGTCGGGGCAGTGAATAGCACCGTCGCCTTGTATTTTTTGATACCCATCAGCAAGTCTTTGGGGGAAGCTTTCTCAAGCAAGGCTACACTGGCACCAAATCGCATGGGAAACAGAATCAAACCGCCCAGCCCAAATGTGAATGCGATAGGAGGGCTTCCTATGAATACATCTGAGGCTTGGGGTTTCAAGACGTAATGAGGCCAACAGGTGCAAATCGACATCACATCGCGGTGAGCGTGAATGGTGGCTTTGGGTACGCCTGTTGTCCCAGAGGTAAAGGCCAAGATGCAGCAATCGGTTGCGAGGGAAGTAAAGTTCTCAAATGCTTTTGAAGCTGATTTCGCCGCCAAATCTATATGATGCAAACTGTCTTGATGGCCGTCTTGAGCGTTGAAAAAGCTCACGTGCACGAGGCTCTTTGATTCGCACTCTTTTTGGGCCTTGAGCAATTCATCCTTCAATGCATGATCACATATGGCATGGCTCACTTGTGCTTTGTCAATGATTTGTTTGAGCTCGAGGGATCTTAACAAGGGCATGGTGGCCACAGCAATCCCACCAGCTTTGACCACAGCAAACCAAGCGGCCACCATTTCAGGTGTGTTGGCTGAGCGCAATAACACTCGGTTTCCGGGAATCAGGTGAAGTTCCTCTCTCAAGATGTTCGCCATTTGATTGGCTTGGTCTAAAAGATCTTGGTACGTCCATGTCAAGCGATCACATTGTATGCAAATGCGTTCGCCAAATCCTTTGCTGATGGCTTGGTCCAAAAGCTCAACTGCACAGTTCATCTCTGTTGGGAATTCAAGCTCAGGCAGCTCGAAAATAAACTCTGGTTGAAGCTCTACAGGGGGCACGTTGTCGTGAACAAATGTATCTAGGTGAGCTGTTTTCATAGGATTGAACTCTTCATTGAGGGTGTTTCTAATGTGCAAATTGGAAGCTCATGGGGCTTGCCTATGGTTTTCAAGCACAGACTTTGCAATGATCAGCAACTGAACTTCAGTCGCACCTTCATAAATACGAAGTGCTCTGATTTCTCTGTACAAGGATTCAACAGGGTGATTGCTCACAACACCCAGACCACCAAACATTTGCACTGCAGAGTCAATCACCCATTGAGCGTTTTCTGTGGAAGTCATTTTTGCCATGGCGGCTTCTTTGGTCACATTCTTGCCTTGGTCTTTGAGCCAGGCGGCCTTGTAGGTCAGTAACTCAGCACTTTCGATGCGTGTGGCCATTTCAGCCAACCTCGCTTGAGTCAGTTGAAAATCTGCCAGTACGCCATTGAACATCCTTCTTGTGTTGGCTCTTTCAATTGCTTCATGGAAGGCTCGTTTTGCAAACCCCAAGGCCGCAGCAGCAACAGAGGTCCTAAAAATATCAAGGGTACGCATTGCTATTTTGAAGCCTTCACCCGAGCCACCTATGCGCTTATTTGCCGGCACTGCGCAGTTTGTGAATTTGATTCTTGCCAAGGGGTGGGGCGCTATCACTTGTATGCGTTCTTCAATGTCAAATCCCGGCGTATTCGCGTCGACTATGAAGGCTGAGATGCCTCTGGAACCCGGTGCATCGCCAGTCCTTGCAAACACCACATAAAAGTCTGCAATCCCACCATTGGAGATCCACGTTTTTTCACCATTGAGGATGTAGTGCTCCCCAACAAGTTGCGCTTCACAACTGAGTGCTGCAACGTCTGATCCAGCATTGGGCTCAGACAATGCGAATGCAGCCAAGGCTTCTCCCTTAGCAACTCGGGTAAGGTATTGCTCTTTTTGCTCTTTGCTGCCAGCAATGGAAATGGCGCCAGAGCCCAGTCCTTGCATCGCAAATGCAAAATCAGCCAAGCCGCTGTGTTTTGCCAAAATTTCTCTGATCAAACAAATTGAGCGATTGTCGATTTGCTCATGAAGCCCACCGTATTCTTGACCGGCAACGCAGAATTTGAGCCAACCATCTTGTCCAAGCTGCCGGACAAGGGACACGCATTGCGCATCCACATCGTGGTGGTCGATGTGCTTGAGGTGTGTTTGTGACCACGCGTGCAATTGTTTTGACAATTCAGTGTGTGCGGTATCAAAGAAGGGGAGCTCTAATTGCGCGCTATCGAGCATGGTGTTGATCATGGTGGGTTGATGATTTGAAAGGGTTTTAGTTGGTGTTGACGTCAATGAGTAAATTTCGCAGGTGATCCAAAGATGCGTGCAAATGTTTGAGCTCAGAAGTGTCCAAATCACCCAGGATTTCACCGATCCATGACTCGTGAGCTTTGGCCATCACTGCAAATTCGCGTCTTCCTTTTTCAGTGCATATCAGAACATAGGACCTCCTATCGTTGGGATCGTCTTGCCTGAGCACCAGTTCTTCTTTGACCAATTGATCGGTGAGTCCTGTTACATTTCCACCGCTGACCATCAGTTTTTTTGATAAAACATTCATCTTCATGCCATTGGTCGAGCGAACCAATTGAGCCAAAAAGTCAAATCGAGCCAAGGTGATACCAAATTGGCTGCGAAGTTTTTGTTGAATTCGTTGCTCAATGAGATTGCTGCACGCATAAAGTCTGATCCATGTTTTGACACTCAGTTGTGAGGCAGCGCTCTCACTGATTGCTAAATCCAATGGCGCACGGTGGTCTTTGCTGTTCATGGTGGAGTTCTTCATGCCTTAAGACATCACTTCCCCGCCCGAAATGGACAAAGCTTGGCCATTGATACTTTGTGAGTGATCATGGCAGAGCCAAAGGACTTGTTGAGCGACTTCCTGCGGGGTAATCAGGCGGCGTTGAGGATTGTTTTTGATCAACTCTTTAAGCGCCTCTTCATGGCTCAGATGGGTTTTTGCAGAAATGGTCTTCAAACTTTCTGCAACGATGTCTGTGTCTGTAAAGCCTGGGCAAATGGCATTGAATGTGACTGAGCTCTTGGCAAATTCCAAGGCCAAAGATCTGGTCAGGCCCAAGACGCCGTGTTTTGCTGCTGCATAGGCGCTCACATAGGGGTAGCCCTTTTGCGCCGCTGTGCTTGCAATGTTCACCACGCGAGCAAATGGTAAGTTCAGCATGCCTTCAATGACTGCTTGAGTGCACAAGAATGTGCCGCTCAAATTCACATCCAGCATGGTTTGCCAATCTGCTAATGTGGTTTTTTGGAAAGATGCACTTCGTGCTTGACCCGCATTGTTGATGAGTACGCCGATGGGACCCAATGCGGTGCTTGCCCTTGAAAAAGTCTCCTCAACTGTTTTCGGATTGGTGACATCGCATTCAAAGGTCTGAATTTCGCAATTGCTGCCAATGAGGGTTTTAACTTCCAACAAATTTTTTAAATTCCGGCCGATCAGGCTCATTTTTGAAACATGTTGGCCCATCTCTAGCGCGATCGCTCGCCCAATGCCTTTTCCTGCGCCAGTGATCAGTACATGTGTAGATTTCAGATTCGAAAATGCAATCATTTTTATTGGCCCGCTTCTAGTTTTTCTTTGAGTGCACTTGAGCCCGTTGATTGTTGGCTCATTAATTTTTCTCTCTCCAAGTTTCTCTCAAGCTGAACTTTTCCTGATTGGTAGGGCTTTGGCCAGGCCAGGTCAAAATATCCAATTTTTGCAGCCTCCATGAGTGTCCAATGTGGATTGGCCAGGTGAGGTCTTGCAACGGCACAGAGATCGGCTCTTCCCGATGCAATGATGCTATTGACTTGGTCGGCGTCAGAGATGGCGCCAACAGCAATTGTTGGAATTTGTGCCTCTTGCCGAACTCGGTCAGACATGGGGGTCTGAAACATGCGACCATAGATGGGTTGTTCAGCTTTGCTGACCTGGCCTGAAGAGCAGTCGATCAAGTCGGCCCCAGCGATTTTGAAATACTTTGCAATCATGACCGCATCATCTGGTGTAATGCCGCCTTCTACCCAGTCATGCGTTGAGATTCTCACAGAGATCGGCAGTTCAGCAGGCCAGACATCGCGGATGGCTTTGAATATTTCTAAGGGATATTTAAGTCTTGCTTTTAAATCGCCTCCGTACTCATCGGATCTTTGGTTGGTTAGAGGTGAGATAAAAGAAGAGAGCAAATAACCATGCGCGCAGTGCAACTCTAACCAATCAAAGCCCGCTTCGATGGCAAGTTTTGTGGAATTCACAAACTCATGCTTGATGTGCTCCATTTGGTGCAAAGAGATTTCTTGAGACCAATGGCTTTTATTGGGAACATATTGCTGTCTAGAAGCTGATAGCAATTCCCAATTGTCTTGCTCAAGGGGTTGATCAATGCCGTCCCAAGCGAGTTTGGTTGAACCTTTGGCGCCCGAGTGGCCCAGTTGGATACCAATTTTGGCGTCTGTATTTTCATGGACAAAGTCCACAACCCTTTGCCAGCCTTTTGCTTGGTGTTTGTTCCAAATACCTGGACAGCCTGGGGTGATCCGAGCTTGGGGAGAAACACACGTCATCTCCGTCATCACCAAAGCGGCTCCTCCCATGGCCCTCGCCCCCAAATGCACCAAGTGGTAATCCCCTGGCATGCCATCGGTACAGGAATACTGCGCCATGGGCGAGACCACAATGCGGTTTTTAAGCGTCAGTTCCCTTAACTTGAAGGGTGTGAACATCGGAGGCACGGGTGTTTTAGAGTGCCCTGAGACCAAGCCTGTTTGAGCGGTAAACCAAGTTTCAAAGTCTTTCAAATAGGCGGGATCCCGAAGCCTGAGGTTCTCGTGGCTGATGCGTTGGCTTCTGGTCAGCAGTGAGTAGGCAAATTGGTGTGCAGGCAAGTGCATGTATCGCTCGACATTTTCGAACCATTCGGTTGAGTTTCGGGCTGCATTTTGTATTTTTAACACCTCAACGCTTCGCTGTGCTTGATAGCTTGTCAGGGCTTGAGAGAGATCTCCTTGGTGGTCTGCGATGCATTTGGCCAGTTCAATCGAATCTTCAAGCGCAAGCTTTGTCCCAGAGCCGATAGAGAAGTGCGCTGTATGCGCCGCATCGCCCATCAAAACAACGGGAGCATGTCCATTGTGGTGAACCCAATTTTCGCAAATGACTCTGGGGAATTTGATCCACTGGCTCGATCCCCTTAAGTGTTCCGCATTGGACAGCAATGCGTGGCCATCCAAATGTTTGGCGAATAGTTTTTCGCAAAAGGCAATGGACTCCTCTTTGCTCAACTTGTCCAGCCCCTCTTGAAGCCAGGTCTCTTCAGTGGTCTCAACGATGAAGGTCGAGAGTTCGCTGTCAAATTGGTAACAGTGGGCTTGGTACCAACCGTGATGTGTTTTTTCAAATGCGAAGGTGAACGCTTCAAAGAGCTTGGTCGTACCAAGCCAAACAAATCTGCATTTTCGAATATCAATATTTGGTTTGTAGCTGTTCTCGTACTTTGCTCGAATTCGGCTGTTGAGCCCATCACTTGCAATGATCAAGTCCGCATCCTTAAAGGCCTCGTCATCGGTGACATCTTGGTCGAACAACAAATTGACCCCTTCCTCAAGGCAGCGGTTTTGCAAGATATTGAGCAGTCTTTTTCGACCTATACCGCAAAACCCATGGCCGCTCGAGCGACTGACTTCACCTTTGACACGCACCTCAATATCGTCCCAATGGTTAAAGGAGGCAAGAATTTCCTTGGCGCTTTTTGCATCTGCTTTCTCTAAGTTTCCAAGGGTTTGATCAGAAAAGACAACCCCCCAACCAAAGGTGTCAAAGGGCTTGTTTCGCTCAACGACAGTGATGTCGTGACCAGCATGTTGCATTTTCATCAACAACGCGAAGTACAGACCAGCCGGTCCTCCCCCAATGCATATGATTTTCATAGGGTACCTTTAATTTAATCAAGCTGGTATTAATTTAATTGGAAATAATTTAGTTGTCAACTAAATTATTTTGTATTTCTTTTGTATTCTTTTTTTCATGTCTCGAGTCCTGGGGTCGGGTGACTTGGACATGGCGCAGTCCTTGGCGTTTCGATTGGACTTTCATCGCATGGCGCATTGAAGGGTTTAAAAATGGTGAGTTACTTCTTTCATTTGCAAGCATTTGGGGGTGGGTTATCACCTTTAGGGTATCAGCCAATATTAAGAAAGTGAAAGATCAACATAATTAAAAAATCGTCTACAACACAGTCATTGGAGTGACGGGATTCAGTTCAATGAGAGGAGCTACAAATGAATAAGAAAAATTTTATTAAATGTGTTTCGATTTTTGCGATTTTTTTGTCAGCTCAAATGGTCTGCGCACAAGAGACCACGCTGCGTTTGGTCAGTGCATTTGCAGAAAACGGCATCTATGTTCAACGCCTGCAGTTGTGGATCAACAAATTCAACGCTGAGGGAAAGGGCGTTTTGCAGATTAATTTCTTAGGTGGACCCAAAGCGATCCCCACCTTCGAAGTCGGTAATGCCGTTAAAACAGGTGTGATCGATATGGCTCTGAACACAGGTGCTTTTTACACCAATGTGATGCCTGAGGCGGATTTTTTGAAATTGACTCAGATTTCCATCACAGAACAAAGAAAAAATGGTGCTTTTGACGCCATCAATGCCGTTTGGAATGAAAAGGGCAACATGCAGTATTTGGCTCGAATGGTTGAAAATCAGCCCTTTCATATTTATCTCAATAAAAAAATCGACAAGCCCGATCTGACGGGTATGAAAATTCGAATCACGCCCGTCTACAGAGACTTCTTTCTTGAACTCAATGCCAATGTCATCACGACACCCCCAGGCGAGGTTTACAGTGCTTTGGAGAGAGGTGTAGTCGATGGATATGGCTGGCCCATTGGTGGGATTTTTGATTTGAATTGGCAAGAGAAAACCAAATTCCGTGTGGATCCTGGCTTTTATGATGCCGAGGTTTCTATTTTGATGAACTTACCCGCCTTCAAGCGCCTAACGGAAACACAAAAGGCTTACCTTCAAAAACAACTGATTGCCTTAGAGGCGGAAAACACCTTTTGGGCAAAGTTCACCAATGAAGAAGTTGCTAGGCAATCCAAAGCGGGCATTCAAACCATCAGTTTTGATGCCGCCACTTCAAAGGCTTTTAAGGATAAAGCCTACGCGGTGGGCTGGGCTGCTGCACAAAAACAAAATCCTGAGATTGCATCCAAGTTCAAGGCCCTATTTAGCAAATAATTGAATTGAATGGACCGCTTGTCTCATCTTTTCGGTCAATTGATTGCCGCATTGGCTTGGCTGGGTTGCGCACTTCTTTTTTGCATGATGTTCATCATCGTCACCGATGTGTTGCTTCGTGATTTGGCCATTTCGTTCTTGCCCAAAGGACTCGCTTGGAGCAATGAAATTTCGGAGTTGATGCTCTATTTAATCACCATGTGTGTGGCCCCTTGGTTGCTCAGGCAAGGTCAGCACATCCGTGTGGACATCGTCCTTCAAGCCATCCCAGCAAAATTGGCATGGTATTTGGAGTGTGTGGGGGACCTGATCGGTTTGGCATGTTGTGTCTTGATCATGTTCTATTCTTTCAAGGCCAGTCTTCACAGCTATGAGTCAGGTGCTTTGAGCATCAAAACTCTGGTCACACCCGAGTGGTGGAGCTTGGCACCCCTTCCATTTGTCTTCCTACTCTTGAGCATCGAAATGCTTTTTCGCATGCGGCGTCTTTATCAAGGGCCACGGGGTCCTCGGCACGATGCAGTCAGTGCCTCTTGAGTCGTGTCTTCAATTGATAACCCAAAGCAAATCGCATGAATAATTGGCAAATCGCCGCTTGGTTGATGTTGGGCGGTTCAACGGTTTTGCTTTTTATTGGGATGCCCGTTGCACTGACCTTCATATCCATCAATCTATTGGGTGCTTGGCTCTATATGGGGGGAGAGCCAGGTCTCATTCAACTGGCAAGAAGCAGTGTGAGTTCTGTGATGGCTTTTTCGCTCACGCCCATCCCTTTGTTTGTGTTGATGGGGGAGATTTTGTTTCACACGGGCCTGGCACTGAAGGTCATCGAGGGCATTGAGCGACTGATCGTTAAAGTGCCTGGTCGACTCTCGGTGGTGGCGGTGGTGGCGGGCACCGTTTTTTCAGCCATTTCTGGATCCACCATCGCGACCACTGCAATGCTGGGCTCTTTGATGCTTCCTGTGATGCTCGCGAGGGGCTACCACCCAACCATCGCTGCAGGTCCCATCATGGCCATTGGCGCCGTGGATATGTTGATCCCTCCGTCAGCCTTAACGGTTTTGCTGGGATCCCTCTCTGGCATCTCCATTTCAAAACTATTGATTGGCGGTGTGATGCCAGGCATTGTGTTGTCGATGGCTTTTGTTTTGTGGATCGTCACCCGTGTCAGCATCTCGCCCGAGTTGGCGCCAGAGGACGATCACGAGGTCTGTTATCACGGTTGGCAGCGTTGGAGCCTCTTTTTTGGTTATGTCTTGCCAACACTTTCCATTTTTGGCATCGTGGTGGGGGCCTTGGCCATGGGGTGGGCCACACCAACTGAATGTGCCGCAGTGGGTGCCTTTGCCACCATGGTGCTTGCACTTCTCTACAGAGTGTTGAGTGCTGAGGCGATTGTCAAAAGCTTGAAAGGGACCGCTGGGATTTCAGGCATGATTTTGTTCATCATTTTAGGGGCCACCACCTTCGCACAAATTTTGTCCTTTTCAGGCGCAAGCACAGGCATGGTTCAGTTCATCACGGGGCAGGGTTTGTCAACCAATGCCATCATCATGGGGATGATGTTGATCTTGATTTTTTTAGGTGTTTTCGTCGATCAAGTCAGCATGATGATGATCACCTTGCCGATTTTCATGCCTTTGGTGCAATCTTTGGGGATTGATCCCATTTGGTTTGGGGTGATGTTTTTAATTTGCATGCAACTCGGACTCTTGTTGCCTCCTCATGGTCTGCTGCTCATGACCATGAGAGGTGTTGCCCCTGCAAGTGTGACCATGGGGCATATTTTTATGGCCGTTGTGCCCTACGTTGTGATGAGCATTTTGCTCCTCGTTGCCGTGTTCTTCGTGCCAGCCATCGCGACGTGGTTGCCTCAATGGATCGGCTGATTTGAGCAAGTCGTGTCAGGCCTATTTTTTTCATTCATCGAATGCCGTTGTCTAACACGACCAAGCGATCTGCGATGCACACAAAGTCATCGCTTGCTTGTTTTTAGCTGAATGGATGCCGCTGATCTCAGTCTTTGAACTTGAGTTTAAATACCAAGTAGAGCAAGGACAAACCAATGATCACCAGCAGCACCAATGACCAAGCGTTGAGCAAACTCCAGCCTTGGGTGGTGACCAAGGCGCCAGAGCCAAACGAGGTGAGGGCCATGGTTGAAAAAACAAAGAAATTGATGGCCGCTTGCGCCTTGTTCTTTTCCTCGGGTCTGTAGGTCGACATGGCCATGGTGGTGGCCCCTGTGAAAAGAAAATTCCATCCCACACCCAGGCAAATCAAGGCCCCAAGAAAATGGCTCAAATCCTCACCATTCAATGCAATGGCCACGCACAAGGCATTCAAAACCAAGCCAGTGAGCATGATTTTTACTTTTCCAAATCGTTTGATGAGTGAGCCCGTAAAAAATCCAGGCGCAAACATGCTGATCACGTGAAACTCTAGAACCAAAGCGGTGCTGGAAAAAGGATGCCCGCAGACCTCCATGGCAAGAGGCGTTGCGGCCATGAGCAAATTCATGATCCCGTATCCCAATGCCGCGCAAATGGCTGAGACGATGAAAATGGGTTGAGAGATGATTTCTTTGATGTCTCTTTGTGATTGCGCACCCTCGCGAGCGGCCTCTTCAGTGGGGAAGTCGATGAATTGCATCATCACAATGCCCATGAGTCCAACCAAGGTCAATGCCAAATAGGCCCCCACAAAGGGCGCAGAAAGAATATTTTTCGTCCAAGTCGCCAAATTGGGGCCAACGATGGCACCAAGGATGCCGCCAGCCAATACCCAAGAAACGGCCTTTTCTTTGTGGACATCGGCCGTTAGCTCAGTGGCTGCAAATCGATAAAGTTGTGCATTGGCGCTATAGAAACCAGCCACGAGTGTGCCCGTGCTCAAAAGCCAAAAATTCTGGGTCCAGGCTGCATAGGCACAAACGAGAGAGGACAAGACAGCAACGATCAGTCCCAGTTGAAACGATCTCCTGCGCCCAAAACGCGACTGTGCTTTAGAGACCAGGGACGTTGACAGGGCACTCCCAACCACATAACCCATCACGGGTAGGGTTGCCATCCAGGCAATGGGCGTGAGACCCAGTCCCACCAAGCCGTTGATGGCAATAAAGGTGACATTGTTGGTGAGAAACAAGCCTTGGCATGCAATCAATAGAAGTAGATTTTTATTAAGAAAGGGGGTTGATGGCATGAGGGGCTTGTCGTTTGTGAGGTGGAAAGGCAAATGAACATGCATTCTACCCGCACAAAATCGCAGGCTTTGAGAAGCTGAATGCGGCGCACGAAGTCACCCCAAGCAGACATTTGTTATTTCGCCTGTTGGTTTTTTCAGAAAGTAAGATGCAAGGGTGGACTGGGTGTTTGTGCGCCCAAACACCAAAGGCTTTGTCGCTTAAACAATCAGAGGATCGTTGACCAATGCACCAAAGACTGCACTGATTGCTTTAAAGCAATTGTTTGGCAATAAAATTTTTGACTGTTTTGCGAGCAAGATCTGTTTGAACACTCTCAACAGCGACCCATTCATGCTCACTCTTTTCGAAAATCATGAAAGTACAGTCCCCGCCAGCGGCTTGATAACTTTGGGCAAAGTGTTTTTGGGTTTCAGGTAGAACATTGTCATCGAGCTCGCCTTGCATGATCAACAAGGGGATGAGTTTTTTGGGGGCCAATTTTTTGTCCAAAATGGCTTGAGGACTCGATTCGTAGATGGTTTCCCAAGGCTTGAAATAGTTCAAGTTGTTCTTGATCATGTTCTCGCGCTTGTGGTGGATGGCATTTTCGTACCTTGCTGGAGGATTGCTGATGGGAGAGCGTGTTGCCAGGTATGAAAAGGAAGCATCCAGTTGTGGGTTGGGAGCAAAGGGAATTTTTGCGAACAAGGGCTCATTGGGCTTGAGGGACAACAATTCACCAACATGGCCACCGCTTGAGCTGCCGTAAACGCCCAGTGTGCTCACATCCCCATTCCATTGCTTGGCATGGTGCTTGACCCAACGCACGGCATAGTGAGCGTCTTGAACATTGGCTGGGTAGGGTCGATCTCCCGCCAGCGTTAAATCAACCGCAATGACCAAGACGCCACTTTTTGCAATGGCCGCGTCCATGGGTTGTTCTGCCAGACGATCTTTGTTGTTCCATGCGCCACCGTGAAAATCGATCAATGTCGGGAAAGGGCCGTTGCCTTTAGGCTGGTAGATCCTTGCCTTTAGAGATCGACCTGTTTCGCTCCTTAAATACTCTACCTCAGAGATGTCAATGGCCACTTGTGCATTGGGGTCGTAACTCAACTTGGGCTTGTTTGTCTGAGCGTGCGACTGGCTTAGGCAAGCGCTGCTGAGCAAAATGCAAAAAAGTCGAAACAACAAGGCCTTGGTCGATGCATTCAAAATAGTCATTGTGGCGCGCTTTCAAGTGAGCAAAGTCAGTTCAATCATTATGAGCGCATTCAAGCTGACAAGCTCACCCATAAGTCTAGATTTGCATTGGGATTAACACCGATAGGCGGTCTCTCATGTGAGTTCGAGGCGCTTGAGCATTTCTTGGGCGCTGAGTTGTCTGACTTTCAGCTTCTTTTGCTTGCCACTCTCGCCCGAAATGAGTTCGATGCACGCGTTGTTCAGGCCAAGTCTTTTGGCAAACCATTTTTTAAGTTCGTCGTTGGCTTTGCCATCAATGGGGGGGGAGGCAATGCGAACCTTCAAACGATCGGCATATTCCCCTTGAATTTCTGTTTTTTTCGCTCCCGGTTGACAATGAAGGGCGATTTCAAGCCAATGCTCTGTTTTATCGCTGTTTTCTTTGAGCCACGGCGGATTCATGTCGGGTGCTTACAAAATTAATGAAGAATTCAGTTTAATATACATACTGCTTAAGAGTTGAGTGGGTCATGGGTAAATTAATCATCTTTGCAGGACATGCAGGCACAGGTAAAACAACCGTTGCCAAAAAAGCCATGCCCAAGCTCATTGAAAAATGTCAGCATCCTTTCATCTTTTTGGACAAAGACACGGCCTATGGGGCCTTCAGTTCACATTTGCTGGGCGTGTTAACGGGCAATGAAGAGGACCGCGATAGCCCAGTTTATTTGGACAATTTCCGAGACTGGGAGTACTCTGGCTTGGTAGACATCGCCAGAGAAAATTTGGAGCTCGGTGTGGATGTGATCCTGGTGGGCCCATTTTCAAAAGAAATTCAATCTTTGCACATGTTCGATACGGTATTTCTGCGCTTGCCCTCAGAGACCGAGATCAAAGTGGTTTGGGTTGATTTGGACGTCTTGGAGGCTAAAAAACGAATTGAAAAAAGAGCCGATCCAAGGGACAAATGGAAGATCGATCACTGGGAGGAGTACAAGAAGCGCCGAATTGAACCCCCGCAACATTCTCAATTGTTTCGATTTGATCATACCGAATTTGATCAAGCGCAATTTGACGCCATGATTGATCGATTGGCCTCTCCATCCCATGCTGGTCCTTGTTAGAATTTTATTTTTCCTGGGCTTGTTTTCAAGCCTTGTTTGCTTTGCACTTTTTCTAAAAGGGCGGGGTGAGCATTACAAGCGTCTGGGCTTAAAAACCATGATGGGGACATTGATTTTGACATTGATTTTCTTTTTGATTGCCATTGTTCAAAAAGTGTTTTTAGAAAACTAAGTGGCCCATGTCCGAGTTCTGCTATTTTTATTGAGGACGTATGCAAATAGATAAAAACTTGTTCTTGCTTGATCACCCCTTGATTCAGCACAAATTGTCCTTGGTTCGACGCAAAGACACGAGCTCCATCTTGTTTCGCCAACTCGTCAATGAATTGTCTTCCTTGATGGTCTACGAGTTAACGCGTGACATGCCCACACAATTGGTCCAAATTGAGACCCCCCTTGAAAGCATGATGACGCCGGTGATTGATGGCAAAAAACTTGTCTTTGCCAGTGTTTTGAGAGCTGGCAATGGCATATTGGACGGTGCTTTGTCTGTTGTGCCAGGTGCAAGAGTAGGCCATGTTGGACTTTACCGTGACCCCGATACCTTGAAGGCTGTCGAATACTATTTCAAAATGCCATCGAATATGCCCGAAAGAGATGTCATCGTTGTGGATCCCATGTTGGCCACAGGCAATTCAGCCATTGCTGCCATTGATCGCATCAAAGCCCTTCAGCCCCGCTCGATCAAATTTTTGTGTTTATTGACTTGCCCAGAAGGTGTTTTGGCACTTCAAAAAGCCCATCCTGATGTGGCCATTTACACGGCCGCCATAGACAGGCAGTTGAGTGATCATGGCTATATTTTGCCCGGACTGGGTGATGCGGGGGACCGCATCTATGGCACCAAATAAGCGTGGTTGGGGCTAGAATGAAATGCATACAGGGCAAAGAGTGATTTGAGTTGATGCTCGCCCTTGTGAGCAATTCTTATATTTTGAGGTGTTTTGATGTCATTTGAATACTCTGAAAAAACGCAGGATTTATTGGCCCGATTGAATGCTTTTTTCGACGAGCATATTTATCCCAATGAAGGCCGGTATCACGAAGAACTCCAAGCGGCAAGAGACAAGGGAAACGCATGGCTGCCCTTGCCTTTGATTGAGGAGCTTAAAAATAAAGCCAAATCACAGGGTTTGTGGAACATGTTTTTGCCCCATGCTTACAAAGGGCACGGAGGAATCAGCAATTTGGATTACGCGCCACTTTGTGAAGTCATGGGTCGAGTGATGTGGTCGGGGGAAGTGTTCAATTGCTCAGCACCCGATACAGGCAATATGGAGACGTTTGCAAAATACGCGACGCAAGCGCAAAAAAGTCAGTGGCTAGAGCCTTTGCTGGCAGGCGACATTCGGTCTGCCTTTTTAATGACCGAGCCCTCGGTGGCCTCTTCAGATGCCACCAATATTCAATGCAGCATTTTAAAAGACAAGGATCATTACGTCATCAATGGACGGAAATGGTTCAGCTCAGGGGCAGGCAACCCCAACTGCAAAATCTTTATTGTGATGGGCAAAACCGATCCCGATGCGCCCAAGCACACGCAGCAATCGATGATTTTGGTGCCCCGTGATGCACCAGGCGTGACCATCATGAGGCCCTTGACCGTGTTTGGCTATGACGATGCACCCCATGGGCACATGGAGATCAATTTAGAGAACGTTCGTGTTCCCTTAGAGAATATTCTTTTGGGCGAAGGTCGTGGCTTTGAAATTGCGCAAGGCCGACTTGGCCCTGGTCGCATTCACCACTGCATGCGCTCCATTGGTGCAGCCGAACGGGCTTTGGAGACCATGATCGATCGTCTCCAATCAAGAATTGCTTTTGGGGGTCCCTTGTCCAGTCAGTCCATTTGGCATGAGCGCATTGCTGAGTCCAGGTGCATGATTGATCAAGCCCGTTTGCTCACGCTTCAAGCCGCACACAAAATGGACACGGTTGGCAACAAGGCTGCCAGAGCGGAGATCTCTATGATCAAAGTGGTTGCACCCAATGTGTCTTGCAAAGTCGTCGACTGGGCCATTCAGGCCCATGGCGGGGGTGGCGTGAGTTCAGACTTTTGGCTGGCCGAGGCCTATGCCCATCAGCGCACGGTGCGATTGGTTGATGGCCCCGATGAGGTCCATCGCAATGCCATTGCCAAAATTGAGTTGGCCAAAAGGACTGCGATCAAAGAATTGAAAAAAACCGCTGTTTGATGCCGTCCCCATCCAGTGGGAAGGGGGTGGCCTTGCAAAACTGGTTGAGCCCGGCTCAAAGACAGCGAGGTCTAACGAAGATTTTCATCGAAAATTGCAACAGCGCGTGTCCAACCAGCCGAGGCGCCTCTAATTTTGTGTGGAAAGCAGCTGATAAAAAAACCATTGGCGGGTAATACCTCCAAATTGTGCAGCTTCTCGATGTGGCAGTAACCAATGTCGCGACCTGCTTTGTGGCCTTCCCAGATCAAGGAGGCATCTTGAGTCGCTTCATATTTCTTGGCCGTGTGCACAAAGGGCGCATCCCAGCTCCAAGCGTCCGTGCCCGTCAAACGGATGCCTTTCTCTAAAAGATACATCGTGGCTTCATAGCCCATGCCGCAGCCACTTGAAACGTAGTCATTGTGCCCATAGCGGGAACCCGCTTTGGTGTTGATCACTACAATTTCTAGGGGTTTTAAATGGTGTTCAATTCTTTCTAGTTCAGTCTCAACATCTTTGGCCGTGACGACATGGCCATCAGGAAACGCTCGAAAATCAAGTTTGACCGCTGGTTGAAAGCACCACTCCAAGGGGACTTGATCAATCGCGATAGCGGGTTTTTTCTCTCCCAAAGACTGGTCCATGGTTGAGTGAAAGTGATAGGGCGCATCCAAGTGGGTGCCATTGTGGGTGGAGAGTTGAACACGTTCAACAGCCCATCCTTCGCCATCAGGCAAGTCGGTTTTCTTGAGCCCTGGGAAAAACGGTTCAATTTGCTCATAGGTGTTCTCATGGGAGAAGTAATCGATTTTTGGCGCAAATGCCGGCGGGTCGCTCACCACATCGTTTTCTAAGAAGATGGACAAGTCCACAAATTTTCTGGTCATAAAGGCTCCATGGCAAGCGTTTTCATGTTTAAACTGAGGGCTCGGTCGTTGTGCATCACCTAGCCAGTGGAGGTGTTTGCAAACGGTTCATTCTACATAGAAGCCTCGATGAGGTGAACGGGGAGAAACCTGTGACGAAGAGACTGCAAAAAAAAGTCGCCATCATCACTGGAGCGAGTCAGGGCATTGGCCTAGAGACGGCAAAAAGCTTTGCCAAAGAAGGCGCCAAGCTGTGTTTGATTTCTAGAGGACAAAAAGCCCTGGAGGCCTTGTTGCTTGCGTTGGACTTGCCTCAAAGCGATGTGATGATTGTGCCGATGGACGTCGTTGACAAAGGGGCCTGTGACCAAGCCGCCCGGGCCTGTGCAGATCGCTTTGGCGGTATCGATGTCTTGGTGAACAATGCGGGCATTTATCGCTCTAAATCTTTTATGGAGCACACAACCGATGACTTCCAGCAGTTGATGGCGGTCAACGTCTATGGCGCAGTTCACATGGTTCAGGCCTCTTATGAGTTTTTGCGGCAAAGCGCTTCACCCCGCATCATCAACATGGCCTCAACCGCAGGCAAGTGGGGCTCCAAGAACCAAAGTGCCTACAACGCCAGCAAGCATGCATTGATTGGTTTGACCCGTTGCTTGGCCCTCGAGTTTGGCTCGCATGCAATCACCGTCAATGCGATTTGTCCAGGTTTTGTTCAAACCCCCATGCTGGAGGATTTGAAGTCGAGTGCGTCTCAAAGCGCGGGGATGAGTCAAGAGGCGTTTTACAGCGCGGCTTTGGGTCGTATTCCTTTGGGTCGTGTCATGCGACCCGATGAAATTGCCAAAATGGCCGTCTTTTTGGCCAGTGAGGATGCCTCAGGCATCACAGGTCAAAGCATCCACGTTGATGGCGGCATGGTTTTTAGTTGAGCACGCCGGTAGGCTTAGGGGTTCTCTTTGAGCACTCGCCTGAGGAATTGGGTCGCCAAGGTGGGACCCAGCCCATTGCTGGGGGGAATGGTTTGACCGCTTCTTTTGACAATGGCGTTGACCTTAAAATTGTCATACAAAGCGTCATAGATCGGTGTATTGGCTTTGATCACCGCTTCATCGCTCAGATGGCTGAGCATCAAGCCTTCTGAAACTGCAAGCAAGCCCACTGCAATTTGTCCGTGTGCATCCTCTTTGGGGGGGTGGTAGTCATGAAGCACGTGGTCGACCCCTTTTTGAATCACGCTGGCCAACTCATCAAGAGCACTGTCATGGATGAGGTGTTTTTTGAGTATTTTTTGAAAAGTGGTGCCGTTCGCATCGTGAGGGCTTAACTCCGTGTTGGGAATGGAGAAGGCGATGTGGTCCAAGGGTCGACTGTCCTCTTGCCCCCAAGGGACGAAACTAAAGGAGGCGTCTGGGTCCACAAAGCGTTTGATCAACCAAACGCAAGCCATTCTATCCAAGTGAACATAATCTCTGGTGACCCATTTCATGTTGAAACCCTATAGAGAAAGAAGCGAATATTTTAAGTCGAACACACACAGTTTAAACCCTGTTGCTTGATGTTAAAAAGTTGCTGGCTCCCCATTAACCATGATGGTTTTGGCTTTGAAAATGGTTTAGAGTCTTGGTGAAATGCTTTTCAGAATCTCTTCAATTTTAGGGCCGAGGAACTGAAAAAAAGTTCTCAGAGAGCCTGGATCAAAAAGTCTTTTAATTATCAAAGTCAAACTCAATTTTTTTGTTTTGATCCATGTGTGTCGCCGCGCAAACCCGGTCTCTTTAGGATCGGGAGGATGTCAAATCTCACTTGTCATTAAAGGAGCTGATCTCAAATGTCTATTTTTGAAATTGATCTTGAAAAAAATAAAGCCAATCACGTTCCATTGTCTCCTGTGAGCTTTGTAGAGAGGAGCGCTGAGATTTATGGCGATTTGACGGCTGTCATCCACGGCGAAAGACGCTACACATGGTTGCAGTGCAGGAATCGCTCAGCTCAGTTGGGTGCCGCATTAAAGCACCTGGGCGTGGGTAAAAATCAAACCGTGAGTGTCATGCTCTCCAATACGCCTGAGATGATTGAAGCCCACTACGCGGTGCCAGCCATCAATGCGGTGCTCAACACGCTCAATACGCGACTAGACCCTCAACTGATTGCTTGGCAATTGAACCATTGTGAGTGCTCGGTTTTGATCACGGATTTGGAATTTTCTTCGACCATCAAGGCGGCGCTTGAAATTTTAAAACGCGATTTCAATCGCGAGCTGACAGTGATCGATGTGTGTGATTCCGAATACCATGAGCTTGGCGAGAGGCTTGGCTCTTGGGAGTATGAAAGCTTGTTGGACGCTCATGAGCCCTTGCCCTTGCTTGAAGGCCCCTCAGATGAATGGGACGCCATTGCTGTGAGTTATACCTCGGGCACGACAGGCGACCCCAAAGGGGTGGTGACGCATCACAGAGGGGCGTATTTGAATGCGGTCTGTCACTCAAGCACATGGACATTGCCGCATTTTTTGGTGTATTTGTGGACTTTGCCCATGTTTCATTGCAATGGATGGTGCTTTCCTTGGACCGTCGCAATGCTCGGTGGTACGCATGTGTGTTTAAGGCGAGTCGATGCGCAACACATTTTGAGCGCCATTGCAGAACACAAAGTGGATCACTACTGCGCTGCACCCATTGTTCACAATCTCATACTGGCAGCTCCACAAGCTTTGCGTGACGGTATTGGGCATTCTGTCAAAGCCATGGTGGCTGGGGCTGCACCACCAGCGGCCATGATTGAGGGCATGGCCAAGATTGGGTTTGACATCACCCATGTGTATGGTTTGACAGAGGTTTATGGCCCAGCCGGCGTCGCCGCCAAGCGAAACGCCTGGGCAAAAGAATCCTTGTCTGAGCAAACAAGGCTCAATGCACGTCAGGGCGTGAGGTATGTTTTGCAAGAAGGCATGACCCTCAAAGACTCCCAGAGCATGGAGGATTTGCCAGCCGATGGGCAGACCATGGGAGAGATCATGTTCAGGGGCAATATTGTGATGAAGGGGTATTTAAAAAACCCACAAGCCACAAGAAAGGCCTTCGAGGGGGGGTGGTTTCACACCGGTGACTTGGCCATCATGGAGAGTGACCGGTACTTGAAGATCAAAGACAGAAGCAAAGACATCATCATCTCGGGTGGGGAAAACATCAGCTCGCTCGAAGTTGAGGATGCTTTGTACCGACACCCGGCTGTCATGGCCTGTGCTGTGGTGGCCAAGCCCGATGAGAAGTGGGGAGAGACGCCACTGGCTTATATCGAGCTTAAAACAGGCGAACAAGTCAGTGCTGAGGACCTGAGAGCACATTGCAAGGGGCTCTTGGCCAGCTACAAGGTGCCCAAGGATTTCCGCTTTGAGGCGATACCCAAGACCTCCACGGGGAAGATACAAAAGTTTGAGCTCCGAAAGCGCGCGGAGTCGACTTAGTTTGTTTGATGCTGTTCAATCGCGGTTCAATTGCAATTCATTTCCAGTCAATGATGCCCAGCTCACGCCTGCACTGATCGAGCCGTTTCTCTTGAACTTGCGAGGGACTTAATCGCACATTTTCTCTTTGATAAAGCCACTCCAGGTTTTGCATCCACTCATTGAGAGTGTCGGCAGAGTGGTTCTTGAGTTTCATGATCTCTGTCAAGTTTTGCTTGATCTCCCCACGTGAGAGACCTCTTTGTTTGAGTTCTGCGATCTCCTTGGTGATGTTGGCCTGTGTTGCGCATTTTTGTGCATCTTGTGCCGAGCAAGCGCAGGCCATCAAAAGGCTTAAAACCCATCCCAAGCATTTGGGGTGGAGCAGGGCGTTGCAAGGGGGCGTCAAGGTCGAGTCCTTTTAGTTTTTTCGCATACCCAGTCGTATAACGACCCCAACCACGATGAAGGCGCCAAAGATCTGAAGCGCAGAGATGGATTGAGACAAAATGAGCCATGCCATGACCAATGCAAAGATGGGTTCCAAATTCAAAATGGCTGAGTTGCCGACCACGCCAAGCTTTGGCAAAACGGTGAACATGATGGTGATGCCACTGGCATAAAAGATGCACAGACCCAGCAAGCCCAGCCACCCTTGCATGGCATTGGGCCATTGAAACGCCCCCATGCTTTGCGTTGCAACAAATGCAAGCAAAGTGACAATCCACATGGTGGAGGCCGTTCTCACGCGGCCATCAAGCCCTTTGGTTTCAAATTGAATGAGCACCAGTGCCAGCCCAAAGCAAGCGGCGGCGAGCATGGCGCAAGCAACGCCCACACCAATCACTTGCCACTGTGCCTTGGTCCCTAAGCCGGAGGCAGTGCCGGTGATGTCCAGGGCCAAGCCCAATCCCAGTAGCATGAGGGGCATCAATTGCAAAACGATTTTTTCCGGCGCATTTTTATACAGAACTTTTGCCCATAATGCAGCCCACAAGGGGTAGCTGTTGAAGGTCAGCAAAGCCAAAGAGACGGGCAGCCTTGCCACGGAGGTGTAAAGCGCCGCACTTTGAACGCCAATCACCAAGCCAATGAGGGGTAACAGTTTCCAGTGTCGACTTGTGATGGCGAGTGGAATCTTTTGAAAATAGATCAATCCGCTCACAACGAGTGCAGTAAAGACACTGCGAATGACCACCGCGGTTGAAACATCCAGACCGTTGTTGAAGGCAATTCTCGCGGCCACATGGTTGGAACCCATTAAAAAGGCGATCAGCAAGAGGGTGGCAAATGCCAAGAGTGAGAGTGTCTTTTTTTGCTCGGTGCTTGACGTGCTCATGGTGATTTCTTTGTTATTGGATACAAAAGGAGTGGTTCAACAATGTTGCTGAACCTTCGGCTTTGAAAGCGCTCGAGAAGAATGAATCATCTTGCATTTTAGTCTTTTCTTTGGTGACAGTTGATTTAAGTCAAGGCCAGCGCCCTGGGATTGAAACATGATGAACTCATCAAGATCCAGAAAGCACAAAATGACTGAAATTGATCTGCGCCAACAAGAAGTTCAACTCCTTAAAATGAGAGCTTCCATGCTCGAGAGGCTTCACCCATCAGATGCCAAAGAAGTCGATTCTGAACAATCTGCTTTTACTGTACAGAGCTTGGCCATCGAGCAAACCGAGCTTGAGCATGCTCAAAAGATCAGCTTGAAGGAAGATATCTATGCCAAGCAAGAGTTTGAATTAAAGGAGATGCAATCCATTGACCAAGCTTTGAAAAGAATTGAATTGGGCATCTATGGGGTGTGTCTTGATTGCGGTGAGGCCATTGCGTTAAGACGTTTGCAAGTGGCCCCAGAGGCCCCCTTTTGTTTAAACTGTCAATCCAGGCTGGAGCATTGAGAGGAGGGCCTGCATCTTGGTCCTGACCCTCAGGCCTGCCAAACACCAAAGCCAAGCGCTTTGAGTCGAATGGCCATGTCCACTTCCATGTATTGAGCATCTCCATAGGGCATGGGATTGTATTTTTCATAGATCTCTGGCATCAACCTGAGCCCATAGATTTGGGCATATTTGTTGGATTGAATGCCGGCCTTGTGTTTGTCAAAGCGGATGTCCGGGTCCAATCCCGTCATGCCCACATAGACACAGGGTTGACCTGTGACATAGTCCGGATTGGCTTTTTTGAACTTGTTTTCATAAAGCACATCTTTCGATAGCTCAATGACATACACACAATAGCGTCCCTTCATGCCCTATTCCCTTGCAAATGCAGGTTCAAACGAACTTGACCTAAAATGATTTTAGGGTTAATGCTGACCAAAAGCATGGTGTAAATCCAATAAGCTCAATTGCAGACTTTGCCCACCTTTGGTGAAGCGTGCTTTTATGTCTTTCATAGATCAATCATACCTAGGAAGCATTCATTTATTTTTTTATTCTTGGCTTGCTCAAGCGCTTTGGCTGTAAGCCTTTAACCCCTTAAATTTTGGATAGAATCAACACCATGAATAGACGTTTTTTTAGAAGCAAAATGCTGGCCCTTGGCGCAAGCTTGGCGCTGATCGTTTCAGCCCCGTTGCTTGCACAAGCTCAGTCCTACCCCAATAAACCCGTCAAAGTCATCGTGACCTTTCCACCCGGAGGCACGCCAGACATTTATGGTCGGATTTTGTCCCAAGAACTCAGCACACTGTGGAAGCAGTCGGTGATTGTTGAGAACAAAACAGGTGCCAGTGGCATGATTGGGACCGACTACATTGCCAAATCAACGCCAGACGGCTACAACTTGCTCTTTGCCGCGGATGCATCCATCACGATTGCCCCCAACCTGTATGCAGCACCCTACAATTCGGTCAAAGATTTGACGCCCATTGTGAATGTGGCCTCCGGCCCCTTTGTGATGTTGGCCAACAGCAGTTTTCCTGCCAACACTGTCAAAGAGTTGATTGCCCTGGGCAAGCAGCAGCCCGGTAAAATCAGCTATGCCTCCTCAGGGGCGGGCGGACAACAGCATTTGTCCATGGAGATGGTCAAGTCCATGGCCGATGTGAACATTGCACACATTCCCTACAAAGGTTTTGGTCAAGGCATCAACGATGTCATGGCTGGACATGTGCCCCTGATTTTTGGTGGCATCACCGCCTCCATTCAGCTCATCAAGGGGGGCAAATTAAAGCCGATTGGCATCACAAGTGCATCTCGCTCCAAGGCTTTGCCAAATGTACCGGCCATTGCTGAGACGCTTCCTGGCTTTCGAGTTGAAGCTTGGTATGGTTTCATGGGCCCTCCCGGCATGAGCCGAGATGTGGTACATAAAATCAATGCGGATGTGATCTCCATCATCAAAAGACACGACTTTCAAGAAAGGTTGGTGGCTGACGCGATTGAACCCGTGGGCAACACACCGGAGGAGTTTGCTGCACAAGTGGTATCTGATCTGGCAACATGGAACAAGCTGATTAAAACCGTCAACATCAAAGTCGAATAGTTGAATGATCGATGGGCCACTCAGAGACAAATTTCTGAGCGGCCACAAAAAAAGCCATGCTTCATTGAACCATGGCTTTCTTTTTTTAGGCCCCCAATCAAGAGGGTTTTTGATTATCTCGCTGTGTATTTGATGTCAACGCGGCGGTTCTTCGCCCATGCATCTTCGTTGTGGCTGAAGTCAGCAGGCTTTTCTTTGCCAAACGATACCGCCTCGATGTTGGCTTCTGATGCGCCTACAAGTTCAAGTGCCTTTTTAACTGCATCGGCTCTTTTTTGTCCAAGTGCCAAGTTGTACTCTCTTCCGCCACGCTCATCGGCATTGCCTTCGAGACGTACTTTGGCAACCTTGTTGCCGGCCATGTATTTTGCGTGAGCGGTGACGATGACGCCATCGGCTTGGTTGATCGAGTATTTGTCATAATCAAAGAAGACGCTCTTCTTAGAAAGCGGTGAGCTTGGGTCGTCAAAGGGGTTGACCACCACTTTTGCCACAGCTGTTTGTGCTTTTGCAGAAAGATCCGCCTTGGGTTGAACTGGGGTCTCAACCGCGGCTTGGGGTGCGGGTGGTGTGGGTTTTGTGCTTGAGCAAGAGGCCAAAACGGCCAAAGTGATGCTGGTCAGAAGTAATTTTGTTTTAATCATTGGGGTCTTTCAGGTCAATGGAGTTAAATTTTTGTTCTTATGATAGGAATTCTAACCATAAAGCTTGCGCTTGTTGTCGTTAAACGCTGTTATTCTTTGTTGGTCGCCCTATCATTAACCCTTAAATCTTTTCGCTATCTTTACAAAACCCTCGCATTTGAAGGCAGAGAAGTTTTTTTTAGAATGGCGTCATGATTTTTTCTGAGCCGTTTGAGCTCAAACACTTGAACCTTTTGGAGCCCGTTTCATGATCGATTTTTACTACAACGCAGCCCCCAACCCGATGAAAGTGGCCCTTTTGCTAGAGGAATTGGGTGTGCCCTTTGTGCCCCACCCGGTAGACACAAGGAAGGGGGAGCAATTTGCGGAGGACTTCACGGCCATCAATCCCAACAACAAAGTCCCCGCCATTGTGGACGATGGCGTGGTGGTTTTTGACAGCAATGCGATCCTTCTTTTTTTGGCTGAAAAATACGGTCAATTCCTACCACCCGCAAGCAATCTTGCACAAAGAGCGAAGATGTATTCATGGTTGATGTTCATTGCCAGTGGAGTGGGACCTTTTTCTGGACAATCGGTTCATTTTCGCCATGCCGCACCCAAACCGCAAGACTATGCACTCAACCGCTATGATTTTGAAGCGAATCGACATTGGACGATTGTTGAAAATCATTTGAAAACACACCATTATTTTTTGGGCGATGACTACTCCATCGTTGACATGGCCTTTTGGGGCTGGGCGCGAATGATTCCTTATGTGTTGGGACTTGAGGATGCATGGGCTCAGTTTCCGCACATCAAGCGCTTGCTCGATGAAATCAATTCGCGCCCAGCCGCAAAAAAGGTCGAGGACTTAAAAACTCGACATGCTTTCAAAGCTGAACTGGACGACGCGGCCAAAGATTTCTTGTTTCCCCAAAACAAACGATTAAAACCCGCAGTCCCATGAAAAAAGTTTTGATCATTGGCGCCTCAAGAGGCATTGGCTTGGAGTTTGCTCGGCAGTTGTGCGCAAGTGGCTCACTCGTGTTTGCTACGTCTAGGGACCAAGAGGGCCTAGATCGGCTAAAAGCCCTTGGAGCCAAAGCCTTGCAACTGGATGTGGCAAAGCCCAAAAGCACAGAGCATTTTTTAAGCGCGCTCAAGGCTGAGCGTTTTGATTGTGTGCTGCATGTGGCGGGTGTTTTGGGCCCGCGCTCAGATGCAACGAGCGCCTTGACCTTTGCGCAGTTTGACGAGGTGATGCACACCAATGTTGGGTGTGTGGTCCAAATGCTGCCAGCGCTGGCCAAGCACTTGACACCCGTTCATGGCAAGTGGATCAGCATCAGCAGCGTGATGGCCAGCATCTCCTTGACCCAAGACAGCGCAGCTTGGGTCTACAAAATATCCAAAGCCGCTTTGAACATGGCCATCCACAGCGCATCCAAAGAGCACAAAGAATTGCTTCTTGTTGCCATGAGTCCTGGTTGGGTTCAGACCGACATGGGCACGAGTGCAGCGCCTCTAAGCGCCAAAAAAAGTGTTTCCAATATGCTCAAAACCATTGGGTCTTTGGATCACAGCGACACGGGTAAGTTTCTCAATCACGATGGACTTGAGCTGGGCTGGTAGTTAAAGGCAAACACCTATAAGCATTTCAGCCCCCTAAAACTAGAATGATTTGATAAAGTCACTGGGGGATTCGAATGAGATGGATCAATTGCTTGGGTGTTTTTCTTGGGTTGAGCCTGGTCTTGGCCACGAAGGCCATTTGTGCTGAGCCCTTTCCCAATAAACCGGTCAAAATTGTGGTCCCTTTCCCGGCCGGGGGATCTGTGGACACCTTGGCGCGCGTGATGGGGCAGACCTTGAGCAAAAAATGGTCGCAATCGGTCATCGTTGAGAACAAACCCGGGGGCGGGACAATCATTGGCGGGGCGATGGTTGCCAAAGCCCCTCAAGATGGCTATACATTGCTCATCATCGCCAACAGTTTGGTGATCAATGCCAAACTCAACACCAACATGCCCTATGACGGTTTGAAGGCGTTTGAGCCCATTGCTTTGCTGACCTATTCTCCACAAGTTTTTGCGGTGAGCTCGCAAAGTCCTTATGCTAGTTTCAAGGAGTTTGTTGATGCGGCAAAAGCCCAACCTGGGGCCTTGAGCTACTCGACCGTGGGCCCGTCCTCTACCCAGCACATTGCCGGGGAGTTGCTCAAAAAAATGGTGGGACTGGATCTGACTTATGTGCCTTTTTCTGGCGGCTTGCTGGCTGCGAATGCGGTGATGGGCGGGCATGTGAGTGCCGTATTGACCAATTTGTCTGAAGTCTCGGCCATGATCGAGGGGCAAAAGCTAAGAGCACTGGCCGTGACCACGCTTGGTCGACTCGATGCCCTCAAAGGGGTGCCATCCATTCATGAACTTGGGTACAAAGATTACGAGGCCGCTGCTTGGTTTGGTGTGGCTGCTCCCACCGGCACGCCCAAAGACATTGTGTCTAAACTCAATGAGGACTTTGCTGCGGCCTTGAAGGAGCCTGAGACCCAGCAAAAGCTTTTTGTGGCGGGACTCTACCCCTCATATTTAAACAGTAAGGATTTTTCTCTCTACATCAAATCACAGTTTGAGAAATACGCCAAAGTCATTGATGAGGCCCAAATCAAGGCGCAGCAATGAACGTGGCGACGCGCTGCCATTCATTACAGTTCAATTTTGGTTCCTAACTCAATGAGCCTGCCCGAATCTATTTTGAAGAAGTCGGATGCCCGGGTTGAATTTTGAAGCATCCAAATGAATATCGACTCACGCCACATGGCCATTTGTGGAATTTCCCTGGGCACCAAAGAGTCTCTGGCCATGAAGAAGGAACACGTCATCAAGGGGCAACTGAGGTCGTGCTGTTCTTTTAATAAGGCCATCACACGCGAAATATCAGGCGTTTCTTTGAAACCAAAGATGGCTCGCACAAGAAACACATTGTCATGAATCTCGCGCAGGCTGATCCTTTGCGCATCGGCCACTCTTGGAACATCCCAAACGCTGACCTTTAAAAAAAGAATTCTTTGATGCAAGACTCGGTTGTGTTTGAGGTTGTGTAAAAAAGCGGGAGGCACGAAATCGATGTGCGAGGTAAAGAAAATGGCCGTTCCCTCGATCCGGTGGGGCGGATGCGCTAACAAGCTAGCCATGAAGTCTTCAATGTTCACCCCTAGGTCAATGGTTTTTTCTCTGAGCAAATTGCGTCCTTGGAACCAAGTCATTGTCAACAAATAAACGACGCAAGCAATGGCCAAAGGGAACCACCCGCCTTCAAGTATTTTTTCCGTGTTTGACAAAAACAAGCTCAAGTCCAGCACCATGAAGGCGCACACGATGCTTGCAATCCCCCATTTGGGCCATTTCCATACATCGCGCATGACCACGGCTAAAAGCAAGCTTGTCATCAGCATGGTGATCGACACGGCCATGCCATAAGCAAAGGCCAAGTGTTCTGAGCGTTGAAACCCCAGGATCGATAAGATGACAGCCAGGCACAGCACCCAATTGATGAAGGGCACATAAATGCGTGCAATTTTTTTCTCAGAGGTGTGCACAAGTTTCATTCTGGGAATGAAGCCCAACATGATGCCTTGACTGGTCATGGAGAAGGCGCCTGAGATGCAGGCCTGAGAGGCGATCATGGTGGCCACGACCGAGAACAAAACCAAGCAAAAGACCCAGTTTTCAGGGGCCATTGAAAAGAAGGGATTGCCAATGTTCTCCGGGTGATTGATCAACATGGCCCCTTGGCCAAAGTAGTTGAGCACCAGGCTTGGCATGACAAAGGCATACCATGCATAGCGTATCGGTTGGATGCCAAAATGACCCATGTCCGCATACAAGACTTCTACCCCAGTGATCACCAAAAAGATCGAGCCACTTGCTGCAAATGCCATGGCTTTGTGTTGCACGATGAAATCCATTGCATAAAGTGGATTCATGGCCAATAAAATTTGTGGGTAGGCCATGATTTCGTGCGCACCCATGCCTGCAATGACCAAGAACCAAAGCAGCATCACGGGGCCAAACATTTTATTGACAATGACCGAGCCCTTTTCTTGCAACAAGAACAAAAGAACAACAACCAAGACCGTTGAAGCAATGATGTATTTAGAAAAGCTTTCCGACGCAACGGTGATGCCTTCAACCGCTGAGAGAATAGAGATCGCTGGTGTGAGCACCGATTCACCATAAAAGAGGCTCGCACCAATGACACCCAGTGCCATCAGTATCTTTGCTTTTGTGGAGTTGGTCTTTGTGTTTTTAAGTGCCAAGGCCAAAAGTGCCAAAATACCGCCCTCGCCATGGTTGTCTGCTCTCATCACAAAAAGCATGTATTTGACAGAGACCACCAAGGTCAAGGTCCAAAAAATGAGTGACATCGCGCCAAAAATGGAGACCTCGTTCATCTCAATGCCGTGGATGGGGTCAAAACAAATCTTGATGGCATAAAGGGGGCTTGTCCCAATGTCACCAAATACCACACCCATGGCCATCAAAGCCAGGGACTGTAGACTTCCCCGAGCCAGGTGCTGCTCTTGCTCAATGGCGACGGGTTCCAGTTGTTTAGATGTCGAAAGTGCAGGGTGACTGAGTGACATGATGTTTGAGTTGCTTCAGGAGGTGGTGCATTGCTGGCCTTGCGTGTCGCCAAGCGGACTCTTGCAGGGGCCAGTGGTCACGGTATGCAGAGATTAGAAACCAAAAAAGTCATCAACATGGGCTGAACTCAAAATGGAAGGCTTAAAATATGAAACCTTTGGTATTCATATTTTTATTGAATGGACTAAATGTAATTCTTGACATACATAAAGCGCTTCTTGTGTCGATAATGAGGTTTAGAGCGAGTGTTTGCGTCGTCTTCTCCATGGGGACTTCTTGCTTGGTCGAGAGCGTGGGGGTGGCACTGATCGCAAGAGAGCCATGCACGCTTCAGGCAAGGTGGCTGCGTCCATTTTGCAGTGGGTCAACTGAGTATCAAAACAAGTGAAAAGCCTTCAATGTCAGAAAACAAGCCTTTTATCGTTAGAAACGACACACCTCACAATGTAGAGGTGGTGGCGGGCTCTTTGAACGCAAAGGGCAAAAAAAGCTGGGTCAAAGCTGGCGAAGAGGACCCCAAAGGAAAAGTTGCCTCAGACGAACACATCGATTTGGATCAGCATTTAGAAAATCTTTTGTCCTCTGATGGGGCAAGTTCGGGCAAAGCACCTGTGGTCTCAGAGCCCAGCTCCTCCGAAAACTTGAAAATTCAGGCGGATGCTCAAAAAGACCATTTGCAAAAATTAGACACGGCTGAAAGTTCAAGCAATCTTCAGCAAGTCAAAACCTCTGGGTCATCAAAAGACCACCTTGAAGGCATGGATGTGGATCAGATCAAAGATCGGCGCCAAGCACTAGAACAAGACAAGGCCCAAAAGAACACCAGTCATTTGGAAAAAAATGATTCGACCTCCACCAATCAGCTCAAAATCGATCAAGACTCTTCAGACGATAACTTGCAAAAATTAAGGGCCTCCAAGTTAGAAGAGAACTTACAAAAAGCAGGCTTGGACAAGGTCACTGATCACAAACTCCAGATTGACGGGACTCAAGCGCCCAAGAACGTTCAAAGCATAGAACAATCAAAAGCATCTGACAACAATGCCAAGTTGGATCTGGACAAGACCGCTAGCAATGTTCAATCGATCGATCAAGACAAAATTGCAGACAACAAGGCAAAATTAGAGTCTTCTCAAGCGGGTAACAATGTTCAGAGTGTTGCATCCCAAGTGGATTCAGACAAGGCCATCAAGTTAGACGCTTCAAAGGTCGCTGAAAACGCACAAAAAGTGCCTGGCGAGCAAGCCCGCAGCAACGACATTTCATTGGAAAATGATGCCCAGAGCAACAATGTTCAGGCCCTTCCAAAAGACGAGGACGCTGGCAATGTGGCCCACATTGAGGGCACTGTTTACGATCTCAAACAGACAGAGAAAGCCTATTCTGAAAAAGTTGTTGACCGTTCGGTTGGCGTCAAGGTCGATGGGATTGATGACAACAAGGTGCGCATTGACTCAGACAAGGGGTCAGACAATTCAGCAAAGTTGGCCGCTGAAGTTGTCCAAGACCATGTCCTGCCCGTAGACGACAGCCATCCCATTGAAGACAACACTGCAAAAATTGATGCCTCAAGCATCAGCGATCGACGTGCAAAATTTGACGCCATTCGACGCGAGCGCAATGCGCCCACGTTGAACTTGTCGACCGATGGCGAAGAGTCGGTGGCCAACACCGAGCCTCTTCAAGCCAAGAAGGCCGTGATTGCGCCGCCAATCGTGTTGACGCGAGATGAAAAAATAGCCTTGGCTCGAAAGAAGAAATCAGATGAATTTCACGGCCGAGTCGAGGCGATTAAAAATACGGTGACCCAGTTGAACAACCAACTCGATAAGCTTGAGGACAACAGCGTTGAGTTGAAGAAAGTGCAGTACTGAAACCTCAACCATTTCTGGCAAGGATCAAAAAAAGACCATCGGATCCATTTGAAATTTTTACCTTTATGAAAAAAAGTTGTTTGATTTTTATGGCGTGCCTGTTTTGCACTCTGCTGTTTGCACAAGACAAGGTGGTCTACCACTTTGATCAAACCGATGTGCAAGCCCTCAAAGGGCTTAGAAATATGAGAAATCAGTTGGAGGCGGCACCGGACACGAAAATCATTGCCGTCACCCATGCGCTTGGCGTGGACATGCTGATGCAAGGTGCGGTGGATAAAAACTCAAAGCTGGAGTACGCGCCCCTGATCTCTGACTTGAAGTCCAAAGGGGTGGTGTTTGAGGTGTGTGAGTACACCATGAAAAATAGAAGTCTGAGCAAAGACCAATTCATCCTTGACGCGGACTTCACAAGCTCTGGCGTGGTTCGAATCACGCGGCTTCAAAACAAAGAAGGCTTTTCTTACCTCAAGCCCTGATCGCTCTCCAGCGCTTGAACCCATTGGACAATTTGCTCCTTGATGGGGTCAAGTGCTTTGGGTGCCTTGATGCGTCCAGCCAAAACGTGTTGTCCCTTGCTGTCGCTGTCTTGAATGGAGATGAGCGTTTTGGGTTGGCTCCCGATTTGAGCAAAAGCGGTTTTGATGTTCTCCACATCAACCACACGGTCTCTTTCGCTGTACAAAACCAACAAAGGGCTGTTGAAATCTTGCAGCCGGCTGTTCCTGGCCAATTTGACCAAATACATCATGGGAAAAAGGGACTCTGTCGGATAGGCATCGTACCAGCCCAATTGTTCATCGGGCTCAGATGATGCGCTCAGGTGGGTTTTGCCCTCGATCAAAAAGGCCAACTGCTCGCCCCACGGCGCCAAGATGATTTCAGCGCGCTTGTCTTTGGGCCCAAAGTTGGGGGAGATGAACACATGCGCCTCACGATTACGAGCGTCTTGCGCATCTTGTGTATCTTGTCTGTCATGCATTTGTGATGCAAGGGCCGCGATGGTGGAGCCCGTTGAGCAACTGATCACCAGCACCCGGTTGCCAATGCGGTGCCCGATGTCCAGGGCCTCTAAATAGTCGTTCACCCAAAGATGGGGGGTGGCGTTTTTTAGATCTTCTGGGCGTTGACCGTGCCCGCTCAAGCGCGTGTAGAACACATTGGCCTTGAGTTTGTCCGCGACCAATTCTGCCAGTGGAGCCGATTCAAGTCGAGAAGCGGAAAAGCCGTGGATGTAGACAACGGACCAGGGGGTGACCGATCGTTTGCCGTTCGCCCAGACAATGGTTTTTTCATTGTTGGCTTTGATATTTTTAAAGGCCGACTCTTTGAGCTTTAGCCACCCATCCAACTCGCTCAGCTGCTCTGGCACATGGCGCTCAAGCTTAAAGTCGATGGGCTCATAAGAGGTGCGTGGACCTAAAAAAAAGGCCCCTAAAAAAAGCGCTCCAACAAGCAAAAGTGGCGTCGTTTTCAAAGCTTGGCCTTGTCAGCAAATCGATCAGCGGATGAATTGTTCAATGAAGTGCTCACCCAACGCCTGGCTTGAGAAGTGGGTCTTGTATTTTTCAATTCTTGTGAACACATCGTCGTATCCTGTGGCTTGTCCGTAGGGGTCCACATACATCAATGAGCCGTAAACCGTAAAGAGGGTGATCATTTCTTGGCAATCATCGGGGACGATCAAAGTGTGTGTCTCGCCAGGCGGCTCAAAGATGAAGTCGCCCGCCTGAGCCCTCCAGTCGTGCTCTAAATAATGCCACTCGCCTTTGATGACGTAGGCGTGGACTTGGCCGGAATGTCGGTGCCTTTGCAGCAGTCCTGAGCGGGTCACGCGCATGAGGTGGACGTAGTAGCCGGCACTGACACTCAGCAGGATGGGTCTAGAGGTGATGCCCTCAGACAAAGGTGCCCAAAGACGGGGGTCGCCTTGAAGTGCATCTTTCACGATCAAGTCTGGCCGCATGCCCCAAGGTTGGGGTTTTTGGTAGGGCATTCTGTCTTCGATTGAGGGCGCTGTGGGTTGGGTGGTGGACATCGTCACTCCAAGGGGTTGAGGTTATGCGCTCAAAAGCTGTTCAATTTTGAGCGCATCGGTGCAAAAGCTGGCGATCCCTTCCTCTAGTTTTTGGCAGGCCATCGGGTTTTCTTTTAGACCTGCGTGAAAAGAGGTTTGGGTCAGTGTTATTTTTTCTATCTCCTTGTTGCTGGCGTCTTGGCTTTGTAGGGCGGGTTGAAGATCCTCTTCGTTGCGCTGCAAGGCCTCCAAGAGTTCGGGACTGATTGTCAAAAGGTCACACCCTGCCAGTGCTTGAATTTGACCAATGTTTCTAAAGCTCGCGCCCATGATTTCGGTGGAAATGTTGAATTTTTTGTAGTAATGAAAGATGCTTGTGACCGATTGCACGCCTGGATCGTTGGGGCCGACATGGGCGGCTTCGTTCCACAGTGCGCCCATGTTCTTTTTGTGCCAATCGTAGATTCTGCCGACAAATGGGGAGATCAATTTGACTTGGGCTTGGGCACACGCCACCGCTTGTTCAAGTGAAAAAAGCAAGGTCAAGTTGCAGTTGATGCCTTCACTTTGTAAAACCTTTGCCGCTTGTATGCCCTCCCAGGTGGAGGCGATTTTGATCAGCAACTTGCTTTGATCGATGCCCGCGTCCTTGTACAAAGCAACAATTCGTTTGGCGCGTTCAATGGTTTTTTGGGTGTCATAGCTCAGCCTGGCATCCACCTCCGTTGAAACGCGTCCAGGAATGATCTTTAGGATTTCGGTGCCAAACAGGACAATCAAACGGTCCATCAGCAGGTCAATGCTTTCGTGCCGGGGGTTCGCTTTGATTTGTTCGAGCAAGTGCTGATACTCGGGTTTTTGAATGGCTTTTAAAATCAATGAGGGATTGGTTGTTGCATCCTGAGGCAAAAATTGGCGCATTTGCATAAAGTCACCCGTATCGGCAACCACCGTGGAATATTTTTTAAGGGCTTGGAGTTGATTCATGATCTGGGTGTGTGAAGTGAGTGCACAAGTGCAATATTGGCCTAGGAGCTTATAAAATGAAGCCCAATTGATTGTCATTACATTTTAGAAGAGAACGCTCTCCATGCTCCAAAAATTTATACCTTACCTGCTTGTGTCTTTCCTTTGTCCATGGGCTTGCGTTTCAGCGTTGGCGCTAGATACTTACCCTAGCAAACCCATCAAATTGATCGTGACCTTTGTGCCAGGTGGAGGAGCCGACATCCTTGCCCGCTATTTGGCACAAGGCTTGAGCACTTCATTGGGCAAGCCCGTGCTGGTGGACAACAAACCAGGTGCAGGGGGGTTGATCGGCATTCAAACGGGCTTGGCAGCCCCTGCCGACGGATACACCTTGACCTTGATTTCTTCAAGCTACACGGTCAACCCCAGCCTGTACAAGCTCAAATTTGATCCCGTGAACGACATGACGCCGATCGTTCAAGCCTCCAAAGGGCCGTTATTGGTGGTGGTGAACGCCTCCCAGCACATCAAGACCTTGGCTGATTTCATTGCCAAAGCCAAAGCCAAACCCGCGCAATTGACCTATGCCTCATCGGGTTTGGGCAGTGCACTTCATTTGGGCGCCGCTCTCTTTGCCGATCAAGCAGGCATCGGCATCAACCATGTGCCCTACAAGGGAGGCGGCGCTGCTTTGAATGATTTGTTGGCCAACCAAGTCGATATTTATTTTGCTGCGACGGCCAGTGCGCTGCCCTTGGTGCAGTCTGGCAAATTGCAAGCCTTGGCGGTCACCGGCTCCAAACGCATCCCTGCTTTGCCCGATACACCCACCATCGAGGAGCAGGGCTTTAAAGGCTACGATGTGACGCTTTGGTACGGCATCATTGGCCCCAAAGGCATGCCTCAAGATGTCGTTGACCGGATCAATTCAGAGGTCAACACCATTTTGGCCAAAAAGGACACGGCCAGTCGCCTAGAAGCAGATGGTGCAACGCCCTCAGGGGGTACACCCCTTGAATTCAAAAACATCATTCGAAAAGAAATCGAACTGTGGAGCAAAGTCGTGACAAAGATTGGCATTGTTCCTGAGTGAACAAGCTTGTGGGGCTTCAGTCTTGGGTGATGTTGTTCTTTTGGATGATCTCGGCCCATTTCAAGCGATCGATTCGGGCCATCGATGAAAACTGACTGGGTGTGCCCCCCATTCCCTCAGCACCAAAGAAACTCAGGCGATCCTTTAATTTGGGGTTGAGCAAAGCTTTGTTGGTTTCTGCATTGAGAAGATGGATGATCTCCACGGGCGTTCCTTTGGGGGCGTAAAGACCCCACCACGTATCGGATTGAAAGTTGGCCAATCCAAAATCCTTGCCCGCCTCCATCATGGTGGGCACTTCGGGGGCCAGTGCGGAGCGTTTTTTCCCGGTCACAGCAATGGCTGTTAATTTTCCGTCTAAAACATGGGGCATGGCAGAAACGATGCTGTCAAAGACCATGTGCACTTTGCCTGAAATGATGTCGGGGATGGCTTGGCCGGATCCCTTGTAAGGAATGTGCGTGATAGAGACACCGGCATCGGCTTTAAACGCTTCTGCGGTCAAGTGAATGATCGTGCCGTTGCCACTGGATGCGTAATTCAATTTGCCTGGATTGCTTTTGAGATAAGCGATGAGCTCTTTGAGATTGTTGACGGGAATGGTTTTGGTGAGCAAAAGAATGTTGGTGGCATTGGCCACATGAATGATCGGCACAAAGTCCGTGTCGATATTGTAGGGGAGATTTTTGCTCAAGGAGGGGCCAATCGAGTGTGTGCTCGATGAGGTGAACAAAAGGGTGTACCCATCATCGCGTGCTTTGGCCACCAAAGTGCTCCCAATGCTCCCGCCAGCCCCTGGCTTGTTGTCGATCACCACTTGTTGTCCGAGTTGCAAGGAGAGTTGTTGTCCGAGTGCGCGCGCAAGCAGATCGGTCGAGCCCCCAGCGGGAAAGGGGACAACCAAGTCAATCGGCTTGACGGGGTAGGTTTGTGAAAAGCCATTCAAGCTCACCAAGGCAATCGTTAAAGCAATCCATATATTTTTCATGAAAACAGGCCTAAAAATTAAAAAGTGAGAGATCAAGGAGGCGCGATGGGCAAGTCATTCTTGGATGATATTGTTTTTTTGGATGATCTCGGCCCACTTCAAACGATCAATTTTTGCCATGCTGGCCAATTGGGCCGAGGTTCCCCCCACGGCCTCGGCGCCCAGGAAGTTCAATCGATCTTTCATTTTGGGATTGATCAAGGCCTTGTTGCTCTCGGCGTTGAGTGCGCTTGTGATGTCCAGGCCTGTGCCTTTGGGGGCATACATACCGTACCAAGTTTCTGACTGGAAATGGCCCAGGCCGAATTCCTTGCCAATTTCCATCATGCTTGGGATGTCGGGAGCGAGCGCAGAGCGTTTTTTGCTCGTCACGGCGATGGCCGTCAATTTGCCATCCACAACGTGTGGCAGCCCAGAGACGATGTTGTCAAAAATCATTTGAACCTTGCCAGAGACAACATCGGGGATGGCTTGGGTGGAGCCCTTGTAAGGGATGTGGGTGATCGATACGCCAGCATCGGCCTTGAACGCTTCACCCGCCAAATGGATGATGGTCCCACTGCCACTGGACGCGTAGTTGAATTTGCCAGGATTTTTTTTCAAGTAATCAATCAGTTCCTTCAAGTTGCTGGCGGGGACTGATTTGGAGACCAAAAGAATATGGGATGCATTGGCCACATGAATGACAGGCACGAAGTCCGTGTCAACGTTGTAGGGCAAGTTCTTGTTCAAGCTCGGACCAATGGCGTGTGTGCTTGAAGTGGTGAATAAAAGGGTGTACCCATCATTGTGGGCTTTGGCCACCAGGTTCGTTCCAATGCCTCCGCCAGCGCCCGGTTTGTTGTCCACCACCATTGGCTGACCTATTTGGCTTGACAGCTGTTGCGCCAATGCTCGAGCAATCAAATCCGTTGAGCCTCCAGGTGGGAAGGGAACAATCAAGTTGATGGGGCGAGAGGGATAGGTTTGTGAGTGGCCATGAAGCCAAAGGAGGCCTGTGATGAAAAAGAGGATGGTTTTTTTGATGGACATGTTTGACAAAAGCTTGAGGTGCAGGGAGGGCGTGAGCAAGTGTCATCGCAAACATTCAAACGCAGCGGCGCCTTTGCGCCGCCGCTGACGAAACCCGTGGGGCAAGCTCGGGTGCCTATTCTCCTGGTTTCAGACGAGAGGGTTTGATGGTTCCTTGAACACCTGTCAAAAGCATTTTCATGTTTAAAAAAGTCTTTTGCAAGCTAAAAAGTTCTTTGAGCGACAAGAATTAAAAAAATAAAACCTGTGCATTCTTTCGTCGCACCAGGAGAGCCGACCACTGGCTGGTCGCATGCTCTCCATTGTTGCCCTGTGTTTTAGTCATGAATGGGTTCAAGCGCGGCGTATTTTCCCGAGATGAAGCCCTGTGTGGTGGCTCTCGCCAAGCCGTGCAGACTGAATCCACCAGCTGATTCCCCTCCACAATAGAGGCCTTCAATCACTTGACCATTCATGTCGCAGACTTGGCACTTGGCATTGATTCTTAAGCCCGCTCTCGTGTCGTGAAGAACAGGTGTGGCCCAAGCTGCATAAAAGGGACCCTTTTGTATTTTGTACTTGGGTTTTTCTTTGCCGAAATCCGCGTCAACGCCGGCGTCCACAAAGCTGTTGTAGCGATTGACAGTATCCTCTAGGTTATCGGCAGGCATGGGCACGCGTTGGTGCTTCATTTTTATCTTTTCTGCCAATTCCTTGAGGCTTGGTGCACTGAAGAAAAAACCATTTTCTTCATCCGTGAAGGGCGCTGCGATGTTCCATTTCTCCCGAACGATCGCATCTGAATCAAAGATCGCCCAGATCGGGCCCCCACCATTGTGCCCATCTCCAATGCCTGCCATGGCCGCATTGAGGTAGTTTTTGGGATCCCATTTCATGTTCTTGGCGTTGAGGTAGGAGTTCGGTATGTAGTTTTTGTTCACGCCGTAGTTGTCCGAGGTGAACTGTCCACCGGTTTCGTCGTAAAACCGCTTTCCAATCATGTTGACCGTGATCACGTCATGCCAATCTTTCACCGTCAGACCAATGGAGCGTGCCTTGGGAAAGACCTCGCTGCCTGGATAGAATTTCAAGTTCACGTAACCGAACTGCCCCCCGATGGTGCCAGGCTTGGTTATTCCTGAGCTGAATTCACCGGTGTTGTTGTAAAGCCCCCATAAAGAGGCACCAATGTTCATGGCGGCAATCTCGCCACTTGCATCTTGATACGACCAAGGTGTGCCCGCCACGCCGCAATACTCTTCTGTCAAACGAGGGTCGAACATGCGTCTAAAGTTGACATTTGATGTTGAGCCACCCGTGCCCAAGATCACGGCTCGCTTGGCTCTGATGCGAACTTGTCGGCCTTGAACGAGAGCGAGCACCCCTAAAACAGGTCCACTGGCGTGCTCTTTGCGGATCAGTTGAAGCATTTTGTGCTCAAGCAAGAATTGCACACCTTTTCGTTTTGCAGAGTCGATCAATGGGTGCATCAAGCCGTTGCCTGTAGACATGGTCTGCTTCACACTGGCGTCGGCGGGCTTTCCAGTCTGGATCAAAGGCCAATCCATGGGCGCGCAGTGCATCTCTCTGGGAACAGAGGAGCCCACTGAGTTGCCCCCACGTGTGTCGGGTGCTTTGTCGACAAACACCACGCCATTGGCCAATACAAATTCACAGGTTTCTGCACAGTGATCGGCAAAGGCCCGAATGACCTCTCGGTCGTTGTATCGATAGTCGGGAAAGCCGTTGGCACTGACCACAGACCAATCGGTCAGGTCTTGAAAAACCAAGTCGGGCGAGTCTTTGACCCCCCATTTTTTTTGAAAGCTGGTGCCACCCCCCAGAGGCAAGTTGCCGCCACTGCAAATGGCATGTCCGCCCAGATGGTTTTCCGCTTCCAAGACCATCACACGGTGTCCCTCCTGTCTGGCTTTGAGTGCAGCAAGAAGACCTGTGGCACCAGAACCGATGACCAAGATGTCGGTCTCTTTGTCCCAGTGTTGCTTTTGGCGGGCTTTCGGGGGGCTGGCCTCACTGGGTGTGCTGATCATGGCTGCAACTGTTGCCGTTGAGCTCAAAAGAATATTTCTGCGCTTGATGGTCATCTTGGCACCTTCCAGTTCGTGCGTTTTAAAAAACCTTTGCGAAAGCTTTTGATCAGCGCCGCATGGCTCATTCGAAGACATCAATATAGGCGCGTGGGAAGGGATAGGAATCATGGTTTTTACGGGGATGAAGCAAGTCTTTGCTTGTGTTGACAAAAAAACAGGGTGCAGGTCCACGTTCAGTGCTTTCGATCTTCAACTTGACAGGGCTTGGTGTTTTCACCAGTGGGGTGCACCGAACACTTGGGAATCAAGCGCTCGGTGAGATAATGTGGTTCGTTTGCCAGTGAGCGTTGGGGGCGATTGACTTTGGCCATGCCGCACTCGCGATCAGGGTCTTTGATGGCTTTGATCACAGCGGACACATCGCTTCATTGGCAGGGTTTGAGGCCATGGGCTTTCAATCAACGCAATCATCAAGAACAACTCACACAAAGATCTTTGCAAAATGCAAAGAGACAAAAAAACCACCAAGGACCACAGACATGAAACAGTTTTTTAAGTGCCTCTTGTTGAGCTCGGCTTTATTTGCAGGGCTTCTTTGCGCCGAGCCCTTGACCATTGCTGAGCAGGGCTACTTCTTTGTTGGGGGGGAATACTCAAAGAATGCTCAGGGTCAACAAATTCGCAGTCACCAAATGTTTGTGCAATTTCAAAAGCCTGCCGTTCAAAAATACCCCTATCCCATTGTGATGTGGCATGGGGGAGGACAAACAGGCACCAACTTTTTGGCGACCCCGGATGGGCGTGAAGGATGGGCAACCTACTTTGTCCGACAAGGTTTTGCGGTTTACGTGGTGGATCAACCAGCAAGAGGCCGCTCAGGATTTTTTGGTGAAGTGTATGGACGAACTCGCAAACCCAATGCACAAGCCATGTCGGATCGCTTCACGGCGCCCAAGCTCAAAGCCCAGTACCCGCAAGCAGCCTTTCATACGCAATGGCCTGGAACGGGTGTTGCGGGCGACCCCATCTATGATCAATTTTTCTCCTCACAGGTCGAAGACATCGAAGACGTGAACGTCATTGAGCGGCTGAATTTGGCGGCGGGTGTGGCCTTGCTTGAAAAAATTGGTCCCTCAGTGCTGCTGACCCACTCCCAATCGGGTTCATTTGGTTGGCTCATTGCGAACGCAAAACCCGAAGGGGTCAAAGGCATCGTGTCCATTGAGCCCAATGGCCCCCCTTTGTATGAAATGGCTCTAGAAAAAGAGGGCGATGACTTTTACAAGGACGGCCCCGTTGGACGGGTGTGGGGCATTACGCGCTTGCCCTTGAAATTCAATCCCCCTGCCGATCTTCCTCAGGATTTGAAGTTGGTTCGTCAAACCAAGCCTGATGCGGAAAATTTGGTCAAATGCTGGGTTCAACCCAGTCCTGCCAGAGCATTGACGCAATTGAAGGGCAAGCCCATTTTAATTGTGAGCTCCCACGCCTCTTATCACGTGCCCTATGACCATTGCACGGCCAAGTTCTTGAGCGATGCGGGCGTGGCCAATACCTATGTTCGTTTGCCTGACATTGGCATAAAGGGCAACGGCCACATGATGATGCTGGAGAAGAACAATCTCGAAATTGCTCAGTTTTTATCAACTTGGGTGACGCAACATATTCGCTGAAGAAAAGCGAGAGGGTCCTCTCAATCAGGCCTTCACGCTGGCCTAGACAGGCCTTCAGGATCATGGAAAACTTTTCATGATCTTGCGATGTTCTTGGGCCAGATCCTCATCCTCTTTGGGCAAAGCTTGTTGCTTCTTGCCCGCTGATGAGCCGTTCTTCTATTCGCTTTTGATGTCTGCAGCTTTGATCACCTTGCCCCAACGCTCGTGTTCGGCTTTGATGTACTGGGTGAACTCAGTAGGAGACTTGTTGGTCTGTACGCTCGCCCCTATATTTGCAAATCGCTCATGAACCTCACGCGAGTTGAATCCTTTGACCAAGGCCGCATGAAGTTTTTGAACGGTCTCTGCAGACAAGCCCGCAGGCCCCCCAATTCCAAACCAAGGTGCAATGATCAAATCATTGAAGCCCAACTCTTTGGCGCTTGGAACGCTGGGCAACTGTGCGCTTCTTTTTTCTGAAAACACTGCAAGGGCTTTGATTTTTTCGGCTTTGAGTTGCGGCAATGCAAGCACCAACGAACTTTGGAAGTCCAAGAGGGTCACACCTGCCATCAGGTCTTGCATTTGTTGGGTGGCCCCTTTGTAGGGGATGTGGGTCAATTGAATGCCCGCTTGCAATTGCATCAACTCGGCGGCCAGATGCGGCATGGTGGCCACCCCGGGGGTGCCAAACGACAATTTGCCTGGGTTGGCTTTGGCGTAGTTGATCATCTCAGAAATGGAATTAAAGGGCGCTTGATTGTTCGCGATCGCGATGGGCGTCATGGCAATCAAATTGGTGATGGGGGAAAAATCTTTGAAGGTGTCAAAGGGAACAGGGCCCAAATGCGGTGCCACCGAAACGGTGACCAAAATGAGGCCCAAGGTGTAGCCATCGGGCGCTGACTTGGCCAGCACGCCATGGCCGATGACGCCGTTGCCCCCGGGTTTGTTGTCAACCACAACGGCTTGCTTGAAGTCTTCACGAATGATGTTGGCGGCCTCCCTGGCCACCAAATCGGTGGGACCTCCCGCAGGAAAGGGAACGATCAGCTTGATCGAACGAGAGGGCCACTCTTGGGCCGAGCAAAGCCCAACCGCGAGAACACATAGGCTTTTGAGGACCAAAGCCAAGAACGATTGGAATAGGGGTTTCATGGGCGTACGTCCTTTGGGGGTGAACATCAATGGATGAAGTCTCTGCACTTTAATTGGATTTGGCGTGCAAGTGCGTTTTTACATCGAGCAAATTTTCAATAAAAACGACTTGCCTGTGCATGTGCTCAGGCAGGGTGTCGGGTGTTGCTAGGGAGAACACTTGCATCTTTGCTGCGATTGCGGCGCTCACCCCGGTGAGGCTGTCTTCTACCACGGCACAGTTATGAGCCTCCACGCACAAGGCTTTTGCGACATGCAAAAAGAGCTCAGGTGAGGGCTTGAAGTGACCCACCTCATAGGCGCTGTAAACATGATGAGAGAAATACGCGCGCAAGCCCGTCAAGCGCAGGGTCATTTCAACTTTTTCTCTTGGACCATTGGTTGCCACACTCACGGGCAACTCAAGGAAGTCGAGAAGCTCTTTCGCCCCCGCAATCGTGTCCAGGCCCTCATTGAAGCGAAGGGCCTGAGCTTGACGCACCCGCAAGGTGAAATCGGCGTGAAAGTCCTCACCCAGCGTTCGGGGCAGTTGCGCCTCAATCCAGTCGACAATGTCTTTCATCTTCAAGCCTGTGAATCGATGCAGCGCTTCCTCTTTGCTCAAAGTCAGTCCCGCTTGATTGGCCAGGTTTTGAATGACCTCAATGCCGGGCTCTTCGCTGTTGACCAAGGTGCCATCGCAGTCGAAGATGAATGCTTTAATCGGGTGTGGGGACATGCGTGTGGGTGCTCGTGTATGAAAAAAGGAACTTGGGGCCTGGTGCCTCAGAGACTCAAAATTCTTGCGCCAAGCCGGGTGTCATCTCCAGCACTTGGATGCCGGAGCCCTCTAGAAATTTTTGAAATTCTTTCACGGTGCCTTTGGCCAAGGGGTTCGCGCCAAAGTGCATGGGAATGACCCTGGGGACCTTTAACCACTCTTTGGCGGCGAAGGCTGCTTCCCTAGGACCCATGGTGAAGTTGCCCCCAATGGGCATCATGACCAGATCGGGTTTGTAGTATTCAGCAATGAATTTCATGTCGCTGAAAAGACCCGTGTCACCCATGTGATAAATCTTAAAGCCATTTTCAAGTTCAATGATGAAACCAATGGGTTCTCCCCCAAAGTGAGTTTCCTCGACTTGGGTCACGGGATTTTTCCACACCAAGATGGATGAGTGCTCTGCGTGTACTGCTGTGACTTGAACACCTGGCACGGGCGTCACCGTGCCAGACTTGTTGAATCTGGGGGCCAAGTTGGGCGGCAAGATGCCCAGCGCCACGGTCACCGAGTTCAAGTCGCCTGGCCCCCACATGGGAATGTTGTTCAATTTGGCAATGGCAGGCGCGTCTGCAAAATGATCCCAGTGGGCATGAGAGACCAACAAAACATCAATTTTGCCGAGGTTTTCAAGCTTTTTGAATTCAGGCGGTGTTTTGGGGTTGGCGATCAACCACGGGTCGGTCAGGATCACTTTGCCCGCTGGCGTGACAATTTTGAAGGCCGACTGACCCAGCCACATCACCTGTGTCTTTGCATTTTGAGAAAGGGCGGCTGTACACGCCATCCACAGCAAGCACAATAAAAGTCCCCAAGTCTTTAAAAGCATTTCGTTTCCCTTCGTTTTGAGTGATAAGAGCCCTCCTGACAGGGCGGCTTTGGTGATGCGGCTTCAAGGTCCACGCAAAGGGCGATCAGAGGCTTTCAGCAACCAATCGATTGCTGAGCAACCCAATGCCCGGGCTCTCTACTTCGATCAAATCGCCCGCCACCATGTCCCCTGCGGCCCCTTGGGTCCCCATCATGATGCAGTCGCCCGGATGAAGTGTGGTGTTTTGACTCAGGGCGTGAATCCAGTGGGCCACGCTCCATGTTTGTTCGGCGCTTGAGTAGTCTGCAATGACGAGTCCATTGTGGCGCACTTGGATGCGAAGGTCTGTGGGGTCCAGTCCCGTTGCGATACAAGGACCGAAAGGCTTGAAGGTGTCGGTGTTTTTGCTCCTGAACATGGTGCGGTCAACTTTTTGCCATTCACGCTCCGTGATGTCGTTGCTCAAACTGTAACCGAGCACGTGTTCAAGTGCATTTTCTTCTGAAACATATCTGGCCTTTTTACCCATGACCACGGTGAGTTGCCCCTCAGGTTGCAAGCGACCACAGCTGTCATGGGGCACAACGATGTTGGCCCCACTGGGGATCAAGGCATGGACAGAGCGAAAGTGGGGATCCGGTCGAGTGGGATAGACGGGTGCTTGGCCCCGTCGCTTGGCCATCGCCTCAATGTGCCCCTTGAAGTTGGGACCCGCAAAATAAAGCATGCCGGGTTGAATGGGGGTGAGCAATTCAATCTCACTCAAATCAAACCGACTTGAGCCCACTTCCCATTGGCCCAAAGGCGAGCCCAAAATTTGTTGGACTTTGTTGTCCTCTAGGTGACCATAGGAGATCAGCGCCTGGTGTTTAAATCGAATCCATTTCATAGGCTGAACTTACTTTCACTGTTTTCAAAGGGCAAAAGAATGAATTTCCCTTTTTTCCCTTGCCTGAGTTCTTGGTACAGCGCGGGCGCTTCAGACAGAGGAGAGGTGTCAAGTTGTTGAGGCGCGAGCAAACGTCCACTTGAAAAGCCTGAGGCGAGTTGATCAAAAACGTGCGCACAGGTTTTGGCAGAGTAAAGCAAAGAGTTCACACCAATGAGCTCAGCACCAAGTCGGTAAAGGTCTCTGATCGAGATGGCAACACGGCCATCGCCCGGGACGACAATGCAGGCCAGTCGTCCATAATTGGCCAGTGCATGGATGCTTTGCGCGATCCAAAAGCCTGTGGTGTCAAAGATGACGTCGGCCCCTTGTGGGAAGTGTTCATGCACCACGTCTTCAATGGACGAGGCTTCGTTGATCAAGCGAGTGGCAAAGCCCATCAACTCCAGCGCTTTGGCTTTTGTTTCATCTCTCAGCAAACACAAGACATCGGCCCCTTTTTCTTTGGCCAATTGGATGGCGGCAAATCCAACGGCGCCGGATGCGCCAATCACCACCACTTTTGACGTGGACGAGACACGGGTGTTTTCAATGGCAAAGTATGCGGTGATGAAGGGCACACCACAGGACGCGGCTTGCTCAAAACTTAAATTGTTGGGCTTGAGGCTAAAGCAATTCTTGGGCAGGCACAGGTACTGCGCATGCGAGCCGTTCTGCGTGAAACCGATTTCTTTTCCAGTGCCAAAGACCTCCAGTCCAAGAAGCTCATTGGGGCCCTCTTCAATGACGCCTGCATAATCTCTGCCGGGCACTCTGGGCAAGGTCGTGTAGGGAAACAAGCCCAAGACGTTGGTGGTGTCGCTCTTGTTGAGACCCGCGGCCATCACTCTGATCAAGACGTCTCCCTCTTTGGGTTTGGGCTTGTCCAAGTCTGTGTATTTTAAATTCGACAACTTGCCGCTTTCTTTGAATTCAATGGCTTTCACGGGAGCACCCTTTCTTCAAGTGAATCAGTTGTTTTGCCCAGCGTTTGAGCGGAGATGGGCGGCATCAACACATCCACCACTGCACTTTGTCCGGCTCTGACAGCGGCCATGGCCTGCGTCAAGGTTTGAGCGAGCTCAGACAATTGACTGACACGGTAGGCCTTGGCGCCTCCTGCGGCTTGCGCGATATCTGCAAATCGGCTCTCATGGCCCACCGTGATCCAATACGTGTCATGCGCTTGGGCTTGACCTTTGGGGTGAACCAATAGGGTCGAGGTCTTGGGTGCATTCCAGCCTTTGTTGTTGACCACGATGGTGAGTTGAGGTGTGCCATAGGTTTCACTGACCCAGTAAGTGCTGCTGGGCACACCGAAGATGAAACTGCCGTCGCCCACAAAAGAAATCACTTCGCTTTTTGGTTGTGCCAATTTGGCGCCAATGGCGGCATTGATGCCCCAACCCAAGCCACTGCCCCCGTTGGCAAAGTAGCTGCCTGGACGGTTCATTTGGAGGGTGAACAGCAGCCGCTCTGTCGCGGTGGGTGACTCAAACAAAAGAACGGTTTTTTCATTCACCAAAGCTTTGACGGCCAAGCACAAATCTTGAAGCTGGATGTGCCCATTGGGCAGGGCTGGTAAATCGGGCAGTTTGAGCGCGCTCTTTGCCGCTTCAATCCATTGCTTGCGAGCTTGGCGCTCTTGGGGCAAAACTGGGCGCAAACGCAACTGCTCGTTCATGCGGGTGAGGCACGCAAAGCTATCGGCCTGCCAACTTTTGTGGCTTGGGAAATGCCAAAAGCCCAGATCGGTTTTTTGGATGTCCATGTCGATCATGAACAAGGCACAATCCTCTTTGGGGCTGACTTTTGCCATGATCCAAGGCACGTCGACATCGATCAGAAGAATCAAATCGGCCTCATCGACCAGACTGTTGCGTTTGTAACCGATGTGGCATGCATGATCGCCTGGAAAATTCATGTACTGTGGGTTGACCTCGCACACGGCAATCGCGACCGTTTCAACCAGGTCTTGAAGAGCTTGAACGCTTTGGGTGTTTCTGCCCAGATAGGAGGTGATGATCAAGGGCCTTTGACTTTTGAGCAAGGCTTGCACCAAGGTGTTGGCCTCTGCCTCAGAAAAACCAAGGGGTTCGCTGGCGGACCAATGGGCACTTTGGAGAGCTAGCTGAGAGCTTTCCTCTTCCCAGAGTTCTCTGGCACCCGTGAGGTAGACCGGTCCTTGAGGGCTGGAGGAGGCGATTTGAACGCCTCTGGCCAAGACTTCATGGGTCATTTTTGCACTTCTCAACTCGTAAAACCACTTCATGTATTGGGCCACGATTTCATGCTGGCGGGTCGAGTCTTGTGTGTAGTGAATGAATTCAGTTCGGTGTCCCGTTTGCTCATGGGTGATGCTCGTTGGAGACAGGCCCGCCAAAATGACCACGGGTATGCGTGCCCTTGCTGCGTTGTGCACACTGCAGCCCAAGTTCTGAGTACCCACGTCCACATGGACCAAGACCATTTGAGGCTTGCGGGAGATCATCGAGTGACCGTGAGCGGCGCTCAAAGCCGTCATCTCGTGGGGGCAGACGATGATGGTTGGACTTCTCTTGCCCTGGGCATTCAGTGTGGCAAATGCTTCAATGAAAGCCGGATGGTCGCTGCCCAAGTTGGTGAAAATGTATTCAATCCCCAGCTGCGTCGCATCTTCTAAGATTCGGCAAGCTGCGGTGGCAGGGGTGGACGTGGAATGACTCAAAATGAACCCTTTGTATGTCGATGCGCAATGAAGGGCTTATTATTTCATTGAATGCTAGATTTCCATGCGTCGAGAACGGGATGAACAACTAGGTTATCCCTTATTGCACAGAGCGAGTGGCCAAGGACCCAAGGCGGCACTTTTTGTTGTGAAGCCTTCAGGGTCACCATTCAGAACATTTAGGAACTAAAATCCCACTCGTCCAGTGCGTTGTCGGTCCTTGTTGGGGTCTTCATCCTCTTGAATTTATGTCATCTTCAACGCTTCATTGCCCCATGATAAAAATCTACCACAACCCCAAATGCGGGACGTCGCGAAAAACGGTTGAATTCTTGAGCGAGCATCGCTTGGACTTTGAGACCATTTTGTACCTGGAGACACCGCCAAGCAAATCGGAGCTCAAACGCTTGTTGAAAGACATGAACATGGGGGTGCGAGAACTTTTAAGACAAAAGGGCACGCCTTACGATGAGCTCGACTTGGGGCATGAAAAGTGGAGCGATGAAGAACTTTTGGACTTCATGGTCGCGCATCCCATTTTGATGAACCGACCCATCGTCGTGACGCCTAAGGGCACAAGACTTTGTCGGCCCATGGAGACCGTCTTGGAGATCGTGGATCTGCCGGTATAACTTATACCGATCCACTTCAACCTTCACAATCCTGGGGCCCTGTTCGTGCAAATCGTTCTTTATTCATTTCGACGCTGCCCATATGCCATGCGAGCGCGCATGGCATTGAAGATGTCGCAAACCCAGTATGAGCACCGGGAAATTGAACTCAAGGCCAAGCCTGTTCACCTCTTGCTCCTCTCCCCAAAAGGGACGGTGCCTGTTCTTTGGCTCAAGGATGCAGATCAAGAATGTGTCATTGATCAAAGTTTAGACATCATGAAATGGGCTTTGGCCCGCCATGACCCTGAACATTGCCTGGGTCAAGATTCGCACCAAAGCAGTGCAATGTTTGATTTGATCGAGCGAAATGATCAACAGTTCAAGTTCAATCTCGACCGCTACAAATACCCCCATCGCTTTGGCTTGAGCGATCCTTTGCCTTTTAGGCAAGAGGGCGAACGCTTTTTAGAGACCTTGAACGCGCAATTGATGCGCAATACTTTTTTATTCGGCCCAACAAGAAGCCTTGCCGATTTGGCTTTGATGCCCTTTGTTCGTCAGTTTGCACATGTGGACCCGACTTGGTTTGATCAGCTGCCCTTGGCGCCTCTTAAAGCCTGGCTCAAGGGCTTTGAAAGCTCTGAGTTGTTTCTCGCCATCATGGCCAAGAGGCCCCTTTGGTCAGCAAATGCTTAGAGGGCATGCTCAACTGGGCCAAATGAATAAAAAAAAGGGGCATTGACCTGAACATTGAAAACTAGGGTAAACCCTAGTAGGATTCCCCCTGTGCGCTCAGATCCATCTTTGAATCTGAACTATTATCGCTTCCACTTTGCAGATACTTTAAGGACTTTATGTCATCGACTGAAATTGAACCTGGCCAAACGCACAAGAGCAGTATGGCTGTATTGTTAATTGGTGCCCTGGGCGTGGTGTTTGGTGATATCGGAACATCACCCTTGTATGCATTAAAAGTTTCCGTAGAAGCTTCTGGGGGCAGTGCTGGTGCAGCATTGCAACCCGCTGTGTTCGGGATTTTGTCCTTGATCACATGGTCTTTGTTGTTGGTGGTGACCATCAAATATGTGATGATCATCATGCGAGCGGACAACAACGGGGAGGGCGGCGTTTTTGCCTTGACCGCCTTGGTGCTGCAAAAGTTGGGCAACAGTCCCTCCAAGCGTTGGCTGGTGACGATCGCAGGGACCGCTGGTGCTGCGCTTTTCTTTGGCGACAGCATGATCACACCAGCCATCTCGGTGCTGAGTGCCGTCGAAGGTTTGAATGTGATTTCACCCGAACTCAATGACTATGTGATCTACATCACCTTGGTCTTGATCGCGGGCCTCTTTGCCGTAGAGCGCTTTGGAACAGGCAAAGTGGGGGTGGTGTTTGGCCCCATCATGCTCGTGTGGTTCTTTGCCTTGGGCGCCATGGGTTTGGTCGAAGTGGTCAACAGCCCTGAGATCTGGGCGGCACTGAACCCTTTGAATGGTATCTTCTTCTTGATGGCGCATCAAGGCGTCTCGGTCGCGATTTTGGGTTCTGTGGTTTTGGCTGTGACGGGGGGAGAGGCCTTGTATGCAGACATGGGTCACTTTGGTCGCGCGCCCATTCAAAGGGCATGGCTCATCATTGTCTTTCCTTGTTTGTTGCTCAATTACTTTGGTCAAGGTGCGCTTTTGATCAGAGACCCTTCTGCGATTGACAATCCCTTCTACAGATTGTGCCCCTCATGGGGCTTGTTGCCCTTGCTGGGCTTGGCCTTTATGGCCACCATCATCGCCTCACAAGCGGTGATCTCCGGCGCGTTTTCAATTGCCAACCAGGCCGTTCAATTGGGCTACATCCCAAGACTCAGGATTCGTCACACCTCAGCCCAAGAAATTGGCCAGGTGTATGTCTCCAAAATCAACATCATGCTCTTTCTCGGTGTGGTGCTTTTGGTGCTCACGTTCAAGAACTCAGAGAGTCTGGCCTCCGCTTATGGCATCTCGGTCACGGGTGCCATGGCCATTGATACCTTGCTGGCCTCCTACTTCATGATTTCTGTAAGGAAATGGAACAGGTCCATTTTTATCCCCATTTTCGCCGTCTTGTTCTTGCTCGATTTGGTGTTTTTGATTGCCAATTTGTTCAAGTTTCTTGAAGGCGGTTGGTTGCCCATTGCTGTTGCCAGTTTGGTGCTCTTGGTCATGATTTCTTGGATCAGTGGGCGAGAGCGCTTGCTCAAAGCCCGTTGGAGCAACTCGATCAATTTGACCGATTTTTTGTCTGTCATCAAAGCAGGGGATCCGATCCGTGTCCCAGGAACCGCCGTGTTCATGGTGCCGCATCAAAACATTGTGCCCATGGCTTTGATGCACAATCTAAAGCACAACAAAGTTTTGCATGAAACGGTCTTGCTGCTGAATGTTATTTTTGACAACATTCCAACCATTCAACAAGACAAAAGAATTTTCATCAAACCGCATTTGCACAATTTCTTTGAAATTCAAGTGCACTATGGTTTCATGGAAGAGCCCAACATGCTTGAGATCATGAAGCTTTTGAATGCAAATGGCGTCAAAAATGAATTGATGGCCACCTCCTTCTTTATTGGTCGCGAAAAGGTCGTCCCTAAGAAGAGCTCACCTTGGTTCTTGAACTTGTTCGTTTTCTTGCACCGTGTGATGCTGGGGGCGACCGAGTACTTCCAAATCCCATTGGAGCATTCCATTGAATTGGGCGGGTACATCGAAATCTAATTCGTTCTCAAAATAAAACAGGGTCTTGTGTCCAAAATCTGCTTTTAGTGGATTAGGATGCAAGCATGTCACAACACCATGCCCACCAACGGGTCAATTTGGCGGCCCTCGCAGACCAAGTCCTTTTAGAGCGAGGTTTGCGGCCTGAATTTTCACAAGCAGCGCTCAAACAATTGGATCTCATCAGCGAGGCCGCTCCTGATGCGTCTGATGGCACCCGAGACCTCACGGATTTGCTTTGGTGCAGCATCGACAACGATGATTCCAAAGATCTCGATCAACTGACGGTGAGTCGCACGCAGGCCCATGGGGGCCTCTCCCTCATGGTCGCCATCGCTGATGTGGACAGTTTGGTCAAAAAGGGCTCCGCCATTGACGAACAGGCCTTGGCCAACACCACCTCGGTGTACACCTCGGCCAAGATTTTCCCCATGCTGCCGGAAAAGCTCAGCACCCATCTCACCTCCCTCAACCCTGGCGTCAAACGAGCGGCCATGGTGGTGGACATGATGTTCAACAAAGAGGGAGAAATTCAACACTACGACGTCTTTCTGGCCCATGTCTTGAACCACAGCAAGTTGGCCTATGACGCCGTCTCCGAGTGGCTTGAAAACACCGGCGAACTGCCCCAAGCAGCACTGAGCGTCCAGGGCATGGATGCCCAGCTCAGAGCGCAAGACCACCTGGCGCAATTGCTCAAAAAAAGACGCAACCAAGCGGGTGCGCTCAATTTTGAGACCTTTCAGCCCCGTGCTGAATTCGAAGGCGACAGCATCACCAAATTGAGCACGCAGCCCCACAACCGCGCACGGCAATTGATTGAAGAGTTCATGATCGCAGCCAATGAGTGCATCTCCAAATTTTTGATGGACCATGGTGGTGCCTCCCTTAGGCGCGTTGTGCGCTCCCCTGAGAGATGGGCGCGCATCGTTGAAGTGGCGCATCTCTATGGGGAGACCTTGCCTGAGGTGCCAGACTCCGTGGCACTGGAGAAATTTTTGGCCAAACAACACCAATTGGACCCCTTGAGGTTTCCAGATTTATCCTTGGTGATCATCAAGTTGATGGGACGGGGTGAGTATGTGGTGGAGCGTCAAAATCAAAAGCCCATTGGACACTTTGGTTTGGCACTGAAAAACTACACCCACTCCACGGCACCCAACAGACGCTACCCTGACTTGATCACCTTGCGACAAGTCAAAGCCATTTTGGCCAAGCAGGCGCCTCCCTATACAACGCACGAGCTCGAAGATTTGGCGGCCCACTGCACGTCCCAAGAGGACGCCGCCCAAAAGGTGGAGAGGCACATGAGGAAATCTGAAGCAGCGATGCTTTTGACCTCGCGCATTGGACAATACTTTGATGCCTTGGTCACGGGTGTTGCTCAAAAGGGCACTTGGGTAAGGATCATCGATCCCCCAACCGAGGGACGTTTAAGCGGAGAACTTCCGAAACTCAAAGTCGGTCAAAAGCTCAGGGTCAAGCTGATCTACACCTCGGTCGAAAAGGGCTTCATCGACTTTGTCGTGACAAGGTAAAAGCGGTTCTTGGGTCGACCCAGCATGGGCCATGCATGGTGCGGCCGCTTGGCTCCAATGGGCCACTTGGCCTGTATGAAGCTCAAAGTTTCGCTTGCGCAGGCTCGACCCACTTGTTGACCTGTGGGCGCACCCAGCGGCTTAAATGCGCTAAAACCTTCTCGACGTCGCTTTCAAACAGCAACATGTCCATGTGCTCTTTTTTTAAAAAGCCTGACGCGCTCATGGCGCTCAGCATGTTGTGCAGGGGGTCCCAAAAATGCGCAACGTTCAAAACGCAGCAGGGCTTGTCCATCAATTCAAGCTGTGTCAGGGTGAGCACCTGGAAAAGCTCCTCTAAAGTGCCATAGCCCCCAGGCATCGCAATGAACGCATCGGCCAAGACCTCCATCCTGGATTTGCGGATCTTTAAATCGGCAACCACCTCATACGATTTAAGCCCTGGGTGCAGTTGCCCCTTGTCAAATAGATTTTGCGGAATGATGCCGATGACCTCACCTCCCTGCTCAAGCGCAGCATCGGCCACCACGCCCATGAGCCCTTTTCGGGTGCCCCCATAAATCAAGGTGACTTGTTGTTTTGCAAGGTGCTCGCCCAGGGCTTTGGCTTGGGCGGCAAACGCTTCGCTTTGTCCAAAGTTGGACCCGCAATAAATGGCAATGCTTTTGATGGTTTTGGCAGTCATGGGTCAAGGCTTCGCATGTTGAGGCTTAAGGGGAGGTCCTGCGCCCTGATCCTTTGGGTGCTAGGGTTTTTACTGGGTTTGAAGTGAATTTTCCAGCCCTTTGATCTAAAACAAATTTGAGCGCATCGCGGGGTCCCATAATTTTCTCATACTGTGCCATCTTTTTTGAGTTTCCTTGTTCATTAGGAGTTAACACCATGTCCCCCCTTCATCCCCCCGTCTCACGCCGCCTGGGTGTTTTAGCAGTGCATTCCATTGATCTCTTTGTGTTGACCGTCCCGGACCTGTCGGTCGCCGAGCATTTCTATTCAAATTTTGGCCTGGATGTCAAAAGGGTTGAGGGTCGACTCGATTTGTACACCTTTGGTCACCCACATTGTTGGGGCTCGATTTATGAAGCGCCCGGCAAGAAGAAGTTGCAGTACTTTCGCTATGGCATCTTTGCCGAAGACGCCGCCGCCTTTAGAGAAAAAGTCTTGGGCGCAGGCTTGATGGCTGAGCCCCATCCTCTGGGTACCAAGGAGGGCATTTGGCTCAAAGACCCAGATGGCTTGCTCACCCAAATTGTTGTGGCTCAAAAGGTCTCGCCTTCGGCCAAAACAGTGCCGACGGTCTTCTCGCCCCCAGCACCCGGCAGAGGGGCGTCTCCCAGCAGAAGAAAGGTGTCTCAAGTCAGGCCAAGACATCTTTCCCACATCTTGCGCTTCACGCCCGATGTGCCTCGAATGATGCAGTTTTCAGAAAACATTCTGGGTCTGCGTTTGTCGGACCGTGCCGAGGACATCATTGCCTTTACACACACCCCGCATGGGAGCGATCACCATTTGATGGCTTTTGTCAAATCGGACATGCGTGGTCTTCATCACACGAGTTGGGACATTGGCAGCATTCATGAGGTGGGACTGGGTGCTGAGCAAATGAGAATTGCTGGCTACAAGCAAGGCTGGGGCTTGGGCCGACATGTGCTCGGGTCGAACTTTTACCATTACGTGCGAGACCCATGGGGGAGTTACAACGAATACTCTTGTGACATCGATTTTGTGCCCTCTGACCTGGATTGGCCCGCCGCAAACAACGACCCAGAAGATTCTCTGTATGTTTGGGGGCCAGAAATGCCAAGTGAGTTCATCATCAATTACGAATCCGCATAAAACTCGCGGCCAGTAGGGCGCTAAATGGGCGTGAATGCATTATGATGAGCACACTTTTAATAAGCACCCATTCAACCCTTAAGAAGTCGTTTTTATGTCCTTCATTCCTTCAGGTGTGATACCTGCTGTCTTGCTTCCCTTTTTTGACGATTTGTCCATTGACGAGGCTTCATTTCGCGCCCACCTTGATGATGTCGCAAGCGTCAAAGGCTTGTCGGCCCTCACCATCAATGCCCATTCGACCGAGGTTGCCTCTTGCACCTTTGAAGAGCAAAAAAGGGTGCTTGAGATCACCAAAGATCAGCTCAAAGGGCAGCTTCCCATTGTTCACGGCATTTATGCAGAAGGCAGCTTAGAGGCTGCAAAAATTGCTCGCATGGCCACCGACGGGGGCTCAAGTGCATTGCTGGTGTTTCCTCCTGGGCCCTTGACCATGGGTCAGCGTCCTGAGATGGTGGTTGAACACTTCAAAAGAATCTCGGACGCCTCGGGCCTGCCCATCATTGCCTTTCAGTACCCTTTGGCGGGTGGTCAAGGCTACCCCCTTCAAACCTTGCACCGCTTGTTCAAAGAGGTGCCCGCTGTGAGGGCCATCAAAGACTGGTGCTCAAGCCCAGTGCTGCATGAAAAACAAGTCAGACAACTCCAGTCCCTCAACCCAATTGTGAATGTGCTGACCACACACAGCGCATGGCTCTTTGCCTCTTTGGTCCTTGGCGGCAATGGCCTGCTTTCAGGCAGCGGCTCCGTCATCGCCGATTTGCAGTTGGCACTCTTCAATGCGGTGCAAAACAACGACTTAAAAGCGGCCAGGCTCATCAACGATCGCATCTATCCCTTGGCCCAAGTTTTCTATGCCGATCCATGGGTCGATATGCACAATCGCATGAAAGAAGCCTTGGTCCTCCTAGGGAAACTGCCTAGGGCTGTTGTGAGGCCTCCCTTGATGAAAGTGACGGATCAGGAAATACAATCGATCAAATCTGCATTGATCCAAGCAGGACTTCTGACAAAAGAAGGCAAACCCGTCTAATCCCTTTTTTTGTCTGCCCTGTTTGTTTGGGTCGATCATTTCTTCAATCTTCAATCGATTTTAAAAATGCCCCACGACAAAGACACCAGCCACTGGCACGAGCCCGCGGGCCATAAAAAAGCCGGATTTGGTGAGTTCAAAAAGCAGCCCACACCTTATGACGCCTTCATGCAAGAGGAGGGCATTCCTGTCTTTCGCGGGGTGGGCATCAGCAAGGTGCAGAACTTGCCCCTGATGCCTTGGAAGAGAACCGGCGGCAAGGGTCACTACATTCAGCTCTACGGCACCGAGACCAAATGGGGTTGTCACGTGGTCGAGGTCCCGCCAGCGGGCGCCTTGCACCCTGAGAAACACATGTACGAGGAAATCTATCTCGTGGTCGAGGGTCGGGGCAGCACCGAGGTTTGGCAAGAGGGTGACACCAAGAAGCACGTCTTTGAGTGGCAAAAGGGCTCGATGTTCTCCATTCCAATGAACGCTTGGCACCGCATTGTGAATGCGACCTCAGGCGGGGCCTTGCTCTTGG
>CANBTT010000009.1 GCA_947372465.1 Burkholderiales bacterium | reverse complement strand
GGCGCTGCAACTCAACCCCGGCGCCAAAAAGTTGGTCAGCACTTGCAAAGAACAAGGCCTTAAAATTCTGCTCGTCAGTGGTGGCTTTACCTACTTTGCAGACGCCGTCCAAGGCATGCTTGAAATTGATTACACCCGAAGCAATGTCTTAGAAATCAAAGACCATGTCTTGACCGGGCGCTTGGTCGAACAAGCCTGGGGAGACATCTGTGATGGACAAGAAAAAAAGAACATGCTCCTCCAGACATGCGAGCTTTTAGGCATCTCTCCCTCAAGAGCCATCGCCGTCGGAGACGGGGCCAATGATTTGCTCATGATGCACGCGTGTCAACAAGCCGGCGGCCTGAGTGTGGCCTACCATGCAAAGCCTGCTGTGCGTGCTCAAGCCATGGTCTCCATTGAAGAAGGTGGCCTAGATCGTCTTTTATCGATCCTTCAACCGCAGTGATTTGCGCAACAGCGGACTTGAGCGATTCAACGCAAGGCTTTGTAGATGGCTTCTGCCAACTCTTCAGAGATGCCCTCAACCGACAGCAAATCTTGAACACTCGCCTGCGCGACGCCCTTTACCCCACCAAAGCGCTGTAAGAGCTTGGCGCGTTTTTTGGGGCCCACACCAGGAATGTCTTCAATTTTGCTGGCGCCAACGCGAACCCGCGCCCTTTGCGCCCGCATGCCCGTGATGGCAAAGCGATGCGCCTCATCTCGAATTTGAGCGACCAGCATCAAGGCGGCTGAGTCGGCGGGCAAGGAGATTTTTTCTCGACCGTCCGCAAACACCAACTCCTCCAGCCCCACTTTGCGCCCCTCCCCCTTTTCAACCCCCACCAACCGAGAAATATCCAGCCCCAAGGTGTCGAACACTTCACGGGAAATGCCAATTTGCCCCTTTCCGCCGTCTATCAAGACCAAATCAGGCATCTTGCCCTCTCCAAGTCTGACACTCTCAGCCACTTTGCTGTACCGTCTCTCCAAGACTTGACGCATGGCAGCGTAATCGTCCCCGCCTTTGATGCCCTCAATGTTGTAGCGCCTGTATTCTGCGCCCTGCATTTTGTGATGATGAAAGACCACACAAGAGGCTTGCGTGGCCTCACCTGAGGTGTGGGAGATGTCAAAGCACTCGATGCGAAAAGCCTCTACATCTTCCACCGCCAAATCCAAGGCATCGATCAAGGCACGGGTTCTCGCCTTTTGCGAACCTTCCTCTGCAAGCAAACGGGTCAATTGAATTTGCGCATTTTGAACGGCCATTTCTAGCCATATCTTGCGCTGACTTTGGGGCTGAGAGATGAACTGAATTTTCACCCCAGTTTGAACACTCAGGGCCTTGACCAAATCGCTTGAAACCTTGTGGCTTGCAATGAGCGTTGGAGGCGCTTTGATGTCCAAGTAATGTTGCGTTAAAAAGGCCTCCAAAACTTCTGTGGCCTCTGCTTGGTCGACATGCATCGGGAAATAGGGCCGGTCCCCCAAATGTCGCCCCCCTCTGACCATGGCCAAATTCACACAGGCTTTACCGCCCTGAAGCTGAACGGCCAAAATATCAACGTCTTGGTCACCCGCGGTCTCCACGGCTTGCTGGTGCAAGACCTTGGACAAAGCGCTGATTTGGTTGCGAATCTCTGCGGCCATTTCAAACTCAAGCTTTTGCGCATGATCGCGCATTTTGGCCTCAAGCTCTTTGATGACTTGTTGTGTCTCGCCACGCAAAAGTGCGGCGGCATTTTTTACATCCTCGTTGTACTGATCAACACTCACCAAACCCACACAAGGGGCCGAGCAGCGCTTGATTTGATAGAGCAAACAGGGTCTGTTGCGATGATTAAAGACGCTGTCTTCACAAGTGCGCAAGCGAAAAACCTTTTGCATGAGCCAAATGGCTTCTCTGACAGCCCACACGCTGGGATAGGGGCCAAAATACTCATGCTTGGCGTCTACGGCACCGCGGTAATAAATGACTCTTGAGATTTCTTGAGCGTTGGGGTGGGTCGAGGTTTTTGCACTCTCGCCTGTCGACGTCAAGGCCGTCGCACTTTTATTGGAAACAGATTGCGGCTTGGTGATCTTAAGATAAGGGTAACTTTTGTCGTCTCTGAATAAAATATTGTATTTGGGCTTTAAGGTTTTGATCAAATTGTTTTCAAGAATCAAAGCCTCCGCCTCAGAGCGCACCACGGTGGTCTCCAAGCGGTGAATTTTCTTCACCATGTGACCAATTCGAGTACCGCCATGATTTTTTTGAAAGTAACTAGAAACCCTTTTTTTCAAGCTGTTGGCTTTGCCAACATAAAGCACCTGATCTTGTTCATCAAAATAGCGATAAACGCCTGGCAAAGCAGGCAAGGCATTCACATCGGAGAGCAGTTGCTCAGAAAAAATATGCGCTTTCTGCTCGCTCGTCTGCGCTGGATCAAGCTCTAAAGATTTGCTTTTAGGTTTTAATGTTTTTTCAGTCATACTGTGTTGAACGCGCTTGCAGTTGAGTTCGATCGCATGGGTTGTATACTTTCGAGCAGATCCTACACGAAACAAGGGCTTCTGAGCTTTCGGCTCATTGTTTCACGTTTTTTTACCCTTCTCTTCTCAGCATGATGCCAGACTCTTTCTTGTGGGATATTTTTTGTCAAGTCGTTGACAACCATGGTGACCTGGGCGTGTGCTGGAGATTGAGTCAACACATGGTCTCCTTGGGGCAAAGAGTGCGGCTCTATGTTGATGAGCCTTCAGCATTGAGCTGGATGGCGCCCAAGCACTCAAAAAACCCCTCATTGCAAATCCTGCCCTGGCCCAAGGGCAGCGCAGGATTTCAGCGTGATGGCAGCTCTTGGGAAAGCCCAGACGCTGTGGTTGAAGCATTCGGTTGCGAGATCCCTGCACTGTATTTAGAAACCCTTTGCGCTCTGAGCAAGGCCGAAGTCCGCCCATGGACATGGATCAATTTGGAGTATTTGAGCGCAGAGGACTACCCCGAGAGAATGCACCAGCTTGCCTCTCCCGTGATGAGTGGCCCAGCCAAAGGCATGAACAAATGGTTTTTTTATCCAGGTTTCACCGCTCAAACAGGCGGACTGCTGGAAAAGCACCCCCCTGGTGAACTTAAAAGAGAAACGCCCAAATGCGCAGCCGATAAGTCGTCTTCTCTCATGTGGCACGGCAACGCCAGCTTGAAGGTCTTCTTGTTCAGCTACGAGCCCAAAGCGCTCAAAGATGTGTTGATTGCACTGAGCAACGCCCAGACCTTGACCCATCTGAAAGTGAGCCAAGGACGCGCCTCGAGCCACACCCACGAAGTGCTCCAGACCCTCCACTTCTGGCTTTGAGCACCCCCATCTCACCCAACACCTACCAGTTGAAAAACCTCCGCATTGAGTTCATCGACCATGTGGACCAAGAAGCCTTTGACACGTTGCTTGAAAGCAGCGACCTCAATTTTGTTCGTGGAGAAGACTCCTGGGTCAGAGCCATTTGGGCTCAAAAGGCCTTTGTTTGGCAAATTTACCCCCAAGACGATGGCATCCATTTTCAAAAAATGAACGCCTTTTTAAATCGTTTTGAGGCACCCGATACGCTCAAGCAAGCTTTTTGGGCTTGGAATGGATTCAACGACCTGCCCATGCCCGATCTGACGCCTGAGCGCATCCGGCAATGGTCCGAATGGACGCAGGGTGTGGCAGAGAAACTGAGGGTCAGGCCCGATCTTGCAAGCCAATTGCTAGCGTTTTTAGGTCTAAAACAGCAAGAAATACCGCCCCTTGGCCCCCAAAACGAATCCTAATGATCTATTTTTGCTCGCTGGCGTTCTACTTGGATGATTGAAGCATGTTAAAATGGTGCACTTTTCGGCAGGGCCAAGAAGAAACATGACCGCGTTGTGTTGCAGGCCCTGAACACTCTTTTTATATCCGACCCAACGTCCTTTTATTTATGAAAATCGCTCAAGAAATCCGCCCCGGCAACGTCATCATGCATGGCAAAGATCCCATGATTGTTTTACGTGCCGAATACGCACGTGGTGGTAGAAACTCAGCGACTGTTCGCATGAAGCTCAAAAGTCTGTTGAGCAACTTCGGCACCGAAGTGGTTTTCAAAGCCGATGACAAAATGGACCAAGTCATTTTGGACAAAAAGGATTGCACCTACTCTTACTTTGCTGACCCCATGTATGTCTGGATGGACACCGAGTTCAACCAGTACGAAGTTGAAAACGAGAACATGGGAGATGCATTGAATTACTTGGAAGACGGCATGACCGCTGAAGTCGTGTTCTATGACGGCAAGGCCATCTCTGTCGAGTTGCCGACATCCGTTGAAAGAGAAGTCACTTGGACCGAGCCAGCTGTCAAAGGCGACACATCCGGTAAAGTGTTGAAACCCGCAAAGATTTCCACAGGTTTTGAAGTGCCCGTGCCCATTTTTGTCGCCCAAGGCGACCGCATCGAAATTGACACGCGCACGGCAGAATACCGCCGTCGCGTTTAAACCAAGGCCTCGCACAGCCAGCCCCCAAGACGTCCTTGGGGGCGACTTGGGTCACAGCAAGACTTTGACCCACTTTTGGATTTAGATCAAGCCATGGAAGCCAAACAATCCCTCGTCGATGCCCATAGCAATCAAATGCTCAAGGATTGGGAAGCGTTTGTTCAAGTTCGCAATCTCGATGACTTGCCACAAGACTCCAATCGCCTCGCATTTGCTGACCCTCAATTTTTAACACGACGCGAAACACGCGGTATTCGTTTTCAGCTTGAGTTGCTCAAACCCGATTTGATCCAACAAGAGATGGGCATCAATCACACGGCTGTGATTTTTGGCAGTGCTCGTTTTTGTGACAAAGAAACAGCCTTGCTGCAACTTCAAAAAGCCAAAGAATTGGGCAGCGCAAAAGATATTCAAAAAGCCCAAGCCATTGTCAAAAATTCAGTGTATTACGATCAAGCCAGAGCGCTTGGACAATTGATCACGCAAGAATGCAAAAGTTTGCCTGAAAAAGACAAACTCTTTGTCTGCACAGGTGGCGGCCCAGGCATCATGGAGGCTGCCAACCGTGGCGCCCACGATGCTGGCGGGCTCAGTGTTGGCTTGAACATTGCACTGCCCTTTGAGCAAGAGCCCAACCCCTACATCACCAAAGAGTTGAGTTTTAGGTTCCACTACTTTGCGCTTCGCAAAATGCATTTCATGATGAGAGCCAAAGCTCTGGTGGCCTTTCCTGGTGGCTTTGGAACTTTGGACGAGCTCTTTGAAACACTCACCTTGATTCAGTGCAAGAAATCCAGTCCTGTGCCCATTATTTTGTTTGGCAAAAGCTACTGGAACAAAGTCTTTCACCCTGAGGTTTTGGTGGAAGAAGGTGCCGTGTCTGAAGAAGATTTGCGTTACTTTAACTACGTTGATGACGTGCAAAGTGCATGGCAAATCATCAAGGATTTTTATCTGAGCGAAGCCCCCAAGCCAGTCTAGAGCCGCTCGTGACGGCTGCACTCACGCACCAAAACAAACCTTTGACACCGATCAAGGTGCCCGCCATGCCAAAGAGCATGGGCATGAAGACGCTCGATGCGTTGACCATCATCAATCTCACCCCCAAGGCCTCACCTTGACGGTGCTCAGGTGTGATTTGATGCATGGTGCTCATCAACATGGGCTGCACCGCACCCAGAAAGAGCCCCAAAACACCAGAGCAAATGGCCATCATCCAGGCGGCATCTAAAAAGGGATAAACCCCCATCATCACCCCTGTCATGAACATGGAGACGGTCATGATTTGCCACTCTGTGAGTCGCTCCGCAATCGATGGCAAGACAAAGCGAATGAGCGCTGCGCAGAGTGCAAACACGCCCATGATGGTGCCAATGGCTGAGGCACTGATGCCCCGCTCATGCCCAAGGAGCGGCACCACAAACGTGTGCACGTCCCAGCACGAAGACATGAACCAATTCACATAGAGCAATCTCCTGAGCATCGGCATGCCGAGCAAGTCCCAAACCGATTCACTTTTATCTCTGAGCGGTGTCTCTTCAGGCTCTTTTGAGATCTCTTGGCGCACCCCAAACCATGCCATCAAGGGCAAAATGGCCAAGAAAATAAATGCAGCTTGGTAACCCACATAATCGATCAAGATGCCCGCACAAAAGGGCCCCACAAAATTAGAGATCGCAGGCCCAATGGCCAACCAACTGAAGGCCAACTTCAATTGCGCATGGTCTTTGGAGATGCGGCCAACGTGGCGCTGCAAAGAGATCATGGTCGCACCCGTGGCACCCCCTGCAAAAAGACTGGCCACGCACAGAGCAGGAAAGCTTTGAAAGACCGCCGCAGTCCCGGCCCCCACACTGGCCACACACATGCCAATGAGCATGGGCAATTTCAATCCGTGTCGATCGGCAAAGCGCCCTGCAGGAAGTGCCAAAAAAATCTGAGTCACAGAAAACAATGCGAGCATGATGCCCACCTCCAAGGCCGATGACCCGTCTCTGAGGGCCATCAAGGGGCCGGCCAATCGAACGCCCGTCATGCAGGCATGGACACAAATTTGAGCACCAATGAGTCGGATCAACTGCGCTTTCATGCCTCATCCTCTTGTGTCGGCAACAACAAGGTGGCTTCGCTCTCAGGGATGGACTCCACCCCTTTCAAGACCCGTCTCATCTGACGGCCACGGGTATCGGCTTTGTCCAACGTGTCGGCGGCCTTTTGAACTTGTTCACGTACCTTTGCGACCCACTCACCGTAGCGTTCAAATTCAGTTTTAACCGCGCCAAGTACACGCCACACTTGCGAGGCTTGCTCCTCAAGTGCCAAGGTTCGAAAGCCCATTTGCAAACTGTTCAACATGGCCAAAAGCGTTGTAGGCCCAGCAAGCGTCACTCTGTACTCTCGTTGCAAGGTGTCCATCAAACCAGGTCGGCGAAGCACCTCTGCGTACAGGCCCTCAACGGGCAAGAACAGAATGGCAAAATCGGTTGTAAAGGGAGGTGCCAGATAGTTCTCTGCTATGCTTTTGGCTTCGGCTTTGATGCGAGTCTCTAGGGCTTTGCTGGCAAGTTCTGCACCCTGCACATCGGCTTGGTCTCTGGCGTCCAAAAGTCTTTCATAGTCGTCTCGTGGAAACTTCGCATCAATGGGCAACCAAACGGTCTCTGAGGCCTCACCTCGACCAGGGAACTTGATGGCAAAATCAACTCGTTGATTGCTCCTGGGACGCGTCTCTACTTGCTTGCCATACTGCTCCTGGGTGAGCACTTGCTCGAGCAAAGACTCGAGCTGCGCCTCACCAAAAATACCCCTCGATTTGACATTCGTCAAGATCCTTTGCAAGTCCCCCACCCCTTGTGCGAGGGTTTGCATTTGACCCAAACCTTGGTGCACTTGATCGAGTCGGTCTGCGACTTGTTTAAAACTCTCAGACAAGCGCAACTCAAGCGTAGACTGGAGTTTCTCATCGACCGTTTTTCTCATCTCATCGAGCTTGGCGGCATTGTTGATTTGCAACTGTTGGAGTTGATGGTCCAGTGTTGAGCGCACCTCAAGCATTCGCTGAGAGTTGCTCTCGCTCAAAGAGTGAATCTGCGTGTGCAATGAATCGCTCAAGCCTTTTTGCAAGACGCTCAATTGCTCGGTTTGGCTGCTTTGAAACAGGTTGAAGTTTTGCGTCAACTCTTGACGAGACAGTCTGGAAGACTCGGTGACTTCAAAACGCACATCGCGCTCGAGCTTTTCAATTTTTTCCTCAAGCATTTTGAGTTGAGCCACCAACTCTTGATCTTTGGCAGCCTTGGAGGGTCTCCATATCAAAAAAAGCAGCATCAGGACCGATGCCACGGACAAGACGGTTGAGTAAAGTTCAGACATGTTTGGGCGCTTTTACTGAATCCAGCACCTGCGGATTCAAAGGTGTCAGAGCCCGGTGACGCGCGAAAAACTCAATCAAATTGTCGGCAGCAAGATTGGACATTTTCAAGCGCGTTGCAAGGGTTGAACTTGCAATGTGGGGCGTCAAGACCACCCTTTTTTGCGTCAAGAGTCTTGGGTTGATGCGGGGCTCGCCTTCGAAGACATCCAATGCAAAACCACCCAAATGGCCACGTTCAAGTGCATCCACCAGTGCATTCTCATCGACCAAACCGCCTCTGGCGATGTTGATCAAATGCGCGCCTGGCTTCATCATTGCAAGCTCGCTGGCACCAATCATGTGGTGCGCCTCGGGGCTGTAAGGCAACACCAGCATGACGTGGTCCGAGTGTGCCAAGAGCTGCGCCAGTTCAACCCATGATGCACCGCATTCGCTCTCGACAGAAGGGGCGAGCTGCGTGCGGTTGTGATAAAGCACCTTCATGTCAAAACCTTTGGAGGCTCGCTTGGCAATGGCTTGCCCAATTCTGCCCATGCCAATGATTCCCAAAGTGGCGCCATGCACATCTTGACCCGCCAACAAGTCAAAACGCCACTGCTTCCACTGTTGATCTCGCAAATAGTGCTCACTTTCAACCAAGCGACGCGAGCAAGCCATGAGCAAAGCAAATCCAAAATCCGCTGTTGTTTGTGTCAAGACATCGGGCGTATTGGTTGCGAGCACCCCAGCCTTTGTCATGCTCGTCAAATCAAAATTATTGAATCCAACCGCCATGTTGGCGCAAATTTTTAAATGGGGGCAGGCATTGAGCAAAGCCAGGTCGATCGAGTCCGAACCTGTGGTCAGCAATCCATCGGCTTTAGAAGCCTGAGCAAAAAAATGCTCTTTCGACACCGCTTGATCCTCTTGGTTGTGTGTCACATCAAAATGCGTTTGAAGACGCTCAATGACTTGAGGGAAATTGGGTCTAGGGATGTAGATCTTGGGCTTGGCGTTCACTGTTGGGTCTTTGAAGGTTTTATGTTGATTGATCAAGGCTTGGGCGGCTCCCCCTTATAGAGAGCGAGCAAAGCAATTAGCGGGCAAACCAAAAGACAAGTGCGCCTGCGACATACCCCATGAAGGCCCTGAGGGAGAAATGTTTCAAATACCAAGCGAATTTTAAACCCTCTTGCCCCATGGCGACAACGCCAGCGGCCGAGCCCAGAATGAGCAAAGAGCCGCCCGTGCCCGCACAATACGCCAAAAAGAGCCACAAACTGTGATCACAAGGGTAAACGCTTGGATCAAACAGGTTCAAGCTCGCACTGACCAAGGGAATGTTGTCCAACACGGCGCTCAAGAGCCCCAAAGAAAAGACTTGATTGAACTCATGTCCTAGATAAAGCTGCATCCAACTGGACAGCAAGCCGAGCAAGCCCACCTCATGCAACACATCCATGCACAGCAAAATACCCAATATGAAGAACAAGGAGGGCCAATCAATTTTGAAAAAAGCACCCAAAATTTTTGAGTGAGGCAGCCCGCTTTTGCCAAGAGGTTTCTTCTTTTTGGTGAAGATCAGCAAGGGGTCTATCAAAGCAGCGATGCAGACCAAACACATGACGGCCACCATGGCAGGGGCCCAGTTAAAGAAATGGGCCAGCAAGGGAATGAACAGCATGAAGATCAGACCGATGAACAATATGGCGTGTTGAGCTTTCTCAAGATGCGCGGGCTGCGGCTTGGCTTCTAGCAAAGGGGGCCTCATGTGAGAGGCTCGAGAGCCCATGTATGACCATGAGCACAGCAACAAGGGAATCAAACAATTGAGCACTGCGGCAAAAAAGCCACCCTTCATCAGACCAAGGGGAGAGACCTTGCCCGCAATCCACAGCATGGTGGTCGTCACGTCTCCAATGGGTGACCAAGCGCCACCCGCATTGGCCGCCAAAACAACCAAACTCACCAAGGTCCACTGCCGATCTCTCTCCAAGTATCTCCCCTTGACAATGGCCAACATGATCAATGTCGATGTCATGTTGTCGATGACAGCACTCAGAAAAAAGGTGACCCAGGTGACGCGCCACACCTCTTGAATTGCACTGTCGTGCAAAAGCCATTTTTTTAAAACGTCAAAACCACCGTTCTCATTGATCCACTCAACCAGCAGCATCACCACCAACAAGAAAAGCACGATTTGCGAAGTCTTGAAAGCGGTCGCCTCTAGCGCAAGACGTATCTGGGTGGACTCAGACTCGCTCAGCGCATACAAACCCCACAAGCCAAGCGCACCACCCAAGGCCAAAACAGCTCGGTCCCAGCGCAGCCACTCCTCTAAAATGATGGCAACATAAAGAATCACAAAGACCAAAGCGATGAGTCCAATCATGGTCATCGTTTGAACTCAAAAAAATGTTGAAGCAACGCGCGAAGGCAACGCCTCAAAGCCAAAAAATGGGGCATCATTGACTGGGAGACTCTATTTCAAACACTTGTCTAAGATAAGCCAAATATTTCTCATCGTTGCACATGTTTTTAGACGGGGTGTCAGAGAGTTTTGCCACAGGTTGACCATTGCAGTGAACCATCTTGATCACAATTTGTAGCGCCTCATACCCCAAGTCGTTGGTCAAATTCGTCCCAATTCCAAAGGCCAATTGACAACGACCCTTGAACTGATGGTAGAGCTCTATGGTTTTGGGCACCGTAAGACCATCGCTAAAAATCAGTATCTTGGTCTTGGGGTCGACCCGATTTTTCTTGTAATGAGCGATCATTCGCTCACCCCATGCAAAGGGGTCGCCACTGTCGTGTCTTGCGCCGTCAAAGAGCTTGCAAAAGTAGAGGTCAAAGTCTCTCAAAAAGGGCTCAATGCCATACACATCTGAGAGAGCGATGCCCAAGTCTCCTCGGTATTCTCTGGCCCACGACTCAAAGCCAAAGACTTGACTGTCCCTGAGCCTAGGGCCCAAAGCTTGGCAGGCTTGTAGGTACTCATGAGCCATTGTGCCAAGGGGGGTCAAGCCCAACTGCTTGGCAAAAAAGACATTGGATGTGCCTGCAAGCTGCCCCTTGGCCCCAGAGCCCAAGTCTTGGGCAAGCGTTTTCAGCACTTCGAGTTGCCAATCTTTGGAAAAACGTCTTCTGGTGCCGTAATCTGCAATCTTGAGTTCAGATAAATGAGGTCCTTTGAGCAGCTCAATTTTTTGATGCAACAAAGCCCGACCCCGTGCCAAGTCAGGCGCTGGATACAAGCTTTTGAAGACGACCTCATTGACGATGGCCAGCACAGGTATTTCAAACAAAATGGTGTGCAACCAAGGCCCATTGATCACGATATCCAACTCACCGTTGTCCATGGCATTGACGGTGATGTATTTTTCGTTCAAGCGAAACAGGCCTAAAAAGTCAACAAAATCACTTTTGATGAACCTCAGTCCCCTTAGCCATTTCAACTCATCATCCCTAAAGCTTAAAGTGCAAAGGTGTTTGATCTCTTGACGAATCTCTTGCGCCAAGTGGGCCAACTTCACGCCTTTATTTCTGCACTTGAATCGATATTCCACTGTTGCACCAGGGAACTGATGCAACACGGCTTGCATCATCGTGAACTTGTACAAATCAGTATCTAAAAGGCTGGTGATGATCATGGATGTTTGAGAGACAAGGATTTTTTAGACTTTGAAACAGTGCGCTTACACAGAGGAAAGGATCGAAAACTATTCGCCCAACCAGGTGGTAAAGGCCTCTGCGCTCAAACGAGGCGTCAAAAAAGAATTGACCACATGCGCAGCATCTGGCCACCCAAGGCTCATGCCACAGATGAGTTTTTCCTCCCTGCTCGCACCAATGTGTGACATGATAACCTCAGAAAACGAGTTCCATGCTGCCTGCGGGCAAGTATCCAAGCCTCGCGATTTCGCCAAGAGCATCAAGTTTTGCAAAAACATTCCATAATCGATCAACGAGCCTCCCTCTAGGGAGCGATGTGCAGTAAAAAAAAGTCCCACCGGTGCGCCAAAGAACTCGAAGTTTTTTCGGTGTTGTTGATGCATTTTTTCTTTATCGCCTTTTGCAATGCCCAGCAAAGAGTAGAGTCCCCAGCCGTTTTCTCGCCTGCGCTCGATAAAGGGGGAGATCCACTTGCTTGGGTAGTACGCATAATCAGGCTTGAATTCCTCGCGCCTTTCGGGATGCAAAAACAAGTCATCGTGCAATGCACACACCTTCTTCACCAATTGTTCTTTGGAGGGACCAAGCAGCACATAGACTTGCCAAGGCTGCAAATTGGATCCAGAAGGCGCTCTTGCCGCCAAATCCAACAACTCCATGATCAAGGTTTTGGGCACAGGATTGGGCAAAAAAGCTCTGACTGAGTGCCTTGCGCGAATGATCTCGTCAATTGAATCTTTAACCGTGCTCATATCAAAGTTTCTAGGGTGTGTTTAAAGGCCTGACTCAAGGGCATCGGTCGATGGTTCAATGGATCGACATAGACATGCACGAACTTGCCTTGAGCACTGGGTTGCAGGGCCCCTTGAACGAAGATACCTACGTCGTAGTGAACGCTTGAATTGCCCATGTGTGCAAGCTTTAGTCCAAGGACCACTGGTGAGGGGTAGGCAATGGGTGAGAAGTAATTGCATTCCGAATGAGCGACCCAACCAATGGATGGATTTTTGTCGCTTTTGAGCAATCCGTTCTCAATCAACCATTGATTGACGACCGTATCGATCCAAGAGTAGTAAATCACATTGTTGACGTGTCCATACAGATCGTTGTCCATCCACCTTGTGGTGATTTGGATGTGGTAGAAATATTCATCTCTTGCACAGGGCCTGACTTTGCTTGTTGAAGAATTCATGTTGATCGTTTTAAAGCGAATGGGGACGTCCTCAACGCTTGTGCGTTTGCCACAAAACCCATGAGGCATAAGCTTCCTTGAAAGTGTTGATCTGAATTTGAGCGGTTTCTTGCATATCGTGACCATAGCCCCCAGCCATGACAAAGGCGAGCGCAAGGCCTCTGTCCCGAGCCCAACGAAAGACCCGCTCATCTCTCAATCTTAAACCATCCATGCTCAAGGACAGTCGACCCAATCGATCGCCTTTGTAGGGGTCTGCACCAGCAAGGTAGAAAACAAAATCTGCCTTGAACCGAGCCTGCACCGTTTCAAGGGCCTGAGCCAAATGCTCTAGATAGAGCGCGTCCTGCGTGCCATCGGGCAAGGCCACGTCCAAGTCGCTCATCTCTTTTTTAAAGGGGAAATTTTTGGCGCCGTGAAGGGACACTGTAAAAACCGTGTCGTCATCGCAAAAAATATTGGCAGTGCCGTTTCCCTGATGAACGTCAAGATCCAAGATCAAGACATTGAAGGGCCCTTTGCTGACTCTGTGGTGCTCGGTTTGTAGCAGCCTGGCCGCCACGGCAACATCATTGAACACACAAAACCCTCCCCCCTTGTCCGCATAAGCGTGGTGTGTTCCCCCCGCCAAATTGGCACTGATGCCCTCTTTGAGGGCTTGCCTGGCGGCCTCAATCGTGGCACCTGTAGAACACCTTGCACGCTCAACCATGCCCAACGACCAAGGAAAACCGATCTCCTTTTGCTGCGCCAAGGACAAGGTGCCAGAGCAGACTTGATCGATGTAACTGGGCAGATGCACCAAGGCCAACTCCCCTTCACTCACCGCATGGGAACGAATGAGCTCTATAAAGCGCATCTCCTGAACCACCCTTGACTTTAAGAGTTCGTACTTGCTCATCGGAAATCGATGCCCCAGGGGCAAGGTTTGAAGCTGCGTACCGGCAAAAAAGATTTTCACAAAAAACACCAATAAAAACAATAACTTAAGTTAATTCAACCACCACCACTCAAAACGATTCTGTCACAGGTTTTCTGATTCAGCACACCCATTCCTTTTTACCTTTTTATTAGAGGGCCTCCTCTAATATGGTGCATCGCAGCATTGAAAGCCTTGCATTAAACGCCTTGAACCCTATACTTGAATCATGTTGCAACGCATCATCGATTGAAAGTGATGAATTGCCCCAAATTTAGTTTTTATCACCTCACACAAGGAGTTCTCCATGTTAACCGTCGAACAAATCACCTCAGCTCAAAAAAACAACCTCAGCGTTCTTTTTGGACTCACAGAAACCGCCTTCTCAGGCGTGGAAAAATTGGTAGAGCTCAATTTGGCTGCAGCCAAAGCCGCTTTCAACGAAAACGTTCACCACGTTCAATCCATGATCTCTATCAAAGACCCTGCAGAAGTTGTGGCCCTTCAGTCTTCCTTTTATCAGCCCATTGCTGAAAAAAGCGTCGCTTACAGCCGTCACATCTATGACATTGCGACAAGCACCAGCTCAGAACTGTCAAAATCATTGGAGTCCCAAGCTCAAGAAGCCCAACACGCCATGATGTCTTTGATTGAAGGCGCCTCTAAAAATGCACCCCAAGGCTCTGAGGCTGCGGTGGCCATGTTCAAAAATGCAATGACTGCCAGCCAAAATGCCATTGAAACTGCACAAAAGGCCATGAAACAGGTCACAGAAACAGCTGAGGCCAACATGCATGCAGCGGTCAGCACTGCAACGGCTTCAAGCAAAGCGACTAAAAAGCGCGCTTAAGCTCTGACCCCGGTGCCTTCATGGCATCGAGAGATGTGAAAGCTCCAAAGAGACTGCACCTGTGCAGTCTCTTTTTTTTAAGGCAATTGTTTTTGTAACAAAATCTTCAATTGAGGCAGCGCTTGGGTCATGGCCACACGCCCAGCTTCAATCGAACGCTTCCTCTCGTTGAATGCGGCCGACCCAATGCCACTCAGTGCAGGTTTGACCACCAAGTCAGCCTCCTTCAGCTCCAGGTCACTGATGCTTTTGCCCATGATGCTGAAAGTTTGCAACAAAATTTGCAACATGCCATCGGCCTTGTTCGCCTCCAAAGGCGTAGAGATGTCGATGGCCAACACAATATCTGCCCCCATTTGCCGAGCAAAGCGCACGGGCACAGGCGCCACCAGGCCCCCGTCCACGTATTCTTTGCCACCAATTTGAACGGGTTGAAAAACCGCCGGTACCGCACTGGATGCGCGAACGGCGGTTGCAGCGTCTCCTCTTTGAAACAAGATCGACTCGCCTGAGTGCAAATCTGTGGCCACCACACCCAAGGGAATTTTCATCTCCTCAATTTTCTTGATGTCCAAGTTTTGGTTCATGTACTTGGCCAGTGCATCTCCTCGCATCATGCCTCTGGAGATCAAGGGCACGGTCCAGTCTGTCAAAGCGGATTCATCCATGCTTTCAGACAGTTTGAGCAGTTGAGACGCATTTTTACCGCTTGTATAAAGTGCAGCGACCACGCTGCCAGCAGATGTGCCCACCACCAGTTGAGGTTTGATACCCGCCTCCTCCAGCACTTGGAAAACACCCACGTGAGCAAACCCCCTTGCCGCACCACCTCCCAAGGCCAAACCAAGCTTCACGGGCCGCTTTGAGAGCACCGCGTCTTTTCTATCTTGCTCTGCTCCCATGGAGGTAGGCAGTGCAGAATTGCCATTGGAGCCCATGGACACTTGTGGACTTGAGCATGAGACCAAGATCAAAAGACAACTCGCAGCACTTGCGACTCGGCCTGCGAGAATCAGAGCTTTAAAAGAAAGCATGCGTGGGGTCCTCGTGAGAAAAGCAAAAAGAAGGGAAAAATTTCCACCATTGTCGGCGCAATTTTGATCAACTTGGTGTTTAATAGGGGTGATGAATGAATACGAAAGAATTCACAAATGATTTTAGTAGGTTTCAAACGGCTTGCAAGTGGCCCAGAAGAATAACCGTTTTTTGCCCCCTAAAATACCGTCTCGCACCTGCTCAACATGTCCATACCTCAAACCTTTATTCAAGATCTGTTAGCCAGAGTCGACATCGTGGATGTTGTGGGCAAGCACGTTCAATTGAAAAAGGGAGGGGCAAATTTTGTAGGGTTGTGCCCCTTTCACAACGAGAAGTCCCCCTCATTTTCTGTCAGTCCCACAAAACAATTTTTTCATTGTTTTGGATGCGGTAAAACTGGCAATGCCGTTGGTTTTTTAATGGAACACACCGGCATGCACTTTGTAGAGGCGGTGAAAGATTTGGCGCAAAGCTACGGCCTGGTGGTCCCAGAAACAGACTTTTCCCCAGAAGAACGCATCAAGGCTGTCGAGATTCAAAAAAAGCAGCATTCCATCGTTGATTTGCTTGAAACGGCCTGCCAGAGTTACAAAAAAAATCTCAAAGAATCTCCCAAGGCGATCAACTACCTCAAGCTCAGAGGCTTGTCGGGGGAAATCGCCAAGCAGTTTGGCCTGGGCTACGCCTTGGATGAGTGGACGGCCTTGGCGCATGTGTTTGAAAACTACACCGCACCCACTTTGGTCGAGGCGGGTTTGGTCATTGAGCACAACGAGGACCCGGCTCAGGCGAAACGATACGATCGATTCAGAGACAGGATCATGTTCCCCATCAGGAACGTCAAGGGAGAATGCATTGGCTTTGGAGGGCGTGTGATGGGGGATGCCATGCCCAAGTATTTGAACTCACCTGAGACGCCAGTCTTCTCCAAGGGCAAGGAGCTTTATGGTCTTTTTGAAGCTCGCCAACACCTCAAGGAAAAAGGCCACGCCATCGTGACCGAAGGTTACATGGATGTCGTCGCCTTGGCTCAACTGGGTGTCCCCAACGCAGTCGCTACACTTGGGACGGCCTGCACCCCCGATCACATCTCAAAACTGTTTCGTTTCACCGACACCATTGTTTTTAGTTTTGACGGAGACCCAGCAGGTCGAAGAGCGGCCAAAAAAGCGCTGGAAGTCTCCTTGCCCTTTGCAAAAGACACACGCAGTTTAAAGTTCCTCTTTCTTCCCCAAGAACATGATCCCGACAGCTATATTCGCGCCATGGGTGTCGATGCATTCTCAAGACTCGTCTCTAGCTCAACACCTTTGAGTCAGTTCTTATTGGACATTGCAAGAAATGGCTGCGATTTGTCCACGGCTGAGGGTCGCTCCATGCTGGCTGCTCAAGCCAAACCCATGTGGAGCGCATTACCACAAGGTGTTTTACAGACACAACTGCTCAATGAAATCGCTGATCTGGTTCACATCGGACACTATGAACTCAAACAGCTTTGGTCCGATGCGCCGCCTCAAAATACCAACAGTGCCACAAAAAATCCCTTCACAAACAAGCGGCCCAAGCAAACGCCCTGGGGCGCGAACCCTCGTCAAGAGATGGGCCAAAGACGCTCGTCTATTCGCCAAGCCCCCATGAGTCGACAAGACAGGGGCATACAAATCCTGTTTCAGCACATGGCTCAGTGGGCCGCCATCAGCTCGGAGCAGCAAAACATCCTGTGCCATTTGCCCGCACCCCATGGCTTGGCCTTCACCTGGCTGGAGCGGCAATTCAATGAGTTCGGTGCCATGAATTGGCTGCAACTCAAAGAGACGGTCCCCACCCAAGCATGGTCAGATTGGCTGATTGCGTTGGTCAACAGCACCCCCTTGGAGGCGGAGGAAGGCAATGGAGAGCTGAGAAATATTCTTTTTGAGCTTGAGAAAGCAGATGTTTCTGAAAAACTGACCCAAATGGCACCCCTGGTCGCCTCTGACCCTCAAATTTATAAACAATTTAAAAGCCTAAGCGCCCGACTGGCTTTACTCAAATCGACCCCTTTGGTATAATCCAAACACGCAAGTGCGACAGCAACACCTCCGAGCAGGCAAATCTTGACTATTAGACGTCATCAACCGCCAAATATCGCAAGGATTGCATTCCAAATGTTCGCCCAAACAACTTGCCCTTGAGCCTCCCCAAACTGCCACCCCTTCCACGTCTCTCCTCTCATCACTGATGAGGAGTCACCTTCTTTCTGTCAAGGATTGAACATGTCGACCAAAAAGCCCGCAAAAAAAGCTGCTCCCAAAAAAACCTCGACCCCAAAAACCGTGGCCAAAGCCGTGCCCAAAGCCGTGCCCAAAGCCGCGCCCAAAGCCGTCGCTAAAAAAGTTGCCCCGAAAGCCATCGCCAAAGCGCCCGTGAAAGCCCTGGCTAAAAAACCCGTCAAAGCCGCCAGCAAACCGGCCGCGACTTCACAGAAAAAAGCCCCTCCGAAAGCAACAGTGTCCTCATCAAAAACAAATACATCAAAAGTGTTGAAGCCCGTCTCCAAAGCACCCGTTAAGGCAGTGGCCAAACCTGTCGCGAAAACAGCAGCAAAAGCCCTCACTAAGACAGCCTCTTCGGCAAACAAGCCAACGGGCAAAGTTGCGCTCAAACCCACCCCTAAAGCACCCATCAAAGCTCCAGCAAAACCCGTGCTTCAAGCCAAAAAGACCGTTGCAGAAAAACCCGTTGCAAAAACTGCAGCAAAAGCACCCGCCAAGCTTGCCCACGCGCCAGAAAAGGCGGTGAAAGCAACGCAAACCCAATCGAAAGCCAAAGCGGCAAGCAAAACAAAAGCCAAAGTGGCCATGGTGGAAGAGGAAGAGGAGTTGATTGACATTGAGGCCGAGTTTGCCGAAGAAAGCACCAGCACCTCAACAGAGAAGGTCAAACCCCTCAGAATGAAAATCAGCAAAGCCAAAGAACGTGCTTTGATGAAAGAGTTTGGTCTTGATGAGACTGTTCTGTCTGAAGAGGACATTGCAAAACGTCGCCAACGTCTTAAAACCTTGATCAAACTGGGAAAAACCAGGGGTTACCTGACTCACGGCGAGATCTCGGATCACTTGCCTGATAAGTTGGTTGATGCAGAAACCATGGAGGTGGTGATCACGATGCTCAATGACATGGCCATCGCCGTCTACGAGCAAACCCCTGATGCCGAAACCTTGTTGATCAACAACACTGGCGTGGCGCCAGCCACCGAAGAAGAGGCTGAGGAAGAAGCCGAAGCGGCTTTGTCCACCGTTGATAGCGAATTTGGTCGGACCACCGATCCTGTCAGAATGTACATGCGGGAAATGGGAACCGTTGAGCTCTTGACCCGCGAAGGCGAGATCGAAATCGCCAAACGAATTGAAGGCGGTTTGATGGCCATGATGGAGGCCATCTCTGCGTCTCCGGCCACCATTGCTGAGATCTTGCGCATGGCAGAAGAAATTCGCGAAGGAAAAGTCGTGATCTCTAGCGTGGTCGATGGATTCAGCAACACCGATGAGGCCGATGACTACGTGGCCGAAGAAGATTTTGATGAGTTCGACGAAGCCGATGATGATGACGGCAAAGGCGGCTCAAAAGCCTTGACCAAGAAATTAGAAGAGCTTAAAAAAGAAGCCCTGGGTCGCTTTGATTTGATCGCCTCCTTGTTTGATGCCGTGCACAAAATTTATGACAAAGAAGGTTACGGCACCCCCGCCTACCAAAAAGCTCAAAAGGCTTTGAGCCTAGAGCTCATGACCATTCGCTTTACGGCCAAAACGATTGAAAAGTTGTGCGAAATGGTGCGTGCACAGGTTGAAGATGTGCGCAAAAAAGAACGCCAACTCAGACGCATCATTGTCGACAAATGCGGCATGCCTCAAGACATCTTCGTCAAGGACTTCCCGCCCAATCTGCTCAATCTTGCATGGGTTGTAAAACAAGCATCCGCCGGAAAAAATTGGTCTGCCACCATCAGCAGAAACGTGCCTCCCATTCAAGAGCTGCAGCAAAACTTGATCGACCTACAAACCAAAGTTGTGGTCCCCTTGGGCGAACTGAAAGACATCAACAAACGCATGAACGAGGGGGAAGCCGCCTCAAGAAACGCCAAGAAAGAAATGATCGAGGCCAATTTGCGCTTGGTGATCTCTATCGCCAAGAAATACACCAACCGTGGGCTTCAATTCTTGGATTTGATTCAAGAGGGCAACATTGGTCTCATGAAGGCGGTTGACAAGTTTGAATACCGTCGTGGCTACAAGTTCTCAACCTATGCCACCTGGTGGATCAGGCAAGCGATCACTCGTTCCATTGCTGACCAGGCCAGAACCATTCGTATTCCTGTTCACATGATTGAGACCATCAACAAAATGAACCGCATCAGTCGCCAACACTTGCAGGAATTTGGCTTTGAACCAGATGCCAGCATCTTGGCTGAGAAGATGGAAATACCAGAAGACAAGATCAGAAAAATCATGAAGATCGCCAAGGAGCCCATCTCCATGGAAACACCCATCGGAGATGATGACGACTCTCACTTAGGGGATTTCATTGAAGACTCCGCCAACACGGCGCCCATTGAAGCGGCCATGCAAGCGGGCCTTAGAGACGTTGTGAAAGACATTCTAGATGGGCTGACACCGCGCGAGGCCAAGGTTTTGCGCATGCGCTTTGGCATTGAGATGAGCACGGACCACACGCTTGAAGAGGTTGGTAAACAATTCGATGTGACCCGCGAACGCATCCGACAAATAGAAGCCAAAGCACTCAGAAAACTCAAGCACCCAAGTCGCAGTGACAAACTAAGAAGTTTTATTGACACGCTTTAAAACTCTTTTTTAAAACACGGCGCTCTGAGCGCATCAGACAAAGGGTCGGACAGAAAACAGTGGGGTTTCTGTCCGACTTTTTTTCATATGGGGCACTGACGATTGACATCAAAGAGGTTGCACTTCGTGCAAATCACTGTCTCACCGAGGGCAGAAAAAAGAACCCAGCTAGAACTGTTTGCACAACAGATCCGCAAAAATGCTCGCAATTGACTATACTCCTCTGTCAACACCCAATACATAAAAATTCAGGAGACGCATCGTGGCTGATCAAAGCACTTATAAAAAAATTCTGATGACTTGCGCTCTTTTGACGCACTGCTTTCTTCAGGCCCAGACCTTCCCCACCAAGCCCATCAAAGTCATTGTTCCCACCGCGTCTGGAGGACCCAGTGACACCTGCATGCGAGCCGTTGCGCAGGCCATGCAAACCATTTTGGGTCAATCCATCACCATTGAAAACGTGACCGGTGCAACGGGCAGCATTGGACTGAGCAAAGTCGCCAGCGCCCCAGCCGATGGCTATACCTTGGTCGTGCCCAGTGCTGCAAACACAGCCAGTTTGGCCACTCGTCCACACAACAGCTTTGATGTGATCACGGGCTTTAAACCCATCGGTAAAATTTGCAATGCCACCCAAACCCTGGTGATTGCGCCAACACTTGGCCTCAAAAGCGTGGAGGAGTTGATCAGATACGCCAAGGCCAATCCTGGAAAATTGTCTTTTGGCAGCATCGGTATTGGGTCAAGTCAACACTTGGTGGGCGAGATGTTTGCCGTTGCGACCGACATTGACATGCAACACATCCCCTTTCGAGGTGAGGCCTTGGCTGCCACAGAAATTGCGGCGGGTCGCGTGCAACTGATGTTCATGGCAGGCGCCAAGCCCTTCATGGACAGCAAGCTCGTGGTGGGCCTGGCAACCACCAACAAAGACACTTGGGCACCCATGCCCAATTTACCGCCGCTTGCCAAAACAAGTGTTCCCGGCTTCACTTACAACGGCTGGAACGGCATCATGGCACCCGCTGGCACCCCCGATCAAGTGATCCAAGTTTTAAGCAAAGCATTGTCCGAGGCTTTGAAAGAAGAAAAAGTTCGAACTGTGATCTCATCCATGGGCAACATGCCTGGACTGGGCACACCGGAGGAGTTGTCTGAACAAATGAAATCTGATATTTACATGTTCAAAAAGATCATGAAAGACAGAAACCTGAACTTCAACGAATAGCCCTCGCTAGAGGGTCCATTCACAGGGCCCTCTGATGAAGCAGCGCTCAAGACCTCTTGAAGAGGACTCTGAGCTTGGCAAGCAAAACACGCCAAAGCAAGGACAAGGCCGATATCTCATTGGACTGCGCGGCTTGCGGAGCGCTTGCTGCAGGCGCCCCGCTGGAGAGCGCAACATCGCTCGCACCCGAGGACGCGCTCACCTTGAAATCTCTCGCCTTTTGTTCTAAGTTTTTTGCAAACTGAGAAATCAACTGCTCAGAAATTTCCGCAATCATGCCCACACCACGCCCATATTGGGCCACTTGTCCTGCCAACTGAACATCGCTGTCAATGCTGACTTGTGTGCCTTGATCACAGGCGAGAAGCTGGAAATTGATGTCACTTTGAGCGCTGCCCCTGCCCTTTTCCTCTCGCCAATTGGCAGATACCTCTGCGCGCAAGTTGTGTTCATCCTTCATCTTGAATTGCACCGTCCCAGCAAAGACCATAGAGACAGGACCGAGCTTGACCTTGATGCGACCCTTTTGATTGTTTTCGTCAATGTACTGCGTCAATTCCACGCCGGGAAAGCAGGGTGCCACCTCCTGGATGTTCATCAAAAAAATCCAAGCATCGCGAGGAGCAAGGGGCACAGTGAATTGATTTTTTAATTGCATATGTTCTTTATAGACTTCCAAGCGCTCGGCTCAAGACCTCACCAAAGCCAACAATGTACCGGCGTACTCCAGTGCCATGTCGGGTGAGGCATGTGTGGCTTTTTCTTGGTATTTTTTGATCGTCTCGAGCACCAATCGAGGCTTAGAGGACAGCTTTTCAATGAAGGCACTGACCTCTGCGTCATAAGAGGCTTGAGGGTACACTTTGCTGGCAATGCCCAGCTGTTTGGCCTCCTGGGCATCCACCGCCTCGGCTGAATAAATCAAATAAGACAGTGCCTTGGCAGGAATCTTCCCAAGCGCAGCACACATCGCCATGGTGGGTGGAATATCGTGTTCAATCTCAGGGAAAGAGAACTTCACTTGCGAAGAGGCGAGCGTCAAATCACACGCCACGGCCATGGCGCTGCCAAAGCCCACTGCATCGGCATGCACCTTGGCAAGCACAGGAACAGGAACGTCGGTGATGGCTTTATAAACATCCAGCACCGCGCCCATCATGTTGACCCTGATTTCATAGGGCGTCATGCCAGCACGGGACTCACCCTTGCCGTCCCGTCCCTTGCAAAAGAAATCCCCAGTGGCCTCAATCACCACCAAGTTCACGCCAGGATTGGCGCCGCAATCCCTGAGTACTTTGGCCAATTGAAACATCATGCCGCGCGTCAAAGCATTGCCCTCGCTTGGACGGCTTAAATCAATGTGCGCTACGGAGCCTTTTTGGGTGACCTTGAATTCGAATTCAGACATTTCGTTCCTAACTGTATGTTTTCATTTGCAATGGGTTTAAGCGACTCAGATGCCTGGGTTGTCACTCGGTGATGCTGGCCAAATGGGGGCCAAGCAACTCAATGATCTTTTGCGGACTGATGGGCGCTTGTGAAATTTTGACATCAAAAGGCTTGAGGGCATTTTCAACCGCACCAATGATCGCAGCAATGGCCGGGATGGTACCACTCTCGCCCGCGCCCTTGACACCCAAGGGGTTCAAGGGAGACGGCGTTTCAAGGTGAACCAAATCGATCACTGGCATGTTCGTGGACAAAGGCATCAAGTACTCACCAAAATTGGTGGACACAGGTTGCGCGTTTTCATCAAACACCATCTCCTCAAGCAGAGCATTTCCAATGCCGTGTGCAGCCCCCCCAATGATTTGCCCATTGACCACCATGGGATTGATGACTTTGCCGCAGTCGTGTGCAATGCAAAGGCGCAGAATGTTCACCATCCCAGTGCCTACATCCACCTCCACCTCCGCCACGATCGTTGCATTGGAGTAAGTCGAGCGATCAGGCATGAAATACGCTGTGTGTTCAAGGCCTGGCTGCATGCCATTGGGCATCGCAAACCCAGGCATCCCAACAGATTTGACGGCAATGTCTTTGAGTTTGCAGCTGATGCTGGGGTTGTCCTTGACAAACACCACATCGTTGTCAATTTCCAGCTCATCGGGGTTTTTAGACAACATCACGCCAGCATACGCTTTGATCTTCTTGGCCACTTCAATGGCGGCCATGTGCACAGATGAACCTGCATTGACCGCCGTGCGCGCAGCAAAAGTACCAACCCCCAAGCCCAAGTTGGCCGTGTCACCTGTCACCACGGTGATATCTGCTGGACTTGCATGCAGTTGATCTGCTGCGATTTGCGCAAGCGTTGTTTTATGAGACTGCCCCTGTGGCACGGCACTGGTGTAGATCGTGATTTTTCCAGTGGTGGAGATTTTGACCGTCGCCCCTTCATAGGGGCCAAGTCCAGTGGCCTCCACACCATTGGCTATGCCAATGCCCAAATAGCGTCCCTTGCTCAAAGCCTCCTTTTGGCGTTGACCAAATCCTTTGTAGTCGGCCTGGTCCAAAGCGGCTTGTTGACACGCCGGATAATCTCCACTGTCGTAGGTCACAGGCCTGCCGTCCCTAAAAATGATTCCCACGTTGTAGGGCATTTGCTCGGGCTGAATGAAATTTCTCCTTCTGACCTCAGCAGGATCCAAATGCAGCTCATTGGCCACACGGTCCATCAAGCGCTCCATGGCCAAAACCGCTTGAGGACGCCCAGCGCCCCGCACAGAGGTCACTTGTATTTTGTTCGTGTACATGGAGTACACGTCCAACTTGAATGCAGGGATCACGTAGGGTCCAGGCACAGTCGTGGCACTGATCCAAGGCACCACGATGCCCCAAGGAACATAGGCCCCATTGTCATGAACCAAACGCCCCCGAACGCCAAGGATTTTTGCATCTTCATCCACAGCAATCTCGACATCCCAATATTGATCGCGTTCTTGGTGCGTGGTTAAAAAATTCTCTCGCCGGTCTTCAATCCATTTCACGGGTCGCCCCAGCATCTTGGAAGCAATCGAGACGTTGGCATACTCTGGGTAAAAAGAGCCCTTGGGACCAAAGCCACCCCCCACATCAGGCGCAATCACTCGCAACTGGCTGTCGCTGATATCAAAGAGCTCGAGCATACAACGCTTGATGCGGTGCGAGCCCTGTGAAGACACATGCAAGGTGTAGTTGTCCCCGGATTTTTCATATTGAGCCACCGCTCCGCGACACTCCATGAAGAAAGGACCACCGCGGTGTTGAAAAAGCTTTTCCTTAAAGACGTGCTTTGGATGGGCAAAGGCTTTCTCTGTATCCCCCGACTTGACTTCAAAGTACGCAGCCACGTTGCTTGTCATGTCCAAATGCGCTTTGGGTGCGTGCTCTTGCAAAGCATTCAAACAATCACTGGCAACGGGCAAAGGCTCATACTCAATGTCGATCAATTGCGCAGCATCCTCTGCAATGTAGCGATTATCAGCAATCACACATGCAATGGGCTCGCCCACGTAGCAGGCCTCATCCTTGACCAAGGTATAGGGCAACTTGGTCACGGTGATCGAAGGGTGAGGCACCAACAGGGGCAGCGTCTGCGCTTTAACAATATCGGGCAAATCGGCGTAGATCAAAACAGCATGCACGCCAGGAACCGCCAAGGCTGCAGACTTGTCGATGGACAAAATCTTGGCGTGCGCATGCGAACTTCTGGCAAAAGCCGCGTGGAGCATGCCAGGCATCTGAATATCGTCAACATAGCGACCCTCGCCTTTTAAAAAAGCGGGATCCTCTTTCCTTTTAAAGGATTGGCCAAACCAAGGTGTCTTCATTGTTTCATCTCACGTAAAATTTTGGCAGCATGAAGGACGGCTTCAACGATGGGCAGATAACCCGTGCACCGGCAGACGTTGCCCGACAAAATATCGCGCACCTCATCTTCTGAAGGATGGGCGTTGTCTCTTAAGAACTCCGTCATGGTCATCAAAATGCCTGCCGTACAAAAACCACACTGCAAGGCATGATGGTCTTGAAAGGATTGTTGAAGAACATTCAAGACACCATTGTTTGCCAAGCCCTCAACCGTTTGGACTTGAGCGTCATGGCATTGAACTCCAAGCATCAGACATGATCTTGCACTGTGACCATCGACCAAAACCGTGCATGCGCCACATGCGCCGTGTTCACAGCCCACATGGGTGCCTGTGAGACCACACTCGTGCCTTATAAAATCCACCAAAGTCGTGCGCGTTTCAATGGACTTTGAATACGGCACACCATTGACGTGAACCGTGATTGTTCTTGTATCAGCCATTGATTTTCTCCTGAGCGCTCAAACAAGCTGCTTTTAAAACTCGATAAGACATGATTTTGGCCAAGTGCTTTCTGTATGTGGCATTGACGTAAGAGTCCTCCATGGCATCCAACTCAGACACTTTGGCCGCACAGGCCTTCAAAGTCGACTCACTGGGCACCTGCCCGATCAAAGAAGCTTCCAAGTCTCTGAGCCGCAAAGGCCTGTGTGTCATGCCTGAGATAGAGAAAGAAGCCTCAGAAATGGTCCCATTAGAAGCCAATAGTATCAAAGCCGAGCATGCAACGATGGCGTAGTCTCCATGCCTTCTCGCAAACTCATCGAACGCATAACCGTGCTTTGAAGAAGGTACCTCCAGGGTGATTTCGGACAAGATCTCACCCTCTTGGATTTGCGTGGTCAGGTACCCTTGTCCAAAATCATCCATGGCAATTTCTCGCGATGCCGACTTAGATTCAAGTTTGAGTTTCGCATTCAGCAAGGCGGCAATGTTGACCAACTCAGCACTTGGATCGAAATGACACAGGGATCCTCCAAGGGTACCTCGGTTCCTTGTTTGTCTGTGCCCAACAAAAGTCAATGCTCGCGTGAGCACAGGACATTGGGCCGCAATTTCTTTAGAAAATTCGATGCTCCTTTGACGCGTCATGGCACCCATGCTCAAGCGATTGCCCGTCAAACGAATGAAGTCCAAATCCTTGACGCCCTTGAGATCAATCAAGTGGTCCGGCATGAGAAATCGAAAATTCATCATCGGCATAAGGGACTGCCCCCCAGCCAATAACTTCGTGTTTTCCAGTGTTGAAAGCAAATCCAACACCTCACTGCGAGAGTGGGGGTCATGGTAGGTAAAGGGTGCGGGTTTCATGGCTTTTTAAATTAAAATTTTTCTACAGTTGATGTGGGCGTCTCTGGACTTAAATCTTCACGACGACGCAAAATGGTCTCCAAACCATTGGCCTCCCAATCCCCAGCAACGGCTCGCTGGGCAAACTTCTCCCACGTATCGTTCCAGTCGCCAAGGGTATAACCGTGCCAAGGCTGTTTCATCACCAAGGGCGGCAGTCCAAGCTCGTCCCAAAGATCCTTTGCTCGCTGCATATAAGGCTTCGCGGGCAAGGCCAAGGGGGCCAGGTCATGTTTTTGAGTCGCATCGATCAATAGCGTTGACTCCTCTTTTTTGGGGCCATATTGAGAGCCTTGAACGCCTCGACGATAGGGCACCAACTGCACATCGGTCATCGGCGTCATTCTGTAGGCCATGGACCAAAACACAGCATCGGTGCTTTGAGGATCGATGTCTTCACTCACAGCAACCACAATTTTCCCACACTCTGGTCTGAGCGTGGATGCGCCATGCAAACCACGCCATACTTCCGTTTTGGGTGCACCCTTTTCAAACTGCAAAAAAATGACCGGTCGCAAATTCGACAAAGGCTCATGCATCACGACACGTTTGATGCACTTGATGGACATCTCGTCTCTCAGATGAGATAAAAAGATCGGCTCATAGGCAACTCGTTTGACAACGCTTGACTCGCTGGGGGTGACTTGACTGATGATGGCCGTAAAGACCGCTTTTTTGCGATGCGTGATGGCCGTGACTTGCATGGGCATATTGAAGGCTTCAAGTGCCACATACCCGTTGCTCTCGCCAAAGGGCGCCTCTGGCTCCAAGGTTGATGGATCAATCAAACCCTCAATCACAATTTCACTGTCAGCGGGCACTTGTAGATCAACACTCACGCACTTCACCATTCGAATGGGCTCGCCAGCCAAAGCGCCAGCCACTGCGATTTCATCCAAATCCACAGCCAATTTCTGTGGCCCCGTAAAGAACACAATGGGAGAGGAGCCGATCACAATGGCCATCGGCATCATCTCCTTTCGCTCTCTGTATTTGAGCCAATGCACCCACCCCCCAGCACCGCCCACACGCGCAACCATGCGAACGACCAAACGGTCCGTGGCTTTGAGACCCGCTCGATAAGTGCCCATGTTTTGAATACCGCTGTCGGGATCTTTGGAGATGCACAAAGTTGCAGTCAAATAAGGAGCAGCATCAAAACCTGGCGTTGAAATGGGCACGGGTAACATGGCCAATCCTCCCCCAGGCTTTTTAAGCGCCTCGCCTTGAATGACCACTTCTTGGCAGGGTGCGTCGTTGATATAAACCGGCGCAATCGGATTTTTGATCGCCTGCATCCAGGCCTTACCGATGTCATTGACCTCTTGCCCCATACCAATCGCATAGATATCAGCCGATGAGGCAAATGCGCCAATAGAGACAGGCATGTCATAACGCTTGCCCTTGGAATCCACGACATTGGTGAATAAAAAAGCTTTCCTCTGCTCCTCTGGCAATCCACCTACAAACTGCCAACGAACCAAGGGCTGCATCTCCGTGTCTTTATTGATCGGCTGATCGATGGTCACCAGCAAACCTCTTTTATCCAAATCCGCAAGATGCGCTTGGAAATTGCTTGAGGGCTTTACTTTTAAATTCTCAGACATGGAACACTTTCAGACCCATTGCGAGTCAACAACAAAAAATCTCAACAAAAGCTCGACTCACTTTAAAACACGGCCGCTAGAGAGCAGTTTTAAATTCAGCTCATACTCATCTCTCACTCGAGCATGAAATTGCTCACTGGTGGAGGCCAACACAGCAAAGCCAACAGCCTCAAAAGCCTCCTTGGTTTTAGGGCTTCGCAATGCGGTTTGCAGAGCATTTTGTAGCTTGATAGAGGCCTCTTGCGGTATGCCCTCTGCAGCGACAAACCCAATCCAAGAGGAGTAAGTCCAATTTTTGAGCTCTGCAACACCACTTTCCTTCATGGTTGGCAAGCTTGGCAATCGATCATTTCTACTGGCCCCAGTGATGCCCAAGGCAATCAAGGCGCCGTTGTTGAGGTGATTCAAAACGTCGCCAACATCTGGCATGAGCATGTTGACCTCTCCAGACAAAACCCCCATGAGTGCTGGACCACTGGATTTATAAGGCACGTGCAAAACATTCAGACCCAAAACATTCAAAAACGATGCCGTCGAGAAATGCAGGGTCGTGCCATTGCCTCCACTTCCAAAAGTCAACTTGCCCGGATTGGCCTTGGCATAAGCAATCAATTCAAGGAGGTTTTTTGCTGGCGTGGAAGGATGGATGACCAAAACACGGTTGTTCTCAATCCCATTGGCCAGCATGACAAAATCCTTGAGTGGATCGTATCCCATGTTTTTCTCAATGGCAGGGCTGATGGTCATGGATGCGGCCGAACACGCAGCAAAGGTGTAGCCGTCTTTTGGAGAACGCAGCAGTGCCTCAATACCAATTTTTTGTGAGGCCCCAGGCTTATTGATGATCACCACCCGTTGATCCAAAATTTTGGACAAGTCATTGGCAACAATTCTTGCCGTCATGTCCACTGGACCTCCAGGTGCCGTAGGCACGATCAAGGAGATCGGCTTATTCGGGTATGCATCCGCACTCCATGCACTGCCGATACCCAATCCTGACAAAACAAGAAAAAAAATTAAAACGGATTGAAAGAGTGCGTAAGTCATCGATGGACAAACAAAACAAGCGCGTGTTTTGCCCTTTTGTTGAATAAAATATTATTTGCTTAATTTGTGTTTAAAGCAAGAGGCGAACCCCTTAGAAAGCCTTGATCTTGTCAAAAAAAATGACAGGCAATACATCAAAAGATTGAATCTTTACAAAACCAGTTTCATTCATCTTTGAATGCAAAGACAACGTGCTTGATGATGAACTTTGGACAATGACCCCTCAAGTTTGTCCGCAAAAAAATGCAAGCAACTCCATCCAACACAGCACAAAAGCCCATCAGAGCAAAGACCAAGATGTGTTCGTTGTTACGCTCATCAAAATATATTTTTTCAAGGCACGCGGGCATGCACGCTCACAACACCATCGAACAAAACGTCACCCCCATGGCCTCCACTTCATGGCCCCATGAACTGGCACAAACACCCCGCAGCAACTAGGGGTTAGTCCGAGGGCTCAAGCTCAACTTTCAACGATCAAATAGAGCCCAGACATCAAAGCAGATCCGTTTATTTTGGAGACCCACAAATGAAACCCAATTTGTCTCAAGCAGAGCGCGTCTTTAGAATTCTGGCTGGCAGCATCATGCTCAGCCTCTCGCTCACAGGCCTCTTGGGTGCATGGAGTTTTTACTTCGGCTTGGCGCTGCTGCTGTCAGCCAGCGTGAGCCGTTGCCTCTTCTACGCGGCAGTGGGCATCAAGGGCGGCAAACACTCAGCCCTGAGCCAAGCCCACCCTTCAAGCGCAGGCAGATGAGCGTCAACCGTTAAGCACTGAATTCTTCGGTGTCGACTTCTAGCGAATTTTGCGCGTTGTAGCGCTGTCCGGCGACTGTCTTTTGGTTGATCAAGAGATCCAAATGTTGCATCACTTCTGCGCTCAAGCGCAACTCGACAGCCCCGCAATTGTCAGCCAAGTGATCGGCATTTTGAGTACCAGGAATGGCGATGAGTTTGGGCTCTTTGGTCAAAAGCCACGACAAGGCCAATTGAGCTGGCGAGCATCCAACTTCTTGAGCAATCTTCAAGTAGCCAGGCAGCAAGCTTTGATTTTTCTTGAAATTCTCCAATTCAAACCTTGGCATGGCGCGCCGAATGTCCTTGGGATCGAACTGAGTGACATCCAAACCCAAGGCACACAAAAAGCCCCTCGCGACTGGACTGAAGGCCACAAATGCGATGTTGAGTTCCGCGCAAGTTTTCAAAACCCCAATCTCAGGGTTGCGACTCCACAATGAATACTCGGTCTGAACGGCAGAAATAGGGTGCACCTTGTGGGCCTTTTGAATGGTGGCTGCTGAGACTTCACTCAAACCAATGGCCCTGACCTTGCCCTCAGTGATCAGATCAGCCAGCGCGCCAACACTGTCCTCAATGGGTACTTTTTTATCCCAACGGTGTAAATAATAGAGATCGATGACATCCGTTTTCAGTCGCGTCAAACTGTCTTCACAATTTTTCTTGATGGCTTGGGGCGTGCCGTCAATGACTCGCTTTAACCCATCTGGAAATTGCACCCCAGCCATGCCACCCTTTGAGCACAAAGTGATCTCAGAGCGGTGCGATTTCAAAAGTGGACCCAGCAAGCTCTCGTTGGCGCCAAAGCCATAAAGAGCGGCCGTGTCAAACAGATCCACCCCCAAATCCAGCGCTCGATGGACCACCTTGGTCGCTGCCTCAGGCGTTGGAGGTGTGCCGTAGGCATGACTAAGATTCATGCATCCCAATCCAATGGGTTGAACATTAAAGGGACCAATCGCGCGTGTAGACATAGGAGCTTGCTCTGGTAAAGAAAAATCAGTTGTGCATTTGTTGCTCTAAATCGTGCAGCACTTGGTAGCAAGCCAGAACGTTTTCAACGCTAGAGTTAGGCTGACGCCCCTCTCTGATGGCAGCGAAGAATTCACGGTCTTGAATTTCAATGCCGTTCATGCTGACATCGACCTTGGAGACATCAATTTGCTCTTCTTTGCCGTTGTACAAATCATCGTACTTGGCCAAATAAGTTCCCGTGTCGCCAATGTATCGGAACCATGTGCCCAAAGGACCATCGTTGTTAAAGGACAAAGACAAGGTACAAATGGCACCATTGGCCGCTTTGAGCTGAACACTCATGTCCATTGAAATACCCAAAGCCGAGTGGATCGGGCCTTGAATGGCATTGGCTTTCACGATGGGACTGCCACATTGGTAAGCAAACAAATCAACGGTGTGAGCAGCATGGTGCCACAACAAGTGATCCGTCCAACTTCTGGCTTGACCCAAGGCATTCATGTTGGTTCTGCGGAAGAAATAAGTCTGAACATCCATTTGCTGGATATTGAATTCCCCTGCTTTGATTTTTTTGTTGATCCACTGGTGACTGGGGTTGTAGCGACGCGTGTGTCCCGCCATCGCGATGAGTCCCGTTGACTTTTGAAGCGCCACAATTGCTTTTGCATCATCGAGTCGATCGGCCATGGGGATTTCAACCTCAACGTGCTTGCCAGCTTGTAAACATTGAATCGTTTGCTGAGCATGCATTTGAGTGGGGGTACACAAAATGACGGCATCAACGTCCGCAATGGCCAAACTGTCAGCCAAATTGGTGGTGACGTGAGGAATACCGTATTGCTTGGCAATTTCCTGGGTTTTATCAAGGGTGCGTCCAACCAAGGAGATGACCTCAACGCCATCAATTTTTTTAATGCCATCTAGGTGCTTGTTGCCAAATGCACCTGCACCGGCAAGGGCGACTTTAATCGTTTTCATGAAATTTTCCTCTATAACAAATGTTGAAAAATGAACGGCTCAATTGTTCTTCAAAATGGCGTGTCCAACTGCCGTATTGGAAGCTGGTACGTGATAAAAACGGTGAATCAGCTCAGCAGCCGGCCCCCCATCAACATCAGACATGGCGCCTCTTGCAATCAACCACATGACCAATTCAATGCCTTCACTTCCGGCTTCTCGCACATATTCCATGTGATCGATCGCTGCAGCACTCGTGGGGTCGTTGATCAATAAATCCAAAAATTTGGCATCAAACTCTTTGTTGATCAATCCCGCTCTTGGGCCTTGGAGTTGATGACTCATGCCACCCGTGCCCCAAATTTGAACATTAAGTGGCTGCTCAAAGCTTCGAATCGCTTTGCCGATGGCCTTGCCCAGTTGAAAACATCTGTTGCCACTGGGCACAGGGTATTGAACCACGTTGACCGCAAACGGGATGACTGGGCATGGCCACGCATCAACTTCTCCACACATCAAAGACAGTGGCACAGTGAGTCCATGATCCACATCCATTTTGTTCACAATGGTGAGATCAAAATCTTGCTGAATCACAGAGTGCGCAATGTGAGATGCAAGCTCAGGGTGTCCATACACCATGGGCACGGGCCTTGGCCCCCACCCTTCGTCTGCAGGCTTGAATTCTGCAGCACAACCAATCGCAAAGGTTGGAATCATCTCCAAGCTAAATGCAGTTGCATGGTCGTTGTAAACCAAAAAAATAGCATCCGGCTTGTTGTCTTTCATCCATTGCTTGGAGAATTCGTATCCCTTGAAAAGGGGTTGCCAATAAGGCTCCTGGGACTTGCCCATGTCCAAAGCCGCACCAATGGCTGGGACGTGTGAAGTAAATACACTGGCTGAAACTTTGGCCATATCAAGCACTCCCTTTTTGATGATGTTGGCCTTGGGGTTGGCGATGCGCTTGCGCATCCCCATCCTCTCCCACAAAGCGGTTGCCATTGGCTGAGCGCCCACCTGCAATCATCATGTTGCGGTATTCCTCCTCCGTCATGCCCGTCATGCTGCCGGCCATTTGCTGAAAGCTCTTGCCGTCGGTGGCACCAATTTTGGCCAAGAAATAAATATTCCCACCCAGTGAAATGCAACGGTTCAAATCTCGATCAATGACCGCTTGTTTTTGATCCTCTGTCATGGCCCACTCGTCTAAATAAGCGCGCTCATTGGCTTTGAACCTTTCGCGATTGTCCGCCTTCATGAGGGTCATGCAAAATTGATTGAGCCAGTAACCCCGGCGCGATTGCTCGGCATCAAAAATGGTCGTCCCAGGGACATCAAGATAGGGTTTATCAAGCGCCATTGCTGCTCTCCTCTGACCAATACAGCCTGCTTGGGTTGTCCACCAACAAACTCTGTTGAAGCGCAGGCGTTGTTGCAATCAAAGGAATGAAATCCACCAGCAAGCCATCATCAGGCATGTGGTCTTTCAAATTGGGGTGGGGCCAATCTGTCCCCCAAATCACTCGGTCCGGGAATGTATCCACCAACTTTTTGGCAAACGGGATGACATCGTGGTAGGCATGGGTTTCACCATTCAGTGCCGCAGGACCCGACACGGTCAAACGTTCTGGACAAGTGACCTTGCTCCAGACGTTTTTGTGCTCACGCATGAATTTAATGAACAACTCAAACTCAGGTCCATCAACAGGCTTGGTGACATCGGGTCGACCCATGTGATCGACCACCACCGTCGTTGGTAAAGCCGTGAAGAAGTCCCACAACTCGGGCAAATCAACTGCCTCAAAATAAATGACCACATGCCAACCCCATTTTGCAATGCGGCCTGCAATTTCCATCAGCTCATCTTTGGGGGTGAAGTCCACCAACCGCTTGACAAAATTAAATCTCACACCGCGCACACCCGCATCGTGCAGTCGTTGAATCTCTTCATCGCTCACATCTCTCTTGACGGTGGCGACCCCTCTGGCTTTGCCATCCGAGTGAGTCAGTGCATCCACAAGCGCACGGTTGTCCGCACCATGGCAAGTCGCCTGAACAATGATGTTTCGAGCAAAGCCCAAATGGTCTCTTAAAGCGAACAACTGCTCTTTACTGGCATCACAGGGCGTGTACTTTCTCTCTGGTGAATAAGGAAAAATAGTGGACGGGCCAAACACATGGCAATGCGAATCAATCGCACCTGCAGGCAATTTGAATTTTGGCTTTGAGGGACCTTGGTACCAATCAAGCCATCCGGGTGTTTTCGTAAAGTCTGTCATCTTAAGTTCCTTTTTTCAAGACCATTGAGCAGTTGGTGTGTTTGATTTCAATCTGGTTTTATTTGAGCTTGGCGGATGAGTTTTTCATACCGCACACGCTCTGCATGCAGCAACTCTGCAAATTGCTCCCTGGATGCAAGCGTCACCTCGCCTCCCACAGAGCTCATCTTTTCTTTGACCTCGGCACTGGCAAGGGCCTTTTGCACTTCCTGGTGCAAATGCACAAGCATGTTTTTGGGCGTTCCAAATGGTGCGACCACCCCATACCATACAGCCGCCTCAAAGCCAGGAAAGCCTTGCTCGGAAAGCGTGAGGGCATCGGGAAACATTGGCGTTCTTTTGGCACTCAGCACCGCCAAGACCTTGAGTTTTCCGCTGCTCACATGGGGCAAGACCTCAAGCGCATTCATGGCCAACACGGGCACTTGTCCGCCCAAGACATCCGTGATGGCTTGGGCGCCCCCTTTGTAAGGGATGTGGCTCAAGTCAATGGAAGCGGCTCTGGCAAAAATCTCCATCGCCAAATGTGGCGTCGATCCATTGCCGGGGCTTGCATATGACAAACTTTGGGGATCGGATTTGGCTTTATCAATCAAAGCGCTCATGCCCCGAAAGCTGGAGCTCGACTGCACAGCAATCACCACGGGTATTTTGCCAACCAATGCAACCGTCGCCAATTCTTTCTCTGCATCAAAAGGCGCGGGCTGATAAAGAGACATGTTTGCCGCCAAGGCGTTGGCCGCGAGCATCAATGTGTGTCCATCGGGCTCAGCCGCAATCACCGATTTCACAGCGATGTTGGTCCCAGCGCCTGGCCTGTTCTCAACAACAAAGCTCACGCCCATTTGGGTGGCCAGACTCTTAGACAGGGATCGAGCAACCAAATCCACGGCTCCGCCAGCAGAATAGCCCACCACCATTTTGATGGGCTTGTTCGGATTGAAAAGCGGCGCATTCGTCGACGCGGCTGTTTGCGCCGTGGCACTTGAGAGCCCCATCAGTGCAAGCAGCCCACAAAAGACCATGCGCAAAGCTCGGCGCGATCCCTCCTTCACTGCGAATGCATCAAGCGACTTCAAATGCTTGGCCATGTTGGTTGTCTTTGTGTGGTTCGTGCAAAAAAAGGGACCTTGACCTGAAAGGCCAAAGCGCTCAATCGATGTATTTTAAACCTGCCTTTTCGAGCGGTTCACGCATCTTGTACATGTCCAAGCCCAAGACACCGGCGGCCAACTTTTCTCTCTTGGCGCCTTCATTGTCTTCACGCGCTTGGGCTGCATCTGCCGCTTGGGCCGCAATGTGGGCTGGCACCACAACGACACCGTCGTCATCGGCCAACACAACGTCGCCTGGATTGACCAAGGCGCCGGCACAAACGACTGGGAAATTCACCGACCCTAGCGTGGCCTTGATCGTGCCCTTGGCGCTGATGCCTTTGCTCCAAACGGGGAAACCCATCTCAGTCAACTCTTTGACGTCTCTGACACCTGCATCAATGATCAAACCCTTGGCGCCCCGTGCTTTGAACGAGGTGGCGAGCAAGTCGCCAAAAAAACCATCACAGTTGTCTGCACTCAGCGCCACGACCACAATGTCGCCTGGCTGAATTTGCTCAGCGGCCACGTGAAGCATCCAGTTGTCACCCGGATGAACCAAAACCGTCACAGCCGTGCCGGCCACTCTAGCGCCTGAGTAAATCGGACGCATATAAGGCTGCATCAAGCCCACACGACCCATGGCCTCGTGGACAGTCGCAACGCCAAAATGCTCCAAACGCTTGACTTGGTTGGCATCGGCTCTGGGGATGCCACGTTTCACGCAGCCCAAGGTGTTCATTGACATGATCAAATCCTTTTCATTGTTAAAACTCAGCTCACGGGCGAATTAGATATTTTTGGCCTTCAATGCAGCGTCCATTCTGGGGAACACTTTTCTGGCGTTGCCCTCATAAACCATGTAACGCTCTTGCTCAGTCAAATGAGGGGTCGATTCGATGTAACGCTTGGTGTCATCAAAATAATGCCCTGTTTCGGGATCGATGCCACGAACTGCACCAATCATCTCACTGGCAAACAAAATATTTTTCACTGGAATGACCTTGGTCAAAAGATCAATGCCAGGCTGATGGTACACACAGGTGTCGAAATAGATGTTGTTCATCAAATGCTCTGAGAGCAAAGGCTTCTTCAGCTCTTGCGCCAAGCCTCTGAAACGCCCCCAATGGTAGGGCACGGCTCCGCCGCCATGAGGAATCAAGAACCGAAGGGTTGGAAAGTCTTTGAACAAATCAGACGTCAGACACTGCATAAAAGCAGTGGTGTCCGCGTTCAAATAATGCGCACCCGTGGTGTGGAAACAAGCGTTGCAACTCGTTGAGACGTGCACCATTGCAGGAATGTCGTACTCCACCATTTTTTCATAAATGGGGTACCAATGTTTATCAGACAAGGGTGGTGAAGTCCAATGCCCACCTGATGGATCAGGGTTCAAGTTGATGCCCACAAAACCGTAATCTTTCACGCACTTGTCAATTTCCGCAATGCACGTCTTGGGGTCAACGCCTGGTGACTGAGGCAACATGGCGGCACCCATGAAGTGATCGGGAAACAACTGCGCCACTCGGTGACACAACTCGTTACAAATAGCGGCCCAAGTCGAGGAGACTTGAAAGTCTCCGATGTGGTGAGCCATAAAACTGGCGCGTGGACTGAAGATCGTGATGTCACTGCCGCGCTGCTTCATGAGTTTTAACTGATTGGACTCGATCGTCTCACGCAATTCGTCGTCGCTGATCTTGAGCTCAGAGACTTTGGGCATCATGGCTGGGTCCTTGATGCCAGCAATTTGCTTGTTCCTCCACTCTTCAAGTGCTTTGGGTGCAGTGGTGTAGTGACCGTGCACATCAATGATCAGGGGCTTGCTGGTACTCATCGTTTGTCCTTCACTTTAAAAAATGATTTGTCTTAAAAATTTCGCCCTCTTTGACTCTCAGTGCTCAAGCGGTCAAAAAATTAGGCCTTGGCAAGACCCAATTGAGGCTCAAAACAAGCACCTGCCTGTCTTTGAATGACTGGTGATGATTTTAGAGACAAACGACTTTAAAACGATCTCAAAATCCGCCTTAAATCAATGCATTCCCCACTATCTGTTATAACAAATACGCATAACAGGGGTTAAAATATGCAAATCCCAACTAGATACAAGCCCTTCTCAAACATCCCATGCGATTTGATCTCTCGCTGGGTGCTGACACATTGTTCCACATGGATTTAAAACAAATCGAATCGTTTGTGAGGGTTGCCGAACTGGGCAGCTTTACAAAAGCGGCCTCTGCACTTGGGGTGGCACAACCGATGTTGAGCCGCCAAGTCAGGCAACTGGAGGTGGAATTGCATCAAAGCCTTTTGATCAGAAATGGCCGGGGCGTGACGCCAACCGAGTCAGGCTTGTTGATGCTTGAGCACGCCAGAGGCATCTTGTACCAAGTCGCTTTGGCCAAAGAGGAGTTGAGCGGCACGAGCGGCGCCTTGGCGGGCCCCATCTCCATCGGTTTGCCGCCAAGCCTCTCCAAACTGATCACCGTGCCCTTGACCTTGGCCTTCAAGAACGCACTCCCTCAAGCAAAACTCTCGCTCACCGAGGGGTTTTCTGCGCTGATGTATGAAAGCTTGAGAGCGGGTCGCATCGACATGGCTGTTTTGTACAACCCGGCACCCTCTCAAGACATAGAGATGATGCAATTGCACGAAGACGCCTTGATCTTGATTGCAGGCAGCAAACGCATCGGTAAAAAGCAACAGGCACTGCTCAAGCCGAGCGTTTTTCTCAAAGATTTGTGCGAACTGCCCTTGATATTACCCAGCCGGCCCAATGCTTTTCGACTTTTGATTGAGATTGAAATGCAAAAACTCAATGTCCGGCCCCAAATCGCTCTAGAAATTGATGGCATCAACGCAATTTTAGAGTTGGTCAAAGAAGGCCTTGGCTTTGCTGTGTTACCGACCTACACGCTCAATGATTTCCCTGATCCAGAGGCCTTCACAACCCACGCCATTCAGCGCCCTCAACTCCTGTCTCAACTGATGCTGGTTTGGTCTTCCAAACGACCCAGCACGGGGACACAGCGGGTCGCTTTGGGCTTGACCCAAAAAGTGATCTCAGACGCGCTGAAGTAAGAAAGGCCTCAAAGAGAACGCGGGACGCAGGCGCGTCCCTGGCTCGGGTGCACCCAAGCCAAAGTGTTGAAATCTCTTATTTGGCTGGGTGGTCCAAATGAGCAATCAGTGCGTCTGCATACGCTTGCCAAGGGGATTGCCCATGGGTCTGAGAGAACACCCCTTGACTGGCCAATTGAGAGACCCAATCTTGTTTCTCCGCAATGGCTTGGGCCATGAAAGGCGTGGCACCGGTCTCTGCAACGGTAACCGCCGACTCGCGCATCTCCTCAGCGCGCCGCTTGCCGTGTTGGACAACGCGGCTAAAGAGGTAGGCCCCTTGCTCAACCCAATCGATGCCGGGCATGGTCTCTTTCAATGTTGCCAACATGGCTTCTTCGACACCGTAATGCCTTGCCGTCGTGTAACTTTCAATCACCAAGGCTTCAAGGCCTTTGATCATGATGCTTCTGCACATTTTGATGGCACTGGCAACGCCCAATTTTTCTGACACGGCTTTCGCGTCGCCGCCGAAAGACTGAATCACACGGGCCAAGTACTCGGCCTTGGTGCCGCCAAGCAACATGGGGACCTTGATGCCATAAGGCGGCACGGAGGTCATCACGCCCGCCTCCACATAGTAGGCGCCTTTTGCATCAATCAACGCCGCACAGGCTTGTTTGGTGCCAGGCGAGGCAGAATTCAAATCAATAAAAAACTGTCCTGGCTGGATGGTTTGACTCACCTCTTTGGCCACGGCCAAGGTGTTGGAGGCCGTGACGCAAGAGACAATTAAATTCACCCCACTGACCAAATCTGCGCAATTTAAAGCACTTGAAACACCCATGTCCTTGGCTTTGCTGTGTTCTTGTTGGTGTACCGTTGAGCTTTCAAAACGGGTAGACAGCTTTAAATCCCATACCTTCATCCCGTTTTTCGGGTTGACTTTGTCTTTCCATCCCTGTGCAAAGGTCTTACCGACTTCACCAAATCCGATGACGCCAATGCGCCACTGTGAAAAATCTTCCATCTTGAAATGTCCCTTTTGAGTAAATTATTGTTTTGCGATTGCTGCTTTTTCAATGACTCGGCCCCAAATTTTAATCTCCGACAAATACCACTCTTGAGCTTGAGCGGGGCTGGAGGTTTTGGGATTGATGTTCAGCTCTTGAAATTTTTTCTCGGTTTGTGGGTCATGCAGTGCAGCATTGATCTCTTTGTTCAAGCGTTCCACGACCGCTTTGGGTGTTTTTGCAGGAGCGGCCAAGCCATTCCACGACGAAGCCACCAAGTTTTTAAAGCCCAATTCTTTTGCCGTCGGCACGTCTGGCAGTGAAGCATTTCTTTGCTCACCCGTCAAAGCCAAAACTTTGAAGTTTTTTGCCTTGATTTGAGGCATCACGGGACCCAAAATTTCAACGGCCACGTCCACCTGATTGCCCTTCAAGGCGGTCATCAAGGCTGGCGTGCCATTGAAAGGCACCACTTGAGCGTCCAAACCAGTGCTGGACTTGAACAACTCAGCGGTCAAGTTTTGTGTGCTTCCAATGTTGATGCTGCCAATGTTCAATGTGCCGGGTTTGTTTTTTGCATATTGAATGACATCGGCCAATGAGTTGAACTTGGCGTCAAAGGTGCTGAGAATAGAGATGTCAAAAGTAGCCAAGAGACCAACGTTGACAAAATCATTGATGGGATCAAAAGGCAATGACTTCATGAGGGTGGCACTGACGGCCGTTCCATTGGAGATCAGAAACAAGGTGTGTCCATCGGGCTCGGACTTTGCCACCACATCGGCGGCGACAACGCCACCCGCCCCTGGCCGATTGTCAATCACAACTGGTTGACCGACGTTTTCAGACATTTTTTGAGCAATCACTCGAGCCGTTAAATCGGCGATGCCTCCTGCACCAAATGGCACAACAATCTTGATGGGTTTACTGGGGAAGTTCGCAGCACTTGCAGTGGTTTGCGCATGAACCGTGGCACACAAACTCAGCACAAGCAGCGCCTTTAAACCACCCAAAACACAACTTTGGAACAAAGTTTTCATGAACCTCTTTCAAATGATTTTTTTAGGAGTCTCGCCTTGAATGAGGCGAGCTCTTTTTTATTGTACGCCCAGCAAACGCTCCAACAAGGCGGGTTGACTTAAAAGCACCTCAGCGCTTTCTTGCAAAACCACTTGACCCCGCTCCAAGACCAAGGCTTGATCTGAAATGGAGAGGATCATTTGCGGATGCTGCTCCACGATGATCGCCGAAACGCCTTCGTTTCGAGTGATCTTCTTCAAAGCGTGAAGCAACTCTTCAACGATGATGGGCGCCAATCCTTCTAGGGGCTCATCAAGTAAAAGCACGCGAGGGTTCACCATGAGTGCGCGTGCAACGGCCAGCATTTGCTGCTCACCTCCAGACAGTTGACTGCCCAAATTGCCTTGGCGCTCAAGAAGCCTTGGAAACAAATGATAAACGCGCTCAGTGGTCCAAGCGTGGGGACCCTGAACAAGACGCTCAACAGCCGTCAAGTTTTCGTGAACCGTCAGCGATTTAAAGATGTTTCTCTCTTGAGGGACCCAACCAATGCCACCCTCAGCAAGCTTGCGAACGCGCTCATAAGGGGACCACTGTTCGATGTTAACGCCACCGAGCTTGATCTGACCCGCGTGTCTTTGGGTCACACCAATCAGTGAATTGATCAACGTTGTTTTGCCCACACCATTGCGCCCCAAAAGCGCCAAGGTTTCACCCTCTTTGATGACAAAGTCAATCTTAGAAATGATCACGGCTTGCGAATACCCAGCCGTCAAACCCGAGACCTCAAGCAGCTCACTCATTGGGCACTCCTTGCACGGCACCATGGCCCAAATACACTTCTTTGACACGCTCATCTTTGGCAATGATCGAGGGTTCACCTGAACACAAAACGCCCCCATTGACCAAGACCGTCATTTGCTTGGCAAAGCTGAAAACCAAATCCATGTCGTGCTCAATCAATAAAATGGATACATCCGCAGGCAATTGATCCACAGTGGCCAGCAATTCATCCCTCTCCCCAGCTGGCACGCCCGCGACGGGCTCATCGAGCAAAAGTACCTTGGGATCACACGCCAAAGCTATCGCAATTTCCAAAAGCCTTTGTTTTCCATAGCTGAGCTGCCTAGAAGGCTGGTGACAAACATCGCTCAAATGAAATTGCTCCAAAAGAGACTGCACACGCTCCAGCACCGCTTTGTCTTGGCCCAACCTGGACCACCACCGGGTGGCCAAGCCCCTTCTTTGCGAGACCACAAAGGTCAAGGTCTCAAAGGGGGACATGGTGAGAAAGAGCTGATTGATTTGAAAGGTTCTGACCAAACCACGCTGAACGCGCAAATGGGGTGCCAGATTAGAAATGTCATGTCCCAACAGCTCAATGCGCCCTGAGCTTGGCGTGAGCACACCCGTGAGGAGATTGATCAAGGTCGTCTTGCCTGCACCATTGGGGCCAATCAGCGCATGCCGATCGCCTTCAAAAATATCCAAATCCACGCTTTGCGTGGCCAAGATGCCACCAAAGTTTTTGCAAAGGGCTCTCGCACTCAGCACAGCAGGGGTCGCGCTGTTGGTGTGATGCTTCGCGTTCATGATCGCAAACCTTTCAAAGGACCAAGCAAGCGCTCTCTGCCCACCAAGACCAATATCACCAACAACAATCCAATCCAAAACATCCAATACTGGGGCGTCAAAGAGGAGAGTTGGTCTTGAATCAGTTTAAAAACAATGGCACCAAGCACGCCACCATATAACCACCCAACGCCACCAATCACCAGCATCAGCATGACATCCGCGGATCTTTCAAAGGAGAAAACATCCAGTGACGCAAAACCCGTTGTTTGAGCCAGCAAAGCGCCCGCCAAACCAGCGACCGCAGCAGACAAGCAGTACACAATCATCAAATTCTTTGAAACCGACAAGCCAATGGCCATTGCACGCAGACGATTGTCCCGGATGGCCATGAGAGAGGCGCCAAATGGCGAATGCACCAAACGACGCAACAACACCATCACCAGCAACACCACAAACACCGAATAAATGCACGCCACTTGGCCACTCAAATCAAACTCAAAAACACCTAGTACTGGGCCCATCAAAACTCCTTGCAAGCCATCAGCACCACCCGTCAAATCACTCAAACGGTTTGCCAATTCAAAACCAATGAGGGACACGCCAAGGGTGACCATCAAACGCGTCAAATCGCTGCCGCGCAAGACCGTCAAACTACACATCAGTCCGAGCACGCCACTGGAGAGGAGCGCAAACAGCAAACCCATCAAAGGATCGTTGTGCAGATGTTTTGCAAAGAGGCCTGCGCTGTACGCGCCCCAACCAAAAAAAGCGGCATGTCCCAAAGAAACTATCCCCGAGTAGCCCAAAATCAAATCAAGCGCAACCGCAAAAAGTGCTGTGATGGCGATCTCATTGACCATCATTGCATGTGCAGAGAACACCACAGGGGTGGCCAAAGCGATCAACACACCTAGCCACTCCCACCACTTGGTCTTGTGGTAACTCATGACTTCAGAAACACCCCAGGGCGCGCTCATGATTTACCCCCTCTTGAGAACAAGCCTTGGGGCCTCCAAAGCAAAATAGCGATCATCAAGACATAAACCACAAAGCCACCCAATTTAGGAACGTAGTATTTGCCCATGACATCTGCGACCCCTAAAAAGACGGCAGCCAAAAGGGGGCCAGTGATGGAGGATGTGCCGCCAACGGCCACGACGATCAAAAAATAGATCATGTACTTCAAGGGGAACAAGGGCTCAATGGAGAGAATCTCTGCACCCAATGCGCCCCCCAAGCCTGCCAGCCCAGAGCCCACGGCAAAGGTCAACAAGAAGACCTTGTTGACCGCAATGCCCAGTCCCGCAGCCACTGTGGGATCGTCCACCGAGGCGCGAAGCTGAGAGCCAAAACGGGTTTTTGAAAGGATCAACTGCAACACGATGGTCAGACATGCACACACCACAATGATGAACAAACGGTAGTAACCAAAACCGATGCTCCACGTGCCCTCACCCCATTCACCTCGACCTTGCAGCCATTCAGGCAAGACCAAATTTTGCTGTGAAGAGCCCATCAAATAGTCAACAGCGGCGACGGACATGAAGGCCAATCCGATTGAAAAAAGTACTTGATCGAGATGTGTCTTTTGATAAAGCCGGCGATAAAGAAGTCTTTCTAAGAGCGCCCCCACAAAGGCCACCACCACAAAAACAAGCGGCAAACAAAGTAAAAAAGGCAACTCCAAACGCTTGCACAAGATGACCATCACATAGCCACCCAGCATGGCAAATGCGCCGTGTGCCAAGTTGATAAAATTCATCAAGCCCAAGGTAATGGAGAGCCCTACCGCCAAGACAAACAAGAGCATGCCGTAGGCAACGCCGTCAAATAAGAGGGTCAGCATGATGTGTCAGATCGCTCCGTATCAAGTGTGAACAGATCATCACTCAAGGCAAAAGTGAAAGCCATGCGAACAAGAAACGTCTCTTGTCCGCATGGCCTTGGATTAAAAAAAGGCTATTTTAGTTATTTTTACCGGGATCTTTGACGTCCTTGATCGAATCAAATTCCATGTTGTAGAGTTGCCCGTTGACTTTCTCTACTTTCCTGATGTAGATGTTGTGCACCACATCTCTCGTTTGGGCATCAATGAACATGGGACCGCGAGGACTCTCAAAAATTTGTCCTTTCATGGCCGCCAACAATTGATCTCCATTGGCATTGCCCTTGGTGGCTTTTATAGCCTCATAAATCACGTGCATACCGTCGTAGCCGCCAACCGCCATGAAATTGGGTCGCATGTTGTTGTTGGCCTTTTCAAAGGCCGCCACAAATTTTTGGTTCAATGCCGACTTGTGCGAAGCCGAATAATGGTGGGTGGTCACCGCGCCCAAGGCCACATCGCCAATGGAGTTCAACAAATCATCGTCCGTCACATCCCCGGTCCCGATCAATCTGATGCCCGCCTTGTCCAAGCCCCTTTCCGTGAACTGCTTCATCAACGCCGTGCCTGCACCAGAGGGCACAAAGACATACAAAGCGTCAGGCTTGAGGTCTCTTACCTTTTGCAAGAAAGGGGCAAAATCGGGGTTTCTCATGGGAACACGAATGGTCTCGAGCACTTGTGCGCCGTTAAAGAGCATGCGGTCTTTGAAATACTTTTCGGCATCGATGCCGGGCGCAAAGTCACTCACCAAGGTCACAGCTTTTTTGATGCCATTTTTAGCCGCCCAATCGCCCATCGCAACGGCGGCTTGGGGCAAGGTGAAACTCGTGCGAATGATGTAAGGAGACGCCTGGGTGATGCTGGAAGTGGCTGCAGCCATCACGATCTGAGGGGTCTTGCCTTGTGTGGCAATGGGAGCCGCAGCCAAGGCCAAAGGGGTCAAACCAAAGCCGGCCAACACACTCACCTTGTCATTGACCACCAACTCTTGAGCCAGTCGTTTCGTGACATCGGGCGCTGAGGTGTCGTCTTTGACAATCAACTCGATTTTTCTGCCCGCCACGGTGTCTCCATTTTGGGCCATGTACAACTTGGCAGCAGCCACGATTTGGATCCCTGTTGACGCAAAGGGCCCAGTCATGGGCAAAATCATCCCAATTTTAAAAGGCTCTGCGGCATGCAAGGAGCCGCCTAAAGAAAAAAGTGCCAAGAGCGCAAGGCTTTTGAACGAGGTTCTTTTATTCATGTGTCTTCCTTCATTTTTTTAATTCACAAAAATTTCATCTTCGCGGTAAGCGCTGTCCAGAATTATTGTCCCACAAACTCTTGAGACACAGACGCAAATTTTTTGATTGCTGCTTTTTTCGTGTGGACTCAAAAAAACATCCCTGTGATCAATGACCCCATCAAGCGCCAAGACATCCATGGCACAAAGTCCACACTCACCACGTTGACAATCATATAGGGTTTGTACGCCGTTCCTCTCAAGAACTTCTAGCAGCGTCTCGTCTTGACCCACCGTCAAATCCACGCCATGCCTGGGCACTTTGAGTGAAAAGGCCTCATTGACCTGGGCACCACTCGTGCCAAAGGTCTCAAAATGCAAGTCCTCCAAAGCACGCTCGCTTTGTGACCATGCCAGCTTAAAAGCGCTCAACATGGCTTGGGGACCACACACATAGGCCTGGGTTTTGGGTGACAACTCTGCAATTTGAGCCTTGAAATCAAATCGCTCGCCCTTGTTATCGAGACACACATGCAGCGCTGTGGCTTGCAAAGCCGCTTGAAAAACATCGATGTAGGCCAATTCTTGTTCATCTCTGGCGCCATAAAGCATTTTGATCTTGGGCGCGCCTGACTCATTCAACAGGCGTTGAGACTTGATCGCTTGAACCATGGAGACAAAGGGCGTGACCCCAATGCCCCCAGCAACCAACAGATAAGAAGGCGCTGAGGTGTCCAATGAAAAATGATTTTTGGGTGCCCCCACATGCACGAATTGCCCCAACTCAAGGGACCACAACGCCTTGGAGCCCCCTCTGCCCTGATCGAGTTTCTTGACGGCAAATTGATACCTTTGGGGATGAGACGCGCCCGTCAATGAATAATGCCGCCATGTCTTAAAGCCTTTGAGCTCCAAGGAGATGGGCAAATGGCTGCCGGGGGCCCAAGGCATCGCTCTTGGAAGCTCTAGCGTGAACTCGCGGACCGTCGGCGTCAAATCCTTGAGTGCAATGATTTTGGCTTGTGTTGTCAATTCGTTGTGAAGGGGCTCGTTCATGCGGCTGATCTCGGAAAAAAATTGTCTTAAGGAAGGGGGGTCGTCAAAGAGTTGAATTCAATGATTTCTCAAAAAAAGGGCCTCAAACAACGGCACCTGAGCCAGGAGCTCTCGCGCTTAGAAGGCGCTCACAAGAGCAAAGGCTTAACTGCGTTTTTTAAGCAACTTGGCAACGGGCATCTGCTCGTGACTGACATTGTTGGCAACCAAGCGCAGATTGCGTTGCGCAATTCTTGAATGTTCTCTCATGATCATCTCCGCTCGGGTGCCCTCTTTGGATTCAATGGCTTGGAGGACTTGCCTGTGCTGATCTTGCGCCACGACCAACAAGTCTCTGGAAAACTCGGAATCAAACTGCACGCCCACAAACCCAGAGGGCGAAGCGAAAGGCAATTTATAAATGCGCGCCAATTCTTTTTTCAGGAATGGGCTGTCCGCCATGTCCACCAAAACGTCATGAAAACGGGCATTGAAATCAATGTATTTAGAAAACGCCTCATCGGCCAACACATTTGATTTCAATATCTCATCAATTTGCCCCAAAAGCCTCTTGGCCTCTCTCATCAATGATGGCGCATAGCCTCTCTCACTGGCCAAACGGACCATCATGCCCTCGAGCACGCCTCGCAACTCAATGGACTCACTGGCCTCTAATTCAGAAAAAATTCGAACCGCATAGCCCCCTTGGGGCAACTCGTCTAAGAGCCCCTCTTGCTCGAGTTTCATCAGTGCTTGCCGAATGGGGGTTCTTGAAACCCCAAGGAGCTCCACCAAGCTCATCTCTGCAATTCTTGCTCCGCCTTGAACCTCTCCAGCCAAAATCATTTCTCTTAATTGAATGGTGGCCCTGAGCGCTTGGGTCAGGGGGTTTGCATTCGCTGACCCATCGGGAGAGCTTGTGGCTGTGTTCAAGGGGTGGATTTTGACCATGTGTGACTCTGTGACTCAAGACGTTTTCAAAGGGCATCAAGCCGCTTGTTTTATCACAATGCTTCTTTGGCTTTGATGCGGGGCTGGGGTGGACTCCTCGTCGACCATTTTGTCAATCAAGCGCCTGGCCCACATGGCACCCGCATCGATGTTCAAGTTGTAAAAACGGTGGCCGGGGTTGGCGTTGATGGCTTGCTGCTGTGCTTCAAGCACCAGCTCATCTTCTCGAAAAATATTGGCAACGCCTTCGCGCAATTGATGCGTCAAACGTTGCTCCGTGAGACTGTAATTCCTTGCGAAGGCCCAAAAATAGTGGCACGACTGATCGGTCTCAGGCGTCATGGTGTTCAAGACAAAACCGTTCACGCCTTGGCTGCGATCCGATGCATGGCCTTCTTTGGGCACGGCACCCGACCCCGCTGGCGCCACCCCCACATCAATGGTCACCGTCCCAGGCGCCTCAAAGCGGATGATTTGCCAGCGATCCACTGGGCCTTTGTAGTCGCGCGCCTGAAAGAGTTGATTGGCCCAAAATGGAGGCGCTTCGATGCCCTCCATCCAACGCGTGATCGTGGCGGTTCGGTGCCCATGCGTTGCCACAAAAGGCGCCTCGGCAACGGCTGAATTGCCAATGGAGGAGCCGTGAACGTAGGTCTCGTGCGTGAGGTCCATCAAATTATCAATCACCAATCGGTAATCGCATTTAACGTGGATCAATTTGCCGTCTGCGGCCCAATCGGGATCGTGATTCCAGTGCAAATCTGGAACACTTGCTGGATCGGCCAAAGACGGTTCTCCCATCCAAATCCAAATCAAACGATGGCGCTCAAGCACAGGATAAGACTTTACACAGGCCGAAGGGTTCACCCCCTCTTGACTGGGCATGCTGGTGCACCGTCCGCGTGCGTTGTAGTGCAGCCCATGGTAACCACAGACCAATTCGTCGCCCTCTAGTCGACCCATGGACAGCGGCAACAAACGATGCCAACAAGCATCCGCCAAGACACAGACCTCGCCATCAAGGGTCCTGTACATGACCACTTTTTGATTGCAAATGGTGCGGGCCAACAAGTCTCTGCCCACTTCAACATCATAGGCACAGGCGTACCAAGCGTTCAAAGGAAAAGGAGACGGGGATGAAGAAAAATTTGATGACGAAGGTTCCATGAATACAGATTGTATACAAAAATACAAAATAACCCCTAAAAACACCCAATAAAATCCTGATATAACTGTTTTTTGTATACACGTATAATCCAAATACCCCGATTCAGATCGCTTTCGCCTGCTTTAAATGGATTAAGATCCAAGCACTTTTTTTGGAGTTGATATGTCCCTTGCACTAGATCAAATTTTGCCCGCTCGTTATGACCACGTAGGTAGTTTTCTTCGCCCCGCTTACCTCTTGGAAGCCAGGGCACAAAAGGCTAAAGGCGAGATCACGCCCGAAGCCTTGAGAGAAGTTGAGGACAAGGCCATCAAGGAAATCATTGATTTCCAACAAAGCGTGGGCCTCAAAAGCATCACGGACGGAGAGTTCAGGAGAACTTACTTTCACATCGACTTTTTAGAGCAACTCGGTGGCGTGAAGACCGACATTCCAGTGACCATCATTAAACCTGATGGCAGCGAAGAGTTGGCCCCACCCGTGATCAAAGTCACCGATAAAGTCACGCACAAGAAAAACATTCAATTGGCTGACTTCAATTTCCTCAAGGCAAATGCTGGCAAGGGCATGACCCCTAAAGTCACCATTCCCTCACCCACCATGCTGCATTTCAGGGGCGGCAGAGCCGCGATCAACAAGCAAGCCTACCCCGAGCTTGACCCCCAGTTTTATGACGACGTGGCCAAGGCCTATGGCGACGAGTTGCATGCCTTGGCACAAGCGGGCTGCACCTATGTGCAAATGGATGACACGAACCTGGCCTATCTTTGCGACGAAAAAATGCGCGAAGCTGCTCGCTTGAGAGGGGACGATCCCAATGAATTGCCCCACCGTTACGCGGCCTTTGTGAATAAAGTGGTGGCCCTGAAACCCCAAGGCATGACCTTGGCGATGCACCTTTGCCGTGGCAACTTCAAAAGCACCCATGCGGCCGCCGGTAACTACGAGCCCGTTGCCGAGGCCTTGCTCTCAGAGATGAATTTGGATGCTTATTTCCTTGAGTACGATGACGACAGGAGTGGCGACTTCAAACCTTTGCGTTTCTTGCCAAAAGGAAAGATTGTGGTTTTGGGCCTGGTCACCACCAAGTTTGGCGAAATGGAGACCAAAGACAGCATCAAGCGCCGCATTGAAGAGGCGGCCAAATATGCGCCTTTGGAGCAATTGGCCTTGTCGCCTCAGTGCGGCTTTTCAAGCACCGTTCACGGCAACAACATTGCCGTTGAAGCGCAAAGAAACAAATTGCGCTTGGTCATTGAAACCGCCCAAGAGGTTTGGGGCAACCATTGACCCCAAGGCTTGCTTAAGCGGACCCAAAAACCGACCAAAGGGTCGGTTTTTTTCTAAAGAAACCCCTTTAGGCGCCATAAAAAAACTCAGTTTGACGCAAAAACATCTCTTTCAGGCCTTGAAAACGGTGTTTTTACCCCCATCTGTTGTACATACCTGTTTTCACGTCTTTTTTTTCGAACCATGTCCGATCCGACTCAAACTCAAAACCCTTCCATGACACCCCACGATTCCACCCCTGAGTCGCAAGCTCACGACGCACCCCCTCACGATCAAGCCCACCCTTTCGCAGACTCGGCGCTCGAGCCTGTCGAGGCTTTGGCAAAAGCACTGTCAGAGCTAGAAGCCCTTCAAGCCAAGGTGGGTGAATTACAAGACCAGTACTTGCGGGGTCAAGCCGAGGTGCTCAATGCCAGAAAAAGAGCGGACGAAGAGGTCAGCAAAGCCAGAAAATTTGCCATCGAGTCCTTTGCAGAAGGTTTGTTGCCCGTGCTCGACAGCTTGGAGGCGGGCTTGTTGATCAAGGAAGCCACGCCAGAACAAATCAAAGAAGGCGCTGAAGCCACCCTCAGGCAACTCAAAAGCGCTCTTGAGCGCAACAAAGTCATCGCCATTGAGCCTGCTGCAGGCACCAAATTCGACCCCCATCACCACCAAGCCATCAGCGTTGTGCCTGCAGAGCAAGAGCCCAATACAGTCGTCATGGTTTTGCAAAAGGGTTACCTGATCTCTGAGCGCATCTTGCGCCCTGCACTCGTGACCGTCACGGCCTCTTGAGCCCATTGGCAAAAAAATTGAAAACCACACCTTGATTTCAGGTGTTTCATCCACATATCTTTAACAACACTTTTCAAATCAAACGCTGCATCGACTCGATCAGCGGCAAACGGAGCTAAAAAATGGGCAAAATCATCGGCATCGACTTAGGAACCACCAACTCTTGCGTGGCCATCATGGAGGGCAACACCACCAAGGTGATCGAGAATTCCGAGGGCGCTAGGACCACCCCTTCCATCATTGCTTATCAAGAAGATGGTGAAATTTTGGTGGGCGCTTCCGCCAAACGCCAAGCGGTGACCAACCCACGCAACACATTGTATGCAGTCAAGCGTTTGATTGGCCGCAAATTTGAAGAAAAAGAAGTTCAAAAAGACATCAATTTGATGCCCTACACCATTGCCAAAGCAGATAACGGCGACGCTTGGGTCGAGGTTCGCGGCAGCAAACTCGCGCCTCCCCAAGTCAGTGCTGAGGTCCTGCGCAAAATGAAAAAGACCGCCGAGGACTATCTTGGCGAGGCCGTCACCGAAGCCGTCATCACCGTGCCTGCTTATTTCAATGACGCGCAACGTCAAGCCACCAAAGATGCGGGAAGAATCGCCGGTCTTGAGGTCAAAAGAATTATCAATGAGCCCACAGCAGCTGCGCTCGCCTTTGGCCTTGATAAAACCGAAAAAGGCGACCGAAAAATTGCCGTTTATGACTTGGGTGGCGGTACGTTTGACGTCTCCATCATTGAGATCGCTGATGTAGACGGTGAGAAGCAATTCGAAGTGCTCTCGACCAATGGAGACACCTTTCTTGGCGGCGAAGATTTTGACCAACGCATCATTGACTTCATCATTGGAGAGTTCAAAAAGGAACAAGGCGTTGACTTGGGCAAAGACGTTTTGGCCCTTCAACGCTTGAAGGAAGCCGCTGAAAAAGCCAAGATTGAGTTGTCTTCTTCTGCCTCCACCGATGTCAATTTGCCCTACATCACGGCCGATGCCACAGGTCCCAAGCATTTGAACATCAAACTCAACCGTGCAAAACTTGAGTCCTTGGTTGACGAGTTGATTGAGCGCACCATTGCACCATGCCGCATGGCCATCAAAGATGCCGGCGTGAGTGTTGACCAAATTGACGACGTCATTTTGGTCGGCGGCATGACCCGCATGCCCAAGGTTCAAGACAAAGTCAAAGAATTCTTTGGCAAAGAGCCGCGCAAAGATGTGAACCCCGATGAGGCCGTTGCCGTTGGCGCTGCCATTCAAGGGCAGGTGCTCTCTGGCGACAGAACCGATGTGCTCTTGTTGGATGTCACCCCCTTGTCACTCGGCATTGAAACTTTGGGCGGTGTGATGACGAAAATGATCACCAAGAACACCACCATCCCAACCAAATTTGCTCAAACCTTCTCAACCGCTGAAGACAATCAACCCGCCGTGACCATCAAGGTCTTCCAAGGCGAGCGCGAGATTGCCAATGTCAACAAAATGCTTGGCGAGTTCAACCTCGAGGGCATTCCCCCTTCGAGCAGAGGTACACCTCAAATTGAAGTCTCCTTTGACATCGACGCCAACGGTATTTTGCACGTCGGCGCCAAGGACAAAGGCACGGGCAAGGAAAACAAAATCACCATCAAGGCCAACTCCGGTTTGTCTGAAGACGAGATCCAAAAGATGGTCAAGGATGCCGAGCTCAATGCCACAGAGGACAAAAAGAAACTCGAAATCGTTCAAGCCAAGAACCAAGGCGATGCTGCTTTGCACACCGTTCAAAAGAGCTTGGCCGAGCACGGCGACAAGATCGATGCGAATGAAAAGTCGGCCATCGAAGCGGCTTTGAAGGAATTGGAAGAGGCCTTAAAAACCGAAGACAAAACCAGCATCGATGAAAAAACACAAGCCCTGATGACGGTGAGTCAAAAGCTGGGTGAAAAAGCTTACGCCGATCAACAAGCGGCTGCCGGTGCTCCCCACGCGCATGGCCCAGAGGCTGCACAGCAAGCAGCCAAACCGGCCGATGACAATGTGGTGGACGCCGAGGTCAAGGAAGTTAAAAAGGGTTAAGAAGACAGCTGCTCTTACCCCCTTCATTCGCCGCGCTTTTGACCTCTTCTTGAGGCCAGCGCGGCTTTGTTGTTCAAAAAGGAATCGCTCTATATCATGGCAAAAAGAGATTTTTACGAAGTCCTAGGCGTCTCCAAAAGCGCCACCGAAGACGAAATCAAAAAGGCGTATCGCAAATTGGCGATGAAGTTCCATCCCGATCGCAACGATGGGGACAAGGAGGCCGAGGTCAAGTTCAAGGAAGTCAAGGAGGCCTATGAAATGCTTTCTGACGGCGATAAACGCGCGGCCTATGACCAATATGGTTTTGCTGGTGTGGATCCCAATATGCGCGGTGGCGCAGCAGGCGGCTTTGGAGGAGCGGGCTTTGCAGACACCTTTGGCGACATCTTTGGCGACATCTTTGGGCAAGCCAGAAGACAACAAGGAGGACGACAAGTCTACCGTGGCAACGATCTGAATTACGCCATGGAAATCACGCTAGAGGAAGCGGCAGCGGGCAAGGAAACACAGATCCAAGTCCCCAGTTGGGAGAGTTGTGACACCTGCCACGGCACAGGCGCCAAACCAGGCACGAGCGCCAAAAACTGCGGCACTTGCGGCGGCTCAGGTGCGGTGCAAATGCGCCAAGGCTTCTTTAGTGTTCAACAAACCTGCCCCCATTGCCGAGGGGCTGGCAAAGTCATCCCCGATCCATGCAGCCCTTGCCGAGGTCAAGGCAAAATTCAAAGCCAAAAAACGCTTGAGATCAAAATCCCTTCTGGCATTGACTCCGGCATGCGAATTCGCTCCACGGGCAATGGTGAGCCAGGTGCGAATGGAGGGCCTGCTGGCGACCTCTACATTGAGATCAGAATTCACAAGCACGACATCTTTGAGCGCGACGGTGATGACTTGCACTGCGCCGTGCCCATTGGGTTCACAACGGCTGCTTTGGGTGGCGAAATACAAGTGCCCACTTTGCAAGGTGAGGCGGCCATTGACATTCCTGAGGGCACACAAACGGGCAAACAGTTCAGGCTCAGAGGAAAAGGCATCAAAGGCATACGCTCAAGTTTTCAAGGTGACCTTTACTGTCACATCACAGTCGAGACACCCGTCAAGTTGACGGAGCACCAGCGCAAAATACTCAAGGAACTCGACGAGTCGCTCAAAAAGGGCGGCATGAAGCATTCACCCAATGAAAAGGGTTGGGCAGAGAAGCTCAAGACTTTTTTCAATTGATCGTGATGCCGGTTGATGAACTTAAAGGCGTGATCTTGGTTGAACTGCACACCGTGCAATCAAGGTCACCATGAGCATTGCTGCTGTGTTGATGGCGGCGGGCTCAGGGTCTCGAATGGGCTTTAGACCCAAGTGTCTTTTGCACTTGGATGGAATCCCTTTGATTGTGCGCACGATCCATGCGCTCAAGGGCGTCGGGGTTCAGGAGTTGATCGTGGTGCTGGGTCATTACCATGAGAGCATCCAGCCATTCATTGACCCCTTACAAGCCCATTGTGTGATCAACCCCTACCCAGATGAGGGCCCCATTTCCTCCCAGCGCTTGGGGCTTCAATCGCTCAAGCACAATCACGACGCCATCATCATGGCACTGGCCGATCAGCCGCTCATTGAGGCTCAAGACATCGAGCTGCTGATGTCTCAGTTTCGCGCGCTGGCACCAAGCACTGAGATGCTTTTTCCTTTGTTGAGCTCTGGGCCGGGCAACCCAGTGATCATCTCCAACACGGTGCGAGAAGACATATTGGGCAAAGACAGCTCATACGGGTGCCGAGAGTGGCGAGCAGAGCATGCCCACCAAGTCCAAGGTTTATTGAGCGACAATATGCACTTCGCTTGTGATCTGGACACCCCAGAGGACATCCAAGCGTTTGAACAATCCAGTGGTCTGACTTTGACTTGGGGACCCAAGCCCATCAAAGGCTTGGGCGCTCAGTTGATACACACCCCGAGCACATGCGCAGACACGCCCTCCTCCAAATCTTGATTGTTTTTTTCGCGCTCAATGCTTGGGCAGGCGAAAAAATCAAATACATCATCTTGATGGAAAACGGCATCCAAGCTGGGTTTCAGACGATTGAAAAAAAAGCGCCCAACCGTGTTCAAACCTCCTTTGACTTCAAAGAAAATGGCCGTGGCCCGACCTACCAAGAGAGCTATCAGCTTGATGCCTTGGGTGGCTTTAAATCCTTTCACATCCAAGGCACCTCCGAGATGGGCTCCAAGGTGCAAGAACACTTTCAAATCAAAAACGGTGTGGCCAGTTGGCACTCCAATGCTGAAAGGGGATCGAGCCCTTTTATGCCAGGCCAAGTCTACATCCCTATGGACTCATCCTGGGGCTTGAATGCCTTGATCATTGAGGCCCTCAAAAAGAGGAAAACCAACACACTGCCTTTGCTGCCATCCGGCAAACTCCGCATGGAAAGCATTGCAAGGGCCACCTTAAAAAAAGGCAAGCAAGTCAGGCGTGTTGAGCTGTTGATGCAAACAGGACTGGGCTTGAGTCCACAATTTTTTTGGGCCACCTTGGGTGAACACGCGAGGCTTTTTGCGGTCATTTTGCCAGGCTACTCCTTGATGATCGAAGAGGGTTGGCAAGACTACTTGACCGAACTCAATCAAAAACAAAACGATGCGGAAAAGAAGATCCTCAAGCTCAGAGCCCAAACACTGCAAAGAAACATCGAAGGCATTGTGCTCATCAAAAACGCCAAAATATTCCAAAGTGACACAGGCACGGTGAGCGAGCCCTCCAACATCTACTTCAACAAAGATTACATCCTGGGCATTTATCCCAAAGGCGTGCAACCCTTGCAAGCGGGCTTTGAAATCGATGCAAAAGAGCGCATGGTGCTTCCAGGTCTGTTTGACATGCACACACACATCAACCGTTGGTCAGCACTCTACAGCATGACCTCTGGGGTCACCAGCATTCGAGACTTGGGCAACTCCAACCGGGAGTTGCAAGAGATGATCACTGAGGTGAGTGCCGGCGACATCATCTCCCCGCGCATCATCCCGAGCGGCTTCATTGAAGGCAAGAGCGAATACTCCTCTTATGACGGCATTTTGATCGAAACCTTGGATCAAGCGAAAAAAGCCATCGACTGGTACAAGGCCAATGGCTACAGACACATCAAACTCTACAACTCATTTCCCAAAGAAATTGTGCGAGAAACCACGGCCTACGCCCACGATCTGGGTTTGACGGTGGGTGGACACGTGCCCGCCTTCATGACGGCCAAAGAGGCCGTGGAGTCGGGTTTTGATGAAATCAATCACATCAATCAGCTGCTTTTAACCTTCTTGGTCACACCGCAAACCGATACCCGAACCTTGGACCGTTTTTATTTGCCGGCCCAAAAAATTGCAGGCATGGATTTCGAGTCCAAAGAGGTGACAGACTTCATTGATTTGCTGCTCAAGCACAAGGTGGTCGTGGATCCCACGCTCACCGCCTTTGAGTTCATCCAGCAACAAGACGGTGAGATGTCAAAGGCCTATGAAAGCATTGCCCCGCACATGCCACCCGATGTAGAGAGAAGCTTCAAGGTGGGCTCGATGCTCATTGCCGATGAGGAAACAGCCAAAATTTATCGGGCCTCTTACCTCAAAATGATTGAATTCACGGGCCTGCTGTACCGCAGTGGTGTGCCCCTGGTGGCCGGCACCGATGCACTGCCAGGATTTTCTTTGCACAGCGAATTGGCCCTTTACGTCCAAGCGGGCCTCACGCCTGCACAGGCCTTGAAAGTGGCCAGTTTTGATGCCGCAAAAATTGCTGGTGTCGATCGCGAACTCGGCACCATCAAAAGCGGCAAGCTCGCAGACATGATCATTGTGGATGGCGACCCAACGCTCAACATCGAAGACCTTCGCAAGGTCGATTTGGTGATCACAAAGGGCAAATACATCTACCCCAATGAACTCAATGAACACATTGGCATCAAAGCTTTTGTGACTCAACCGTCCCAGATCAAAAAACTCCCCTCTCCAGGCTTGAACACATTCCTGAATTGATCCGCGCCTTGTCACCCTTTGCGCTCATGGGTGAATCAAACCAAGGCCGTGCCACCCGCAAAAACTTTATAAGAAACGGTCCATGAGCTTGCGACTGTGGCGATCAAGTGCAGAGAGATCTTTGATCAAAAACTGAACGCCATAGGCGTCAGAGATGATCAATGTATTGGCATTGAGTCGCTTGATGTCTTCCTCGCCTTTTAAAAGCAATTCAGTGGCCCCTCGCGTGGTTTGTACCGACCAACGACTGGGCGTCACAAAAGAGTTCACACCATCGAGTTTGGTGATCTCAGGCATGAATTCTCTGTTTTGCAAACACTTCTCAATGCTTTGCCTGTGCGTCTGGGGCAACTCTGTGAGTTGATCCAACCACAACAACTCTCGCCCATCACGGCTCAAAATCGATACCCCCTCATTGGGGGCATTGATGGGAAAGGCTCTGACGGCAATCACATGCTCATGGGTTTGCTCGGCAAGGCTCAAATGCCAAATACCAAAGGGGTCAGCCCACAACTTAAAGTCCATGAGAGCGCCCTCTTGACTGGAGGAGCTGGTTGCCAATGCGTGTGACTCGCTCATTTAAATCATCCCTTGATCATAGGCACTTGGTGGTGCAGAAAGAGGCAGACCCAACTCGGCTTGATGCGCCTGGGCTTGGTAAAGCCGCCAATAAGCCCCTTGCCGGGCCATCAACTCATCGTGGCTGCCCTCTTCGACTTTCTCACCTTGCTCCATGACCACCAAACGATCGGCCCGTTTGAGCGTTGAGAGCCTGTGAGCAATGGCGATGGTGGTGCGACCTTTGACCAAGTTGTCCAAGGCCTTTTGGATCTCTTGCTCCGTCTCCGTGTCCACCGAAGAGGTGGCTTCGTCCATGATCAAAATTTTAGGATTGATCAGTAAAGCACGTGCAATGGAGATGCGTTGCCGCTCGCCGCCAGACAGGCCTTGTCCTCGCTCACCCACCAGTGAGTCATACCCCTGAGGCAGGCGAAGAATGAACTCGTGGGCATGAGCAGCCCGAGCGGCTGCGATGATCTCACTGCGAGACGCATCGCTGCGGCCATAAGAAATATTGTCGGCAATGGTGCCAAAAAACAAAAACGGCTCTTGCAACACCAAACCAATGTGCGCCCTGTAATCGGCCAACATAAAGCGTCGAATGTCGACCCCATCGAGCTCGACACTGCCTTCACTCAAATCGTAAAAACGACAAATGAGATTGACCAAGGTGCTTTTACCCGAACCGCTTTGTCCAACCAAGCCGATCATCTCTCCGGGCTTGATGGTCAGGCTCAGGTCCTTGATGACCAATCGGTTACCGTACCTAAAGGCGGCATTCGTGAGTTTGATCTCCCCTTGGATGCTTTGCACCTTCACGGGCTCAGTGGGCTCAGGCACACTTGAGACATGGTCCAAAATTTCAAAAATTCTCTTGGTCCCAGCCGCCGCCTTTTGCGTGTGAGAGACAATTCGACTCATGGAGTCTAAGCGCGTATAAAAGCGTCCAATGTAGGCCAAAAAGGCGGTCAGCACGCCAACCGTCACTTGGTGTTGGGCGACTTGCCAAATGCCAAAAGCCCAAACGATCAACAAGCCAACCTCGGTCATCAATGTGACCGTTGGCGAGAACAAGGACCACAGAAAATTGATTCGATCGTTCACCGCCAAATTGTGCTTGTTGGCCTCACGAAAACGGGCACTTTCTCGCCCCTCCTGGGCGAACGCTTTGACCACCCGAATGCCTGGAATGGTGTCGGCCAGGACGTTCGTGAGCTCAGACCACACGCGATCAATTTTCTCAAACCCCAGCCTCAAACGATCCCGGACCACATGAATGAGCCAATAAATGAATGGCAAAGGCAACAAGGTCACCATGGCCAAATAAGGGTCGATGGTGAAAAGAATGATGGAGGTCATCACGATCATCAAAAAATCGGTCGCAAAATCCAAAAGATGAAGCGACAAAAACACACAAATGCGGTCCGTCTCCCCGCCAATGCGCGTCATCAAGTCACCGGTTCGCCGACCGCCAAAATACTCAAGGGAGAGCTTCATCAAATGGTCATAGGCACTGGTGCGCAAATCGGCCCCAATGCGCTCAGACACCAGCGCCAAAATGTAAGTTTTAAGCCAACCCAAGGACCAAGCCAAAAGTGCTGCGCCCAGCAAGCCGATCAGATAAGTCGAAACTTGCTCAAAATCAATGGGCTTGCCGTTTTGAAAGGGAATGAGGACTTTGTCCATCAAGGGCATGGTGAGGTAAGGTGGCACCAAGGTCGCTGCCGTGGAGGCCAAGGTCAGCAAAAAGCCTAGCAACAAGCGCATTTGATAGGGCTTGGCAAAACGCCACAATCTAAAGAGGCCCCACGTCGAAGCGGGCGCCTCATCGACCTCGTTCAAGGGCGCAGTAGGAGTGTGGCGACCCTCAGCACTTTCAAGCAAAGGGGAGAACTGCTCATCGTGCGCTGACAGGGGATTGATTTTTCCCGATCCATGAGAGCCTTGGAATGCGCCCAGTGAAGTCTCTTGCCTTGCCAAGAGGTGGAGTTCGTGCGCACGATTCCAAGCCATCTGAAGGGCCACAGCTCGGACATTGTTGGCCAGGGTAAAGCGCCACTTGGCCAGACATCGGTGCTCGTTGACCAACTCCAAGGTCCCAACGCCCGCAAAATCGATGTGCTTTAAGCGAGCCTGTCCTTCCATCGGATACGTCTCCAAGTGGAATGAACTGGCCTTCAAATCACCCAGATCTTGAGGATTGCCCCCTTCGGGCAAAGACCAACTCAAAAGCCTCTCATGGGTGAGCACCAACAAGCCACTTGTGAAACAAAGTCGGCTGTCCAAGTCAACCTCTAGGGCGGCTAAAACGTTTTCATTGGAAGACAGGCTGGCAAAAACCAGCGCTTGCCAGCCTTGGGGAAGCTCTACTTGAGAAGCACTTGGCATGTCAGTCATGAGGGGGTTTTTAAATTAATCGAGGTCAAGGGTGCTCTTTTGGAAAAGATGGGCCTCTTGGGATGCAACAAAAGGAAAACAAAAAACATGAAGTCAAAGCAACTTTTCTTACAATGGAGCTCAAAACTTCTCAGCCATTGTAACTTCGCAGCACAGTGTGGACTTCCAATATTGATCGACTTTAGAGCAAAAGCACAAAACCGAGTCTGAAATAACGTCATAATAATCATGTTTTGTATAACGTTTGAAGACCACCACTGGACGACTCGTTTTTCTGTTTAATTTCAAAAAAACACCCTTTTTTGTCCTCCCCACACCCTCAGCCCAATTAAGACCAACACCATGTCACATCCAGACATTCAAATTCTTCGCATGCGTTACCTCAGGGGCCCTAACATCTGGACCTACCGTTCGGTCATTGAGGCATGGGTGGACATTGGCGTTTTGGAGGATTTCCCCTCCAATTTGATCCCCGGTTTTTATGAAAGATTGACCACTTGGCTGCCAGGACTCATTGAGCACAGATGTGGAATTGGAGAGCGCGGGGGCTTTTTGATGCGATTGAAAGATGGCACATGGGCCGGGCATGTGATGGAACACGTCGCGCTCGAGCTCCAAACCCTGTCAGGCTTAGAGACGGGTTTTGGCAAAGCGCGTGAAACCACCTCACGGGGCGTCTACAAAGTGATCATTTACGCCGTTCAAGAAAAGGTCGGCGAACAAAGTCTTTTGCTGGCCCAAAAATTGGTCATGGCCGCCATCAACGACACACCTTTTGACCTTCAAACGCACTTGGATGACTTAAAAGACACGGTGGATGAGTATTGTCTTGGCCCCAGCACGGGCTGCATTGTGGAGGCCGCCAACGAGAGAAGAATCCCTTCCATTCGCTTAACAGAAGGCAATTTGGTGCAACTGGGTTATGGCGCCAAACAGCGCCGCATCTGGACGGCTGAGACGGACCGCACGTCGGCGATCTCTGAGAGCATCTCAAGCGACAAAGACCTCACCAAACAACTCCTCCAACACTGCGGCATTCCTGTCCCCCAAGGCAACTTGGTCAACAATGCAGACGACGCTTGGAGCTCTGCACAAGAAATTGGTCTGCCTGTGGTGGTCAAACCAAGCGACGCCAACCGAGGACGGGGTGTTTCTTTGGGGCTTAAAAACGAAGCCAACATCAGAGCCGCCTTTGATATAGCGAGCCGTTACGGCACCGAGGTCTTGGTTGAGCGTTACGTTCAAGGCGATGAGCACCGATTGCTTGTGGTGGGCGACAAAGTGGTTGCTGCAGCCAAAGGAGAAACCGCCTACATCACGGGAGACGGCAAGCACACCGTTGAGGAGCTCATTGAGTTGCAAATCAACTCCGACCCCAGAAGAGGTCCCACCGAAGACTATCCACTGAATTCCGTGCGACTCAAAGACCATCCACAAGCCGTGCTTCAAATTGAGAGCCAAGGCTACAACGCCAAAAGTGTGCTCGATGTGGGCACCTCGATCATCGTTCAGCGCAACGGCAACATGAACAACGACGTCACCGATTTGATCCACCCCGAGGTGGCGGCCACGGTTTGCTTGGCAGCACGTGTGGTGGGTTTGGACATTGCAGGCATTGACTTGGTGGCACAAGATATCTCCAAGCCCCTCAATGAGCAAGATGCGGCCATTGTCGAAGTCAATGCGGGTCCAGGGCTTTTGATGCATCTCAAGCCTTTGAACGGTCAAGCCAGGCCTGTGGGCCGCTCGATTGTTGACCACCTATTTACCAACAATGAAAACGGCCGCATCCCAATTGTGGGTGTGCTGGGATCGATTCAAACCAATTTGCTCTCGCATTTGATTGCATGGTTCTTGCACTTGTCGGGCAAAAGAGTGGGCTTGGCCTGTGATGAGGGTTTGTACATGGATCAACGCAAAGTCGAGTCCACCGATGCCAGAGATTACGGCATTGGGGAGCGCTTGCTGATCAACCGCACCTTGGAGGCCGCCGTGTTTCAAACGTCCCCTTGGCACATTTGCCAAGATGGACTGCCCTATGACCGCTGTTTGGTAGGTGTTGTCACCGACATGAAGCGAGATGTTTGGGATTTGAGTGACCACGACATCTCCTCCGAAGAAAAGTTCAAAAGCGTGATGAGAACCCAAATCGATTTGGTGCTCACCAACGGCGTCAGCGTCTTGAATGCAGAAGACCCCGCTGTGGTCGACTTGGCGCAGTACAGCGATGGGGATGTGATCTTTTACTCCACCGATCCTGACAATGAGGTGATGAAAGCACACCGCTCAGAAGGCAGAAGAAATGTCTACTACAGAGATGGACATGTGGTCTTGGCCAGGGGCGACCAAGAGACCTTGCTGTTTCACTTGGACTTTCCTCCCATTGCCATGCGCATCAAGCAAGACGGCTTCAACCTCTCCACCTTGCTCGCTGGCGTTGCATGCGGCTGGGCCTTGGACATTGCCCCGCTCTTGATCCGTGCTGGCCTCAAAAATTTTGGCCAAAAGAACTCCATCTCTCCTCCCCTTGATATCAGGACCCTTGCCTCATGAACGTTTCACGAATTAGAGCTCTTAGAGGGCCCAATCTATGGACCCGTCACACTGCCATTGAGGCCTTGGTGGAGTGCGACGTGCATCAAGATGATTTGAATTTGATGCCCCATTTCGAGCAGAAATTGCGCAATCTTTTCCCCGGCATGGGCGCCCTAAGACCCACCGAGCGAGGCGCAAAAATGGGCATCGCCCACGCGCTTGAAATCGCCACCCTCCACCTTCAAACCGAAGCCGGTTGCCCGGTCACTTTCTCCAGAACCACCCCCACCTCTGAAGCACAGCTCTATCAAGTGGTGGTCGAGTACACCGAGGAGGAAGTGGGCGTGATGGCCTTGGAGTTTGCTCAAAAATTGTGTGCCTGTGCGCTGAACGACCAAGCCTTTGACTTGGACACGGCGATCAAAAATTTGAGAGATTTGGATGAAGACATTCGCCTTGGCCCCTCAACGGGTTCCATCGTTGACGCTGCGCTCACACGAGGCATCCCTTATCGACGCTTGACGCAAGGCAGTTTGGTCCAATTTGGTTGGGGCTCTAAGCAAAGAAGAATACAAGCGGCAGAAATCGACGCCACCTCCGCCATTGCGGAGTCCATTGCGCAAGACAAAGAGCTGACCAAAAAACTCCTGTTTGCCGCCGGCGTACCCGTCCCGCATGGTCGCCCCGTCGAGGACAAGGAGGACGCATGGATTGCAGCGCAATCCATTGGTTTTCCTGTGGTGATCAAACCCCAAGACGGCAACCAGGGCAAAGGGGTGACGGTCAACATCAACACCAAAGAGGAAGTGTTCGCCGCCTTTGAAAATGCCAAGCGCTTCAAAGACGACGTCATGGTTGAACGCTATTTGCCGGGCAGCGATTACCGCCTTTTGGTGGTGGGCGACAAATTGGTTGCTGCCGCCAGGAGAGAGCCGCCCTTTGTCACAGGCGATGGTGTTCACACCGTCAAGGACTTGGTCAACCAAGTCAATGCCGACCCCAAAAGGGGGGATGGGCATGCCACGTCCCTCACCAAAATTCGATTCGACGAGGTGGCCATTGCTCGACTGAGGGAGCAGGGACTGGAGGCCGACAGCATTCCTGCCAAAGGTGTGCGCGTCATTTTGAGAAACAACGCCAACTTGTCTACGGGTGGCAGTGCAACCGATGTGACCGACGACGTGCACCCAGAGGTGGCCTCCAGAGCCATCGAAGCGGCCCAAATGGTTGGTCTTGATGTCTGCGGTGTGGACGTGGTGTGCGAGACCGTTTTGCGCCCTCTTGAGGAGCAGCAAGGCGGCGTGGTTGAGGTCAATGCGGCGCCTGGTCTCAGAATGCACTTGAACCCCTCTTACGGCAAAGGGCGCGATGTGGGTGAGGCGATCATCTCTCAACTCTACCCCAAGGGTGAAGATGGACGCGTGCCCGTGATTGCTGTAACAGGCACCAATGGTAAAACTACCACCGTTCGATTGTGCGCTCACTTGTTAAGAGCGCAAGGGCTCAGAGTAGGCATGACCAACACGGACGGTGTCTACGTCAATGGACGGCAAATTGATGACGGTGACTGCTCAGGACCCCGATCGGCCAGAAACGTATTGATGCACCCCGATGTTGATGCGGCCGTTTTTGAAACGGCCAGAGGCGGCATGCTCAGAGAAGGTTTGGCCTTTGATCGGTGCCAAGTGGCGGTTGTCACCAACATTGGCATGGGGGACCATCTGGGACTCAATTACATCACCACGGTTGAAGACTTGGCGGTCTTAAAGCGCGTGATCGTGCAAAACGTGTCTCCCTCTGGCATGGCGGTCTTGAACGCCGCCGACCCAATGGTGGCGGCCATGGCATCCACTTGCCCGGGCCAAGTCACCTATTTTGCACTTGATGCTCACCATCCCGTGATCGCCACACACCGAGCACAAGGCAAGCGCGTGGTGTTTGTTGAGGACGATCAAATCGTTGCCATGCAAGGCAGCATGCAAGTCAGAATCCCGATGGTTGACATTCCACTCACGCGCCGAGGGGTGGTGAACTTTCAGATTGAAAATGCCATGGCCTCCATTGCCGCTGCTTGGGCCGTGGCCATCCCATGGGGCGTCATTTGCAAAGGCCTCTCTACTTTTGTGAGCGATCCAACAGCCGTTCCTGGGCGCTTTAATGTGTTTGATTACAAAGGCTCAACAGTCATTGCCGACTATGGTCACAACCCGGACGCCATCAAGGCCCTGGTCCAAGCGGTCACCAACTTACCCGCCAAGCGCAGAAGTGTTGTGATCAGTGGCGCAGGCGACAGACGCGATGAAGACATCAAGGAGCAAACGCGCATCATTGGCAACGTCTTTGACGATGTGATTTTGTACCAAGATGCATGTCAACGCGGTCGCGTCGATGGCGAGGTTTTGGCACTTTTAAGAGAGGGCCTCAAAGGCGCGAGCAAGACTGAAAAAGTCGAAGAAATTTATGGCGAGTTTTTGGCCATCGATCATGCCATGAACAACTTGAAGCCTGGTGAGTTGTGTTTGATCTTGATCGATCAAGTGGAAGAAGCGCTCAATCACATCATGAAAAAGGTCAACGGCATCACGCCCTAAGCGCACGCCTTTGCGCTCATGACTGGGCTTCACAGACTTGCTTTTTCAAAGCGGCCAAATAGGTGTTGGGACGGATGGGAAACTCTTTGGTTTTCCACTCCTGCTCATCCAAGGACATCACTTCTTTGCCTTTGCCCAAGGGCTTGTCAAAATAGCTGGACGACAATCTCACAAAGGTGTCGTTCTTGCAATACAAACGCCAGCGCACCATCTCGGACTGAAAGGTGTCGCCTTTGAAGGTTTTACCCGCCTTTGCATAGTCGCTGAGTGTCCAAACGTAGCGACTCACATGAACCGCCTTGACCGCCTCTTTGTCCCACAAATGTGTGACGTCCTCGTCTTTGTCAATTTCGGCCCACTCCGCGTTTGAAGCACCTACAAAGCACATCAAGCACAAGCAGACCACGGCCGACAGCCAAGCCGAGACAGGCGGCTTCAAAGAGTTCATTTGCAGTGAGAGCAAGGGTTTCATCAAAGTAAATCAAGTGTTAACCGTCAAACGGTGCAAAAGGTGCAAAAGGTGCAAAAGGCGCAAAAGCGCAAAAACGCAAAGGGCGCTGCAACTTTGGTGTACAAAACTTCTCGGACCAGGTCGCCCTGAGCACTTCAAACACCTCCATCACCTCCCTATCTTCGACACGACAGCATCAAAACTTTAATCCTTTTTGACCCCCATTGGCTCACCCAGGCCGTTTAAAATGCCTTGAACACCCTTTGCAGGCCTGCATTTAACTTAAAAAGTCCAACATGAGCACCATCTACGCAACCCTTGAGCGATTAAAGATCAGCTTGCCCCCGGCTGCCACGCCTGCAGCGTCCTACCAGCCCTTTTGCATCAGTGGCCACATGGTTTACTTAAGTGGCCACATTGCCAAAAAAGAAGGCGCAGCTTGGGTGGGTCAACTCGGCCTCACCATGAACACAGCAGAAGGCCAAGAGGCGGCCACTTCAGTGGCCATCGATCTCATGGGCACCTTGCAAGCGGCTTGTCAAAGCATCGGCAAAGATCTGGAAGCGGTCAAACAGATCGTTAAAGTCACGAGTTTGGTCAACTCAACGCCAGAATACACGCAGCAGCACTTGGTGACCAATGGCTGCAGCGACTTGCTCGCAGAGGTCTTTCAAGCCCGAGGCCTTCACGCCAGATCCGCTTTTGGTGTCGCGCAACTGCCCCTAGGCGCCTGCGTCGAAATTGAAATGATTGTTGAGCTCAAGGCCTAAAAACACGTCCAACAACAAGATGCACCTCTTCTCTCAAAAAGAGGTGCATCTCCACCCCCTAGGGCTTACTCAACTCGACGCACCTCATTGGGCTTGAAGCCCAGCTCGGTGGTTTTGCCTTTCTTGGCACGTGTGGCCTTGGCATTGTTCAAGGAGCGGATTTCAAGCGTTTCTTCTCGCTCCTTGCCTCCTCGACCGATGCCTTTGATCAAAATACTTCGAACGTAAGCGGCAGCCCCGGCCAACTCGTCCTTCTTGTCCAAGTCGATCAACTGCAGGCCACGACCGCCTTTCTCCATGATCTTCATCTCTGAAATATCAAAGCTCAAAATTCGCCCACCTTGCGTGACACAGGCCACCGATTTTGCCACGGCCAGGTTGTTGTTTTGCGAGGCGGCGTCCACGATTGAAGGCCTTAAAACGCGCTCTTGCTCGTTGATGCTCAAGAAGGACTTACCGCTTCTGTTTCTTGACATCATGGACTCGATGGTGGCCATGAAGCCGTAACCCGCGGAGTTGCTCAACAGATACATCGCTGTTGTTGGGCCCACAACGTAATGCACCAACTGCGTTGCACTTTCAAGCTCTACCAAAGTCGTCAAGGGTTGACCATCACCTCTGGCCCCTGGCAGTTGAGTCACCGGCACGGAGTACACCCGCCCATTGCTTCCAAAGCACAGGACGGTGTCCACCGTTCGACACTCAAAGGTGTCGTACAAGGCGTCACCGGCTTTAAAGGAGAAGGCCGCACGGTCGTGGCCATGTCCTGAGCGTGCACGCACCCAGCCCTTGTCAGAGATGACGACCGTGACGGGTTCATCAACAACTTTGACCTCGACATTGGATCTCTTGTCAGCTTGGATCAATGTGCGACGCGCATCGCCAAAGATTTTTGCATCCGCCTCAATTTCTTTGATCATCAGTCGCCTTTGGGCGGCAGGACTGGCCAAAATCTCTTCAAGCTTTGTTCGCTCTTCACCCAAGTTCTTCAACTCTTGCTCAATTTTGATGGCTTCCAGACGCGCCAACTGCCTCAAGCGAATTTCTAAAATGTCTTCTGCTTGTCGTTCGCTCAAGCGGAAACGCTCAATCAGTGCTTGTTTGGGCTCATCGCTTTGACGAATGATGGCAATGACTTCATCGATGTTCAACAACACGAGTTGTCGACCCTCCAAAATATGGATGCGGTCCAAGACCTTTTGAAGCCTGAAGTTTGATCTGCGCTGAACGGTGAGTTGCCTGAACTCAATCCACTCGTTGAACATCTGTCTTAAAGACTTTTGCACGGGCTTGCCATCAATGCCAATCGCCGTCAAGTTGATCGACGAGGAGCTCTCAAGGCTGGTGTGCGCCAAGAGAACTTGTATCAACTCTTGCTGCTCAATGGTTCGGGTCTTGGGCTCAAACACCAAGCGCACAGCCGCGTCCTTTGAAGACTCATCTCGCACACCATCTAAAACACTCAACACAGACGCTTTCAGCGCGTTTTGCTCTGGCGTCAAGGTCTTTTTGCCTGCCTTGACTTTTGGATTGGTGAGCTCTTCAATTTCCTCCAGCACCTTTTGTGAGCTCACGCCAGGGGGCAAGGTGTTGACCACAATTTGCCATTGACCTCTGGCCAAGTCCTCAATCACCCAGCGGGCTCTCACTTTAAGAGATCCGCGGCCTGTGCGATAGGCATCTGAAATTTCTTGGGGACTGCTGATGATTTGCCCCCCACCCGGATAATCGGGGCCAGGCAAGATCGCCGCCAACTCAAGATCGCTCAGTTTTGGATTCTTGATCAGTGCAACACAGGCATCGGCCACCTCGCTCAAGTTGTGAGAAGGAATTTCAGTCGCCAGACCAACAGCAATGCCACTCGCCCCATTCAAAATGGCAAAGGGAAGTCGAGCGGGAAGCTGTTGGGGCTCTTGCGTTGAGCCATCGTAATTGGCCTGAAAATCAATGGTGCCCTCGTCCAGTTCATCGAGCAAGAGACTGGTGATTCTTGACAAACGCGCCTCTGTGTAACGCATGGCCGCAGCGCCATCGCCGTCGCGCGAACCAAAATTGCCTTGCCCGTCGATCAGGGGGTAGCGTTGTGAAAAATCTTGTGCCATGCGCACCAAGGCGTCATAAGCCGCTTGGTCGCCATGGGGATGAAAGCGTCCGAGCACATCGCCCACCACCCGCGCACTTTTGACCGGTCTGGCACCAACGGCGCCGTTGGCGCCGCCAAACCCCAAGCCCATGCGAGACATGGAGTAAAGAATGCGGCGTTGAACGGGTTTTTGACCATCACAAATATCGGGCAATGCGCGTCCCTTGACCACGGACAAAGCGTACTCCAGATAGGCCTGCCGTGCATAAGCGCCAAGTCCAAGCTCCTCATCCTTAGCGGGCAACAAATTGGTATTCACGTTGTTTTCACTCATGATTAAATATCCACTTCAATGGCGTCGCCATGCAACTCCATCAACTCTCTTCTTGCCTGGGCCTCTCCCTTGCCCATCAACTGGGTCATCAAGGACTGCGTTTGCAAAAAGTCCAAGTCACCCAATTGCACAGGCAACAAACGTCTCGTATCTGGATTCAAAGTGGTCTCCCACAACTGCTCGGCATTCATCTCTCCAAGGCCTTTGAAACGACTGATGGACCAAGCGCCCTCTTTGACGCCGTCTTTTCTGAGTTTGTCCAAAACGGCGGTCAATTCCCCCTCATCAAGGGTGTAAATTTTGGTGGCCGGTTTCTTTCCCCTGGCCGGCGCATCGACCCGAAACAGTGGGGGACGCGCGATGAACACATTGCCACTCTCGATCAGCCTTGGGAAATGTCTAAAGAACAAAGTCAACAGCAAAACTTGGATGTGTGAGCCGTCCACGTCCGCATCGCTCAAGATGCAAATCTTGCCGTACCTGAGCCCGCTCAAATCGACCACGTCCTCAGGTCCATGGGGGTCAACGCCAATGGCCACCGCAATGTCGTGGATCTCATTGTTGGCAAAAAGTCGATCGCGCTCCACCTCCCAAGTGTTCAAGACCTTGCCTCTTAAAGGCAAAATGGCTTGAGACTCCTTGTCTCGCCCCATCTTGGCACTCCCACCCGCACTGTCGCCCTCCACCAAGAACACCTCGTTGTGCGCCAAATCTTTGCTTTCACAATCGGTCAATTTGCCCGGCAAAACAGCCACCCCAGAGCCTTTTCGTTTCTCAACCTTTTGACCCGCACGCTGGCGAAATTGAGCGGCCTTGATGGCCAATTCGGCCAACTTGCGGCCATATTCAACATGCTCATTGAGCCACAACTCGAGGGCGGGTTTGACAAACGAAGAAACCAATCGCACGGCATCCCTGGAGTTCAATCGTTCCTTGATTTGACCCTGAAACTGGGGATCCAAGACCTTGGCGCTCAACACATAATTGGCCCGAGCAAACACATCTTCAGGGAGCAATTTAACCCCCTTGGGCAAAAGGGCATGCAGGTCAATGAAACTCTTGACCGCTTGAAACAAACCCTCTCTCAGACCACTCTCATGGGTGCCCCCAGCACTCGTGGGGATCAAATTCACATAGCTCTCGCGCAGGGCTTGTCCATCCTCGGTAAAGGCCACACACCAAGACGCGCCCTCGCCTTCTGCAAAGCTTTCATGGGCACTGTCAGCGAAACCTTCACCCTCAAACATCGGGATCACGGGATCGGCATGCAAAGACTGTCCAAGGTAATCTTTCAAGCCCCCTTTGTAAACCCAAGTTTGCTCGTCTTTGCTTTTTTCACTCAAAAGTGTGACCGTGACACCAGGCATCAACACCGCTTTGCTTCTGAGCAAATGCGTCAACTCGTTCAAAGGCAGCACCGCACTCTCAAAGTACTTTTGATCGGGCCACACCCGCACCAAGGTACCTGATTTGCGATCCTCTTTGGTGGCCGCTTTTACTTTTAAAGACTCGATGACATCACCACCTTGGAAGACGAGTTTGGCGACCTTGCCTTCTCGAAAAGAGGTGACCTCCATTCTTTTGGACAAGGCATTGGTGACACTCACCCCGACGCCGTGCAATCCGCCAGAGAAGCTGTATGCGCCGCCTGAGCCCTTGTCAAACTTGCCACCCGCATGGAGTCTGGTAAAAACCAGCTCGATCACAGGTGCTTTTTCTTCAGGGTGCATTCCAAACGGAATGCCCCGCCCATCGTCCTCGATGCTGATGCTTGCGTCTGCGTGCAAGGTGACCTTGATTTTTTTTCCGTGTCCGGCCAAGGCCTCATCGGCCGAGTTATCAAGCACCTCTTGCACGATGTGCAAGGGGTTGTCGGTTCGTGTGTACATACCAGGGCGTTGCTTGACAGGCTCTAGGCCCTTCAAGACGCGGATGGAACTTTCTGAATATTCTGGAGTTTGCTTTGTAGCCATGGTTAGATTGTAGACAGGTTCTCAAGTGATCTGTATGAAAAAACAGTATTTTAGCAAAGACAAGACACCAAGCACCTTGTTGGCGTATTTGCATCAAAACCCATTATCCCAGAGCAGCCCTGGGGGATAATGTGATTTTAATCAATGAAATTATCATACTTTAGTACCCATGCCTATTTTGCACGATCCAAGCCGTCCACCCCTGCAAGCCTCTGATTGGCTCAAAAAGTGGTCGCACGTCCTTGCACCGCGAAGCCGGATTTTGGACTTGGCCTGTGGGTCTGGCAGACACGCCTTGTGGCTCTCAAGCTTAAAAATGGACGTTTTGGCGGTGGACAAAGACTTGGCGGCGCTTGAGCAGATTCAAAAAATGGGCATCCAGACCCTATGTGCAGATCTAGAAAACGCCCCCTGGCCACTGGTGGGCGAGCAATTTGATGCGGTGCTGGTCACCAATTACCTGTGGCGCGCACTTTGGCCCGAACTCCTGGACTGTGTCAAAGACGGCGGATTTGTCATCTATGAGACCTTTTCTGAAGGGCACCAGATGTATGGCAGGCCCACAAGGGCGGATTTTTTGCTTCAAAGTGGTGAACTCTTGCGTGTGTTCAATGCATTTAAAGTTTTGGGCTACGAAGAAGGTTTGCTCAGCGAACCGACGCGTTACGTGCAAAGAATCATTGCTCAAAAGCCCACTCTTTCTGGCACACTTACACATCTGGCGATTGGCTCGTTAGA
>CANBTT010000008.1 GCA_947372465.1 Burkholderiales bacterium | reverse complement strand
CCCAAGCTCATGCATGAGTTGTGCATGGCGGCGATCAAAGGGGATGTTCAAGCGGCCATGAAAATTCAATTCCAATTGATGCCCGTGCACAAACACCTCTTTGTCGAGGCCAACCCCATTCCCGTGAAGTGGGCCATGGCAAGAATGGGTTTATGCGGGCCCACACTCAGATTGCCATTGACGCCTTTGGCCAGTCAATTTGAAACCACCGTTGAAACTGCACTGCGTGCAAGCGGCCTCCTTTGAGACATAACAGGATTAACTCAGTGATACATTCATTCTTTCGAACGCCACAAAAACACACGTCTTCACTGCTTTTGGTGGCTTGCACGGCGGTGCTTTTGTCCTCTTGCTCAAGTGTTTTCAACAGCGACAAAATCAATTACAAGTCTCAAGCCAGTGCGCAGCCCGTCACCTTGGACATTCCTCCCGACTTGACCCAACTCAGCAAAGACACCCGCTACCGCATTCCAGGCGAACAAGTCAGCGCCAACGCGATGGGCCTGAACACCCCCGTCAATTCAACACCCACCATTGGGGCCACAAAAATCAGCGATGTCTCCATTTCTCGCATGGGCCCGCAGCGCTGGCTTCTTGTTCAACGCGCGCCCGACGATGTCTGGCCCGCTGTCAAACAGTTTTGGCTGGACAACGGCTTTGTATTCGTCAAAGAGGATGACAAACTGGGCCTGCTTGAGACCGACTGGGCCGAGAACAAGGCCATCACACCCCAAGACCTCTTTGGTAAAACCCTTAAAAGCTTTTTAGGCAGCGTGATGTCCACGGGCATCAAAGACAAGTTCATCACACGCCTAGAAGCCGTGGACAACAAACAAGTGGAGATTTTTATCTCTCACCGTTCAGTGGAAGATGTTGGCCCCACCAACAGCAACTCCATGAGCAGCTTTAAAACCCGGGCCCCTGATCCCGAGCTTGAAAACGAGTTCTTAAAACGCCTGATGCTGCGTCTAGGCGCGTCTGAGAACCAAGCCGCCGAGGTAACAAAACCCCTGGATGCACCCGTTGTCGCCAAAGCCAGCTTGGACAGCCGAGACAAGATCTCCAAAATCACTTACCAAGAAGGGTTTGACACCGCCTGGCGCCGTGTGGGCTTGGCCCTGGATCGCTCGGGCTTTACCGTAGAAGACCGAGACCGCAAAGGGGGCCTTTATTTTGTGCGCTTTGTGGACCGACCCAACGATGGCAAAGAGCCAGGGTTCTTCTCTCGCATGTTCTCCAGCTCAACAAAAGACGAGGGTCCCCAACGCTATCGCTTAAAGCTTGAAGCGCAAGGTGAAGCAAAGACCGTCATTGTGATTCAAAACAGCTCTGGAGACACAGACACCTCCAACGCGGGCGCCAAAATCGCTCAATTGCTGCTTGAGGAATTGAAGTAAGCCGTTTGCAGGGACGTGAAAACACACCCCCCTTTTCCCTCGAACGCTTGTAAACGCTTGTGTTGAGATTTAAAAGTTTAGGCAGTGGCAGCGCAGGCAACGCAACCTTGATTGAAGCCACCCACGGGGAGCACACCTCTCGTGTGATGATTGATTGCGGCCTGTCCATGACCGAGCTTAGAAATCAATTGATCCCCATGGGCTTGGATCTAGAGGATATTCACGCCTTGTTCATCACCCACGAGCACTCCGATCATGTGGGGCAGGCCAAACAGTTTGGGCTCAAAACAGGTCGCCCAATTTTTGCCAGTCAAGGCACTCAATTGGCCATTCAAGTGCATGCGTGGGGCTTGAGGGAGGAGCAAATTCAATGCGCCTCTGACAGTGAGACCATCCAAATCGGTGAGTTGAGCCTGAGTCCTTTCACCGTGCCCCACGATGCCAGAGAGCCTTTGCAACTGAGTTTGAGCGATGGTCAAAGCAAGCTTGGACTTGTGACCGATTTGGGGCACGTGAGCTCTCATGTGGTGAATGCGCTGCAAAACTGTCACGCCCTGATTTTGGAGTGCAACCATGATGAGCACATGCTCAGGCTCTCTAAATACCCGTCTTTTTTGAAAGCGCGCATCTCTGGTCCACTGGGGCATTTATCCAACAAGGACTCGGCCAAATTGCTCAAAGCGGTGTTGAGTGAAAACTTAAAAACCGTTGTTGCCGCTCACCTGAGCGAAAAAAACAATACCCCAGAATTGGCCACGAACGCCCTGCTTGAGGTGATTGACATCAAGGGGCCCCAACTGATCGTGGCTCACCCCGATACCGGCACCGACTGGATCCTTGTCCACTGATCAACAAGCAAGCCTAGAGCCCCGGAGCACGACAGGCTTGAAACATCGCTTAAAAAAGACCATAAAAAAAGCCACCCGAGGGTGGCCTTTGCATCTACCAGAAGGATTACTTCTTGTCGGCAGCAGCAGGAGCAGCAGGTGCAGCGTCAGCAGCAGGAGCAGCAGCGGGAGCAGCAGGTGCAGCGTCAGCAGCAGGAGCAGCAGCGGGAGCAGCAGGTGCTTCTGCAGGAGCAGCTGGGGCTTCTTTTTTGCCACAAGCAACTAAAGCAGCGGCTAACAAAGTTGCCAATAGAAGTGATTTTTTCATGTCAGATGTCCTTTGAGGGGTAAAGTTAACAATTTCCGGAAATTGTCACAATAAACTGTGACCGAGTCACCAATACTAAACTGCACCAATGAACTCAGAGCGTGATTATAAAGGATTATTGTGAACACTTTATAATTTATCACAATGAAGGGTTTTGGAGAGCTTTGTGTCTTGCTCTTTTGACCCCTTCAGTGATCAGTCCGTTTGCAGACTGATCCATCCGCAGTCTAGCCATTCACTCAACAAGTCGATCATCGCATCCAATCTTGCCTCGGATTTTTTGGCCAATTTCTCCAAATCTGCCGACACGATAAAGCGCTGATTGGCCAATTTTCTTAAGATCTCCCCCTCTAAACCCGTGGCCCCTACGCTCTCAGCGTTGATGAAAATGGTCGATTGATCATAAAGAAGCTGCGTTTTACTTGAGACGCACAAGGCTTGGTGAGAAGCATCCTGCATCCAACTCAACAAGCGCTTCGCACCGTCTTGCTCCAGGCTTGACTCAAACCACACATGGTCCTTGGGTTCACTCATGTATTCGCCCAGGCTGCGCATGAATTCTTCCCGGTTGGACAGCAATGTCTGCATGTGCTTGAGCGCAAAGTTTTGTAAAGCAGCAGGGATCAGACCCGGCTCCTGGGTGGCTTTTTGTTGGGGATCGCTGTAGAGCACAGGGCTCAAGGACTCATCTTCCGACAAGCGATCCAAATAACGCATCATGACCTCTTTGACCAAGGTCAAGGACTCGGGCGCTTTGAAACCGATGGAGTACGTCATGCATTCGCCAATGGCAATGCCGTCATGGGCATATTGAGGTGGCAAATAAAGCATGTCGCCAGGTGCCAATACATATTCTTGATCAAAAGAAAAATTCGACAAAATCTTCAGCGGTGCATCTTTGACCAATCGCTGATCGGTGCTCGAACCAATTCGCCATCTCCTGTGTCCACTGGCTTGCAGGAGAAAGACGTCGTAACTGTCAAAATGTGGCCCGACGCCCCCCCCATCGGTGGCAAAACTGATCATCAGATCATCCAGGCGGGCTTTGGGCAAGAAGTGCCAAAGGGACAACACATGCTCTGCCATGGCGTGGTGCAAATTCACCCCTTGCACCAGCAAGGTCCAGTCTTTTTGGGACAAGGTGGGCAGTTGTCCTCGCTTGAAAGGCCCTTTTTGCATGCGCCAAGTCGCTTTGGCACCTTTGTTTTTGATCCGCTGCACAAGCCTAGACTCCACATCTGGGGCTTTGGCCAAAGAAAATAATTCCGTGCGCGAAATCGGTGCCTTAAAATGCGGGATGGCTTGTCGAATCAACAATGGCTTCTTTTGCCAATACTTTGACATGAATTGCTGCGCCGTGATCCCACCCAGGAGTGTTTGCGCTTCATTGACGGGCATCATTTTGGGGTCCTTGTCCTTTTGTGCGATCATTTTTACATCGAATTGATCAGCAAGGCTGCTTTTAACGTTTTTTTATTTTTATGCTTATGAACATCTCCCCCCCATGCGTCGTTGAATTGACTTGGACTCTCTCGGACACACTCAACGAAGAATTGGACGTGTTGTCTGAACCCGTTGAGTTCTTTGTGGGCGGACACGACTTGCTGGCGAAAATTGAAGAGGCCTTGATGGGTCACGAGGTGGGCGACGAATTGGCCCTCCACCTCGAGCCCGAAGAGGCCTTTGGCGACTACGATGAAAACAAAGTCTTTTTAGAAGCCAGAGACCTGTTCCCCAAAGAAACAGAGGAAGGCATGAGCTTTGATGGCAGCACACTGCCAAAAAAACTCAGCTCTGAGGCCCCACAAGACCTCATCTACACCGTCACCGATGTGTACCCAGATCATGTGGTGCTTGACGGCAACCATCCGCTTGCTGGCATTGCACTCAGACTGCGGCTCAAAATTCACGCCATCCGTGAAGCCACTGAAAGCGAGATGTCTCAAGGCTCCATGGGAATTGGGTTCTTTCAACCCATCGCCTTTGAGCAAGACCCCTTCGAGGGCTTGGATGATGAGTTGGACGATGAGACAAACACCTCAAGCGACCCAACAGTGGCCAAACCACCCTTTTTACATTGAGACCCGCCCCTTGCTTAGGGGGGGGCCCCAAGCGCGAGATTTAAGATTTGGGATTTGGGCTTGAGGCGTTCGCTTTTAAGCCACCCCGGTCGAGCCGTAACCGCCTGAGCCTCTTTGGCTCACCGCATCAAAGTCTTGAACCACATTGAACTGGGCCTGCAGGACAGGCACAATGACCAATTGAGCCAATCGCTCCATGGGGTTGAGAACAAAGGGCACCGTGCTTCTGTTCCAAGCGCTCACCATCAAAGGGCCCTGGTAGTCGCTGTCAATCAAGCCCACCAAATTGCCCAAAACAATGCCGTGTTTGTGACCCAAACCAGACCTTGGCAAAATCAGGGCGGCAAAACTCGGGTCTTTCAAATGGATGGCCATGCCAGTGGAGACCAGTTGCCAGGCATTGGGGCCAATCGTGAGGGGCGCATCCAGACAGGCCCTCAAATCTAGGCCTGCGCTGCCAGGCGTGGCATATTGAGGCATCTGCTCAAGAAGTCTTTCGTCCAAGATTTTTAAGTCAACCTTCATCACCGCTTCTTTCCTTCAAAAAAATCATTGAGTCGATCGGCCAAATCGGCGATCAACAAATGCGCCAATTTTTCCTTTGAGTTTCGCGCCAAGGTCTTGACTGCTTTCTCATCGATCAGCAGCAATTCGTTGTCATCGCGACCAAAGGTCAAGGGCCCCACATTGCCCACCATCAAAGGCACCCCTTTTCGAACACGTTTTTCACTTGCATGTTTGAGCAAATCGTGACTTTCAGCAGAAAAGCCGACGCAAAAAAGTTGGTGCTTGCGGGCTCGATCGCTGTGTGCAACAGCGCTCAAAATATCAGGATTTTCCTCAAACTCAAGCTCGGGCGCCTGTTTGGCTGGCGACTTTTTAATTTTCGCATCCGAATAGCTTTTTACACGCCAGTCCGCCACAGCGGCGGTGGCGATGAACACATCTGCTTGATCGACCTCTTGCATGACTTGGTCATGCATTTCTTTGGCCGTTTGTACATTGATGCGGCGCACGCCTTGCGGGGTGCCCAGATGAACTGGGCCACTGATGAGGGTCACATTCGCGCCGGATGCTTTTGCCGCACTGGCCAGGGCAAAGCCCATCTTGCCGCTGGAGAGATTGGTCAAACCTCGAACGGGATCAATCGGCTCAAAAGTCGGCCCCGCATTGATCAACACGCGTTGCCCCAAGAGTCGCTTGGGCACAAAAAAATCGCACAACTCTTCAAAAATCTCCATGGGCTCGAGCATTCTGCCATCCCCCGTTTCACCGCAGGCCTGCTCCCCTTGGGCCACACCCAACACATGTGCACCATCTTGTCTCAATTGGCTCACATTTCTTTGTGTCGCTGGGTGAGACCACATTTCTTTGTTCATGGCGGGTGCCAAAATCAAAGGGGTGCTCTCTAAAGGACGCGCCAAGCACATCAGGCTCAACAAATCATCGGCCCGACCGTGAATCAATTTGGCCATGAAGTCAGCACTCGCTGGCGCCACAAGCATGGCGCTGGCCTGCCTGGAGAAATTGATGTGGGCCATATTGTTGGACTGTCTGTCGTCCCATTGGGAAACAAACACCTCTCGACCCGAGAGCGCTTGCATGGTGACGGGTGTGATGAACTGGGTGGCCGCCTCGGTCATCACCACCTGAACGCTGGCACCGGATTTAATGAGCAGGCGACACAATTCAGCCGCCTTATAACAGGCAATGCCGCCACTTAAACCCAGAACAATGTGTTTTTGGGATAAATCTTTCATAACCAGACTGTAACAGAGAGTCTATAATCTCGTTTTACCACCTTCCCGGGCACTTCACCCGAACAGGCATGACCAAATTCGTCTTCGTCACTGGCGGTGTGGTGTCTTCCCTTGGAAAGGGGATCGCCTCAGCCTCCCTCGCTGCGATTCTTGAATCGCGTGGCCTAAAAGTCACTCTCATTAAACTTGATCCCTATATCAATGTGGATCCGGGGACGATGTCTCCGTTCCAACACGGTGAGGTTTTTGTCACCGAAGATGGTGCAGAGACCGACCTTGATTTGGGACACTACGAGCGCTTCATCACCACGAGAATGCGCCGAGCCAACAACTTCACCACAGGTCAAATCTACCAAAGCGTCCTTGAAAAAGAACGTCGAGGCGACTACCTTGGTAAAACGGTTCAAGTCATCCCACACATCACCAATGAAATCCAAGATTTTGTGAAGCGCGGAGCGGGCGTGGGCACGCCTGAAGAGGTGGATGTCGCGATTGTTGAGATCGGCGGCACGGTGGGTGACATCGAGTCCTTGCCCTTCTTAGAAGCGGCCAGACAAATGAGCCTCAAACTTGGGGCCCAGCATGCCGCGTTTGTGCATTTGAGTTATGTGCCGTGGATCGCTGCTGCGGGTGAACTCAAAACCAAACCCACCCAGCACACCGCACAAAAGCTGCGAGAAATTGGCATCCAAGCCGATGCATTGATTTGTCGAGCAGACCGCCCCATTCCTGATGAAGAACGCGCAAAGATTTCACTCTTCTCCAATGTGGCCGAAAGTGGTGTGATCTCCATGTGGGATGTGGACTACATCTACAAAGTGCCCCGCATGCTCCATGAGCAAGGCCTGGATCAACTCATTTGCAACAAACTGGGATTGCACACCAAGCCCGCCAACCTTGACCGCTGGGACACCTTGGTGCGTGAGGTGGAGATCACCAGCCAAGAGCTCACCATTGCCATGGTGGGCAAGTATGTCGATCTGTCAGACAGCTACAAATCCTTGAACGAAGCGCTCAGGCACGCGGGCATGAAAAACCATGCGCGCGTGAACATCAAGTACTTTGACTCCGAAACCATCAACGAAGAAACCGTCTCTCAGCTCGCCAGCGTGGATGCGATTCTTGTGCCTGGTGGCTTTGGCAAGCGTGGCATCGAGGGCAAGATCTCTGCGGCTCAATATGCGCGCACACACGGCGTGCCCTACCTTGGCATCTGCCTAGGCATGCAAGTCGCAACGATTGAGTTTGCCCGGCATGTGGCCCAGTTAAAGGAGGCCAACAGCACAGAATTTGAGCCCCAAACGCCCCACCCCGTGATCGCCTTGATCACCGAGTGGACCGATGCCGATGGCAGCATCAAAAAACGCGACCTCAACTCTGATCTGGGCGGCACGATGCGCCTGGGCTCACAAAGCTCAGATGTGTCTGCTGGCACTTTGGCGCATAAAATTTACGGCCCCGTGGTGTGCGAGCGCCACCGTCACCGCTACGAAGCCAATGTCAACTATTTGGACAAGCTCAGAAGTGCGGGCTTGACCATCTCCGCTTTGACCCAAGGTGAGCAACTCACTGAAATCGTTGAGTTGCCGCAATCGATTCACCCTTGGTTCATGGGCGTGCAGTTCCACCCCGAGTTCAACTCAACGCCTTGGGATGGGCACCCCTTGTTCAACGATTATGTCAAGACAGCCCTTGCTCTGAAAAAACACCAACAGTAAGCCCCCTCACCCGTCTGGCACCTTAAAAAAAGAAACCCTCCAATGATGAAACTTTGTGGCTTTGATGTTGGACTCGATCAGCCTTTTTTCTTGATCGCTGGCCCCTGTGTGGTGGAGTCTGAACAGTTGCAATTGGACACGGCTGGCACCTTGAAAGAGATCTGCCAAAGCCTTGGTGTTCCCTTTATCTTTAAGTCAAGCTACGACAAAGCCAACCGCTCATCTGGGGTGAGCTTTAGGGGGCCGGGCATGGAGCGGGGCCTTGAGATCTTGGGCAAGGTCAAGAAAACACTTTCTGTGCCCATTTTGACGGATGTTCACAACGAAAAAGACATTGCTGCGGTGGCCCAAGTCGTGGATGTGCTCCAAACACCCGCTTTTCTTTGTCGCCAAACCGACTTCATTCATGCCGTGGCCCAATCAGGCAAACCAGTAAACATCAAAAAGGGGCAGTTTTTAGCCCCGCATGATATGAAAAACGTGATCGATAAAGCCCGTCACGCGGCCCAGTTGGCCGGTCTTTCAACCGACCGTTTCATGGCCTGCGAAAGGGGCACCTCTTTTGGTTACAACAATTTGGTGAGCGACATGCGCTCATTGGCCATCATGCGCGAGTGCAATGTGCCCATTGTTTTTGATGCCACGCATTCGGTTCAACTTCCCGGTGGTCAAGGCACCAGTTCTGGCGGACAGCGCGAGATGGTGCCCGTCTTGGCGAGGGCCGCCGTGGCGGTTGGCATCGGTGGTCTCTTTATGGAAACACACCCCAATCCCAAAGAGGCTTTGAGCGACGGCCCCAATGCCGTGCCCTTGAAGCACATGAAAGCCCTCTTAGAGACCTTGGTGGCATTGGACCAGGTGACCAAGCGACACGCTTTTTTAGAACAGGACTTCTCCGCCTGAGCAGGCCACACAGGCCCGGACAGGTCATGCCCTCTTGAGTTTGAGTTTTTTTATTTTTTAATTTGATTTTTTGTGAAAGCCCCAAGTTATGAGCGCAATTGTAGATATTGTTGGACGTGAGATCTTAGACAGCCGTGGCAACCCCACCGTCGAATGTGATGTCTTGCTTGAGAGCGGCATCATGGGCCGTGCGGCCGTGCCCTCCGGCGCCTCCACAGGCTCTAGAGAAGCCATCGAACTCAGAGACGGTGACAAATCTCGCTACTTGGGCAAAGGCGTTTTAAAGGCCGTCGAACACATCAACACCGAGATTGCCGAAGCGGTTTTAGGCCTAGATGCGAGTGAGCAAGCCTTTTTAGACAAAACCTTGATCGATTTGGACGGCACAGAGAACAAATCCAAATTGGGCGCCAATGCCACTTTGGCCCTGTCGATGGCCGTGGCCAAGGCAGCAGCAGAGGAAGCGGGCTTGCCACTGTACCGTTATTTTGGTGGCATGGGCAAAATGCAAATGCCCGTTCCCATGATGAACGTGATCAATGGGGGCGCGCACGCCAACAACAACTTGGACTTGCAAGAGTTCATGATCATCCCTGTTGGCGCCCCCTCCTTCAGAGAAGCTTTGCGCTACGGTGCAGAAGTCTTTCATGCCCTGAAAAAACTCCTCAACGACCAAGGCATGAGCACCGCAGTGGGTGACGAGGGCGGCTTTGCGCCCAGCGTTAAAAACCACGAGGCGGCCATTCAATTGGTCCTCGAAGCCATTGACAAAGCCGGCTTCACAGCGGGTGAGCAAATCGTGTTGGCCTTGGACTGCGCTTCAAGCGAATTTTTCAAAGACGGCAAATACCATTTACAAGGCGAGGGACTGCAACTTGAAGCACCCGCATGGAGCGACATGATGGCTTTGTGGTGCGACAAGTACCCCATCATCAGCATCGAAGACGGCATGGCCGAGGGCGACTGGGAGGGCTGGAAGGTCTTGTCCGATCGCTTGAAGTCCAAGGTGCAATTGGTGGGAGATGATTTGTTTGTCACCAACACCAAAATCCTCAAACAAGGCATTGATCAAGGCATTGCCAACTCCATTTTGATCAAAATCAATCAAATCGGAACACTCACAGAGACCTTTGAAGCCATTGAAATGGCCAAGCGAGCCTCCTACACCTCCGTCATCAGCCACCGCTCAGGAGAGACCGAAGACACAACGATCGCTGACATTGCGGTGGGCACCAATGCCGGTCAAATCAAAACAGGCTCTCTCAGTCGCAGTGATCGAATGGCCAAATACAACCAGCTCCTTCGCATTGAAGAGGATTTGGGGGACGTGGCCTCTTACCCCGGACGGTCCGCGTTTTACAACTTGCGTCAATCTTGAACTGCATATAAGATTGCAAACTATTTAGCTCACCCGAGACCCTCGCTCCTTTCATGACACAACGCTCCATCACTTGGATTTTGTTGTTCTTGCTCGTCATCTTGCAAGGACAGTTGTGGATTGGCCGTGGGAGCGTGCCTGAGGTGATGCAGCTCCAGCAGCAACTCAATCAGCAACTCGATCTCAACCGCCAAGCCCAAATCACCAACCAGCGCTTTAGCGCTGAGTTGTTGGATTTAAAAGAAGGCTTGGAGATGGTTGAAGAGCGCGCACGCCGAGAAATCGGCATGGTCAAAGCCAACGAGATCTTTGTCCAACTCGGTCGATGAGCCAACCCGGTCTTGTGAGCCCTCTGTTCCGAGTGAACAGCCGCAACGGCCTTGGCCTTTGAGTTTTTTCATCCCCATGTACCCATGACGAACCCCGATGCCTGTCAATTGATGCTGCTCGGTGTGGACAAGCCCTTTGCCATTGAATTGGACATGAGCCAAGGAGGCCTCCGCACCCAAGCCTGCGTGCGGCTGTTTGAAGGCTGTGAGCTCCAGGCGCTGGACGTGTTCGATCGCTCTGGCCCCACCAAAGTCAGCGTTTGCGCTTACCACGCCCCCAAAGAGATGACACCGCGCTTGATCGGCCCCAACACCCTGGCCCTCTTGCTTTGCAACACCACACAGGCCCAGTCTTCGCTGCAAAGCATGGGGTGGCGCAGTTTTCTTCAGTGTGAACCGGCTCTTTCATTCGAAGTGATTTACGGACAAGGCACTGAAATGATCGAGAGGATTCGTTTTGCGTGGCATGCAGCTTTGCAAAAATGGGGGCGTCCCGTGAGCGCTGAACGCGCAAGACCCCTGGGGGCCGTGCGCTACAGCGCTCATTGTGAGAAATGCAGCGACCCGCTGTGTGAGAGCCGCTTGTTTGGCCTGCGCCAGGTGAACAATCAGTGCACCTGACCTGAGTCGGGCAGCTTTGGAATGGCGATGACGGGCGTAAAAATTTGAGCTGCATCCACCGCATCAAAGCGGTACTGTCGCCCACAGAAGTCACAGCCCACCTCAATGTCCTCTCTCTCTTGAAGGATGCTGTCGGCCTCCTCTTGACCCAAGCCTTGAATCATTTTAGAGACCCGCTCCCTTGAACAACTGCAGACAAAACGAGGTGCAGTAGAGCCTTTCAGGGGCTCAAACCGCATCAAAGGTTCCTCCCAAAAGAGGCGATGAAGAATATCTTGGGGCTCAAGCGTTAGCAACTCTTGCGCACTCAAGGTCGCGGCCAACATAGAAATGCGCTTATAGTCCTCGTTGCGACCAATCTCGTCCTCATCTTCTTGGGTGGCTTTGGCCGACAAATTGCCAGCACCTTGAACCGGCAAGCGTTGAATCAACAAGCCCGCAGCCGCCTCTCCATTGGAGGCCAAAATCAATTTGGTGTCGAGTTGCTCGCTTTGGAGCATGTAGTGCTCAAGCACCTCGTTCAAAGACTCAATCGGGCGCCTTTGATCATCAAACAAGGGGACCACCCCTTGGTAAGGTTGCTGCCCCGGAAAGCGGTCCTTGGGATCGAGTGTGATGGCACACTTGCCTTGGTTGTTGACATTCACCATCTCCGACAAATGACAGTCTTTGGGCACCTCACCAATCGTTTTTGCGGTTGATCTGAAACTCAAATCCGCTTGCACCTCGACGACCGCCAACTTCACAGGCCCGGAGCCAAAGATTTGCAAAACCAAGGCACCGTTGAATTTGATGTTGGAATGCATCAACACCCCAGCCGCGGTCATTTGCCCCAAAAGACTGGCCACCTCCTCGGGATAAGCCCCGGTGTCGGAATTGGCTTGTCTTCGATGCAAAATTTCTTTCCACGAATCGGTGAGTCTGACGAGGGAGCCCCTGACGGGCAGGCCTTCAAAGATAAATTTATGCAGTTCTGACATCTTGAAAATGGGTATTGAGAAAGGCTCTAAGCGAGCGGCTTTACAGGTCTTCACAGGGTTTGAGAAGCGTGGAGAATCTCTTGGCATTATCGATGTAATTCAATGCACTTTGTTTCAATCCAGCAATTTGTTCTGCCGAGAGCGTTTTAACCACTTTGGCGGGTGAGCCCAAAATCATGGAGCCTTCCGGGAACACCTTGCCTTCGGTCACCAAAGCACCCGCACCGACAAGACAATTGGGGCCTATTTTTGCGCCGTTGAGCACAATGGCACCCATGCCAATCAAACTGCCACTGCCGATGGTGCAACCATGCAAGATGACCCGGTGACCCACCGTGACATATTGCCCGATGTGCAAAGGAAAGCCTTTGTCACTGTGCAACACACTCCCGTCTTGAATGTTCGAGCCTCGCCCAATGACCACCGTCTCATTGTCGCCCCTGATGACACAAGAAAACCACACACTCACATCCTCGTGCAACTCAACGCTGCCCAGCACATCTGCGCTCTCGGCCACCCAAGCACCTTGGGACAAGACGGGCGCGAGCTCACCCAATTTAAAACAAGCCATGCCTAACTCCTTTGGTGAATGACAAGTTCAGATCTTACAATGTCTTTCATGATCGACATCAGAACAGCACTCGCCCAAGTCTTTGAACTCTCAGCGCCTGAGCTCAAAGTTGCCGCCCTCAAAACCCTTTGGAGCAAGAAAGAGACCTGGCAAGTTGTTGAGGACCTGCAACTCAAAGGCTTCTCCATGGGGCGGCCCGAGCGCCCAACGCTCAAGCCCGCAAAGCAAGTGCCCTCCAGAAAACCGTCCACCCTTGAAGGACTGGGCGCCTTGATTCACTCGGTTTGTCACATCGAGTTCAATGCCATCAATTTAGCACTGGATGCCGCATGGCGTTACGACAAGATGCCCCAAGGCTTTTATCTCGACTGGGCCCGCGTGGCCTATGAAGAGGCCACGCACTTTGAACTCTTGTCTGGACTTTTGGAGCAAATGGGTTATCGCTATGGCGACTTTGATGCGCACGAGGGTCTGTGGCTGATGTGTGAGAAAACACAAGAGGATCTCTTGGCTCGCATGGCCTTGGTGCCCAGAACCCTTGAAGCACGCGGTCTTGATGCAACCCCAGTCATCCAAGAGAAGTTGCGCAATTTGAAGGGCCCCCTGGAGAGCTTTGCCGCCCGAGCGAACGAGATCTTGGCGCTCATCCTCAGAGATGAAATCACCCACGTCCAAGTGGGCAATCACTGGTATTTGTGGTTGTGTGCGAGACAAAAATTAAATCCTCAAGCGTGCTACGCAGCACTCACGCTCCAATACCGTGCCCCCAAAATCAGACCCCCCTTCAATGAAGCCGCCAGACGCCTGGCGGGTTTTAGCGAAGAAGACCTCCAGGCCTTGAACGAGCAAGCCGCGTTGTCCTGAAGCGTTCTCAGGCCCTGGGGTGATGCTGCGCGTGAAGGGCCATCAAGCGCTCACGAGCCACATGGGTGTAAATGGTGGTGGTTGAGATGTCGGCGTGCCCAAGCAGCATCTGCACCGCCCTCAAATCTGCGCCGTGGTTGAGCAAATGCGTCGCAAAAGCATGCCTGAGGGTGTGCGGTGAGATGGGCTGGTGAATGCCCGCCACAAGGGCATACTTCTTTATCAAGCTCCAAAACATCACGCGACTCATGGCTGAGCCTGAGCGACTGCCCCGTTGCGTCACAAAGAGTGCATCTTGCATGCGCCCAGATAACAAGATTGCCCGCTCACCTTGGATGTAGCGCTCCAGCCAATCGAGCGCGACTTGACCAAAAGGGATCAGACGCTCTTTGTTGCCTTTGCCCGTGACTTTGAGGACCCCCTCGTTCAAACTGACTTGGTAGACGTGCAAGCCCACCAACTCACTCACCCTCAAGCCACAGGCATACAGCAACTCAAACATGGTGCGATCGCGAACGCCGAGTGGGGTGCTCACATCGGGCGCATTGAGCAAGGCCTCCACCTGGGCCTCGCTGAGTGTCTTGGGCACCCGCATGGGCTGCTTGGCCGAGAGCAGCTTCAAGGTGGGGTCCTGCAAGACGTGGCGCTCGCGCACAGCCCACCTGTAAAAACGCCTCAGCACACTCAGTCGCCGATTGGCCGTGGTGGCCCGGGTCTTGGCGTGCTCGTGAGCGAAATAGGCATTGAGATGACCTTCATTGGCCTCTAAGAGCTTTTCGCCCACCGAGTCGATGAAGCCTGACCAACCCTGAAGGTCTTGGCGATACGCTTGGATGGTTTGCGTGGACAAACCATCCTCCAGCCACAGGGCTGTTAAAAACAACTCAATGGTGGGGTGGCTCTCAAAAGGCATGCAAACCTTTGTGCTCGGATTTGCTCACGCATCTCACCTGAGAGGCCAAAACGCTCAGTCAAGGCTCAGCTTTTGGGAGTCCACCACTTTTTTGTAAATGTCAAACTCTGCTTTGATTTGGGCTTGAAATTGCTCTGGCGTGTTGGCCACAACCAAGGACCCCGTGTCCTCAATGCGTTTTCTGACCTGAGGGTCTTCCAAAGCCTTTTTAACACCATTGGAGATCCGCTCGACCACCTCCTTTGGAAGTCCTTTGGGCCCATAAATGCCGTAGTAGGCCATTCGGTTCACAGGCTCCAAACCCACCTCTTTGAAGGTCGGCACATTGGGCAAAACCGCCAAGCGCTGAGGCGCAGCCACCACGATGGCCACGAGTCGGTTCTCTTTGATGAAGGGCAAGGCTGAGGGCAAGTTGTCAAAAATCATTGGCACCTGACCCGCCACCGTGTCGTTCAAAGCCGGTCCCGCTCCTCGGTAAGGAATGTGGGTGATGAAGGTGCCGGAGAGGTTTTTAAAGAGCTCCGTTTGCAAATGCCCAATGCCACCCGTGCCTGAAGAAGAGTAGGAGTACTTGCCAGGATGCTTTTTAAGCTCTGCAACGAAGCCCGCGTAATCGGTGGCCGGGAAACTGGGGTGCACCGCAATCACATTGGGTGTCGCAGCAATGTTGATGATGGGGGTGAAATCCGTCATCGGGTTGTAGGGAATCTTGGGATTGATTGCCGGATTGGCCGCCGTGGTGGAGACCGTGGCCACGCCCAAATTGTATCCATCGGGCACGGCTTTGGCGGTTTCATTGGCCCCAACGACCCCTCCCCCGCCAGGCTTGTTCTCAACCACGACGCTTTGTCCAAGCACTCGACCCAAGGGCTCAGCAATCACACGGGCCACAATGTCTGTGGTCCCACCTGGGGCAAAAGGCACTTGAAGCCGGATGGACTTGTTCGGGTAGGCTTGAGAGAAAGCGTCAAAGCTGGCTGAGAGCGCCAAGCCAGCGAGCAAACCCACCAACAAAGGGCTCAAACGCTTGCTGTGAAATGGTGAAGATGATTTGATGGTTTGCATTTTTTCAAACGTCCCTTGCATTGAATGAGTCTCTATATTACACCGCTTCGGCGGCCCCCGCGCAAGTGGGGCTTGTGCGCATGAAGAGGGCCCCCCAAAAGCTCAAAGGACTGTTGGCTCGGGCTCTAAAAGAATACCAAACCGCTCATACACACTCGTTTGGATGGCACGCGCCAAGGTCATGACCTCGCCTCCCGTGCAAGGATTCTCAAACCCACCTTTGTTGATCAACACCAACGCTTGTTTGGGGTAGACACCGGCCATGCCAATGCTCTTGCCTCGCCACCCACAGGCATCGATCAACCACCCAGCGGCCAACTTAAACCGTCCATCAAGCAAGGGGTAATGCACGACGCTTGGCTCACGTGCGATGATGTCTTTGCATTGCTCGCTGCTGACCGTTGGGTTCTTAAAGAAGCTGCCAACGTTGCCAATGACTTTGGGGTCGGGGAGTTTTTCTCGCCGAATGTCACACACCCAGTCGTAGATTTCCTTTGCGCTTGGGGTGGGATTGGCATGCTCAAGACACTTTTTTTGTAAATCTTGATAGTCCAAAACAGGCTGCCATTTTTTGGGCAGAAAGAAGCGAACATGCGTGATCAAAGCACGGTTGGCCAAGCCCAACCCCAACTCAATGGGTGGGCCCTTCGCTTGCGACTCAAGGCTCAAGGCTAGAGGCGGTTTTTGTGCAGGCGGCCTCTCCAAGGCCGAGTCTCTGAGTGCAGGGATGCGTTGATGCTGGAGTGGGCCGTGTTTAAAAATCGAGTCGCGGTACCCAAACGCACACTGCGCAGCATTGAGTCGAAAGCGTTGCCCTGTGGACAAATCGACCGCATCCAAATCAAAGAAGCGGTCCTGGAGTTCAACCCCATAGGCACCGATGTTTTGTACAGGAGAGGCGCCCACCGAGCCAGGAATCAGGGCCAAATTCTCCAAACCAGGCCAACCCTGCTCAAGGGTCCAAGTGACAAAATCATGCCAGTTTTCTCCAGCCATGGCCTCAACCAGGTAACCCCTTTCGTCCTCCCTCACCAGCCGCTTGCCCATGAGCTCCACTTTGAGCACCATGGCTTTCACGTCACCCGTCAACACCAAATTGGACCCGCCTCCTAAAACCAGTCGAGGGCTGTCCTTGAAGGAGGGTGTGCGAACGAGGGCTTGCAAGGCCTCAATGTTGGTGACCCGCAGCATCTCTTGTGCTCTGGCCAAAATACCAAAGCTGTTATAGGATTGAAGGGAGTGGTTGAATTCAATGGCCATGGGTACAATTGTCTCATTGCTTGAATCTAATTTTCAAAAGAAAGAATTAAATAACATGCCTTCATTTGACACCGTTTGCGAAGCCAATTTGGTTGAAGTTAAAAATGCTGTGGACAACACGGCCAAGGAAATAGGCACACGCTTTGATTTCAAGGGCACAGCAGCGGCCATCGAGCTCAAGGACAAAGAGATCACCTTGATTGGTGACGCCGACTTTCAATTGAGTCAAATCGAAGACATCTTGCGTGGCAAACTCACCAAGCGCGAGGTGGATGTGCGCTTTATCGACAAAGGTGAAACCCAAAAAATGGGCGGCGACAAAGTCAAAGTGGTCCTGAGCGTGAAGGATGGCATCAAAGCTGAAGACGCGAAAAAACTCCAACGCTTCATCAAAGACAGCAAACTCAAAGTGCAAGCCGCCATTCAAGGCGAGTCGGTGAGAGTCACAGGAGCGAAAAGAGACGATTTGCAAAGTGCAATGGCCGTCATCAAAAAAGAAATGACCGACCTGCCCTTGACGTTCAATAATTTTAGAGACTGAGCTCGCTCTTTTGGGGCTCAGCGTACGAGAAGATCAAAGACGGGTCACTGACCGATTTTGCTCTCTTGGCCTTGCACCAACCTGCGCAGATTTTCTTTGTGGCGATAAAGCAATAAACAGGTCATGCAAATGCAACACACCAAGACGTCCAAGCGCGTTTGCCAAAGCCAGTTGTTCATCAGGGCATAAAAGATCGGAGCGAACAAGGCCCCAATCAACGCCGCCAAAGAGGAGTAACGCCATATCTTGGCCACACCCACCCAGCAAAGCATGGTGGCCAAACCCAACAAAGGCTCAAAGCCGGCCAAAACGCCAGCCGCAGTGGCCACCCCTTTGCCGCCCTTGAAGGCAAAAAAGACAGGCCACAAATGGCCTAAAAAGGCGAACAAGCCAATAAAACCTGCACCCCACAGCACCATGGGCTCGAGCACCACGCTCGAAGACACATCGCTTGCGTTGAAAAACCAAGAGGGAATGCCGTAGGAGCCCACCAAGAACCATTTGAACACCACAACAGGCAACCAACCCTTGAAGGCATCCATGAAAAGCGTCCAAGCGGCAGCTCTTTTGTTGCCGGTTCTGAGCACGTTGGTTGCGCCAGGATTTTTACTGCCAAATGTTCTTGGATCCTCAAGTCCCATGAGCTTGGAGACAAGGACAGCAAAGGACAATGAGCCGATCAAATAAGCCACCAACAGCATGAACACCCAAGTCAAGAAAAAACCACCGGTACCAGATAAAAATTCACCCATCGGTTCAAACCACCCTTTAGTAAGATTGCCTGAGCAAGTATAGGCCCAAATAGGCCCCCGAACCCTGGGGCTCAAAACCAATTTTTATCTTCCAATGAGAGCAATTCTGAGAGGTCTTGGCATCAAGCGCATGGTCGATGCGCTCAGCCCAAAACGCTTTGCGCGCACAAACTACAATGCACTGGCACCCACCCATTCCCATGCACATCAACACAGCCCCCACCATGTACCGACCTCAACGCGTCCCCTCGTCTTTAAAGCTCAACATCCGAGGACAACAGTACCACGTGCTGACCTGGGGACACCACCAAACGGGGCAGCCTCCATTGGTGCTCCTTCATGGCTGGATGGATTTGGCTGCCTCTTTCCAGTTTTTGGTGGATGCCCTGGAACCCAGCAGATTCATCATTGCACCTGACTGGCGAGGATTTGGCGACACCCAAGGACCCGATGTGGATCACTATGTCTTTGCGGACTATTTGGGGGACTTGGATTTTTTATTGGATCACTTTGAAACAAGCTTGGGCTGCAAAACATTCAATGTGCTTGGTCACAGCATGGGGGGCAATGTGGCCATGATGTATGCGGGGATTCAAGAAGCGCGAATCCACAAATTGATCAATCTTGAGGGCTTTGGCATGCCTGCAACAAGCGCCTCGATGGCGAAAGGACGCTTTCGCCGCTGGCTTGATGAATTAAAGGCCTTTGACCAACAAAATTTAACCCTCAAGCCGTATGCCAGTTTGGCCGATGTGGCCAAACGGTTGATGAAGAACAACCCAAGGCTCAAAGAAGACTTTGCCCAGTGGTTGGCAAGTCAGTGGGCTTGCCCGAACGAAAACGGTGAGTGGCGGCTCAAAGCGCGGGCGGCCCACAAAGTGGTCAGCGCACATTTGTACCGCTTGGACGAAATGCAAGAAATCTTCAAGTGCATCACGGCCCCTACCCTTTGCATTCATTCAAGTGACCTACAATTGGACCGCTGGTGGAAGGGGGCGTATACCTTTGATCAGTACCAAGAAAGACTTCTAGCGGTGGCTCAACTGCGACAAACCCAAGTCAAAGAAAGCGGTCACATGGTGCACCACGACCAACCCCAAGCATTGGCCCAAGAAATTGAGGCCTTTCTTGCCCCATGACCCTGATGTGAAGCTTGATACACCATGTTTAAAACCGATGTCTTGATCATTGGCGCGGGAGCGGCAGGCCTGTTTTGTGCTGGCATTGCGAAACAAAAGGGTTTGAACGTCATCGTGATTGACCACGCCAGCAAATTGGCTGAAAAAGTGCGCATCTCTGGGGGCGGGCGCAGCAACTTCACCAATATCGACATCGATCCACAACAACCAAGCAAGCACTTCATCTCAGAAAACCCGCGCTTTTGCACCAGCGCCCTGAGCAGATACAGCGCCAACGATTTCGTTCAGTGGATGCGCGCCAAGAACGTGCCCTTTCATGAGAAACACAAAGGCCAACTCTTTTGCGATCGCTCGTCTGAGGATTTGATCCAAGCACTGCGCACTGAATGCGAGGCAGGCGCGAGCGGCGCACACGTACAGATCCTTCAGTCTTGCAAACTTGAACACTTGAATCACCACGACCAGGCCACGCCTTACTACGAAGCACTCACCGATCAAGGCCCCATTCAAAGTCAAGCTGTGGTCGTCGCCACTGGGGGCTTATCGATTCCGCAGATTGGTGCCTCCGATTTGGGTTACCGCTTGGCCAAGCAATTCGGCCTTCGCGTGACCCCAACGCGACCGGCTTTGGTGCCCCTGGTTTTTGAGCCCAAGGCGTGGTCGTCCTTTGCAAGTCTCTCGGGTTTGTCACTGCCCGTGTTGATTGAAATTGGGCAAGGCAAGAAAAAAACCAGCTTTGAAGAGGACTTGCTCTTCACGCACAAAGGGCTCTCAGGACCCGCCGCCCTTCAAATCTCCTCTTATTGGCACGAGGAGCAAGCACTGCACATCAATTTGCTGCCCCATTTGGACCTTGGGGCGTATTTATTGACTTTAAAACAACAATCAAAAAAACTCCTGCTCAATGAATTGAGCACCCAACTGCCCAACCGACTCGCACAAACTTGGAGCCAACACAACCCTGATTGGCTCAAGTCCATGCCAGATCTATCAAACAAAAGTATTCAAAATATCACCCAATCCCTGCAAAACTGGGAACTGCACCCTCAAACCACAGAAGGCTATAAAAAAGCGGAGGTCACGGCAGGTGGCGTCGACACCAGGGACTTGTCCCAGCAAACCATGCAATCCAAACAAGCGGGCCTGTATTTCATTGGAGAAGTCGTCGACATCACGGGCTGGCTTGGGGGCTACAACTTCCAATGGGCGTGGTCCAGCGCATTTGCATGTGCAAATGGCTTGGCAAGTCAATTAAATAAGCTATAATCGTGGTCTTTACTGGCTAAACCCAACGGCCACAAATGTTCGAGTTGGGATAACCGCTGATATGGCTTTGAAGTCTGATCTTCTTCGAAACCCGCTGTGAGCACAATTAAATTTCACCGTCAATGACAACCATTCGCGTTAAAGAAAACGAGCCCTTTGATGTGGCACTGCGCAGATTCAAGCGCACTATTGAAAAATTAGGTCTTTTGACCGACCTTCGTGCACGTGAGTTTTATGAAAAACCCACTGCCGAGCGCAAAAGGAAAAAAGCAGCCGCAGTAAAACGCCACTACAAACGTGTGCGCAGCATGCAGTTGCCCAAGAAGCTTTATTGATTCAACGATCAATCCAACTTCCCCCCTCCCTTTAAAAGCTCGTCTGGGTCCATCCCCTTGACGAGCTTTTTGCATTGAGCCTTGGAGACCACAATGACCCTCAAAGAAACCATCACCGAAGACATGAAAACGGCCATGAAGGCCAAAGACAGCACTCGCTTGGGCACCATTCGCTTGCTGCAAGCGGCCATGAAACAAAAGGAAGTTGATGAGCGCATCGCCTTGGATGACATCCAAATTGTTGCCATCATCGACAAACTGATCAAACAAAGAAAAGATTCCATCAGCGCCTACGAGCAAGCTGAGCGCGAGGACTTGGCCCAAATCGAGCGCAATGAGATGGCGGTTCTTGAGGTGTATTTGCCTAAAAGAATGAGCCAAGAGGAAGTGAACGCGGCCGTTCAAGCCTTGGTGACCCAATTGGGCGCGAGTGGGCCCGCTGACATGGGGCGTGTCATGGCCGCGGCCAAGACAGAGTTCACGGGCAAAGCGGAGATGTCACACGTCTCCTTGGCCGTCAAAGCCGCCCTCAACCCTTGAGACTCAGACTGAGTCTCACGCTAAGCCTTAAAACGACCAAGGGGCGCACCGCGCTTGAGCGCCCCATTTTTAACCCGCATGGCCTTGGGCCCTAGCTGCCCGCAACGGTCATCTTATCAATCAAAATGGAGCCCACCGACTTGGCACCATGGTTGTAGCGGTCTGCGCCCACCGCCTTGATGCCCTTGAACATTTTGGCCAAATTGCCCGCAATGGTGATCTCATGAACCGGGTAGGCAATCTCACCCTTTTCCACCCAAAAACCACTCGCGCCTCTTGAGTAGTCACCGGTGACGTAGTTCACACCTTGGCCCATCAATTCGATGACAAACAGACCCGTGCCCAACTTTTCGATCATGCGTTTCAAATCATCGTGCTCGCGCGTGAGCTTGGAGCTCAAAACCAAATTGTGGGACCCTCCAGCATTGCCAGTGGTCCTCATGCCAAGCTTTCGAGCCGAATAGGTGCCAAGGAAATAGCCCTGCACGCGCCCTGCGTCCACGACCCGTCTTGCATGCGTCTTGACCCCCTCGTCATCAAAGGGCGCACTGCCCTTGCCGCCCATCACAAAGGGATCCTCCTCCAAATAGATGTCACGAGGAAAGACTTGTCGACCCATGGCGTCCAATAGGAAGGTGCTTTTCCTGTACAAAGCCCCACCACTGACCGCTTGAACAAAGTGCCCCAGCAATCCGGCAGCCAAGGTGGACTCAAAAAGCACAGGACATTCGATGGTTGCGATTTTGCGAGATCTCAAGCGGCTTAAAGCGCGTTCAGCTGCATAGCGTCCAACCGACTGCGGAGAGGCCAACAACAGCGGGTCCCTCATGGAGCTGTACCAAGCATCCCTTTGCATGTGCTCGCCCTTGCCGGCGATGGGGGCCACAGACAGGCTGTGCCTGGAGCTTGCATAACCGCCTCTGAACCCTTTGGTGTGGCTGCTAAAGAAGTGGCTTTGTTGCGCAGAGACAGCCGCGCCCTCGCTGTTGGTGATCTTCTTGTCGGTCTTGAACGCCGCGTCCTCGCACTCGATGGCCAACGCACAAGCGTCTTGTGCTGTGATTTGCCAAGGATGAAACAGCGCCAAATCTTTGTAACTTTTGCAGACGTCTCTCGCATCTGGTAATCCCGCAGCGGGGTCTTTTGCCGTGAAGCGCGCAATGTCGTAGGCCGCTTGCACAGTTCTCTCTATGGCGGCAAAGGAGAAGTCCGAGGTGCTGGCGTTGCCACGTCTTGCACCCAAATACACCGTCACCCCCAGTGCCTTGTCTCGGTTTCGCTCCACCGTCTCAAGCGCGCCCTTTCTGACCGAAACGCTCAAGCCACAGCCCTCTGAGGCCTCCGCTCCCGCATCGCTTGCACCCAGCTTGAGGGCATGGGCCAAAGCATGATCGACGAGGGACTCAAAGTGCGCCCTGGTATAAGAAAACCCCGTCAAAGCGTCTTTGGGGGAGGAAAGTTGGGATGTTTTTAATTTTTTCATGAACGTATATGATACTGTCGCCTTTGACCTTCTCGCAATGCAGGCGATAATTCACCCCAAGATGTCAAGAAAACCCAAAAAAGGCTACTACGTTCGAGGAGAGTTTGTTGCTGAAGGCAGCGAGCTTGATTTGGCCTATAAACGTGAACTCAAAGGCAGCGACAGCGCAAGCAAAACCGATCTCAAACGCGAAAGCACTGAGCGGCAAAAACTCGGCGTTGAATTGCTGGACCTCAGAACCGATCTGAAACAAAAATTGCTCGACCTGGGGCACCTCTCAAGCACTCTCGTGGACGCCTTGGCGCAAGCGAAAAAAATCACCGACTTTGAGGGCAAACGCCGTCAAATGCAGTACGTTGGCAAACTCATGCGCAAACTCACCGAAGAGGACATTGAGCGCATCAAAGAGAGCCTTCTGGTTCAACACGGTGGGTCTGCCGCAGAGACCAAAGCCCTGCACGAAGCGGAGATGTGGCGGGACCGCTTGATCAACGATCAAGATGCGTTTGCGCAGTGGATGGCCCTCTTTGCAGACACCGATGCACAACAACTTCGCGCCTTGATTCGACAAGCCAGAAAAGACGCCGTGCCCCTGGGTCAGAAAGAAACCTCCATGGGACTGGCCCCTAGACAGTCTCGCGCTTACAGAGAAATTTTTCAGTGGATCAGAGCCGCCATGAGCCTGAAGCATCAAGAAAGCCTCTCGCTGGAAGAAGAAAAAGAAGAAGAAGACCCCCCTAGGCCTTGAATCGCCCTCAAGCCTTTTGCCTTCGCAAAGCCCACACCCTTCAGAACTCCCCCATCCCTCTTGATCAACATGAACACCTCCCCAACCGTTGACCCCAGATGCGACGCCTTAAAGATTGGTTTGCTCTCCATCAGCGACCGCGCTGCCAGTGGCGTTTACGAAGACAAGGGACTGCCCGCTTTGAAAAATTGGCTGGGCCAAGCCCTTTGGAACCCCATCGATTGGCAAGCCCGCATCATCCCTGATGAGCAAGCCTTGATCACATCAAGCTTGTTGGACTTGGTCAAAGAGGGTTGCCATTTGATTTTGACCACAGGGGGCACAGGCCCGGCACCAAGGGACGTGACGCCTGAGGCCACATTGGCAGTTCAAGGCAAAGAAATGCCTGGATTTGGCGAACAAATGCGCCAAATCAGCCTGCATTTTGTGCCAACGGCGATCTTGTCCAGACAAGTTGCAGTCATCAAAGGCGCCAGTTTGATCATCAATCTACCAGGCCAACCCAAATCCATCGAAGAGACCTTGGGCGGTCTAAAGGACGAAAATGGGCACACCGTGGTGCACGGCATCTTCGCTGCCGTGCCTTACTGCATCGACCTCATTGGTGGGCCCTACATGGAATGCCGAGAAGCGTTTTGCAAAGCATTCAGACCCAAAACGGCCCTTCACTCAAGAAGAACTTAAACGCCTGACAATGCGCTCAGCGGTTGGCCTGTCTTTGAAGAGATGCCAACTGAGTTTGCAGGGCTTGGATGAGACGGTCTTGCTCCAAAGCGCGGTCGCTCAGTTCCTTGATGGACTGGGCCACGGGATCATCTGCCTGGGTGATGCCATAAGCAGAAAAAGCCGACTGCTCTTGTTGATTTTGCGCACTTAAGTTCTCTGCCGAAGCCAAGGCCGTGACCCGACTTGCCTCTGCCAAGGAACGCTCACCCGCTGAGGCCTGAACATTGTCATGACGCTCAGGCCCTTTGGCTTGAGACTCAATGATGCGCGCTGGGTTTCCGATGGCCGTGGCACCCTTGGGCACAGGCTTGGTCACCACCGCATTGCTCCCAATGCGAGCGCCGTCGCCCACGTCAAACCCACCCAGCACTTTCGCACCCGCACCCACCACCACATCTCGACCCAGTGTGGGGTGGCGTTTTGCACCTTTGTACAAACTTGTTCCCCCAAGCGTTACGCCTTGGTAAATGGTACAACCATCCCCAATTTCGGCAGTCTCCCCCACCACCACGCCCATGGCATGGTCAAAGAATACACGGTGACCAATTTTGGCCGCCGGGTGGATCTCAATGCCCGTTAAAAAACGACTCACATGCGCAATGAAGCGACCCAGCCACCACAATCCCATGCCCCAAAGGGCATGCGCTGCGCGGTGCAAGATCAAAGCGTGCAAGCCTGGGTAGCAAGTGAGCACCTCAAAGCGGCTCTTGGCCGCAGGATCGCGCTCAAAAATGCATTCAATATCATCTTTTATTGTTTTAAACATGGCACTTCTAGTCTATTCTTTTTAACGGTTCTTTGGGGACCATTTGTTTAGCAACACCTCTGAGAATGTGGACTTCTTCAGTCGAGAGATGTGCACGGTTAAATATTTGCTGCAAGCGTGGCATGAGCTTCTTGGGTGCCAATGGGTCAAGAAAACCAATTTTCACAAGCGAGTCTTGCCAATGCGACACGAGACCGGCGATCTCTTTGGCATCGGCCAAGGAACGCACCTCAGAGAAAGGCTCAAAAGAGGCATAGGCGGCGGGTGGGCTTGGCGAGAACCCGCCAAGCGCCAAACGCCATTCGTAAGCCAGCACCTGCGCCGCACTGGCCAAATTCAAGGACCCAAAATGGGGGTTGGTGGGGATGCTCAATGCCACATCACAGCGATACACATCCTCATTGAGCATGCCAAAGCGCTCTGAGCCAAATAGAAATGCAATGCCTGTGGGTGTCTCCCCCCCGGGCGCCAACAGATCTTGAAAATGCTCTCTGGGAAATCGCGTAGGGGGGCCAAAATCTCTCGGGGTCATGGCAGTGGCACACAAATGCGTTATCCCGTCAAGCGCCTCCTCTAGGCTTGAGACCACGCGTGCCGACTCCAACACATCGTGTGCGCCACTTGCGCGTTGTTTGGTCTCCTCGCGCCTGAGCACATTGTCAAAACGTGGGTTGACCAAGACCAAATCATCAAAACCCATGACTTTCATGGCTCTCGCAACACCACCCACATTGCCAGCGTGGCTGGTCTGAATTAATATAAAACGCGTTTTCATGAAGGCTTAAATTGAGGCAAGGACAGGCAAAGCCTTGAAGAGGCGTTAAAAAAGGAGAAGTTCCCCCAATGATGACTTAAAATACGACCAGTGATCTTTAAATGGCAAAAAACCGCTCATGTGCTCAAGAGCCAATGGCAGACATTTGCACCCAGGCTTTGGTCCAAGCGCTATTTTAAAGATTTATCAAGGCTCTTTTCCTGGTCCAGGGTGACTTTCTTTTACAAGCACACCGGATTTGCATTGAGACACCCCACTCGCAATACCGCCCCTTTGAAACCCACGATTGTTCTTTTATGATGCCCTCCAATTCCCTCCACCCCATGCTCAATGTGGCCATCAAAGCAGCGAGAGCCGCAGGGTCCGTGATCAATCGAGCCGCTTTGGACGTCGAGTCTGTTCGCATCTCCGAGAAAAAAATCAATGACTTCGTGACTGAAATTGACCACGAAAGCGAACAACTCATCATCGAGACGCTCCTTGGCGCATATCCCGATCACGGCATCTTGGCAGAGGAGTCGGGCACGACCCACGGCTCACCCACCGCAGACCACATCTGGATCATTGACCCCTTGGATGGCACCACCAACTTCATTCACGGATTTCCCGTTTATTGCGTGAGCATTGCCCTTCAAGTCAGGGGCAAAATTGAGCAAGCCGTCATTTATGACCCCACTCGAAACGACTTGTTCACCGCCACCAAGGGGCGCGGCGCCTTTATCAACGACCGTCGCATGCGAGTCAGTAAGCGCACACAGCTCAAAGATTGCATGCTGAGCACAGGCTTTCCCTTTCGCGCTGACGATGACTTGAACGCGTACTTGAACCTCTTAAAAGACATCATCCCCAAAACAGCCGCCCTCAGACGCCCTGGTTCTGCAGCACTTGATTTGGCTTATCTTGCTGCGGGTTACACCGATGGTTTTTTTGAAACGGGCCTGGCGCCCTGGGACATTGCTGCGGGCTCCTTGTTGGTCACCGAAGCTGGCGGGCTCATTGGCAACTACAGCGGTGAAGCCCCTTTTCTAGATGCTCAAGAGGTCATGGCCGCAAGTCCCAAAATTTACGCGCAAATGGTCCCTATTTTGAAGCCTTATTCCAAATTCAACATGAGCGCCGCAAACACCGAGGAGGCCCATAGCGAGGAAAAAGCCGCTCCAAGCGGCACCTTCACGCTCAAGGCGCCCACCTCACCCACCTCCTTGGCACTTAAAAGATTGCGTTCTTCGCAAGGCCACTAAGAGGGCCAGTGGGCCTTCTCTTGGCTTTTTTTTCACCCTTTAAGCTTCGCGCATCCTGCACCACACCCCCACCACTCGCATGAAAGAGGACAGCAGCAAAACGACCAAAGAGGTCCCGCAAAAGGGCGAGACGGATACGCCCATGATGCAGCAATACAAAGCGATCAAGGCGCAATACCCAGAGACCTTGGTGTTCTACAGGATGGGGGACTTTTATGAATTGTTCCATGAAGACGCTCACAAAGCCAGCGACTTGCTGGGCATCACCTTAACGCACCGCGGTCAAAGTGCGGGCCAACCGATCGCCATGGCGGGCGTGCCTTTTCATTCGGCAGAAGGTTACCTGGCAAAACTTCTCAAACGCGGTGAATCGGTCGCCATTTGCGAGCAAGTTGGAGAGATCACAGGCAAAGGACCGGTTGAGAGAAAGGTCGTTCGCGTCCTGACACCCGGCACCTTAACGGACACCGAGCTCTTGGCCGACAAAACCGAGTCCTATTTATTGAGCGTCTTCGCCAGTGAGCGGGCCGCCTCTGAACAAGGCTGTGGCCTGGCTTGGATGAGTCTGACGCAAAACGAAATTTATCTGACGCAATGCCCCAGTTCAGACCTGAGCGAATGGATCAACCGCATCTCCCCAAGTGAGGTGATTTGCTCCCAATCCTTGCCCGACGCATTGAGAGCAAAACTCATGGGCCCCCATGTCCTGACGCAGCGAACGCAGTGGCAATTTGAAGCCGATCTGGGGGTCAGAAAACTCCAAGAACAACTCCAAACCCAATCTCTTGAAGCCTGGCATGCCCAACACTTGAGTGCTGCACATGCCGCGGCCAGCGCATTGCTCAGTTATGCAGAGCACACGCAAGGTCAAAGCCTGCCTCACATCAAATCTCTACAAGTGATCTTGAAGGACGATTTGATAGATTTGCCCCCCAGCACACGCAGAAATTTGGAGCTCACCCAAACGCTCAAAGGCGAGGATGCGCCCACCTTGTTCTCTTTGCTGGACACCTGTCAAAGCTCGATGGGATCCAGAGAGCTCAAGCGATGGATGCTGGAGCTCAGCAGATCCAGGGACACCCCCCGTCAGCGCCTGCAAGCCATTGACATCATGATGCAAGGCAACAGCCAAGCCCATTACATCCAACTGCGCGCTCACTTCAAAGGCATGGCCGATGTTCAGCGCATCAGCGCACGCATTGCACTCAGACAAGTCAAACCCCGTGAGCTCATCGCCTTGACCCGCTCACTTCAAAAAGCGCAGGTGCTTCGCGAGCAACTGCTTGAGCTCACACCCGCACCCTTGTTGTCGCACCTCGGTGCAGAACTCGTGATCGATCCGGCTTGGCCGGCTTTGATCGCACGCGCCATTGCGCCAGAGCCATCGGCCCTGGTGCGCGATGGCGGCGTGATCGCTGACGGCTTTGATGCCCCTCTTGATGAATTGAGGGACATACAGAACAATTGCGACGCCTTTCTTTTGGACCTTGAGACCAAAGAGCGCGCTCGCACAGGCATCCCCAACTTGAGGGTCCAGTTCAACAAAGTGCATGGCTTCTTTATTGAAGTCACGCAAGGTCAACTGGACCGCATTCCTGACAATTACAGAAGACGACAAACGCTCAAAAATGCGGAACGTTTTATCACCCCAGAGCTCAAGGAATTTGAAGACAAAGCTTTGTCTGCTCAAGAAAGAGGTTTGGCTCGAGAAAAATGGCTCTATGAGCAACTTTTAGACAGCCTTCAAGAAACTGTTCCCCTGCTTGCCGCAATGGCCAAGGCCTTGGCTCAGTTGGACTGCCTGTTGACCCTTTGTGAACGCGCCCAGACCTTGGGCTGGTGCGCCCCCACCTTTGTGAGCCACCCCTGCATTGAGATCACGAAAGGTCGACACCCGGTGGTTGAAGCCCGCCTGCAAGAGGTCTCCAACAAGGCCTTCATTGCCAACAACACCGCCATGAGTGGCAAGCAGCGCCTGCACATCATCACAGGACCCAATATGGGGGGAAAGTCCACTTACATGCGACAAGTCGCATTGATCGTCCTCTTGGCCTGCATGGGGAGCCATGTGCCCGCCCAGTTTTGTGCCATTGGCCCCATTGATGCCATTTACACCCGCATTGGAGCCGCCGATGATTTGGCCAATGCACAGTCGACTTTTATGATGGAGATGACCGAGGCGGCGTTTATTTTGCACAACGCAAGCGCCCACAGTTTGGTCTTGATGGATGAAATAGGGCGAGGCACTTCCACCTTTGACGGCCTCTCACTCGCCTCTGCCATAGCCACTCAACTGCACAACAAGTGCCAATCCTTTACCTTGTTTGCAACCCATTATTTTGAGTTGACTGAGTTCCCCAATCACCACTTGCAATCAATCAACATCCATTTGGGGGCCAGCGAGACGGGCTCGAACATTGTTTTCTTGCACGAAATTGAACCCGGCCCAGCCAGTCAAAGCTACGGCATTCAAGTGGCCAAATTGGCCGGCATCCCCCAAGCTGTGTTGAACCATGCAAGACAAGTGTTGGGCGCCCTTGAAGCACAAGCCCATTTGCAAGAAGCGCAGATTGATTTGTTCAATGTTCCCGAAGTGGACGCCTCTCTTAGCACCACGGCCCTTGAGAGCCGACTCAAGGAGATTGACCCCGATCAACTCTCGCCCAAAGAGGCCCTTGACGCCTTGTATGCTTTAAAAAAATTGCTGTAAGCTCCAGCCATCTGCTTGCAGCCCCCACTCAGAGCGATGCAGGTGTGCGCTCAATGACTCCACAGAACCCACTCGTAGTGGGCGGTGATCAAAATCAAAACACCAAAAGCAATGCGGTAATAAGCGAACACGAGAAAGTTGTGCGTTGAGATGAATTTGAGCAACCACCTCACACACAGCCAGGCACTTAAAAAGGAGACGATCAATCCCACCAAAAAGAGCGGCGCATCGTGCCAACTCAACAAAGCCCTTTCCTTGTAAAGGCTGTAGGCACCTGCACCGAGAAGCGTGGGGATGGCCAAAAAGAAAGAAAATTCGGTGGCCACTTGCCGGCTCAAACCCAAGAGCATGCCTCCAATGATTGTGGCGCCCGATCTGGACGTACCCGGCAACATGGCCAAACACTGGACCAGTCCAACCTTCAACGCATCTTGACCCGACATGGATTCCACATTCAGCACGCGAACACGGTCATTGGGGTGCTCATCCAACGCTTTGGGGCGACCCAAGCCTTCGACCCACAAAATGACAAGACCCCCAACGATGAAGGTGCTGGCAACGACCCAAGGCGTGAACAAATGCGCTTTGATCCAGTGACCAAAAAGCAGCCCCATGATGACCGCAGGCAAAAAGGCGATGCACACATTGATGGTCAAGCGCTGAGCGGTTCTTGATCTGGGGAGCGCCTTCACCGTTGTTTTAATCTTCGTCCAAAAGACGAGCACCACTGCAAAAATAGCGCCCGACTGAATGGCGATGTCAAAGACCTTGGCGCGTTCGTCATGGAAGTCAATCAAAGAACCCACAAGCACCAAGTGTCCCGTTGAGGAAATGGGTAAAAACTCAGTCAACCCCTCAACGACACCCATCAGCGCCGCTTTTAACAACAGCATCACATCCATGTCCACGCTCAATCCTTGGTTCAAAAGTCTTTGTGTTGCTTTGATCTTTTCTCACACAAAGCCTGCCAATTATCCTTTGCAAGTGCAAGCTTTGGTGCACGAATACAAAAAAATATAGTTTTACGCCCTCTTGAACGCACTAATGCACCAAGACACGCCTAAAATCGCAGACATGAGCGCCAAAGATCCATCTCCAAACCAAGCACCCACGCCCGCGCATCCTGCTGCGCCCGCCTTGACGCAAGAAAAGCCCAGCAACTTTTTACGCCAAATCATTGAGCAAGATTTGGCCAAAGGCGAGTACAGCACACGCAAGTGGGTTGGCTCTCCAGGCCCTAAATCACACCAAGATCAAGGCCCCTTGGACACGGCAGCGATTCGAACTCGTTTTCCACCTGAGCCCAACGGCTACTTGCACATCGGTCATGCAAAAAGCATTTGCATCAATTTTGGCCTGGCGCAAGATTACGATGGGGTGTGTCACATGCGCTTTGATGACACCAACCCAGAGAAAGAAGACACCGAATATGTCAACTCCATTTTGGATGCGGTCAAGTGGCTTGGCTTTGATTGGGACAAAGAGATCAAGGGCCAAAAGGTCTCCCATCTGTATGAGGCGAGCGCTTATTTCGAATTCATGCACGAAGCCGCAGTCGCCTTGATTGAGTCAGGGCATGCCTATGTTGATGAGCAAAGTGCTGATGAAATGAGGTCAACCCGTGGGGACTTCTCTACACCTGGGACCAACAGCCCCTTTCGCGATCGAAGCCCCCAAGAGAACTTGGCTCGCTTTGACGCCATGAAAAATGGAGAGTTGGCAGATGGAGCGGCCGTGCTCCGAGCAAAAATTGACATGGCGTCTCCCAATTTGAACATGCGTGACCCGGCCATTTACCGCATTCGTCGCGCACACCATCACCGAACCGCAGAGCGTTGGTGCATCTATCCAATGTACACCTTTGCGCACCCGATAGAGGATGCACTTGAACAGATCACACACAGCTTTTGTACCCTAGAGTTTGAAGATCAACGCCCCTTTTACGATTGGCTATTGGACAAACTGATTGGCCTTGGTCTATTGAGCGCCCCAGCCCCTAAGCAGTATGAATTCGCACGTTTGAACTTGAGCTACGTGATCACCAGCAAAAGAAAATTGGCTCAACTTGTGAACGAGGGCCATGTGAGCGGCTGGGATGACCCGAGGATGCCCACCCTTGTAGGACTTCGAAGACGAGGCTTCACGCCCGAGAGCATCCGCGCCTTTGTCGAACGCATTGGGGTGACAAAAAGCGACAGTTGGATTGATTACAGCACCCTTGAGGGCTGCCTGCGAGAAGACTTGGAGGACAAAGCGCCCAGAGCCATGGCCGTCTTGGAACCTCTTCAACTGACGTTGACCAACTGGCAAGAGGTGATGCAAGGCGTGAGCAGCATCCCTGTCTCTGCCCCCATGCATCCAAGTCACCCTGAATGGGGCCAGCGGGACTTTTTGTTCTCCCCCCACCTGTGGATCGAAAAATCCGATTTTGCCCAAACACCCCCAAAGGGCTTTTTTAGGCTTTTCCCCGGCAACAAAGTGCGACTCAAATACGGCTACGTGATTGAATGCGAAGGGTGTGTCACCAACGAACAAGGCGAGGTGACTGAAGTCTTGGCAAAAATCATTGCAGACACCAAAAGCGGCACACCTGGCGCCAATGCCGTCAAGGTCAAAGGGGTGATCACGTGGGTAAGTCAAATCGACGCCCTGAGTGCTGAAGTGCGCATCTATGACCGACTCTTTACCGACCCCCAACCCGATGCGGGCGGCAAAGACTTCCTCCTTGCCATCAACCCAGAAAGCCTCAGAACTGTTCAAGCCAAAGTGGAGCCCAGTTTGAGTGCTGCGCCTGGCAACCAGCACTTTCAGTTTGAGCGTCACGGCTACTTTGTGAGTGACCGCATCGACCACACGAGCACGTCACCCGTCTTTAATCGCATCACGGGCTTGAAGGACTCTTGGGCGCCCGGCAGTTGAGACGCTCTCAGTCTTAAAAAAACACTTGCGCTTGGGCTAGGCCTTGATCGTTTGTTTTGATTGCTTGATATTTATCAAAGACCGCAAAGCTTGTTCACAGTAAATTGAACCGGCAAGACCGCTTTGAAAGTTCAAGATGCAAAAAAAACAAACCCTTCCCTATTGCCCCAATGCGCAAGTCCACGTGCAGCCCAAAGACGGCTTTGACGCGTGCATCAATGAGCACCAATGCTTTAGCGATGACCCCTGCCCCTTGATGCAACAGTTCACTGCACAAACCGTCATCAAACCCAATCGCAAAGACTCAAGCCTTGCACAGCCCAATCTAAGGCCTTGAGCGCATCGGCACAGAACACAAGCGCTAGCACAAAGCTTGCAAATAAAATATACTGAGCAGCTCTGTTGACCTTTTTGGCCCTCAAAAGCCCAAAGACCCATGTTTCGGTTTATTTTTTGCGTGTTGCTCATGATGAATGTGCTGGGTGCGAAAGCACAAAACCACCCCCAAGCCATTGAGCGGACTTGGGTTGCCAAAAACTTTAAATTTCACACCGGTGAGGTGTTCAAAGAGTTGACCCTTGGTTTCGTGACCGTGGGAGACCCTAGCGGTTTGCCTGTCTTGATGCTGCACGGCACAGCAGGCAGCGCCAAATCCCTCTTGAACAATCAATTTGCAGGGGAACTTTTTGGCCCTGGACAAGCACTCGATGCGAGCAAATATTTCATTGTCTTGCCTGACAGCATTGGGGTTGGAAAAAGCAGCAAACCCTCAGATGGGCTCAAACGACAATTTCCCAAATACAACTACGATGACATGGTGCTTGCGCAGTACAGGCTCGTCACAGAGGGCTTGGGCATTGAGCATTTGAGACTTGTGGCTGGCAACTCCATGGGCGGCATGCAAACTTGGCTGTGGGGCATCAAGTACCCCGATTTCATGGACCTCTTGGTCCCCTTGGCCTCAACGCCAAGTGCCATGTCAGGCCGAAATTGGATGACGAGAAGGCTCATCATTGACTCGATCAAAAACGACCCGACTTGGAACAACGGCAACTACACGGAGCAGCCCAAAAGCTTAAAGTTTGCATCCGCTTTTTTCTCAATCGCCACGAGTGGTGGCACGAAAGCCTTGCAAAGAATTGGTGCCACTCGAGAAAAAGCAGACGCGTTTGTCAACGCCAAACTGAACGACACTGCGCCCGCCGATGCCAATGACAATTTGTACCAATGGGAGTCTTCTGCCGATTACGATCCTGAGCCTTTCTTGAAAAACATCAAGGCCCGTGTGCTGATCATCAATGCCGAGGACGATGAGAGAAATCCGCCCGAGCTCGCCCGCATCGAGTCAGCGCTTCAACAACTCAACAATGCGCGCTTACACTTGATCGCATCGAGCGACCAAACATCCGGCCACGGCACAACAGGACAAGCCAAATGGTGGCACCAGGAGTTGAGCAAAGAGCTCCGTGCAACCCCCTTGCGCAAACCTTGAGTTGCATCCCCTCTCTTTTTTTTAAACCTTTGGCGTGCCACTTCTTTTGAACCAAGCGCCTTGACCCCACCCGCTAGGAATCTGTTGTGCCGCCCATCCTGAACATTGTCAATCGCCTTACATTCTTTGGCCTTGCACTGAGCTGCATCCACTTTGCATGTCTCACAAGCACAAGCCACGCCCAAGACGCCTTGGATTGGCCCAGCAAACCCATCAAGATGATTGTGCCCTTCCCCGCAGCAGGAGGAACAGACGCTGTTGCCAGAGCTCTGGCGAACAAATTAAGCCAACAACTCGGTAAAGCGGTGATCGTGGAGAACAAATCTGGCGCCAATGGTGTGATCGGCGCTGATTATGTGGCCCATTCAAGCCCTGACGGTTTGACCCTTTTATTGACCATTGCCTCGCACGCCATTGCACCTGCGATCTATAAAAGCCTGCCCTACAACACCGATCAAGATTTTGCCCCAGTGAGCCTCGTGGCCCTTTACCCCTATCTTTTCACCGTTCCTCAAAATTTGCCCATCCACACCTTCAAAGAATTCATTGAATACGCCAAGCAAAACCCCGCAAAGGTAAGCTACGCCTCCTCTGGCACGGGCAGTGGCCCGCACTTGGGGATGGAGTTGCTTGAAGACATCACGGGCATTGAACTCATCCACGTGCCCTACAAAGGCGCGGCACCGGCCAACAACGATTTGATCAGCGGACAAGTTCAAGCCATGCTCAACAATCTCTTGGCCGGCGGCGCCTTGATTCGAGCACAGAAATTAAAAGTCTTGGCCGTGACCAGTGAACACCGCTCCAAGGTCTTGCCCGATGTGCCGACCATCAAGGAACTGGGCTACCCCAAATACCAAGTCGATGGCTGGTACGGCGTCTTTGTGCCGCAAAAAACGCCTGCAGCGATTGTGAGCAAGCTTTCTCTAGAAATCACCAAAGCCTTGAAAGACACTGAGGTCTTGAGCCGCTTGAGCAAAGATGGCGCAACGCCCATTGGCAGCTCGCCAAAAGAATTTGCTGACTTTTTTAACCGCGACAAAAAACAGTGGTTGGAGCTGAGCCAAAAAATTAAAATCACATTGGATTGACCCCATGCCCAGACTTCAAGTTGCCAAACACATAGAAATTTTTTACCGCGAGGATGATTTCACCGATCCTTGGCAAGACCGACCCACCCTCCTTTTGCAGCACGGCAATGGACGCAGTGGCGAATTTTGGTACAGATGGATCCCAGAGCTCAGCAGACATTTCAAAATTGTTCGCGCCGACATGCGCGGCGTGGGCCAGTCGTCTCGCATTGAAGACCCTGCCAAAGACATCTCGATCCAGGACTGTGTCAATGACTTGGTTCAATTGATCCATCACCTTGGCTCAGCGCCTGTTTATTACTGCGGCGAGTCCATGGGCGGGATTTTGGGCATGGCACTGGCCAGCCTGCACCCAAGGCTTGTCAAAGCGTTGATCTTGGTGGCCACCCCTGTCTACATCAGTGACGCCATGAAATCGCGTTACGCCATGGGACACGGCTCGAGGCTGGATGCCATGAAAAAAATGGGCATCAAAAACTGGGTCCGCGAGACGAGCGTCATGACTCGCTTTGCACCTGAGACGGATCCCAAGTTGATTGACTGGTATGTCGACGAGTTTGCAAAAGGTCAACCCGAGGTGCTGGTGCGTTACTCTGAACTCGTCAACAGTGCCAACGCCAAGGATTTCTTGCCCCTCATCCACTGCCCAACCTTGGCCATCATGCCAAGCAACGGTCAAATCACCGATGCAGATCAAGAAGCCTTGATTCAAGCGCACATCAAAAACATTCGCATTGAACACATCCCCTCTGAGTACCACATGATTCATCTGACCCATGTTCAAGCATGCACCGCTCAAGTCCTTGACTTCCTTCTTGCCCAATCCCACTAAGAACACGAAGACCTTGGAGACTACACTGTTGCAATGGGCGTGACCGGCGAGCCCGCCGCACCAGGCAACCTCAAGGGCGGCGCGGTCAACAAAAACCGGTGGCGTTGGTTTTGATGCAGCCAACTCGAGAGCTCGCTCAAATACCAAAGCTCACCCAAGTGCACGCCAAGTTTGAACAAGCAGTGCTCATGAAGCGGCAAAACCGCACCTCGCTCGCCCAAATTGTGTCGAACCCCTAAAGTGGAAGAGGCCTCGATCGCCAAATTGTCAGAAGCAATGGCACTCAAACCCGTTTGCGTGATCCAATTGAGAATGCCCTCATCCTCACCGTCCAAGACGGCGCAAGCCGTTTTGATGGTTTCATTGGGGCCACTGACCGGGCTTTGCATGATCAAGTCATCCAGGCCTGTGTGAAAGCACACCATGTCCCCCTCTTGAACCTCTATGCCCTCTTTGTCCATGATGGACAAAAGCATCGACAAGTTCACATGCACCCTTTGTTGGCCAAAATGGCGAAAAAGATCGATCATCACGCCACGGCCCTGAACGCCCTTTTGTGCCATGTTGGCAATGGACAAGGCCTTGGCACCGAGTTCGCCTTGAAGGCCTTGACCTTGCGCGTCAACGATGTCCCAACCGTTATAAAAAACTTTTTTCGGCTGGCCATGGCCGTCCACATCGAACCACGACCCTTTGTGCGAAAAACTGTCCCACTGCGTGGAGTACTGGCTGTACAAGAGCACCGCTTCATCGCTTGAGACATCGGTGAGCCTTTGATCCAACTCATTCAAAGCAAAATTAAAGATCTTGTGCCCTTGTGCGTTGGTCACGGGCTTGAAGACCGGTGCACACCGGTGCCCATTGAGCACTTGACCGCCCGGCTTGTCCAGCGGCAAGCTGAGACAGAAAACCTCTCCAGTGCGCACTTCCTGCATGGCTTGAAGCCTTCTTTGGGGGGTGATGAGATTCATCCGCCCAAATTGATCATCTTCGCCAAAGTCTCCCCAATTCGACCCCTCGGGCCTCACGCGCCATCTCTTGCTCATAAGCCTTGCTTTCCTTTGCTATGATTTTCCCTAGGCCACTTGACTCACTGCCACCACTTTGGTGTAAGTATTCATTTTTACAATGGTGCTTGAAATATATCTCCAAATGAGGTATTCGGACAAAGACCGCAGATAAAATTTACCAACACTTGGCCCCTCAACCTCCGACCCTGAACAAAGCCCCATGACCGATCCATTCACACCCTATAAACAATTCACCCTTGGGGTGCTATTGACACTTTCAAGTGCATTCAGTTTTGCCGCGGCCTACCCCGATCATCCCGTTCACGTCATCACCCCTTTTCCAGCCGGAGGAGCGGCCGATGTGGTGCTCAGATTGGTCACTCAAAAATTATCCGACGCCTTTGGAACACCCTTTGTCGTTGAAAACAAAGCAGGCGCGGGCGGCGGCATTGGCAGCCTCTTTGTAGCAAAAGCTGAACCGGATGGATACACCTTGCTGTTGACCTCCAGCAGTGCCATGTCGATCAATCCCCTTTTGGCAGAGAAGTCGCTCTACAACCCCTTCACTGACTTTACCCCGATTGTCTTGATAGGCTCATCACCCAATGTCTTGGTCGTCAACCCCAAAGAGTCCATCAACACCATCGGCGACTTGATTGCTCAAGCCAAATCAAAGCCCTCTCAATTCAGTTTTGCCTCCAATGGATCGGGCACCTTGAGTCACCTCACTGGAGAGCTCTTTAACCAATACGCTGGGGTGACACTGCTTCATGTTCCCTACAAAGGCGCAGCGCCCGCTGTAGCAGACACGATTGGAGGGCAAGTCACCGCCTTGTTTGCCGCCTATGCAAGTGTCAACGGGATGGTCAAAGCCGGCAAGCTCAAAATGATTGGTGTCACCAGCCTCAATCGCCTTGAAATCACGCCAGATGTGCCCACCCTTTCAGAAAGTGGCCTCAAAGGATTTGAATCCAATCAGTGGTGGGGCTTGTATGGGCCACCGGCCATGAGTGGCTCTGTTGTTGCAAGACTCAACGCCGAGATGAATAAAATATTGAGCAACAAAGACAGCAAAAAACGCTTTGCTGAAGAGTCCATTGAATTGATGGGCGGCACACCCAGTCAACTCACTCAATACTTAAGAGCCGATTACTCCAAATGGGAAAAAGTCATTAAAAATGCAAACATCAAAAATCAATGATCCATTTCAGGGTTTGCCTCAAGGGGGGGCCACCCAAGCTCTGGCACAGTTTGGCCATGATCTGCAATGGAATGCAGTGCCTGCTCACGTCAAGGACATTTTGCATGTCTTGATGATCGACATTTTTCGAGCAAGTGTTGGCGGCATTGATCGCAAATGGACCCAAGATATTTTGTCTCTTTATCGGCACCACCAATCGGATCGAAATGCACAAGTCATGCTGCACGATCTGCAAGTCGATGTTGCAAAAGCGGCCTTCATCAACGGCACGGCGTGTGGCAGCTTGGACTGGGATGACTCGCATGTGGCGGCCATCATCCATCCAGGCGTTTGTGTGTGGCCCGCAGCCCTTGCCATGGCTCAAGTGACCCAAGCCACTGGCAAAGAGCTCTTAGAGGCCTGCCTGGTTGGCTATGAAACAGCCATTCGCATTGGCATGTCCATCCAACCCGAGCATTCTTTGAGGGGCTTTCAAGGCACACCCACATGCGGTGCATTTGGGGCCGCTGCAGCTTGTGCCAAATTGCTCAAACTGGACGTTCAAGGGCACCGCAATGCACTTGGAATTGCAGCCACGTTTGCATGCGGGATTTCTCAGTTTTTTGTATCGGGCTCAGACATCAAACGCTTTCACGCTGGCAAAGCCGCCATGAATGGCGTCGAGGCTGCCCTGCTGGCTCACCAAGGCCTCAGTGGTCCCTTTGATGCCATTGAGGGTGTTCAAGGATTTGGAAAAGCGTTTTCTAACCGCTTTGATGAAGCCACGGTGACCCATCGCTTGGGGTCGTATTTTGAAATAGAAAAAATATCCCTCAAACCTCATGCAGGCAGTGTCCGAATGCAAAGTGCCATTGAGTGCGCTTTGAGCATCGCCTCGCAACAGCCCTTGCCCATTGAGCAGATTGAGTCGATAGAAATCGGCGTGCATCCAGCCATGGTGGGTAAGCTCACGTCCATTCAGCCCGTTGATCACCAGCAAGCCCAATTGAGCACGCCGTTTGCAGTGGCCATGGCTTTTTACTTGAGCCTCACCAGAGCAGCTCCCATTTCTCTGTCCATTGATGACTTCGCTTTGGCATTTGAAAACCCTCAAGTGATGAAACTGTCTTCAAAGGTCTCTTGCTACGTGGACCCTGAGGTTGAGGAAAAAACTTCCCAAGCATCTGTGGCAGCAAGAGTGCGCTGTCGCTTGCTTGATGGCACAACGCTGGAACACTTCATTGAGCATCCACTGGGTTGCCCAGCCAACCCCATGAAACTTGCGGACATCTCCAGCCGATTCATCAGCCTGTCGCAAGAAAAGGTGGGGGCTGCGGCATGCCTGGACTGGATCGAATCGACCCAGGATGTTGCGCGCCTACCCAACACGAGTGCCTTGATGAAGCTGAGATTGAAATCATGAAAGCACCCACACTAGAACTGTCTGAATTTGTCGCAAGTGCGAAATATTCGCTTGCCCCAAAAGCGATTCAAGATCAATTGATTGCGTGCTTGCTTGACTATTTTCGTGTTGCCTCCATTGGTCAACGCATGCCCTGGAGTCGCTGGAGTGAAGACTTCACTGCCAAGACCAGCCACGCTGGCATCAGTCGAGTCCTCTTTGGTGAGCTTGAACTCGATGCTGTCAGTTGCACCTTTTTAAACACCATCTACTCAGGCAGCGTGGACGCGGATGATGTTCACGTCGGCGCGATGCTGCACCCAGGGTGTGTGGTCATCTCCAGCGCTTTGGCCGTGGCCCAAGCACGTCAAAGCACAGGCCTTGAAACACTGGACGCCATCTTGGCCGGGTATGAGAGCATGATTCGTTTGGGACTTGCCATTCAACCCGGTCACTTTAAGCGAGGCTTTCAAAGCACGTCCACCTGTGGTGTTTTGGGCGCTGCAGTGACCGCGGCAAAACTGATCTTTAAGGGCCCTGATTGCGCCGAAAAAGTGGCCCAAACGCTGGGCGTGGCCGCCTCATTTTGTGGTGGATTGACCCAATTTTTTCATTCTGGCTCAACCGTTAAAAGACTGCATGCCGCACAAGCCGCAAGCTCGGGCGTGAAGGCCGCGCTCTTGGTGGAGGCTGGCTTTGATGGGCCAGTGGACATTCTCGAGGGCGAGGATGGCTTCTTCAAAGCCTACTCAGACAACTTGGACTTGGGGCAGCTGCTCAATGGCTTGGGACAGCATTATGAGACAGCGGGTGTGGCCATCAAACCGCATGCGAGCTCAGCGCGGGTGCTCTCGGCCATTGAAGCGGCCTCGACTTTTGTGGAGACAAAGGATTTTGACCCACAAAAAATTGAACGCATCGATCTGGGCGTCCCCAAGGTCATCTTTGGGCGCTTAACGTCAAGCAAGCCAAAGGATGTTCAAGCGGCCCAGATGTCTGCGCCCTTTTGCGTGGCACTTGCACTTTACTTAAGAAAAAATACCGAGCAATCGATCAACATGGATGACTTTGAGCGCTTCATCCAAGACGCAGGTGTGAGGGCCTTGTGCGAAAAAATTCATTGTCATTTGGACGAGCAAGTTGAAGCCACCAGCTCTCAAGAATCGGTGAGTGCAAAGCTCACTGTGACTTGGAGCGACAAAACCACATCCAGTCATTTTGTTCAAGCACCCAAAGGCAGCGCTTCAAGACCGTATGAATTGAAGGATCACTTGAGAAAATTAACTGCGGAACTGCACACAAGATTGAGCCATGAAAAAACAACTCAGCTCATTGACCGTGTGCTGAACTTCGCGCACTTGGAGACCGTGTACATCGATTGAAAGAAGGCGCTGATAAAGCGCCTTCTCTTGTATGGCCTGCTCACACAACCGAACATACACAGCCCCAAGCGCAATTTACTTGCCGCTTTGAACCTCGTCCAAATTGGCAGATTCTTGTGCGCGAATATCGGTGGTGAGCATGCGGCCACTCTCAAGCGTCATTTTCTTCAAGGCCCCACCCTTTTTGCCATTTCGAAGAGGACTGAAAGCGACCACAACTTTGTCACCCACCTTTGCTGAATTTCGCGTCCAGTTGCTCACCCTCGTCAAATTACCGGGACTGGTCATCTCCATCAACCAAACCGTGGGCTCCTCGTCCTTGATGGCACCCGATATAAAAATGGCCACATGGGGATTGGTCCATTGGACCTCCTTGATCACACCGGTGATGGTGACACTTTGAGCGTGATCGAACATGGTGGTTGAGTGGTGGGCCTGAGCCACTTGCAAGTGAGACATGCCTAAAAACATGCTCAATGACAGCAACAGGTGTTTCATTGGTTTTTTCATCATAGGTCCTTTAATCATCATTGCGGTGGAATTCTATTGCCGCCAATATCCATGGGGATGGGTTCGTAAATATCATATCCTTTGGCGTCCTTTGCAGGCCTGAAAGTGCCCTCCAAACAGACACCTTCAACGATATCAAATTTTTGAGCACGTTGCCTGAATGAAATGCGATTGGTCTTCCAGGGTTTGGTCAACAAATGGGGCGCAGTGATCAAGAGCTCATCGTGCAACTCATCTTTGCCCACCAAACGAATCCTCTCGGTGATACGGATGTCACCATTGTGTGGCACCCCAGCCGCCTCGCTGATGGCAAAGATGGCCTGGGGCAAAATGGCCACCGTATCGACCACCAAGGTGTCTCCCTCCCAGTGACCAATCGAGTGACCATGAAATGTGGGATCTGGATCCTCTGGGTGCTTTCTACCGTCGGTATAAATTCGACGCAATCGATTGCCATCCGACTCCCCAAGCATGGTGACCCGGCCTGGGGTAAAAAGAACCTCCATTGAATTGTGAGAAATCAGCATCCATGCGGGCATGCCCTCTGGCAAACAGTTCACAAAAAGAGGCGTGGGCCGACCCGCCTTCTCCTCGGCCAATTGAAACTTGATGATCTCGGCCACCTCTGGCTTCCAAGGTGGCATATTGGTTTTGATTTGTTGATCTTGATCCGTGATTTTTGGATTCCAAGTCCCACTCCAATCAGGCAGTTTTGCCAAGTCTTGCCAATCCCGTGCAGAGGGCGTGACGTTAAAACCAGGCTTGCTACCAACTTGTGCATGGCTTTGCAAGGATGCACCCAAAACAAATGCACCGAGACAAACAGCACTGAGCGCATGATAAACACGTTTCATTCAACGATCCTTTCGTTCAATTGACCAACACTGGCTCAATGGTAAAACCAATCCAGCGACCACACAAAATCACGCCCAACCAAAGGGTGAGCGAGATCAACCCAGCCAGCCTTGCAGAACGTGGGATTTGAGACTGCTGGGCCCAGCGGTGTTGATCTTGACTGATCAAGCGCTGAAAAACCAGCATGTTCACGCCAGCCAAGAGCAACAAAGCAATTTTGATTTGAAAGTAGATGTTCGCCGAATAATTCACTGCGCTTGAGACAAACAGCAATGCACCACTGATCAACGCAAAGACAAATGCAAACCAGGTAAAAGGCAACAACTCGGTCGAGACCTTGGCGAAATTACTGCGCTTGAAGGTCAAGCCCAACAAATGCAAATCAACCATGGCAATGGAGCCAAAGACAACCGCATCCGACAGCACATGCAAGGATTCAATGCTTGGAAACAAATAGTCATTCTCACGGATCGCGACACCCAGATTGGAGTCATTGAGAAATTTAAACAAGTCACTCAATTCGTTCATAGTGTTCACTCAAAGATAAGCGATCCATCGACCCGCAAAAACAATACCTATCCAAATCAAAATGGATAACAGGGCCAAAAATTTTTTACTCAGAGTCACTTCTACATGTTTGTGCGAAAAATTCACTGTAGGCATTGCAAAGCGACCAAGGTATCGATAAAGAAGCAAAACGATGGCCAACAAAACCATCTTCAACTGAAATGCATCATTGGCCAGGGACCTTGCAGGCTCCGCGATGATCAAAAAAACACCTGTGATCAACAACACAGGCAAGCCGATGACAGCGTTGTACTTAAAGCCACTTAAAAACGCCTCATCACTGAGCCTGCCTGTGATCAAGCGAATGTTGAAAACAAGCATGGCCATGAACACGGCTGAAAGGGCCAAAATATGAATGCTTTGAAAAAACGCAATCAAGTCGGAGTTGTTCTGAATCATTTGACTTAATTCAGTCTCCTGCAACGATTCACAAAAAGCTAAAAGGGCTGGAGGTCTCACTTTGATTGGGTCTGCGAGTGGTATGATTTTTCATTGTAAGACCTCCCCCCTCTGATCCATGCTCAATAAAGTCGGGAAATACCCTTACCAGCATTTGAGTTGATACGACTTGCGCGCACAAGATCGATTGGACCTTGCGCTTTCGATCATCGAACAGGACTAAAATCAAAACCACTGCAAATTGCTCGCAACTCATACTCAAAGCTCAACCATGTCACCCACTCTCACGCCAACACTCACACCCTCATTGGAAGTTTTAAGACTCTACAAAAAGCACGATTTCACGCTCTTTGGCGCTTTGGAAAGCCGACTTGAAAAAGACCCCAAAAAATTGTTTTGCATGCATGCAGGACACACTTTCACCTGGCAAGCGTTTCACGACGACGTCAACAAAGCGGCCTTGCTTTTTGAAAGCAAAGGCGTCAAAAAGGGAGATCGCTTTGGCGTGATGGCCAAGAATCAATACGCTCACATCGTCATCCTTTTCGCTCTGTCCAAAATAGCCGCCATCATGGTCCCGATCAATCCCGACTTCTCAGTTGGCGAGGCCAGCTATGTGATCCAACACGCGGACCTTTGTGGCTTGGCCGTGGATGAACATGGGGTCGACAATGCCTTGTTGGCGCTGCAGGAAAAGAACTTGAACCCTTGGTTGCTCTCTTTGATGCAAACAAACAAGCAAGTTCACCCAGAGATCCCCAAATTCACAGATTTGTTGAACACCTTCACACCCAACTCAGGAAAAGCACCCCAAGCCTTGGCCGATGAGACCTGCATCATCATTTACACATCTGGGACCACGGGATTTCCAAAAGGGGTCATGCACAGTCAACGCAGCTTTCTTTTAGCAGGAGAAGCTTTTGTCGAGCGCGTCTATCTTCAACCCAGCGACCGCGTGATGATTGTTTTGCCCATGTTTCACATGAACGCTTTGTTCTACTCCGTCTCCGGCGTCATCGCAAGCGGCTGCACCATGATCGTTCAGCCAAAGTTTTCTGCTTCTGAATTTTGGATACAAGCCGCAGAACTCAAAGCCACCGTGGTCAATGTGATTGAGGCCGCCTCTAACATTCTTAAAGCACGCGACAGAAGTGAATTTCGAGCCGATCATCAATTGAGATGTGCATACGGTGTGCGTCAAAGCGCACAAGCCGCTTTTAAAGACGAGTTCAAAGTGCCCTATTTTGTCAGCGGCTACGGCATGACCGAAATCCCAGGTGTCACATGCAGCCCTTATGGTGGACTGCAAAAGCCAGGCAGCATGGGGCCAGAAGGCAAACACCCCGATCCCACACAACCCTGGGCCAAGTGCAAGGTCGTGGACGAACAAGGCAAAGAAGTCCCAAAAGGCGTTGTGGGAGAGTTGCTCGTTAAAACCCCTATCGTGACCCAAGGCTACTTTAGAGATCCCGAACAAACTCAGCAAGCCTTCAGGGAGGGCTGGTTTTTGACAGGTGACTTGGTCACTTGTGACGAAGATGGCTACTACACCTTCATCTCAAGAAAAAAAGACATCATCCGTCGCCGCGGGGAGAACATTGCTGGTGCAGAACTCGACCGCGTTATTTCGGAACACCCCAGTGTTGCAGAGGTCGCCACCATTGCAGTCCCGGCCGAGCTGGGGGAGGATGAAATTTTGGTGGCGGTGGTGTTGAAGAAAGACGCACAGATGCGTCACCAAGACGTGGCCGATTGGTGTGCACAAAAACTCTCGGCCATGAAGGTGCCCCGCTTTGTCATCTTCCTCGAGGCATTGCCCTACACAGCGACCAATAAAATTGCCAAAGCCGTTTTGCGTTCAGACATTTCACTCAGACAGCGAGCGGTTGACTTACAGGTCAAAAGGTAAATACCCAGTCGCTGCACCTTGAGGTCTTGCCCATCAAGCCTGTGCACCCAAGACAATGGTGGCTTGGCTAGAGAGCACGCCACCATTGCCGTGTGCAAGCGCCACCTCACAATTGCCCACTTGTCGCTCACCACACTCGCCACGGATTTGCCGCGTTGCTTCAATCAAAAGCATCAAACCATACATCCCTGGATGACAGTACGACAAGCCCCCACCATTGGTGTTGACCGGACAAGCGCCGCCTGGTGAGATGCGGCCGCCCTCCACAAAACGCCCGCCCTCCCCTTTGGGACAAAAGCCCAAGTCCTCAAGAAACAAAATGGTGTTGATGCTGAATGCATCGTAAAGAAGCGCCACATCCACATCCTTCACTCCTAGCTGGGCCATCTCAAAGGCGAGCGGACCAGAGCGACTGGCGGCCGTGACCGTCAAGTCCGGCATGTTGGAGATGTTCAAATGGGACAAGGCCTCACCAACGCCCAACACATACGCAGGCTTCTTTCTCAAGTCTCGTGCTCTGTCGCTCAATGTCAAAATGATGGCTCCTCCACCATCGGAGACCAAACAGCAGTCTCTCACGGTGAGGGGATAACTCACCATTTTTGAATTCAAGGCCTCCTCAAGGGTCAATGGCAACTTCTCCCACGCCACAGAATTTTTAAGCGCCCACTCTCTTGCCGAGACAGCCACTTGCGCCAAATGCTCGCGCTTTGTCCCGTACTGATGCATGTGCCTTGCCGCAGCCATGGCATAAGCCGCAGCAGGCAAAAAGGGACTGTAGGGTGTCTCATAGGGGTTGTACTCCCTAGGCGAGGCGGCCGCTCGACTGACCGAGCGCTGCGTGCTGCCGTACGTGATCAAGGCCACTTTGCACAAGCCCAACTCCAGTGCCATCATGGCATGGGCCACGTGCGTCATGAAAGAGGCTCCTCCAATGTGTGAATTGTCATGGTAGCTCGGCTCAATGCCCAAATACTCCTTCAAGGCCAAAGTGGGGTAGCGCGTTTGCGTCGATGCAGAAAAGACGGCATCAATGTCGGAGAGTTTTAGCCCACTGTCATCCAAAGCCCTCAGCGTGGCTTGCACCATCAAATCAATGGGACTGGTGCCAGGCGCACACAGCCCCAGATCAGACTCTGCTGCACCGACAATGGCCACACTTGCACGTTTTAATCCCCTCATTGGGCTTCTCCTTGAAAGAAAACAGGCAAGGCACGGCCTTCCTTGTCCTTGGTCATTTTTAACTTCACACGCAAACCTATGCTCACCTGCTCTGCTGGCAAGCCCTCAACTCGGCTCATCATTCGAAAACCCTCGTCCAAATCAATCAATGCAAGGTTATAGGGCGCTTGACCTTTGGGATAAATCACCGTGGTCGAATAGACCTGTCCCAAGCCCTTAGAGATTTGCCAACTCAAGGTTTCACCCGTTTTAGGCGCCACAATGCGAGGAAAAAAAACAGCTTGACCCGAAGGCGTGACTTGATAAGCCAATTTACCTTCTTCACAAAACTGCTGATAAATCCCCAAGGGAGATTCGTGGCTTAAATTAAACGTACTCATCTTCAAGCTTCTCCAATATTTTTTCTCTTCTCTTTTGAGCCAAGCTGCGCTACTGTCAGCTCACAGACTCGCGCATGCTTTCAAGCTGCTCTTTTGCATGCAGCGTTAACTTGTCAAGACAGCGCTCAAACATCACACGCTCTTGCTGACTCAAGGCTTTGAACAAGGCCTCATTTCGCTCAACCGCACTAGGGAAAGCACGCTCGTAGATGGACTGGCCCTTGGGGGTCAAAAAAAGCAAAATACCTCGTGCATCCTTTGCATCAATCACGCGCCTGAGGTAACCACGATCAATCAAAGAGGCCACCATTCGGCTCGCTTGGCTCTTGTCCACATCCACCTCGACAGCCAAGCGTTGCAGCGAGACTTGCTCCAACTGCCCGAGCAAGCCAATGATTCTCCACTCACGAGGAGCCAATTGGAATTCAACTTGGTTCAAATGCGAGGCGATTTTGCTCGACAAGTTCGCCAACACATTGATGCGATAGGTCAACAAGTCTTTAAAGTTTTTTGCAGTCATGGTTGGCGTTTGAAAAAATTCAATTCACTGTTGTCTTGGGCGACAACTGCCACAGCTCAATGGCATGCTCTCGAAGTTTGTTCTTTTGAACTTTAGAACTGCCCGTCATCCCAATGTGCTCAAAGGATTCAACGAAGGCCAAGTACTTGGGGACTTTGAAGTTTGCACACCTCACCTTGCACCACATCACCAAGTCCTCAACGCTCACCGCTTGCGATCCATTGGAGATGACAAAGGCTGCACAGACCTCCCCCAGTCGCTGATCTGGCACACCCACCACCTGCGCTTGTTGAACAGCTGGGTGAGCATGCAAAACCTCCTCAACATCCGATGGCGCCACGTTCTCGCCACCCACTCGAAAAATGTCTTTTAAACGGCCCACCATTCTTACACGCTGCTCTTGATCGTACTCACCCAAATCACCCGTTTTGAGCCACCCGTCCTTTGTGAACGCTTTTGCAGTCTCTTTGGGCATGTTGTAGTAACCCTTCATCACATTCCAACCCTTGACTTGAATTTCTCCTGTTTCATGAATGCAGACGGCTTCATCGGTCAGCGGATCGGCCAATCGAACCTGAACACCCGGCAAGGGTGTTGCAAAGCCAGATTTGCGAAGCTCAAAGGGTTCATCGCAACTTGAGAACAACACATTGGGCGAGGCCTCGGACTGCCCATAGGCATTGCAAATGGTTTTGATCCCCATCTCATCGTGTATTTTTTGCATGACGCCTGGATCGACTGCGGCCCAACCACCGGTCAAATAGAGTCGCTTGACATCAAACGATTCATCCCCAATCAAGGACAGAAAAATCGTGTCATTGCCCGATATGAGTGTGCACTTTTCCTCAAAGAGCACTTTTAAATTTTCTTTGACATCAAATTTTGGCAAGGTGAGCAAACAACACCCCGTGTTCAAGCTCACCAAAATCGACAAGGTGCTGCCAGCCACATGGAAGTAGGGGCGAATGCTGAAATACCGGTCCTCACTGCTGACCCTCATTCGGCTCGCAACAGCTCTTGCATTCAAAAGCATATTGCTGTGAGTCAGCATCACGCCTTTGGGAAAGGAGGTCGTGCCAGAGGTGAATTGAATCAAGAGCACATCATGGGGCGTGACCATCTCACTTTTCGCTTCAAACACCGACTGAGCGAGCGAATTTGCCAAACCCATGAAGTCATCAAGGCCCATCACCCCCTCAAGACCGCTTGTGCCAGCCGTACTGATGCAGTGCAGCAAGCTGGGCAAAACCTGCCCGGGAAGCACCTCTTCCAAAGCGGGCTCGAGCTCTTTGAGCATGGCTTCAAAGTCGATGTTTAAAAAACGTTCAACAAAGAACAAGACTTTGACATTCGATTGCTTTAAACAGTACTCGAGTTCATTTTTTTTAAATCGGGTGTTGATCGGCACAGTCACCGCACCGATCAATGCACACCCAAAAAAAATCTCGATCCACTGTGAACAGTTGCCAAGCAAAATACCGACATGGTCCCCCTTGTTCACCCCCAAAGCCAGGAGTGCTTTGGCCACACGCGTGCTGCGCTCCAATGTCTCGCGCCAAGTTCGCCTGGCATCGGGCCCAACATAAGACTCGCTTGTCGGGTAAAGAAGGGCTGTTTGAGTCAGAACCTCTTTTAAGCACGTGGGCTCAAGCACAAGAGCACTCATGGTTTGCTGTTACCGCTGAATTTAGAAATGGCCGCCTTCCAATCGGTTTTTTGTAAATTCTCTTGAATGGCCAAGAGCTCCACAGCCATGGCACCTTCTCGTGTTGTTTCAAGCCCTTGGTCAATGCATTTTTTCGTCAGTCGCACGGTCAATGGATTGCATTGACTGATGTGCTTTGCAAGTGCATTCGCTTGGGACTCGAGATCATCCGCATCGTATAAGTGGTTGACCAAGCCCAAGTCATGGGCTTCCTTTGCATCAAAGGTTCTGGACGTAAAAAGCAACTCTTTGGCCATGCGACGCCCAACGATTCTTGGCAATCGTTGGGTCGCCCCAACCGTCCCCCAGCCCACCTCAGGGTATTTGAACTTGGCGTCATGAGAGGCAATGATCCAATCACTCGCAGCAGCAATTTCGCAACCAGAACCAAAAGCGGCCCCTTGAACCACACAAATGACAGGCATTTGCAAAGCCTCAATGCTTGCATACGCTGTAAAACCGGCCACTCTGCGTGCAACAATTTCTTGTTCATTCATGTGGGGGCGCTCTTTGAGATCAGCACCCGCACAAAAAACATTGCCCAGTGCATTGATTTTGACCACATGCACTTGTTCATTGTCGTTGAGCAAATGACAGGCCTGGGTGAGCTCCAAGCACATCTGTAAATTCAAAGCATTTTTGCTCTTCTCTCGACTCAAGGTGAGCGTTGCAATGTGCTCCTCGATGTGCAGTTCAATGGTCTCAAAATTCATGTCCATGTCCTTTGTATCAATCCAGCAGCTTCATGCCTGTTGACTTGATCAAGTCTTGCATGGCCCGCGCATCGTCTTGTAAAAACTTGGAGGTCTCAGCGCGATTGAGATAAAAAATTTCGCCATTTTGCATCGTCATGGCCGCTTGAAATTCTGGACTGCTTTGAACCGCAGCAAAGGCTTTCGCCAGCCTGTCAATGACGGCGGTGGGCGTGCCAGCAGGTGCAGCCAGGCTGTACCAACTGCCCGAGACAAAACCTGGCAAACCAGCCTCAGCGAATGTGGGCACATCTGGCAAAGTGGGTGACCTTTTGGTACTGGCAAAGGCCAAGGCTTTTAATTGCCCATTTTTTACATATTGCTGGACCACAGAAATGTTCAATAAACCAACGGGCACTGCGCCGGCAATCATGTCGGTGATGGCCGGACCTGCTCCCCTGTAGGGAATGTGGGTCATCTCTATGCCGGCCTTGTACTTGAACATCTCAGCCCCGATGTGGGGTGAGCTGCCCATTCCAGCTGAGCCGTAACTCAGCAGCCCAGGCTTGGACTTGGCCAAGGCAACAAAGTCCTTTAAATTATCGACTTTGACGCTGGGATGCACGGTCAAAATATTGGCTACATTGCAAATGATGCCAATGAATTCAAAGCTTTTCAATCCATCATAAGACACCGATGTGGCCATGGGTGTCACGACATGCGCGGCCGATGTGCCCATGAGCAAGGTGTACCCATCCGCAGGTGCTTTGGCCACAAAGCTCGCTCCAATGGAGGCGCCCCCACCCGCTTTGTTCTCGACAAGCACGTTTTGCCCCAGTTGATCGCTCAAACCCTTGGCCATGACACGGCTGATCAAGTCCGTTGGGCCCCCTGGGGCATAGGGGTTGATCAACACCACGGGCTTGTTTGGATACGTCGCTTGCGCCCACGCGCTGTGCATGGCGCCCATGAGGGACGCCAAAAGACTCAGGACTGTGATCAATGTTTTCATGAAGGTCTCCTTGAATGATTGTGTTTGTTTTGCTCAATGACTAAATAACTTTTGCGCTCTTCAATGCGTCAATGCTTTGTGGGCTCAAACCCAGCCAATCCTTGAGCACTTGGTCTGTGTGCTCGCCAAGCATGGGCGGATGCGTGGCCTGAACGGCATCAAAGCCTTCGAATTGAAAGGGCACTTTCAAATAGGGAAATGCACCAATCAACGGGTGATCAAATTCACCCACCATCCCCCTGGCTTGAACGTGCTCATTGGCCAATATTTCATCGACTTGCAAAATCGGACCAGCCGGCACACCCACCGCGTCACATCGACGACACATCTCATCGCGATCAAGCCTGGCAATGGCTTTGGACAAGCCGTCCATGACCTCGGTTCGGCGCTTGATTCGGTCGGAATTTTTAACAAGTGAGGGATCGCTCGCCCAGGACTCCAAGCCCAACAAATTACAAAGCGGTGCCCAATGCTGATCAGCGCCCGTGATTTGCACCCATTTGCCATCTGCACACAAGAAGGCCGATGAAGGGATGCGTCCAGGGTGCTCAGTGCCCATTCTTTCTGGCACCTCTGCCAAGGTGAAATACCGTGCAGCGGCCAAGGACAAGAGCCCCACTTGCCCATCTAGCATTGAGAAGTCCACATGGGCGCCTTGACGGGTCTTCAAGCGTCCTATGAGGGTGCTGAGCACAGCGATGCACAACCACAAGCCGGAGGTCAAGTCCGCCACGGGCAAACCTGGCTTGACGGGACCGCCTCCACGCTCTCCAGTCAAGCTCATGATGCCGCCCATGGCTTGAAACACGGTGTCGTAGCCTTTCCTCGGTGCATAAGGGCCCGTTTCGCCAAAACCCGTGCAAGAGATGTAGAGCAGATTCGGATTCACCTCTTTGATGGCCAGGTAATCGAGCCCGTATTTTTTGAGCGTGCCGACGGGGAAATTTTCCAGCACCACATCCACTTTCTGGGACAACTGTTTGATCAACGCCTGACCTTCTGGCTCGCGCAAATTCACAGTGATCGATTTTTTACTTCGATTGAAGGCCATGAAATAAGCCGAGACCGAGGCATCGGGACCCTTGACAAAGGGCTCATAGCCTCGTGTTTCATCGCCTTGAATGGGTTGCTCGACCTTGATGACCTCGGCGCCGAGTTCGGCCAAAATCATGCTCGCAAAGGGGCCGGCCAGAACCCTGGACAGGTCCAATATTTTGATTCCCTCAAGTGGCCTCATGGTTGACTCCCTTTCGCCTTTTTGAGCTTTGTGCGCCTGAACTGCGTTCACGCATGCGTCTTGGCCATCTGAAAACCACGCATCATGATGTTGGCATCTCTCCCCACCTCAAGGGCCTGGGACAGACTCAGATCCATGGCGCGGTAAAAGGTTCTTTTGGTGGTGGCCATGGCGATGGGGCTCCAAGCGGCCAAACTGTGTGCCAAAGCCAAGGCCGCAGGCAAGACGCTCTCAGAAGGCACCACCTGATTGGCCAAGCCATAGGCATGGGCTTTAAAGCCATCGATGGGCGTTGCACTGGCAACCAACTCAAAGGCTTTCTTAGGGCCTATTTGTCGAACCAAATTGGCCAAGACCACAGCCGCAACGATTCCGTGTTTGAGTTCGGGATAGCCAAATTTCGCATTTTCTGCAATGACCACCATATCACAGGCCAAGGCCAATCCAGCGCCGCCACCCAAAGCGTTGCCGGTCACAGCAGCAATCACGGGTTTAGAAATTCTAGAAAACGACAAGTGAAGCGCCATCGTCAAGTCTGCGCGTGCTTGGACCGCTTGGGGATCTTGTGGGGTGAGAGAGGAAAACTCAGTGGTGTCTGCACCCGCACAAAATGATGGCGCTTGTCCGCACAACACCACAGCGCGGACATCGGGATCGAACTCACACGCCGTGATCGCATCCAAGAGCTGTTGCGTGAGATCGGTGTTCAACGCGTTGTGCTTTTGCGCACGGTTCATGGTCAGCAATAAAACGCCGTCTTTTTTTTCACTCAGAAGTACATTCATTTAAATTTCCAGTTTTTTCATTAAACGCTTGGTCTTGACGACCCATGTTCACCAATCTCGCCGTTGCCGTGTTGAGCTCGCTCACCAATTGAGCCATCAAGTCGTGCACGCTCAAGACATCATCAATGAGTCCCGCACTTTGCCCCAACTCCACTTTGCCCCACTGCATGTCGCCAAGAAGTGCGGCTTGCTTGAGGGTCCCCGCCTTAAAGAGCTGCTCAATGTGCTCTTGCGGCAAACCCTCTTTTTCTGCTTTTATCACCGCCTGGGCAAATGCATTGTCGATCATTCGAACGGGTTGCATGCTGCGCCCAACCATCAAGGTTTCATTGACTTGGGTCTTCAAGACTTGTTCTTTGTAATGAGCGTGGACCCATGCCTCTTGGGTCATCAAGAACCGCGTCCCCAATTGAACCGCGTCTGCGCCAAGCGCGATCAAAGAGGCAATGCCCCAACCATCGGCAACACCACCACCCGCGATCACTGGAATGCTCAGGTGCTTTAAGACATGCCTGACATTGATCAGCGTGCTGACATCGTTGCCCGGCGGGTGTCCTCCCGCTTCAGCCCCAACGACAACGACCGCATCCACGCCAGCGTCTTGCGCTTTTAAAGCATGCTCGAGGGACGCGACCACATGGAACCACAAAATACCCTGATCCTTGAAGGCCCGAATGTGCTGTTTGGGTCCCCCCTGGGAGGCAATGACCAAGGGCACTTGGTGCTTGAGCGCCAAGGATAAAAACGAATTGGATTTGGGACTGTACAAAGGGATGTTCAAGCCAAAGGGCAACTTCGTCGCAGCTTTGATGGCCAACAACTCACGCTCTAAATCATCCACATACAAAGGACCGGCTGCCAGCACGCCCAGTCCGCCCGCTTGGGACACCGCTGTGGGCAAGGCTGCACTTGAAGAGGCCCAACTCATTCCCGCTTGAATGATGGGGTGCTCGATGCCAATCAGTTGAGTTAAACGCGTTTGCATGCTTATATTATGCCTAAATAGTTGATTTTTACAACTAATTATTACCCTGATCACCCGAAAACTCAGCGTGCAAAAGCGATGAAATCCCATCGACCTTGACGTCCACCGCATAGGGAAGATCCCTTAGATCAGGACGTGCAATGTCAGGCATCATCAGGATTTTAAAGAATCCATCCATTCAAAGCCATGGGCACCGCAATCAAGGACAGCAATTCACGCAAGGCGCCAACAGCCCCCCGACCCTTCCTGTCCCAACTCGAAATCATTTACAAGGTCTTGGGGCCTCTCTCAAGGCCACCCACCAGGGGTGCGTCGAGTTTGATCTCGGCTGTACACGGTTTGGGGAACATCGCCAAGGGTGCAGAACCAGTGGCGCCCAATTTCGAAAAGCATGTTTTCACGCCTAGACTTGAAGCATTTTTAAAAATGGATCCCCATGCAAGCCTGGGAACGAACGGTTACTTTTTATATCAAAGCACTTTATGAACAAGATTCTCATTCAAGCCTTTCGCATTTTTGTCTTTTATCTTTTGTTTGCCTTGGGTGCCCAGGCTCAAGAGAATTGGCCCGACAAGCCCGTTAAATTCATCGTGTCTTCCTCTGCAGGAGGCGGCACCGATATGTATGCACGCATGTTGGCGCAGTCCTTGAGTGAGCTCTTTAAGCAGCAATTCATTGTGGACAATCGACCCGGCGCGAGCGGCAATATTGGCGCCAGTGCTGCAGCGAAATCGCCTGCCGATGGTTACACCTTTTTGGTCTCCGCCAACACCTCACTCACCATCAATGGCGCACTGTACAAGAACCTCTCCTACGATGCAGAAAAAGACTTCACCCCCATCGCTCGAGCCCTGGGGCCTTTGGTCATTGTGGTCCACCCACAATCGAAAATTAAAACCCTGCAAGACTTGATCGAACTTGGCAAACGAGAGCCCAACAAACTCTCCTTTGGCTCGGCTGGCACAGGCAGTACGACCTACCTTGGCGTGCGGATGCTTGAAGAAAAGACGGGCGCTAAATTTTTGCATGTGCCCTACAAAGGGGTTGCACCAGCCTACCAAGACTTGCTCGCCGGTCAAATTCAATTCATGATGCCTGATGTCGCCTCCTCTTTGCAACTCATCAAATCTGGCAAAGTCATCCCGATCGTGAGCGAGTACAAAACAGCCCTGATACCCGGCTTGCCCAGCATGGCAGAGGCGGGACATCCGGAGGTCAACACCAACAGCTCCTTTAGCCTTGTTGCCCCCAGTTCGACACCGAACGCCATTGTAGAAAAAATGCACAAAGAATTGATGCTGATCACCAAGTCCGCTGCATTTGCTAGCAAACTGGAATCCCAAGGGCTCATTGCAGAGACTGAAACTTTAAGTGGCTTGTTCTTGTCCATGAAAAAAGAGCGTGACAACTACGCCTCGTTCATCAAGCGCAATGCGATTGTGCCATCGGACTAAAAATCATCCCCCTCCTTCAATTCGAAAGAACTCAATGAGACAACGCCACTTCATCCAATGCTTGACCCTCTTGATGTCATGCTTAAGCATGACGGGGGCTTTTGCAGATCGCCTGGACACCGTTATGGATCGAGCCGTTCTAAAGGTGGGTGTGAGTGACACCACGCCCCCTTTTAGCTTTAAAAATCAAGAGGGACAGTTTGATGGCTACGACATAGATTTGGTGCGTTCAGTGGCCAAACGGCTGCATCTCAAGCTTGAGATGACGGCACTCACCAGCGCGCAAAGAATTCCTTTGCTCCAATCAGGTCAGTTGGATTTTGTAGCAACCTCCATGACGCGCACCAAAGATCGACTAAAAGACATCGACTTCAGCCTCATCTACTTTGTGACACCACACGCTGTGATCGTCAAAAACACGTCGCCCATCCAGTCCATTGCACAGCTCATTGGCAAGACAGCGGCCTCGGTAAACACCTCCACGGCGGGTGGCAATTTGCTTGAAGCACAGCCCTTGGTCAACATTAAATACGTGCGAGATTATTTCCTTGCATTTTCTGAATTAAAGTCCGGTGCAGTTGATGCGTTCACCACCGATCAGACTGTGTTGACTGCCATTTTGAAAGAGGATGGCCATGCCGAACAATACCGCTTTCTCAAAGACTTCACCAAATCCAGAGATGTCGGCTTTGCTTTAAAAAAGGGCGAAGCTCGTTTTTTAGAAAAAGTCAATCGCGCCTTGCTTGACATTGAGTCTTCAGGCGAGGCCCAAGACATTTGGGACAAATGGTTTGGCCTAAAAGCGCCTGAACCAATCGCTCGGACGTTTAAAATCACGGCAGAATATTAAATTTTTCAATCGCTCCCATGGGCACCCTCTCGTCGCTGCCCATGGAAATTGCACCCCCTTACAAGCTTGGCTCAATGATGAACAAAACTCAACTCGGTGTGGCCTTGCACAAATGGTCTGTCTTGACTGGGGCCCTTGCGCTGTCTTTGGTGACTTGGGCAGCAGGCAACGATTACCCCAATAAACCCATTCGTTGGATCGTGCCAACTGCACCTGGCGCTGGCACAGACTTCACGGCCAGGAAATTCGCTCAAATCGCAAGTGACGCATGGCAGCAGTCGGTCATTGTGGACAACCGCTCAGGTGCCTCAGGCATGATTGGACTGGATTTGATTGCGCAATCCTCCCCCGATGGTTATACCTTGGGCTTCATCAGCGTGTCCCAGTTCATAGATGCCTTGCAGCTTCAAAAGTTCACCTTCGATGCAAGCAAAGACTTCACACCCATCAGTTTGCTTGCGTCCACCCCATTGGTCTTGGTGGTCAACAGCAATGCTGGCCTCAATACCTTGCCCACCCTACTGGCTTACGCCAAGTCACACCCGGGAGAGATCAGCTACTCTTCTGGGGGCAGCGGCGGACTGACCCACTTGGCAATGGAGTTGTTTTTGAACAAAGCAGGCATTCAAGCCACCCACATCCCCTACAAAGGCTCAGGCCCAGCCTTGGTCGATTTACTGGCGTCTCGTGTACAGATGACCTTCTCCACCCCTCCAGCGGTACTGCAACACATCAAGACCAATCGCCTCAAGCCTTTGGGCATGGCCACAAGCAGCAGGTCTTCATTGATGCCCGATGTCCCAACTTTTTCAGAGCAAGGCGTTCAAGGTGTGACCATTGGCACATGGTACGGCCTCATTGGACCGGCCAACATGTCTGCTGAATTGACACAAAGCATTGCCAAGACGATTGCCCTTGCGGCGCGTTCAAGCACGGTGAAAGAAAACATGCAGTCGCAAGGCATTGAGTCTCAAACCAGCACACCACTTGAGTTCACTCGACTTTTGAGTATGGAAAAAAATCAATGGAATGAGCTTGTTAAAACCATTGGTTTTAAACGCGAGCAATAAGCCGCAGGGACTATTGAACCGGCCCCTTCAGGGCGGATGGGATCATCAAGGGCATGACGGGGATGCCCTCCTCGATCAACTCCAAGGATTCCTCGGCGCTGACTTGCCCACGGATGTTTCTTTCTTGCGTTTCACCGTAGTGCATTTTTCGAGCCTCATTGGCAAACTGGGTTCCAACGTCATCGGTGTTGGCAATGACTTCTTGAACCATTTTGAGCCAATTGGCCTGCATTTGTTGTTGAGCCTCCTGAGTATGTGCATCCCTGGCCAAGGCCACTTCATTGGATGGGGCTGCACCAGAGGAGGCCGTGGAACCCATGACCAAGCTGTTTGAGCTTTTGTCTTCGGACTCAGCGCTTGACACCTTTGCTTTCGCCAAAGACAGGCCTTCTGTACGAGAGGTCTTGGAGGACAACAAGTTCAATCTTGGCGCACTCAATCTCTTGGAGATATCAACTTGCCCACACATGGGACACTCAACCAAGCCACGCGAGAGCTGCGTTTGGAAATCCTCCTCAGAGCCAAACCAGCCTTCAAATTGATGGGCTTGGGAACATTGGAGATCTAAAACTTTCATGGGGAAATTATGACTGAAAAATGACGACTGTGCCCGTTGCGTTGCTCAATCCCCGTGAAGGCGAGGATTTTTTTGGACGTTTCTCTCAAGAGAGGGCCCTAAGAGCATGTACCAGGGAAGTCCTCTCAAGGTTTTTGGACCTCAAGGGCCACAAGCACGGAGCGTCAAGATGCAAAAGATTTTAAAATGGCTTGAGCACACAAAGTCATTAAACCGCCTGGAAAGAGGCCCAGCGCCAAAATCAGCAAACCATTGAGGGTCAGGACCCAACGCACCTCCCAAGATGCTGAGACGGTCGTAGCGGTCAAGGGCTGATCAAAGTACATGACTTTGATCACACGAATGTAGTAAAACGCAGCGAGCAAGGACATGATCAATGCGAACACCACCAAATACGTGCTTGCAAACAACTGCGAGGCCAGCAAGGCTTGCAATACCGAGAGTTTTGCGTAAAAACCAACCAAGGGAGGCACTCCAGCGAGGGAGAACAAACAAATGGCCATCACGGCTGCATACAAAGGACTGCGTTGGTTCAAACCGGCAAGATCTGAGATTTCTTCGCTCTCAAAACCCTCTCTGGCCAAGAGCAAAATCACACCGAAGGCGGCCAAAGTGGTGAGCACATACGTGATCACATAAAACATCGATGAGCTGTAGGCATTGGCGGCGTCTGCGGTGCTGCCTTGAAAGACGCCGCAATACAAACCAATCAGTACAAAACCCATTTGAGAGATGGTAGAAAACGCAAGCATGCGCTTTAAATTGGTCTGAGCAATCGCAGCCAAATTACCCACCGCCAAAGAGCAAACACTCAAGATGATCAGCATCTGTTGCCAGTCTTGAGCCATCGGTAAGAGCCCACTCACCAACAGCCTGATCGTGATCGCAAAAGCAGCAAGCTTTGGCGCACCAGCGATCATCAAAGTCACAGCCGTTGGTGCGCCCTGATAAACATCAGGCACCCACATGTGAAATGGCACCACGCTCAGTTTAAAGGCCAATGCGCAAACCACAAACACCAAACCCAGCACCAAGACCTGAGGTTGGATTTGGCCCGAGGAGATGCTCTCAAAAACACGACTGATGTCCAGCGAACCCGTGGCACCATAGAGCATGGACAAGCCGTAAAGCAAAAAGCCACTGGCCAACGCCCCCAACACAAAATATTTCATCGCAGCCTCTGTGGCCGCAGCGTTGTCTCGCCTCAAAGCCACCAGCGCATAGCTGCACAGTGTGAGCATTTCAAGACCCAGGTAAATCACCAAAAAGTGATTACCAGAAATCATCACCATCATCCCAAGCAGTGCAAACAGACCAAGGGTGAACAACTCACCCCCTTTCAACATGCCTCGATCCGCCGCATAGGGTCGACCATAGACAAAGGTCGTCAAAACAGCCAATGCAGAAAACGCCTTGAGCCAATGCCCCATGGGATCGAAGACAACCATGTGAGAAAAACCAAACCCAACGCTGCCCTCATTGGCCAAGAAAATCTCCAAGCCGCTCACCATCAACAGTGTCGCCAGCGTGAGTGCAAAGGTCAGCGTTCTTTTAGCAGATTGAACCCCAAGGTCAACCAAAGAAATGACACAGGTCATGAGCAACAAAATCACCTCAGGACTGATACTGATCCAACTTGAAACGTCGATCATGTTAGTGTTCCACTCTTAGAATAATTGATGTTTGAAAGAAATTTCATGCAGGAATTTTGCTCAATGAAGCCAATCGGAGCAACTCAGTGACAGAGTTGCCCATGACATCCGTGAATGGCTTGGGATCCACACCCATTGCAATCACGGCCAAGCCCAATAAAAGCAGCATGAAAAATTCTCTGGCGTTGATATCTTTTAGCTCTGCCACGTCTGGCTTGGTCACAGGGCCCAAATAGACTCGCTTGACCATCCACAAAGTGTAAGCAGCACCAAAAATCAAGGCCGTCGCCGCGCCCAGTCCAAGCCAAAGATTTTCTTTGACACTGGCCAAAATGACCATCCACTCCCCTACAAAGCCGGCAGTGCCAGGCAATCCACAATTGGCCATGGAGAACAAAAGAGCAAAAGCCGTGAATTTAGGCATGGTGTTGATCACCCCACCATAAGAGGATATCTCTCTAGAGTGAACACGGTCATACAAGACCCCAATGCACAAAAACATCGCACCAGAAACAAAGCCGTGCGCAATCATTTGAACCAACGCCCCTTCAAGACCCAAAGGTGTGAAGAGGAAGATACCCAAGCTCACAAATCCCATGTGTGCCACTGAGGAGTAGGCCACCAGCTTTTTCATGTCCTCTTGTACCAAGGCCACCAAGCCCACATAAATCACTGCAACGAGCGACAAGCCAAGCATCAACGGTGCCCAGGTGTGAGAAGCATCGGGCAAAATGGGCAAGGAAAAGCGTATGAAGCCATACGCACCCAACTTCAGCATGATCGCGGCCAAAATAGCGGATCCGCCCGTGGGTGCCTCGACGTGAACATCTGGCAACCAAGTGTGCACTGGCCACATGGGCACTTTCACGGCAAAGGCAGCAAAAAATGCGAAAAAGAGCAAGGTCTGCACATGTGAATCCAAAGGCAATTCGTACCAACGGCTTAAATCAAAACTGCCACTGGACTGAACATACAAATAAATCAATCCCACCAACAGCAACACCGATCCAAGAAGGGTGTACAAAAAGAACTTGAACGCGGCATAAATTTTTCTAGGCCCACCCCAGACGCCAATGATCAAGTACATCGGAATCAAGGTCGCTTCGAAAAACACATAAAAGAGCAATGCGTCAAGCGCTGCAAAGACACCCATCATGAGCCCGCTCAAAACGAGAAACGCGCCCATGTACTGATTCACCCGCTCTGTGATCACTTCCCAAGCGGCAATCACCACAATCAAGGTCATGAAAGCGGTGAGCAAAATAAACCAAATAGAGATGCCATCAATCCCTAAGTGATAAAACACATTGAAGCGCTCAATCCAAGAGACGTTCTCCACAAACTGCATGCCAGACAAAGTCGCATCAAAATTGAGGTACAAGGGAATGGTTACAAGCAAGCTCAACAAGGCACCAACGAGCGCCATCCAACGAACAACCTTGGCATGCTGATCGCGTCCAAAAAGAAGCAAGACCAAACCGAAAATAATCGGCGTCCAGATCGCTATGCTTAACAGTCCCATGTTGTTTTGATTCTCTCTGTTTTTATGACTTCAATGACTCGATCAAAATGTTGGTTTGATCCAAACGAACCAAGACATCAACAAAAATACACCCAGTATCATCACCAATGCATAGTGGTACAAGTAACCACTTTGCAAGGGGCGAATCAACACAGATAATTTACCCATCAAGCGCCATGCGCCGTTCACAATCCATCCATCAATGATGCGTTGGTCGCCCGTCTTCCACAGCACAGACCCCAAAATACGGCCCCCACGGGCAAGCACATGCTCATTGAACCAATCCAAATAATATTTGTTCTCAAGGATGTTTTGAACCCAGGACAAACGTGCTTTGAACCATGCGGGAATCGCTGGGTTAACGATGTAAAAATAAAACGCAGAAAATACGCCAGCCAGCGCCAACCAAAAAGGCACTGAACTCCAAGCAAGTGCCCCCATTGCAAAGGGGCCTTCAAACTTTTCAGCCAATTCGTGCATCACGGGATGCAGATCATTTTGAATGCGAATGGCATCTGTTAAGAAGTCACTGAACAAAACCCCTTCAATGCTCAGGTATCCAATGAACACTGATGGAATGGCCAACAAAATCAAGGGCAATGTCACCACCCATGGCGACTCGTGGGGCGTCTCTTCGTGACCATGGTCATCATGCCCATGGTGCGCATCAGGGTTTAAATGGAAACGCTCTTCGCCGTGAAAGACCAAAAAATACATTCGGAAGGAATAAAAGGCGGTCACAAATACACCAGCCAGAACAGCAAAATATGCGAATCCAGAACCTGGGAGATGACTCTCAGCCACGGCCTCAATGATGCTGTCCTTGGAGTAGAACCCAGCAAAGAATGGCGTCCCGATCAAAGCCAAGGAGCCTATGAGAGATGTGATCCAAGTAATGGGCATGTACTTTCTCAGTCCACCCATCCAACGAATGTCTTGGTTGTGGTGCACACCCATGATGACGGAACCTGCCGCCAAAAAAAGCAACGCTTTGAAAAACGCATGCGTCATCAAGTGAAAAATAGACACCGGATAAGCCGAGACGCCGAGTGCAACGGTCATGTACCCCAACTGTGACAAGGTCGAATAGGCCACCACTCTCTTGATATCGTTTTGAATGATGCCTAAAAACCCCATGAACAAAGCAGTGATCGAACCAATCACCAACACAAAATTGAGTGCAGCATCGCTCATCTCAAAAATAGCCGATAGGCGAGTGACCATGAAGATACCCGCTGTCACCATGGTGGCCGCATGAATCAAGGCTGAAATAGGGGTCGGGCCTTCCATCGAGTCAGGCAACCAAACGTGCAAAGGAAATTGTGCGCTTTTGCCCATTGCACCGATAAACAGACAAATAGAGATCACCGTGACCAGCAACCAATCCGTGCCTGGCAACAAGGTTTGCGACTGAGAAGCAATTTTGTCAAAGATTTCTAAGTAATTCAAACTGCCGGTGTAAGCGGCAATCAAGCCAATGCCCAAAATAAAACCAAAGTCGCCTACACGGTTGACCAAGAATGCTTTCATATTGGCAAATATCGCGGTGGGTTTGTTGAACCAAAATCCAATCAACAAATACGACACCAAGCCCACACCTTCCCAGCCAAAGAAAAGTTGCAACAAGTTGTTGCTCATGACAAGCATCAACATGGCAAAGGTAAACAGAGAGATGTAGGAGAAGAAACGGTTATAACCCTCATCCTCATGCATGTAGCCAATGGTATAAATATGAACCATCAATGACACAAAAGTCACCACGCACATCATGAGCGCCGTGAGTCCGTCGATCAAGAAGCCAACTTCCATTTTCAAGTCACCCACTTGCATCCAAGTGTAGAGCGTCTGCTCAAAACGGCCACCATCCATGGCAACGCTTTGCAAGGTCAAGACAGACAGCACAAAGGCAATGAAAACACCAAGTATCGTCACGCCATGTGAAGCGTTTCGCCCAAAGAGATTTCCACCCATGCGAGTACCCAACACACCCGAAAGAATGGAGCCAACAAGGGGCGCCAAAGGGATCAAGGTGAGGGTTGTGAGATTAAGGGTTTGACTCATGAATTCAATGTGTGTTTTGTTAAATGACCCAATCAACCTTTGAGCGTATTGAGTTCATCAACGTTGATGCTGGATCTGTTTCTAAATAAAAGAACCAAAATTGCCAAACCAATCGCCGACTCTGCTGCAGCAACAGTCAAAATAAAGAAGACAAACACTTGCCCTTGAATGTCGTTGAGATAATGAGAAAAGGCAATGAAATTCATATTCACGGCCAAAAGCATCAGCTCAATGGCCATCAACAAAACAATGATGTTCTTGCGGTTCAAAAAGATACCGGTGACCGATAGAGCAAATAAAATAGCGCCAAGGGTTAAATAGTGTCCAAGCGTCACGGTCATTTTTTTTGCTCCCCTTCTTTGCCGCCCGCAAGCGCACCAGCGCCTTCGCTCTCTGGCACGAAGACTTCGTCTGCGACAGGTTGAATGGCTTTCATTTTCACAATGCTCAATCGATCAGCTGGCCGCACCCTGACTTGATCCGATGGGTTTTGGTACTTGCTGTCTTTTCTGTCTCTAAGCGTCAAAGCGATGGCTGCAATGATGGCGACCAACAAAATGACAGCCGCCAACTCCAATGGGTACAAGTAGTCTGTGTAAAGCGACACGCCCAAGAGTTGTGTATTGGACAACTGAGCCGTCGCGTCAACTGCCACTTGCTTGGCAGGTTGACTCAATCTAAACCCACCCATCAGCACGGCGGCCAGTTCAAGTGCAATCACAGAACCAATGGTGGCCGCGAGTGGAAAATTGCTCCAAAATCCGCGCCTCATCGCCTCCAAATCCACATCGAGCATCATCACAACAAACAAAAACAACACCATCACCGCCCCAACATACACCAACACCAAGGTGATGGACAAAAATTCAGCCTCTAAGAGCATCCAAATGCCAGAGGCTTGAAAGAAGCTCAGCACCAAGAAAAGTGCGGCATGAACGGGATTGCTCACCGTGATCACGCGAAAGGCCGCCAGCAAAAGAATGGCGGAAAAAACATAAAAAAGTGCAGACTGAGGATCCATATGTTTAGGTGGTGTTTGTCTTGTTTTTTTATTAAAACTTTGAATCAACGATAAATGGCGTCGGCCGCTTTGTTCTTGGCAATTTCGGGCTCATAACGATCCCCAACAGCCAATAGCATTTCCTTGGTGAAATACAAGTCACCTCTTTTTTCACCGTGGTACTCAAAAATGTGCGTCTCAACGATGGAGTCAACTGGACAACTCTCTTCACAAAAACCACAAAAAATGCACTTGGTCAAATCGATGTCATAGCGAGTGGTTCTTCTAGAGCCGTCTTCTCTGACATCGGACTCGATGGTAATGGCCATGGCGGGACACACCGCTTCGCACAACTTGCAAGCAATGCAACGCTCTTCACCGTTTTCATAACGTCTAAGCGCATGCAAGCCCCTAAAGCGAGGGCTTGCAGGTGTTTTTTCTTCCGGAAATTGAATGGTGATTTTTCTTGCGAAAAGATACTTGCCAGTCAGCGCCATGCCTTTGAACAATTCAAGAAGCAAAAAACTCGACAAAAAGTCGCGCCATGAAAAGGCGGATCTATCGGCACTTAAAGAGAGGGTGGTCATCTAAATTTGCTCCAGACTTATTAGTTCCAGATACTCCAAGGTGTTTGCATCCAAAGGCCTACCACCACCAACCACACCAGGGTGATTGGTATAAATATTTTCCAGCCCAACCGCATGATTTGATCGTATCTAAATCTTGGGAAAGTCGCCCTCACCCACAAGAACATGGTGACGACCACAAAGGTTTTGGCGGCCATCCAAATCCAACCCGGCACCCATGCCAAAAGATCCGATTCAATGGGGGGCAACCAACCGCCTAGGAACATGATCACTGACATGGTAGAGACCAAAATCATGTTCGCATATTCGGCCAAGAAGAACATCGCAAAGGACATGCCCGAGTACTCAATCATGTGGCCCGCCACAATCTCTGACTCCCCCTCAACCACATCAAATGGGTGTCTGTTTGTCTCAGCCAAACCGGCAATAAAGTAGACCACAAAAATAGGCAACAAAGGCAGCCAGTTCCAAGACAAGAAACCCAGACCCATTGAGGAAAACATGCCTTTGTTTTGACCCATCACAATTTCAGACATGTTCAAAGAACCCGTGACCATCAAGACCACCACCAGACAAAAGCCCATGGCAATCTCATAGCTCACCATTTGGGCCGAGGCCCTCATCGCACCCAAAAAAGCGTACTTGGAGTTTGAAGCCCATCCAGCAATGATGACACCATAGACTTCCAAAGAAGTGATCGCCATTAAAAACAACAAGCCTGCGTTGACATTGGCCAAAGCCACCTCAGGACCAAAGGGCACCACAGCCCATGCCGCCAACGCTGGCATGATGGTCATGATGGGGCCGAGCAAAAACAAACCCGAATGGGCTTGAGTCGGCATGATGATCTCTTTGGTCAGGAGCTTCAATGCATCTGCAATGGGTTGCAACAAGCCAAAGGGGCCCGTCCGATTGGGACCCACTCGAATTTGCGTAAAGCCAATCGCTTTTCTTTCCCAAAGGGTTAAGTACGCAACACACAACATCAAAGGGAGCAACAAGGCGACAATTTTCAACAAATTCCAAATCACGGGCCATGCCAACTGTGTCCACCAAGGAGCGAGCAACAAGTCGTGACCAAAATTAAAGAGAACATCCACCATGTGCTTATCTCCCCATCCTGGCATCTGCAGTCAACTGCAAAGATGAAGATCTGCGGACCAAGCCATCGAGCTGATAACTGGCACTCACACAAGGCGCCACCTCACTGGCGGTCAAATCAATCACAGCTTGGCTCTGGTTGGATAAAACGCTGCTGATGGGGGGCAAATTGGCTTGCATTTTCAACCTCAAGTCCTCAATGCTCTCAAACTCAAAACCGGGCACATCCAGCACATTGGCCAAAACACGCAAGACCTTCCAAGCCGGTCTTGTATCAGCCAGAGGCCTGACCACAGCGTGGAAGGTTTGTGAGACCCCTTCAGTGTTGACAAAGGTACCAGGTGTTTCACTAAAAGGCGCAATGGGCAAAAGCACATCACTGAACTCTAAATTGGTCTTGAAGGGCGAAAGGCTAATCACCAAATCCATTTGGGTCAATGCATTCACAGCTTGTACCGGGTTGGCACAATCAAACTCGGGCTCCAGATTGATGAGCACAGCCGCCTTTAAGGCACCTGGCGTCAACATTTTTTGTGTGTTAAGGCCAGTCGAATTCAAAGCGGGTCTGGCACCAGCGTACTGAGCGCCCACCGTGTTGGCACTCTCTCCAAGGAAACCAAAGCTGCACCCTGTCACTTGTGCAATCCAGTTGATCATCGACAACAAGGCGCTGGCATTGGGGTGATGCGCAAAAGCATTGCCAAGCAAAATACATTTATTGCCTTGAACGTCTGTCAATGAAGCTGCAATATTGGACATCGAAGGGTTGTCTTGCGAACTTACGAAATCCTTGAGCTCATTGGGAAGAGTTGCTTGCGTTAGTTTTGCGATCTCTATACATAGAACGGCAAGCGCTTGACCCCAATCCTTGCTGGGCACGCTCGCTGCCTCATGCACATTCATGGCCCAATCAGGCGCAAAATTGTTGATGCTCAACACCTTCGCTCCAAGCTTGCTGGCTTGACGAATGCGCTGAGCCAATAAAGGCTGATCTTTTCGAATATTGGATCCAATGACCAAGACGCGCTGCATCTGAGACAAAGACGCAATCGATGTCCCCAACCAGTGCACATGGCCCTCATGGGTGAAATCAGCCGCTCTGAGTCTTGAGTCCACATTTTGACTGCCAAAAGCTCGGGTGAGCTCACTTGCCAAGTACAACTCTTCAAGTGTGCTTGAAGGACCGATCAATGTCCCAATGGACTGAGCACCATGACTGGCTTTGATGTCTTTCAAGCCATGGGCAATGAAGTTCAAGGCGGTTTGCCAATCCACTTCACTCCAAACACCAGCTTGCTTGATCATTGGGGTCTTTAAACGATCGGCACTGCTCAAGGCCTCATAAGAGAAGCGATCCCTGTCAGCAATCCAACACTCGTTGATGGCCTCATTCTCTAAAGGAACCACCCTCAAAACTTGGTGGTTTTTAACTTGCATGATCAAATTCGCACCCGTTGAATCGTGCGGACTGATCGACTTGCGACGGCTCAACTCCCAAGTCCTTGCTTGATATCGGAAGGGTTTGCTGGTCAAGGCGCCTACGGGACAGATGTCTATCATGTTGCCCGACAACTCCGAGTCGACCGTTGTTCCAACAAAGCTCTCAATTTCAGAGTGCTCTCCACGGTGCGTCATGCCCAACTCCATCACACCAGCAATCTCTTGACCAAAACGCACACATCTCGTGCAATGAATGCAACGACTCATCTCTTGCATGCTGATCAAAGGGCCAACATCTTTATGAAAAACCACACGTTTTTCTTCTTGGTATCTGGAGGCAGAACCACCGTAGCCAACAGCCAAATCCTGAAGCTGACACTCCCCACCTTGGTCACAAATGGGGCAATCCAAGGGGTGGTTGATCAACAAAAATTCCATGACAGATTTTTGAGCCTTTGAGGCCTTGTCTGACTGAGTTTTAACAACCATGCCCTGCGTAACAGGTGTCGCACAGGCAGGCATGGGCTTGGGTGCTTTTTCAACATCAACCAAACACATGCGGCAATTCGCTGCAATGCTTAACTTCTTGTGGTAACAAAAATGAGGAATGAAGGTGCCCGCTTTTTCAGCAGCATGCATCACCATGCTGCCTTCTAGCACTTCAATTTTTTTGCCGTCAAGTTCAATTTCAACCATGATTTACTTTTTGCCTTATACGGTGGAGTCAACCGCACAACACTTGTGCGCGATGTGGTGTTCAAACTCAGCACGAAAATGTTTGAGCATGCCCCTCACAGGCATTGCTGCAGCATCACCCAAAGCGCAAATGGTTCGCCCCATGATGTTCTCAGCCACACTGTCCAACATGTCCAAATCAGTTTGTCGACCTTGACCATTTTCAATGCGGTCGACCACTCTCCAAAGCCAACCCGTGCCTTCACGGCATGGCGTGCACTGACCACATGACTCGTGCATGTAAAAATAACTCAAACGCTGCAAACTTTTAACCATGCAACGGGTCTCATCCATGACAATCACCGCACCTGATCCAAGCATCGAACCTGCTTTGGCAATGGAGTCGTAGTCCATGGTGATCTCCATAGCGACCGAGGCGGGCAAAACAGGCGCAGACGATCCGCCAGGGATCACCGCTTTCAAAGCCCGCCCGCCCTTCACACCACCGGCGAGCTCGAGCAACTTGGCAAAAGGCGTCCCCATGGGAATTTCGTAATTACCTGGACGCTCGACATCACCACTCACTGAAAAAATCTTCGTGCCGCCATTGTTGGGCTTTCCACAGGCCAAATAAGCCGCACCGCCATTTCGAATGATCCAAGGCACTGCCGCAAAGGTCTCCGTGTTGTTGATGGTTGTAGGCTTTCCGTACAGACCAAAACTCGCGGGAAACGGGGGTTTGAAGCGGGGTTGACCCTTTTTGCCCTCCAAAGACTCCAACAAAGCCGTCTCTTCACCGCAGATGTAAGCGCCAAAGCCATGAGCAGCATGCAACTGAAAAGAAAAGTTGCTGCCCAAAATGTGTTGTCCTAAATAACCGGCCGCTCTGGCCTCTTCGAGCGCAGCTTCAAAACGCTCATAAGACTGGAAAATCTCGCCATGAATGTAGTTGTAACCCACCGTGATGCCCATGGCATAAGCCGCAATGGCCATTCCCTCAATCACGATATGCGGATTGAACTCAAGAATATCCCTGTCCTTGCACGTCCCAGGCTCCCCCTCATCGGAGTTACAAACCAAGTATTTTTGTCCAGGGAACTGACGTGGCATAAAGCTCCACTTCAGGCCCGTTGGGAAGCCTGCGCCCCCACGCCCTCTTAAACCAGACTCCTTGACCGTTGCAATGACCTGATCTTGCGTCATGGGCTCAGCGCCATCCATTCCCAAAATTTGCCTTAAAGCCTGGTAACCTCCACGGGCCTCGTAGTCTTTGAGGGACCAATTTTGACCATTCAAACCCGCATAAATTTGCGGGTTGATGTGTCGATCATGAAAACAAGTCTCAGTGCCTGTGGCCTGAAACGATTTGAGCAACGACTCCAAACTCATGAGTGGGCCTCTTGTTTTAAACCTTCTAGGAGTCGATCAATTTTTTCGCTCTCCATGAAGCTACACATGTTCACATCATTGACCAACAAAACAGGTGCATCCGCACAGGCACCCATGCACTCAGCGGCTTGCACTGTGATCAGACCATCCTTGCTCGTCTGACCCGGCTCAATGGATAACTTTTTACAAATGCGATTGAGCGCCTCAAGACCCCCTCTTAATTGACAAGGCAAATTGGTACATACATTGATTTTGAAACGACCAACGGGCTCTTGGTTGTACATGTTGTAAAAGGTCGTGACCTCATGCACTGCAATGGCAGGCATGCGCAAATAATCCGCCAAAGCAGACTCACTTTGTGGACTCACGTAACCGAAGGCTTGCTGAACATGGGCAAGACAGGCCATCACGGCAGATTGCCTCTGCTCAGCGGGATATTTGGCCGTCTCGCGGTCAAAGGCGGCCATCAACTCTGCGCTGAACACGGTTTTGTCATGTGATGAACTCATCGATCAATCTCTCCAAAAACAATGTCCATCGTGCCGATGATTGCAACAGCATCAGCAATCATGTGCCCGCGAGCCATCTCATCCATGGCCGCCAAGTGCGCAAAACCAGGCGCACGAATTTTCAGACGATAAGGCTTGTTGGCTCCATCACTGATCAAATAAATACCAAACTCTCCCTTGGGATGCTCGACTGCCGCATAGGCCTCACCCTCGGGCACATGAAAGCCCTCGGTGAAGAGTTTGAAGTGATGAATCAACTCTTCCATGCTCGACTTCATCGCCACGCGACTTGGAGGCGCAACTTTGTGGTTATCCGTGATGACTGGACCTGGGTTGTGCTTGAGCCACTGAATACATTGCTGAATGATTTTGTTGGATTGACGCATTTCTTCAACACGAACCAAATAACGGTCATAACAATCGCCAGTTTTCCCCACTGGGATATCGAAATCCAACTGCCCATAAACATCGTAGGGCTGGTGCTTTCTCAAATCCCAAGCAATGCCCGAGCCCCGGAGCATGGCCCCAGTAAAACCCAAATTTTTAGCCCGCTCTGGCGTCACGACGCCAACGCCAACCGTTCTCTGCTTCCAAATTCTGTTGTCCGTCAGCAGCGTCTCATACTCATCGACCAATTTAGGAAAGCGCTTGGTGAAATCTTCAATGAAATCGAGCAAAGAGCCCTGCCTGTTTTCATTCATCCGAGCAATGGTTTTGGCATTTTTGATTTTGCTGACTTTGTACTGAGGCATCTCGGCTGGCAAGTCTCTATAAACACCACCAGGCCTAAAATAGGCCGCATGCATTCGGGCACCAGAGACGGCCTCATACATGTCAAAGAGGTCTTCACGTTCTCTGAAGCAATAAATCAAAATATTCATCGCACCACAGTCAAAACCATGGCAACCCAACCACAACAAATGATTCAACAGTCGCGTGATCTCAGCAAACATCACACGAATGTATTGCGCGCGCACAGGCACCTCAAGACCCAACATGCGCTCGATGGCCAGGCAATAAGCATGCTCATTGCTCATCATTGAGACATAATCCAAACGATCCATGTAGGGGAGCGATTGAATGTAGGTTTTGCTCTCAGCCAATTTTTCAGTGGCACGGTGCAACAAACCAATGTGCGGGTCAGCGCGCTGGACCACCTCACCGTCAAGCTCCAGCACCAAACGAAGAACACCATGGGCAGCTGGATGCTGCGGTCCTAAGTTAAGTGTGTAATTTTTAATTTCGGCCATTTTTTTCTCTTATCACAAACCACCGTAATGCTCTTCACGAATAATACGAGGCGTATTCTCGCGGGGCTCAATTGTGACGGCTTGATAAACCACCCTTGACTGCTCTGAGTCATACCGCATCTCAACATGACCTGACAGTGGAAAATCTTTTCTAAAGGGGTGCCCGATGAAGCCGTAATCGGTCAAAATGCGGCGCAAGTCTTCATGCCCCTCAAAGATCAAACCATAAAGATCAAACGCTTCTCGCTCAAACCAATTGACCGATGACCAAACGGTACAAACCGAAGGCAAAATCGGCATCTCATCGTCAGGAGCAAACACCCTCAAACGAATGCGCCAGTTGTGCACAATTGACAAAAGATGCAATACAGCTGCAAACCTAGGGCCAGCAGAAAAAGCACTCTCTTGACCTTGCTTGTAGTCTGAATAATCAACACCACACAAATCCAGCAGTTGCTCAAAGGCCAATTCTGGATGGGTCTTCAACGTTTGCGCAACTTGCAAATAGTCCTGCGCCTTGACAGTCAAAGTCACCTCGCCAAGCGCGTAACGGATATCTTGCACTTGATCACCAAAAATTTGAGTGATCGAGGCACAAAGTTGTTGATTGGGTGAGCTCATGGGAGATTTACCTTTGACTCATCTAGCAATTGTATTTTCACGTCGGATTTTTGTTTGCAACTGAAGCACACCGTATAAGAGCGCCTCAGCCGTGGGAGGGCAACCTGGAACATACACATCCACGGGCACGATTCTGTCGCAGCCACGCACAACGGAGTAACTGTAGTGATAGTACCCACCTCCATTGGCACATGAACCCATAGAGAGCACCCAGCGAGGCTCTGACATTTGGTCATAAACCTTTCTCAATGCGGGCGCCATTTTGTTGCACAAAGTTCCTGCAACAATCATCAAATCAGATTGTCTAGGGCTTGGACGAAAAAGCATGCCAAAACGATCAATATCGTAACGGGCAGCGCCCGCGTGCATCATCTCAACAGCACAACACGCCAAACCAAACGTCATGGGCCACAAAGACCCCGTCTTGGCCCAGTTGACAACCGAGTCAACTGACGTTGTGATAAATCCCTCTTTGATTACGCCATCCATAGACATGTTTTTATTCCCAGTCGAGTGCGCCTTTTTTCCACTCATAGGCAAAGCCAACCACCAAAATACCCAAGAAGACCATCATGGCCCAAAAGCCAACAGCACCAATTTGCTTTAATGAAACAGCCCAGGGGAAAAGAAATGCAATTTCCAAATCAAAAAGAATGAACAAAATCGCCACCAAATAGTAGCGAACATCAAACTTCATGCGGGCATCTTCAAACGCCTCAAAGCCACATTCGTAGGGAGAATTTTTGGAAGCATAGGGTCGCTTTGGACCCAAGAGATAACCAAGTAGCTGTGGAACCACGCCTACAGCGAGGCCAACAAGAATGAACAGTAAAACCGGCAAGTAAGAGTAAAGGTTCATCTCAATCTCGAATTATGACTGCTTGATCAACCTGTAGTGTGCACGAACTGGTTGACACCAGGGTTACAAGCACTTCATTTGGTGCCGTCGGCGAGACTCGAACTCGCACAGCTTTCGCCACTACCCCCTCAAGATAGCGTGTCTACCAATTTCACCACGACGGCCAAATAAATTCAAAAACTTTACAAAACCAAGAGGAAGAAGGTCGTTCAAGTCAGCCTATGAGTTTACCTCGAAAACACAATATTCGTAACCCAAATATTGGTTTTTTAGATATTTTTTCCAATCACTTGGTGGCGCTTGAATTGCCCGAGGAAGGCACTTTTTCACCCGCTGTTGTTTTGCTCACAGGCATTGACGGAACGGATGCATCTGATTGAGAGCCCGCACTGGATTTAACTGGCTCATTGGCGCCAGGAATTTGATTCACCGCAGCAGAAGACTTATCAGCAGGCGCATTTTGAATTTGAACGCTCTCCAAGACACTGCCAGAAGGAGCATCCTTTTTAGCGCCACCCAGATAAGCCAAGGCCAAAGTGGCAACAAAGAAAACGGCCGCCAAAACGGCCGTGCTTCTGGACAGGAAGTTGGCACCTCCCGTTGCGCCAAACAAGCTGCCTGAGCTGCCTGAACCAAAAGCGGCCCCCATGTCAGCGCCTTTACCGTGTTGAATGAGTATCAAGCCTATCATGGCCAAGGCTGAAAGAACTTGAACCAATAATATGATATTTGTGAACATTGCCATCTTGTCGTTACTCCGTAATTTCTCTTGTTAATCTCTAATTCTCTTCAATACACCGTCAAATCAAACGCCAGCACTGGCGATGATCTTCACAAAATCCTGCGCGACCAAAGAAGCCCCTCCAATCAAGCCTCCATCGACATCGGGCAAGCTTAAGAGGGCCGCTGCATTTTGGGCATTCATGCTGCCGCCATAAAGTATTTTTAAGGCATTGGCATGGCACGTTTTGGCACTCAATTGAGCTCGAATGAATGCGTGGACTTCCTGCGCCTGCTCTGGCGTAGCGGTCAACCCTGTGCCAATGGCCCAGACGGGCTCATATGCAATCACCAATCGATCAAAATCAGGCGCCAACACATCCGTCACAGCCTTCAATTGCGCCGCGATGACCGACTGGGTTTGCCCTGACTGTCTTTGCTCTTGGGTCTCCCCAAAGCAAACAATGGGCGTTATCTTTGTGGCCATGGTCGCCTTGACCTTTTGAGCCACCGTCAAATCGCTCTCAAAATGGTACGCTCGCCTCTCAGAGTGACCAATGATCACCCCCTCAGCGCCCAAGTCCTCCAACATGCTCAAAGAAACCTCGCCTGTGTAGGCACCCTTTGGATGCGCACTGACATCTTGCGCGCCAAGTGCTATGGGACAGCTTTGAAGCAATGCACCCATTTGTGACAAATAAGGGGACGGTACACACACCATCGTATCAGGAAGGTGCTTCATCCCCAAATCAGACAAAGCCCCTTGAATGACCTTGACCCAGTCCGAATTAAAGGACTGGGAACCATTCATTTTCCAATTACCAGCAATTAATTTTTTACGCATTTTTTTTGCCTCATCCCCACGAAAGGACCAACTTGCCAACGTGCTGATTGGATTCCATCAAAGTGTGGGCCGCAGCACCAGTCTCTGGCAAATGGGCATCAAACTGCTTAAAAATAACAGGCTTGATGACCCCATTTTCTAGCAAAGGCCAGATTTTGGCCCTTAAAGACTCTGCAATTTGAGCCTTGAATGCAACCGAACGCGGCCGAAGTGTTGAGCCCGTGACCGTCAAACGCTTTCTCAACACCAAACCAGCGTTGAGTTTGGACTCGACGCCGCCTTGAACGGCAATGATCACCAAGCGACCATCCTCGGCCAAAATCTCGACCTCTTTGGCCACATAGTCACCCGCAACCATGTCCAAAATCACATTGACGCCTGACTTGGGTCCAAGGCGCTTGACCTCAGCGGCAAAATCATGAGTTTTGTAATTGATTGCAAAGTCAGCACCCAACTCAATGCATGCCGCACACTTGGCGTCTGAACCAGCCGTTGCAATCACCAGCGCACCAAAGGCCTTGGCCATTTGAATGGCCGTGACGCCAATACCACTGGTCCCCCCTTGGATCAAAATGCATTCACCAGCCTTGAGTTGCCCGCGATCAAAAACATTGCTCCACACCGTGAAAAATGTTTCTGGCAAGCTTGCTGCTTGCTCATCGCTCATGCCTTTAGGGACGGGCAAGCATTGATCAATGGGCGCTACACACCACTGCGCATAGCCACCTCCGGCAATCAATGCACAAACTCGGTCCCCAATGCGCAAACCCTTGGCGGCCAAAGCAGCTTCATCACCGGCCTCAACCACACCAGCCACCTCCAAGCCCGGCAAATCGGATGCACCTGGGGGCACGGGATAATGGCCTTTGCGCTGAATGACATCTGGACGATTCACACCACTTGCACTGACCCGAATCAAAGCCTCCCCAAAAGCGGGGCTTGGCTTATCACGATCAACCAAGTGCAGGACCTCTGGTCCTCCATAGGTGGAGATTTCAATGGCTTTCATAGGTTCACTCTCTTTGTGGGCTTTGCAAAACAAAGCGACCCTAGCTCTGATTCAGAGGGAGTCGCCTTGAATTGCATCACAGCTCTCAGTGTTGAGGCTCTGAACCTTCTTCTGATGCCTGTGGGCGATCAAGCAAAGCCTTCATAGACAACTTGACGCGACCTTTTTCGTCGGTCTCGAGCACTTTGACTCTGACAATTTGGCCCTCAGCCAACACATCGGTGACTTTACCAATGCGGTCATGGCTGATTTGACTGATATGCAGCAAACCATCTTTACCTGGCAACAAATTGATCAATGCACCAAAGTCCAAGATCTTGGTGACGGGGCCTTCGTAAATTTTGCCGATTTCTACCTCAGCAGTAATTTGCTCAATGCGACGCTTGGCTTCTTCAGCTTTTGCGCCATCGGTCGAAGCAATGGTGATGGTTCCATCTTCAGAAATATCGATCTGAGTGCCAGTTTCTTCCGTTAAAGCACGGATCGTTGCGCCCCCTTTACCAATCACGTCACGAATCTTTTCTGGGTTGATCTTCATCGTGTACAAGCGTGGCGCGAAATTGCTAACGTCCGTCTTGGCTTCACCCATCACCTCTTGCATTTTGCCCAAAATGTGCATGCGTGCTTCTTTGGCCTGGGCCAATGCAACTTGCATGATTTCTTTTGTAATGCCTTGGATTTTGATGTCCATTTGCAATGCAGTGATCCCGTTTGTCGTCCCAGCAACTTTAAAGTCCATGTCACCCAAATGATCTTCATCACCCAGGATATCCGTTAAAACGGCAAAACGACTGTCTTCTTTGATCAAACCCATCGCAATGCCGGCCACATGAGCCTTCATGGGAACGCCTGCGTCCATCAAGGACAAACATCCGCCGCAAACAGAGGCCATGGAGGAGGAACCGTTGGATTCGGTGATTTCAGACACCACACGCATTGTGTAGGGAAAATCAACCTTATCGGGCAAACAAGCCGCCAAAGCACGCTTGGCTAAGCGGCCGTGGCCAATTTCTCTGCGCTTGGTGCTGCCCATTCTTCCAACCTCACCAGTCGCAAAGGGAGGCATGTTGTAATGGAACATGAAACGGTCTTCAAACTCTCCGGCCAAGGCATCGATCCTTTGCGCATCACGGTCAGTGCCCAACGTGGTAATGACCAAAGCTTGGGTTTCACCACGGGTGAACAATGCAGATCCATGCGTTCTAGGCAACACACTGTTTCTGATTTCAATGGGACGTACAGTGCGCGTATCTCTTCCATCGATGCGAGGCTCACCAGCCAAAATTTGTGAACGAACAATCCTGGCTTCAATGTCAAACAGCAAGGACTCCACTTTTACCGCATCAAATTCTGCACCCTGTGCAGTCAAACCAGACAATGTTGCCGCATATGTTTCACGGCAAGCTTGTGTTCTTTGCTGCTTGTTGCGAATTTGATAAGCGGCTCTGAGGGGGCCCTCAGCCAACTCAACCACCTTGGCAATCAAGGGCTCATTCTTGGGCTCTGGCTT
>CANBTT010000007.1 GCA_947372465.1 Burkholderiales bacterium | reverse complement strand
GAGGCAACATTAAATTGGGTAAAGTTCCCACCAACTTCACGAAGAATTGGTGTGTCAGAAAGCAAGCTAAATCGTTTATCGCCCATTAGGGCCAAGGGCCTTAAGAAATTCCCTTTGATTTGTGGAATTAATGGCCCCAAAATATCAATCATTGCATCGATTTCATTGCCACGTAAAGCATTGATAACAGGTGGAGTCCCATTGAATGGGACAATTTGAGCCGTAAGGCCAGCGGTCGATAGAAATAGCTCAGCAGCCAAATTTTGAGTTGTACCAATTTGCGGTGTACCAATATTTAATTTGCCTGGGTTGTTTTTAGCAAAAGCAATCAAATCATTGATTGACTTAAATTTCCCATTTTCTGATACTGCAATTACAAGGTCAAATACCGCTAGTTTTGAAACTGGTGCGAAATCCTTTAATGTGTCAAAGGGGAGAGATCTAAATAAAGCGGCCGTTACAGCAGTTCCACTTGAAATCAACAGCAAGGTGTGCCCATCTGGTTCTGATTTGGCCACTTGTTCAGCGGCGGCTATGCCGCCAGCAGTTGGTTTGTTTTCAATGATAATTTGTTGACCCAGTGCCTCACTGAGTTTTTGTGCCAATGTTCTAGCTGTTATATCTGCGGCACCACCTGCAGCGTTTGGAACGACTATTTTGATGGGTCGGGACGGAAATGTATTCTGTGCATGAGCGCAAAAAGTGAAAGAAATAAAAATCAACAATGAATGTAAAAATTTAAAACTGGGATTGCTTTCGTTATATTTCATATGGGCCTTTACAAAAGGAAACTAAATAGTTAAATTATGTGTGGAAAAAGAATGATCTTAATCGCTACAAAGGGTAAAAACAAATAGACATAAACCACTATAAATGAATAAAATTTATTAAAACCATCACAAGCAAAAGAACCGTATAAGGGGACAAAATGACAATCAATAAAGCATTAAAAGCTTATTTTTCATTCTTGACATTGGCTACACTGGCTTTGTCTGTTTTTGCACAGAATTACCCAAACAAACCTGTAAAAATTATTGTACCCTTCGCCTCAGGAGGACCCGCAGATAATTACGCAAGATTCATGGCTCAAAAGTTACAAGATGAGTTACAGCAATCCTTTGTGGTTGAGAACAAGCCAGGTGCAGGATCTGTGATTGGTACTGACGCAGCTGCGAAATCACCAGCCGACGGCTATACATTGTTGATGATGTCAAATACACAAACAGTAAATGAGTCATTGATACAAAATAAACCATTTAATTTACTAAAAGATTTTGTGGCGGTCGCTCCAATTAACTATTCAGACTTAATATTGGTGGTTCATCCCTCTTTACCAGTTCAAAATTTAAAAGAATTAATTCAATTGGCAAAATCAAAGCCAGAGATACTGAATTTTGCATCCTCGGGGAATGGTACGCCTTACCATATGGCCGGAGAGTTGTTCAATTCAATGGCCGGCGTCAAAATAACGCATATTCCATATAAAGGAAGTTCAGGTGCAAGAACTGATTTGATTGGTGGTCAAGTCAATATGATGTTTGATGCAATCACAACAATGAATGAATTTGTAAAAAACAATAAAGTTAGAGCAATAGCAACCACAGGACATGCGCGTTCTTGGATCATGCCGAATATTCCGACTGTAGAAGAAGCAGGTGTTCCTAAGTTTGAAACAACAATATGGTTAGGCATAATGGCACCTAAGGGTACGCCAAATGAGATTGTGATAAAGTTAAATTCAAATACAAATAAAATATTGACAAAACAAGATATTAAAGACACATGGTCTGCGCAAGGCGCTGTCCCAATGATCATGAGCCCAGTGGAATTTACTAAATTTCTTGAAACTGATGTCAGTAAGTGGGCGAATGTCGTCAAAACTGCGCAAATCAAGCCAGATTGATATGGCCAAAGAAATTGTTTTCACGCTCAATTCAGTTAAATGTACGGTAGCTCAAGAAATTAGCGATCAAGTATTAGTACATTTTATAAGGGATGTACTCAAATTAAAGGCAACCAAGTTTGGTTGTGGAATGGATCAATGTGGGGCATGTAAGGTTCTGATAGATGATCAAGTGAGAAACTCATGCCAAATTTATTTAAGTGAGCTTGAAGGAAAGAGCGTTATGACGCTTGAGGGTCTTCAAAGTAGCGCAAAATTCATCTCATTAAAAAATTCATTTGCGCACGAAAATGCAGCTCAATGTGGATTTTGTACAAGTGGAATTTTAATAACATGCTTTAGTTTGATTTCAAAAAATAATCACTTGAGCGAAAAAGAAATTAAAGAAAAACTTAAAGATAATTTATGTCGCTGTGGTGTTCATCACAAAATCTTAAAGTCAGTTGTCAGGGTGATGAATTGAATAAAAATGTTGAAAATAACTTTAAGAAATATCCAAAAATTGGCGATTGGATAAATAAAAACACTGACAACACCTTAACGGTTCTTTCAGGAAAAGTTGAAATTGGTCAAGGAATTTTATTTGCATTAAGTAAGTTGGTTTCAGATGAGTTGGCGATCCCTTTAAGTGAAATTAAAATAGTTCATGCAAGAACTGACACCCATCCCAATGAGGCCGTTACATCAGGTAGTCTCTCAGTTCAAGATTCTGGCCTTACTTTAAAAATAGTCTGCTTAAATATTCTTTCTTTTGCTAAAGAAGTATTTTTATCAAAAAATAATTTTCATGATTCCGATGTTCAATTTGCTAATGGGAGTTATATCCATAACTCGAACCATTGCGAACGCTTAATTGATCTTATCGATGTAAATGTTTTGAAGAGGGATGTTGATTTTATTAATCAAAAAATTTGTTATAAAGAAAACAATCATTCAATAAAATTAACTCCAAAAGACTTGCTGCAAAAGATTGAAGGAACATATCAATTTATCAATGATTTAGAAATTGAAAATATGTTGTTTGGGATGGTCCTTCACCCTAAAACACTTTTGGGAAAAATTAACTTAAACAACTTTGAAATTTTTAAAAATAAGATTCAAAGAAAATTTATAGACTTACAGATCTTTCAAGATGGCAATTTAATTGGTATCGTAGGTGAAATTAAATATCAATTATTGAATATTGAAAAAGAGATTGATGTCTACAATCTTTGGGATGAAGAAGAAATTGATGTCGCAATCGATGGCCACTATGATCAATGGCTAAAGACACATAAATCAAAATCAATTGTTTTGTTAGATAAGAGCAATAACAATGATTTAGATGGCCATACTAAAAAAAGCATTCACATAACAAGGCCATATATTACACATGCCTCAGTTGGATTGTGTTGTGCTTTATCAACTTGGAATAGGGGCAAGGTGGAAGTTATTTCACACAGTCAAGGTATATTTAATTTAAGGCGCGATCTCGCAATTGCTTTTGATAAGACTGAGTCTGAGTTTACTGTTGTCCATCATCCTGGTGCCGGTTGTTATGGTCACAATGGTGCTGATGATGTTGCCTATGACGCAGTTTGGCTTTCTAGTTTTGTCCCCAACAGAACCGTTAGAGTGGAATGGAGCCGTGCTCAAGAAATGACGATGGCACCACTAAGTCCAGCGATGAGTGTTGCTGTATCTGCAAGTGTTGATTCATCTGCAAAATTAATTTCATGGGATCATGAAATTTGGAGTCAAGCTCACGGGACTAGACCTGGACGAGATAAAACGCCCGCTTTACTTGGCGCATGGCAGACCTCTAATCCATTCCCCATTTCAACTCCAATCAATGCGCCTGAAGTCAATGGGGGAGGTGCAGATCGTAATTCAAAACCAATTTACACAAGCAAGTCTATCAAGATTACGAACAATGATATTCAAGTTATGCCTAACAGGGTATCTGCTTTGCGCAGTTTAGGTGCGCATGTCAATGTCATGGCAATTGAGTCGATGATGGATGAACTGGCTTGTGCAGTATCCATGGATCCCTTGCACTTTAGACTCAATAATTTGGAAAACCCTAGAGCTGTAACGGTTTTGAATAAAATAAAAAATATGTCCAATTGGGCTGAACTGCAAAGGGTAAACAAAGAAGGCGCTGGTGTAGGTCTTGGATTCGCTCAGTATAAAAATACAGGAGCTTATTGCGCAGTAGTGGTGGAAGTTCATTTAACTGAAATCATTGAAATTCAACAACTTTTTATATGTGCAGACGTTGGATCAATCATTGATTTCGATGGTGTTATTAACCAATTAGAAGGGGGGGCGGTTCAAGCCATAAGTTTTACAAATTTCGAGGAAACCAAAATATCTAACAAAGGAATATGTTCAAATGAATGGTCAAAATATCCAATCATAGGCTTTGAGAACATACCTAAAATTGAAACACAGCTGATTGAAAATTCTAATCATCACTCTGTTGGAGCAGGCGAGTGTTCTGTGGGTCCTACAGCAGCTGCAATTTCAAATGCAGTGTATGATGCAATCGGTTTTAGATTGCGACGCATGCCATTTAATAAAGACAATTTAAGAAAAGAAATCTTATCAGGGGATTGATTTGTATAGGTAAGAATTTTTCAAAAATATATTAATTTTTGCCTGGATTTACGCCTGCTTTTGAACACCAAAACTCCCATGCTTTGACCATTTGAGGTGCATTAGGATCAACTTTGGACCTGATATCAATTTCTCCTTTGCTTAATGATTTAACTTTTCCGAGTGAAGATGCCTGAAGTTGAATTTTTGCATTTTTAGGTAAGTAGATTGAAACTTTCACGACCTCTATGAGGGTTCTGCCTGCAGCTGTAAAGCCGTGGCCTCGCATTAAGATTACTTTATTTGAACCTAAACCTACTGCAAGATCATTGCCTTGCTCTTGATTCGTAACGAGTAGATTGGTGTCGCCGAAATGATCTCTTATGTCCCAGACAGGAACGCTATATCCCATATCACTTGCTGTAAGAATAACGGGAAGCAGGGGTGTGTCAGTTATGCTGAATGGAAGTACTTCGTCGGCATGGCTATGAATAACAGCGTTTATATCATCCCTTTCTTGATAAATGCTCCCGTGAATAAATCTTTCAAGATAGGGTGTAGGCGTGTTACTTTCAACAGGTTTTCCATCAAGTGTAAATGCATATATATCACTTTCAGTAACCAATTCTGGGCTCAATGAACGTGATATTAAAAACTCATTCTTGTTTAAGGGGTTGCGTATGCTTACATGACCATATGCATCCACAACGCCTTCATTTGCTAGCACCCTGTTTGCCGCTACAAGTTTTATTACATCATTTTTGATATGTTCAAATTTATGGTTCATAATTAATCATCGCTTTGAATTATTACATTGACTCAGAAAAAGAATTCAATACACTATCGTTTTCGGCTATATTACTTGGTAACAAAATTTATGAAATTAGGGATTACATTCAATTTACGTAAAAGTTTAATTTACGCATTGTTGATTTATTTAACAAGTCCATTGTCTGTTTATGCTCAGATAAAATCAGTCGTGGCTGAGTGGCCGAACAAAACGGTGAGAATCGTTGTACCTTTTGCACCCGGTGGTGGTACAGATTACGTTGCTCGACTAACAGCACAGAGACTTACTGAGCACTATGGGCAAACATTTATTATCGAAAACAAGCCAGGTGCAGGAGGAATAACTGGCACCGAACTCATCGCCAAATCAAAACCTGATGGTTATAACTTTGTCATAGTCAGTGGAAGCCACACTATTAATCCAAATCTTTACAAAGTATTGCCTTACGATACTCGACGAGATTTTTTACCAGTTAGCAATCTAGTGATGGGGCCTGCAATTTTGGTGGTCAATCCAACACTAAAAGTAAACTCTTTAAAAGAGTTGATTGCACTATCCAAATCGAAGCCAGGAGAACTCTCCTTCGCATCATCGGGAAATGGTTCGCCACCTCATTTGGGAGGTGAGTTATTTAAAGCAATGGCGGGGGTTGATTTGGTGCACATACCGTACAAGGGAAACGGTCCTGCGTACAACGATTTGATGGGGGGTCAAGTCTCTTTGATGTTTCCAAACATTGCTACAGCATTGCCTTTTGTGAAATCTGGAAAACTCAAGGCATTGGCTGTAACCAGTAAAAATAGAAGCAAAATTGCACCTGAGCTTCCAACGATGTCTGAAGCTGGACTTGATGGGTATGAGCTTTCCTCTTGGTTTGGAATGCTTGCCCCGCTAGATACACCCTTGAGTATCATTCAACAACTGCACCAAGAGATATTTAAAATTTACCAATCACCCGATATAAGGGAGAAATTACTTTCACAAGGTGTTGAACCGTTGGCAAGCTCACCGCTAGAATTTGCACAACAGATCAATAGTGAAATTGATTATTGGTCCAAAACTTTTAAGACTAAAAATTTAAAAATTGAACCTTAATTCCATTTAAGCCACGCTTTCAATCCTTTTCCCATGACCCAGGACAAGTCGTCGCCATTTAACCACTTGAGTTCATTTGTAAAGTGGTTGACGCATTCCGAGTAGCTAGATGTTAGTCTTGAAAGGTCCGAGCCCCAAAACATTCTTTTGGGCCCAAAATTATCAAAAATTTGTTTTATATAAGGGTCTAGAGTTCGGAATGGCCAAACTTCTGTAGTGTAGGTTGGTAGGCAACTGGCCTTTACTGCAATATTAGGACGTCTAGATAAATTTAAAATTGATTGAAAATTCTCAAACGCTTGATTATCTTTTGTCCCGGGAAGCAGTCCTAAGTGATCAATGATTAAATTCAAGTTGGGGTATCTTTCTGCAACACCGTCAATAATATGCATGATCTCAAATGGACAGGTCATCATGATGGGGATATCAAATTCTTGAGCCAATGGCCAAAGCCAATTTACAGTTCCCTGCGTTAATAGGGGTTGCAATGATGGCCTATGAAATGTAAATCTCAATCCCAACAAACCATTGTTTGAATTCCAGTTCTCAATCATTGTTCTTGAAAATGGTGATTGTGGATCCAGTCTTCCCATTACTGCGTATTTATCGGGATATTTCATTGCTGCTTCAATGCAGATATCGTTCCTTTCACCTTCCCAGGATGGTGGGACCAATATGGCCTTATCAACGCCTGCCAATTTCATTTCACTCATGAGACTTTCGGCTGTGATGGGCTCGGGTCTATGTGGCTTATGTCGATCTGGCCAAGGGCGCTCTGGCGTACTATTTGCCCATATGTGAACCTGCGAATCAATGACTTCAAAATCCATGGCGTTTACTTCAGTTTAAATACCAAATGTAGAGGGTGTATAAATATCTTTTAACCGTCAAGTATAGATCAATATTTGATGTGAAAATTACGCTTAATCATTGCACTGGCCATTAGAAATACCTTAAACTTGAAAAAACTTTAATAGGAAGATCAATGACAATCAAGATTACGCTAACTGGGGATATCAATTTAATGAATGTCGAGGATGCGACTGTCCCATTTAAATTAATGCAAGATGAATTGAGACAATCAGACTTTGTATTATCTAATTTAGAGTGCTGTTTGTATGAGCCAGAGCACAGTCATTCAGTGGATAACGAGGGTTTTTATGCAAATCCAAAGGTGGCAATTGATGCGTTAAAAAACGGAAATATTTCTGCCGTTAGTTTGGCCAATAATGTGAATTATGGGCATGAGGCTATTTTAAATTCTATAAAAGAATTAAGTTCAAATGGGTTGGCATACACCGGTGCAGGTCTCAATAAAGAAGAGGCAACGCGACCAGTAATTTTAGAACGCCAGGGTATCAAGATCGGATTTTTGGCTCGAACATCGGTGTATTGGAACACACACCATGAAGCAAGAAAAGATTCATCGGGTGTCGCCGTATTGAGAGGACATACTGCTTACCAAGTACCCGCGTATAAAGTGAGGGCGGAAATACCGCCTTTCAATAGACCTGGTATACCTCCCGTTGTTGTAACTTGGGCGGATAAAGATTATTTGAAAGAACTAACCCAACAAATTAAAGAATTAAAGTCTACCTGTGACTTCGTGATCGTTTCATGTCATTGGGGATTGTGGGGCGATGTTTTGGAATATATGACTGAAATTGCACACGCTGCAATTGACGCAGGCGCAGATATTATTTTTGGACATGGGCCACATTTATCCCTTCCTGTAGAGCTTTATTGCAACAAGCCTATTTTTTATGGTTTAGGAAGTTTTTCATTCCATACGGGTCACAATGGACGCAAACACGGAGACTGGGTTGGTGAAATGCCTCAAATAATATTGAGTAAAAAAGAAATAGAAGAAATTAGCTTTAAGTTGATTCGGCACAACGACAAAAATGAAACATATTGTTGTGATTTAAACAATGAAGCTGAAACAATTGAAAATTTAGTTGCAAAAAGTGCTGAAAACAATTGTCGCTTGCTTGTAAAAGATCATTCTATATTCTTACAAATGGATAAATAAATGAAAAAACATTTAACTCTTTTTTTACACATAGTTTTTAATTGTTTATTTTTTGCCGGTATATCGGTGAACACTGTCAGTGCGCAATCAATTGAGTCCAGTGCCGTGGCAAATTACCCCAGTAAACCTATTCATCTCATTGTCCCTTTTCCACCGGGTGGGGGAAATGATTTTATTGCGAGATTTATAGCCCAAAGATTATCAACTGGTTTTAAACAATCTGTCATTGTGGAGAACAAAGCTGGAGCGGGTGGTTTGCTTGGAACGGAAGCTGCTGTCAGGTCTGCGCCTGATGGTTACACAATTTTATTGATTTCTGCGAGTTACACCGTGAATTCTGCCCTTTACTCGCTAAAGTATGACCCAATTGTAGATATCACACCTATAGCTCAAGTATCACAGGGCGCCTTTGTGCTTGTTGCCAATCCGTCTTTGCCAGCAAATAATATAAGCGAATTGATTGCTCTCTCGAAAAATTCAAACAATCTCATAAGTATTGCTTCCTCTGGCCATGGTAGCGTATTGCATTTGTCAGCTGAACTGTTGATGAGTAAGGCGGGTATAAAACTATTACACGTTCCCTACAAGGGGGGTGGACCAGCTCTTAGCGATACGCTTTCTGGGCAGACCCAATTGTTTTTTAGTACGCCCTCGATCGTGCTGCCATTTATTAAATCGGGAAAATTAAAACCTTTAGGAGTAACGACTGTAAAGAGAACTCCCGTATTGTCTGAAATAGCAACGCTACAAGAATCTGGCGTCAATGGTTATGAAGTTAATGTTTGGCATGGAATAATAGGACCCAAAGGTATTTCAGTAAATATTATTCAAAAAATTAATCAAGAGCTAGTAAAAGCTTTCAATAGCAAAGAGGCCATTGAATTATTGGAAAAAGATGGTGTTTATCCGTTGGTTGGAAGTCCCCAACAATTTGAAACATTGATTAAAAGAGAAATAACAGTTTGGAAAGATTTGGTTAAAAAATCAAATATAAGTATTGAACCTTAGATTTCAATTATATTAAATCAGGCAATTCGTTAAAGTTCTCTAAATTCTCAAGATCGAGAAAAGAATTAAACCAAAGCTCAGTTGTTTCAGGGTTGCAACTTTTGGTGTGATTTTGAAATCGATTTTTTAATTGAACAAGGCTCAAAGGACTGCTGGGTGAGCCCAGGAAGAAATCAGATTCATTTGTAATAGTTGATCCGTTTTTAAGGGTAATTGAAATTTTAGAAGTCCACGACGAACGTTTTAAATTATCGGTAAATGGTAATAGTTTAATTTTTTGGCAGTTTTCAATGACTTTAAGATCATGAACGACGTCATCGTTAAAAATATTTGGATCAAGTGCATCGTATTCCATTGCAATTGCTAAACAAAAGGGAACACTGTATTGAGCTTGTTTAATATCTGTGGGCTTGCGAATATCATGATGACTTAATACTTTTTCTGGCACATGAAGTTCGCAAGTAGCAATTTCACTAGAACCAAAGGCATGAGTCTCCATCATTTTATTGAGTGAATAAATGAGTGGATGTGCAGTGATATGGCAGGGGTAAGACTTCATACAAATTTTTAAAGTTTCCCATTCAGTCCCCAATCCTTTCGTAAGCAACTCAGGATCTGAATCACCGCAAAAGGCATCAAGAAAGCCAAACTTACCTTCGAGTATGGTTTCTGGTCCCTCAAACCCTTCCAAAGCGAGCCTGGCGGCCATAACGCCACTTTCACAGGCTTTTCCCATGTGCAGTCTTTTGACTTCTGATCCTCGAGCGGATTTTGTAAAAGCAAGTAAACCACTGGAAAGTGAACCAGCAATACCCAAAGCGTTGGAGAGCTTAAATGGATCCAAACCTTGCACCACTCCACTTGCAATACTCGCTCCATAAGTTCCAGTTAGTCCAGGTGCATGAAAGCCTAATTTTTCTGAACTGTGTTTTGAAGCAGTTCCAATGCGAAACATGACCTCACATGATGCGATAAAGGCTTTAAGCAGCAGTTCACCATTTGTATTTAATTCTTGAGAAAGTGCAAGTGCTGGAGGAAACAAAGTCGCTCCAGGATGGACGCCCGCGCCTGGATTGCGTAAGCTGTCTTGTTCAAATGCATGTGCAAAAGCACCGTTGACCAATGCTGCATGGGGTGAATGAAGGCGAAGATTTGAATGACCTAAGACTTGACACTTTCCACCTAAGCCGTATGCGCTTGCGTAGTTAAGTATCTTTTGACTCCAAGGAAATTTGGAGCCAAATACGCTTACGCCAATGGTATCAATAATACAAAATTTAGCTAAAGCAAGAACTTCTGGAGGTATATTTTTAATATCCAGTGAAAAAGCGAAATCACTTAAGATTTCGCTTTGAGATTTGTGGTGCATGAAAGTTAAAAATGAAAATAAAAATATATTGAAAATTATAAGTTGAAGATCTACTAGTGGACTACATTTTCTAACAATTCAAGTGTATAGATTTAAAAAAGCCCTTAAAAGTTACAAGTGAAAAATATCAATAGGACCTACCAATTTATCATCAATCAATATAATTTTCTTTTGAGCTATTTTAAGCCCCAAGTCTGATTGAATTAAAGTAAATTCATAGAAGCCTCCGCGTGTTTGCGCTTCACGAACTCCATAAGAATGAACAATCCAATTGGCTTTTACAAAAATTGACTTTTTATCATTTGGTGTAATTCGAATATTAGAAATCAAATGAGTAGTTCGATCCATTGGGACTGAAGCGAAAGAGTCACCCGTTTCAATTCTAAAAACACGGTCAATTAAATTTTGTTTGCCTTTGAGATACAGTAAGTTAAGTTCTTCATCCGGATTTTCTGTATAAACGCTTTCATTGATCCATGCAGGTACCCAATAAATGCAATCATCGGCATATAGATCCAGCCATGCTGACCATTGCTTTTGGTCAAGATAATCAGCTTCTCTAAACAACAATTCTGAAACACTGTCTTGAATTGAGATATTCATTTTTTTGAATCCTTAGAAATCATATCTTTCCAGTTTCTGTAAAAACCCTTGTAGATTGATTCATGATCCCAGTTTTTTGTAGTGATATCAGGCGGGGTGCCAGGAAGAGGATAATCTTCGCCTTCATAGCCTTTTAAAGTTGCATTCGCCCCTCTTGCAAAATTATTCCACTTCGTATTTGAGCCCTTACTTCCTTCGTGTACTGATTCCAACGCGGCCAAATCATCAGAAGTTGCCATTCCAGATGTCAAGTAAAAATCTTCAAATTTACGAATTCTTGCGGATCTTGCCTCCTTGGATTCACCCACGGGTGCAATACATCTGACTGTAACATCGCAAACGTCAGGTGAGAGAGGACGCATGGTCCGTACCTGTGTAGAGGGATTGTCCATAATGAAAACATTAGGAAATACATACAAGTTTCTGGTTCTATACAGCATCCAATGTGCTTGCGATTTTGAATACATTCGATCAATTCGATCTTTTTCGTTCCATATCGGATGAGCTGTTGGCTTCGAGCGCTCAGTCCAAATTCCCATATGTCCATTGCCAAAGCCATACGATCCAGACAAGACCTCACCTGTGATGCGTCCAGCCTCGGTTTCCTTTAGTCCAGAAAGATTTAACTTTGATTCACGGTTTGATATTGTGCTTGCGAAAACTCGGTGTACGGTTGAAACATGATAACCATCAACTCCATTTTCAGCTTGTAATTTCCAATTTCCATAAAGCCTATAGGTGGATTTTCCCTTGATTATTTCAAGACCATCGGGGGATTGATCAACCAAGCAATCAATCCAATCTGATGAACCTTTGAGCCATTCAGTCAATTCAGGAACATCATTGTTTAGACTTGCAAAAATAAATCCACGATAAATGGCAAGTTTACTAACAGGCGTGAGTGATGAGGCTTCCTTAATTTTGGGGTCAATGTATCCTCCAGTGTCCTGATTTTTGATCACTAAACATTTCCCGTCTGAATTAAATGTCCAGCCATGAAAACGGCACCTGAATGCTTTTGAATTTCCACTTTCAAAGGGTACTAAAGTGGCACCTCTGTGCGAGCAAGCGTTTAAAAAGGCGCTTACAGTACCATCTGCTTTTCTAACAATGAAGATTGGTTGATGACCAATGTGAGTTGAAAAATAATCACCTGGTTCTTTTATTTGGGATTCGTGTGCGACATAATTCCAAGTTGATTCAAAAATATTTTTGATTTCGTCATTGAAAACTTCTTGGTCTATATAGATGGATCTGTCGACAAGCAACTCACCAGAATCTTCTTTAATAAGCTTGTCGTATTTGTTGGTACTCATAATTGAATAAATTTAATTAAGTGAAATATTTCTTTTACTGATTAATTCACCCATTTTCTCATTTGTAGTTTTTAATACGTTGGAGAACTCTGATGGAGAGCTCATCACAACTTCTGCACCAAGATCCTTGAATCGATTGATCACATCTGGCGCGTGAATAGCTTTTGAAAATTCATCGTGTATTCGTTGTGAAATGCTTGTTGGTGTACCTGCAGGTAAAAATAAGCCTGCCCAGGTATAAGCCTTAAGATCAGGGTATCCCATTTCGACAAAAGTCTTGATATTTGGTAAAAGTGCTACTCTTTTATCACTAGATACAGCCAGGCCTTTTACTGAATTCGACTTGATTTGATTGTTGGCAAGTGTGACAGATATCAACATTGCCTCGACTTGTCCACCTATTAAATCAGTCAAAGCTGGGCTTCCCCCTTTATAGGGAACATGAATCATTTCAACATTTGCAATACTCTTGAAATATTCCATGTACAGATGATTGCTGGTCCCAGTTCCTGGACTAGCGTAAGAAAAGCTCCCGTTTTTCGATTGAGCATATTTAATAAGCTCATTTAAGTTGTTCACAGGAGCATTGTTGTTAACGATCAATGTCAGTGGGACTCTGGCCAATAAAGAGACTGCTTGCAAATCTTTGAAAGTGTCGTAATTTAAATTTTTGTAAATAAATGGATTGACTGGTACGCTATCAACACCGACCATCATCGTGTATCCATCAGGATTTGACTTCGATACTTGTGATTCAGCCAATGTTCCTCCAGCGCCACCTTTGTTTTCGATCAATATTGGTTGACCTAAACTTTCGGATAATTTCGGCTGTAAAGCACGGGTAATTGTGTCTGCTAAACCCCCTGGTGCGAAAGCGACAATAATCTTTATTGGCTTGTCTGGAAATGTTTGTGCATTCAATTCAAATGGACTTGAAAATATAAACATGCACAGTAATAAAATTTTATTTTTCAATGAGATTCCAGTCGTCATAAAAAGATTGAGAAAATTGTTTAATAAATGCATAGTTTAAGATGGTAATCTTAAAATTTTTTAAATTGAATCATAAAGAATATTATTCAAATTAACGTAGGGAATTGCCCAATATCAAGCTATTCAAATTCATGTAATTCTTCGGTTTGTATGTACATAACCAAGCTTCTTTGTAAGGGTTAACATTAATTTGTCTATCAGAAAGTATGAAGTTGATTAATTATTTCAAGTGTTTTCTCGCGATTTTACTGTTGCAAACTTTGCTGCTGCCCAAAAGCCATGCGCAAAATTCATATCCTACGAAGCCAATACGCATGGTTGTTGATAGCGTGCCCGGTGGAACAACGGACTTATTGGCTCGAATTGCTGCGGATGGGTTAAGCCAGCAATTTGGCATCGGAATCATTATTGACAACAAAGCCGGTGCAACAGGAAATTTGGCATTGGATTACGTAATGAAATCGCCGGTCGATGGTTATACGCTTTTAGTTTGTGCGAATGGCAATTTATTGATCAAGCCATTCATGGAAACAGGTACAAACTTTAATCCAATGACAGACATTTCACCTGTTTTTAATACCGCTGAATTACCGCATTTGATTGTAATTCCTTCCTCATTGTCTATAAAAGATATGTCAAATTTTATTGCATATGGAAAGGCAAATGCTGGAAAAGTTTTTTACGGTTCGGCTGGTATTGGAAGTCAGCCCCATATTTCTGGAAGTCAGTTCAGTCGTTTAACCGATATAAGGTCTGAACACATTCCTTACAAAGGGATGGGGTCTGCGATGTCAGACATCTTAGCAGGTCGACTTCAATTTATGTCTGCTGCCTATGGCACTGTTCGGTCCTACGTTAAATCGGGTGATCTAAAGCCATTGGCAGTCGCTTCCAAAAAAAGGATATCGGCATTGCCTGATGTTCCAACGGCCACTGAGGTCGGGCTACCTGGCTGGGAAATGAGTGCTTGGTTTGGTATCTTTGCGCCAAAAGGCACAAATTCAGAGATAACAAAATCACTGAATGAAAAATTTCAAGTCGTTTTTGATGATCCCAAAGTTCGATCAAAAATGATTGAAATTGGTGCAGAACCTGTTGGGGGTTCAATTTTGACATTTGCTGACAGGATCAAGTCAGATTACAAAACCTATGGTCAAGTTATCAAAGAATCGGGCATATCGTTCAATTGATTTTAAATAAATTTACTGCTTTGAGGAAAAAAAATGGATTCAGTAGCCGCAAAAAATGACATCGTTAAAAGTTCTACATATACGGGTTTGAAAACCACGTTCATCTCGCATGGCACTTTAGGGTCTAAGGATCTTGATCAAACAAGATTATTTTATGAAGAATTTCTAGGATTGAATGTTGTGAGAACGAGCCCAATTTCGATGATGATTCAATTGGGTGGAAATCATGTTTATGCCGTGGTCAAAACACCGAATAAAGAAAAAATGCCACGCTGTTACCACAATGGACTTGATGTTTTAAAAGATTCTGATGTGGATGAATCATACCAATTGTGCATTGACAATGCTGAGAAATGGGGTTTACATGACATCACGAAACCAAGTGAAAGACATGGAACTTACAGCTTTCTTTTTTGGGATTTGGATGAAAATGCGTGGGAAATTCTATCCAATCCCAAAGGGGGATATGACTGGATTTTCGAGCAAGGAGATTTAGAAGGAAAGGGCCATTTCACCTCTGGATTTAGACACAAGCGGCCAGATGGTCTTTAAATGGTTGCTACTTATTCATTCACTTAACTTCAGTACTTTATGATTCGACTCTTCATAGTCAACTGCCTATTTATTTTTTGTACGCAGTCATCATTCGCCCAAACTTATCCAAACAAAGCTATTCGTCTCATTGTTCCCTATCCACCTGGAGGTTCTGTCGACTTGGTCGGGAGAACCGTTGCAAGGAAAATGACAGAATTTTTGGGTCAAGCGGTTGTCATCGATAACAAAGGTGGAGCGGGTGCCAGGTTGGGTGTTGAGATTGCTTCAAAGTCTTCGCCTGACGGCTATACACTTGTGATTGCAACTGTCACCTCGATGAGCATGGCCGTTAACATGTTTCCCAAGTTACCGTATGATCCGGTCAAATCATTTGCGCCCATTACTTTATTAACAAAAGCACCTGGATTGGTAACAGTCAATGATTCTGTTCAAGTTAAAAACCTTAAAGAATTCATTGATTTATTAAAGAATAAGCCTGGCCAAATAAATTATTCCTCTTTAGGAAGTGGTTCAATTCAGCATTTCACTGGTGAGTTTTTTCAATCAATGACAGGTACACAAATGCTGCACGTGCCCTATCAGGGCGCGGGTCCCGAATTGATTGCTATTTTAGGAAATCAAGTTCAAGTTGGTTTTGAAGTTCTTTCTTCCTTTCAACTTCAAAATTATCAAAACGGAAAACTCAAAGCGCTTGCAGTGGCCTCAAAGGACAGGATTGCATCTCTTCCGAATGTGCCAACTTCTGCTGAAGCTGGCTTGCCTGGATTCGAATTTAGTTCTTGGTTCAGCCTGATGGCCCCAGCCGGTACGCCTTCGTCTATCATCAAACGATTGAATGAAGAAACAAGAAAAGCTTTGATGGATAAAGAAGTACTTGAAGTGATTGCTCTTCAGGGCCAAGAGGTTTCTGGAAACACTCCAGAAGAAATGGCTAGTTTTCTTGAATCTGATATAGCCAAATGGGCGCGGGTCATGAAATCTACCAATTTTAAAGTAGAGTAAATAACATTTAGATCAAAGAATTTCAGAGGTGCATAGGATGGATGTCGATTGACTCGAGGCAGCAGTTCCACCATTGCCATTGATAAGCGCTGTTTTTGCATTGATCACTTGTCTTTCATCGCACTCACCTCTGAGTTGCCTTACCGCCTCAATGGTTGCAAATGCTCCGTACATATTGGGATGAACGCAAGACAGTCCGCCACCATTTGTGTTGACTGGTAACGTACCACCTGGAGCAATTTGACCATTGTCCACAAAATCTCCACCTTCACCCTTCTTGCAAAAACCAAGATCTTCTAAAGCAAGTATGGTGTTGATTGTGAATGCATCATAGACTTGCACAACATCTATATCTTTTCTTTTAACTTTTGCTGCGTCAAATGCTCGCTCGCCAGATTCAAGCGATGGCGTCACAGTTAAATCCTTCATGTTTGACACCGATCGATGCCAAACAGCCGTTTCATTTGACAAAATATAAATGGGTTTCTTTTTAAGATCTTTTGCCTTTTCAGACAATGTCATGATGTAAGCACCTGCGCCATCCGTGACCTGACAGCAGTCGTAAATTGTGAATGGATCGGTGATCATTCTTGCATTGAGTATTGTCTCTAGATCAAGTGGGCCTCGCGCGAAAGCCTCTGGATTCAATTGCGCCCATTTTCTAGCTGCAAGTGCAACCTCAGCGAGATGTTTTCGTGTCGTACCATATTCATGCATATGCCTTGCAGCAATAAGTGCATAGGAAGATGGCGGATCAAATGCTCGATAAGGATCTTCAAAAACATTGGGATCAAGCAAGTTTCTTGCTGTTGAGCGCTCTTTGCGACCAAATTTAGAGGTGCGTTGATTGCTGCCGTAGCATACCAAAACATATTCGCATTGGCCACTCAACAAAGCTAACATGGCCGGTTTTTGATGTGCAATAAATGATGCGCCGCCAATATTTGTACCTTCTACAAACTTAGGACGTATTCCTAAGTACTCCGTTACGTTCAATGGCCACATGGCTATATTGAGGTTCGCAGTACAAAGTCCATCGATGTCCTGAATTTTAAGACCACAATCTTTGAGAGCGGCATTTGTTGCAAGACCAAGCAACTCTAACTCACTCATGCCAGGTGCTTCGCCACAGCCAGCTGTTCCAACACCAACAATGGCTGTTTTTCCGCGCGTATTAAATACTTGCATTTTCATGTCCTGGCTTAAAGATGACAGTTGCTTCCTTGTTGACAACGCTAATTTCTAATTTAACCCTCATATCAATTCGAACGTTTTCTGGTTCAATGCCTATGACGTTGGCCATCACTCTCACGCCTTCATCTAAGTCAACAAGACTAACGTTGTAATCTCCACCTAATTCAAGCTTCCTGCGCACCGTTGTTTTTGAATAAACAGTTCCATGTCCAATTGCCTCTACCCAGGAAAGCGATTCTGAATTACAAGCGATGCAAAAAGAGCGAGGAAAAAATTGCTTTGTAGAGCACTCGGTGCAATGCTGAATCATAAACTTGCCTTCTTGAAGGGCCTGTTTATGAAACTCACTTGGTCCGAAGTGAGGAGATGATTGTTCACTCATGTATATGGTCTTACGAATTTAGAGGTATTGCGGTTTAAATTGTTGTTCAAGGATTATGGCAAATAATCGACTCAATTTAATTGATTGAATTTCATTATTTTTTTGTAATGCCAATAGAGGGTTATCCATAGGTGTTTTCACGCCTATAAATTCATCAATGAGATTTAAAATTAGGCTTAGTTTTATTGCAATGAGATTGGGGTATTTATGCGGTTGAAGATTTCTTTTAAACAAACAATTCAAGTATTTTTACTAACTCTTTTTTCTGCCTCTCTATTTGCTCAAAGCAATCCTGAATCCCTTGTTGTAAAAGAAAGTGGAAAAGAGCTTGTTTTGCAAAAATGTGCTCAATGCCATACCGATTCAATTTGGCGTGACCAGCGCCAAGACGAGCGAGCATGGGAAGCCACTTTGTATCGAATGATGGGAAGAGGTGCCATTTGGACAAAAGAAGATATCAAATCAATGTCTTCGTACTTGGCCAGTGATTTTGGGAAAAATTCTGCAAAATTGAACATTAAGTAATTTAACGGTATATATTTTCAGGAGTTTTTTATATGCGTGATGTCGTTACCAAATACTTAACGAATTCAATTTCAAGGCGTGGTTTCTTGGACAATCTAAAGTTGGCTGGCATGACAGTTACAGCTGCAGAGAGTGTTTTAACCTCTTTGAATGCTTCGGCTCAATCAAGCTCAAGCACAGAGAATTCGTCCACAAGCGCAGCCCCAGCGGTGAAAACATTTCAGGGTTCTGGCGGCGCATGTTTTGCTGAACAACTCATTGCTTGTGGCGTCAAGTATGTTTTTGGTAATTCTGCAAGTGAGGACGCTCAATTCTATGATGCATTGGTTGACAGACCTCAATTGAACTATGTCTTAACACCGCATGAAGGGCCCGGTGCAGCAATGGCTGCAGGCTATATCAAAGCGTCCCAAGAACCAGCAATCGTCATGCAAGCTGGTGCGGTTGGTCTCATGAATGCGATGGGTCAAGTATTTAATGCTTACAAAGAGCAAACCCCATTGGTTATTTATTCCTATCGCACAGATCAATCCAAAAGGGCTGGTAGGGACGGTTTTGAAGAAATTGCTAATCAAGAGCAAGTTTTGCAACCTCTTACGAAGTATTCATGGATGGCTCGTGGGCCTTCCATGATTGCAGAAACCACCAGACATGCTTTCAAGTCGGCTTGGACGCCGCCTCATGGACCTGCATATCTGACTTGGCATTCAGATTACACAGATGAGAAGACCCGTACAGAAATCATTCAGCAAAGTCATTACGATACGCGAATGAGAGTGAGGCCCAATCCTGTAGAAATTGAGCGTGCCGCGAAGATGCTTTTGGATGCGAAGATGCCGGTTTTGATTGTTGGGGACGAAATTTACAAAGCCAAAGCTGTGGCCAAAGTAGTTCAACTGGCAGAAATGCTTGGCATGCCGGTTACACAAATGCGGCAAATGTGGGTTAACTTTCCTGAGGCCCATCCGCTTTGGGTTGGCAATGCACCTGCTGGGACATTGGCAAGCATCACGTGGCCTAAAAATTATGACCTTGCGATCAATATCGGCAACAAAATGCAACACAACGGTATTCAGCCCATCGTTGCTCGCAATGTTAAATTCATTGATATGCGCATCGATTACCAAAACATGGGTAAAGTCATGACAACCGACGTTCCATTGGTTGGCGATGTTGCGCTAGGCCTGGATGATCTCATTGCTGCATTGGAGCATTTGATGAATGCTAAAAGCAGAGAAGCTGCTGCACAGCGAACCATCGAGGTTAAAAAATATACCGATCGTGCAAGGCTTATTTTTACGGGTATCGTCAATAATCCAGAATGGAACAATGCGCCCTTGATTGCCGATCGAGTAACTTGGGAAGTGGCTCAGTTTGCAGACAAAGATGCGATTGTGGTTCACGAAGCAGGATCGGTTGCAATGCACTCGTTCAATTTCAATCCCGTTGGTGGAAGAGAGCTGTTTTTCTATTACGGCGGTCATCTTGGCTCTGGGGTAGGTACCTCGGCTGGTGTCAAGTTGGCACGTCCAAATCAGCAAGTCATTTGTTTGGTGGGTGACGGTTCTTTTCTTTTCGGCCCCCATGCCCTTTGGAACATGGCAAGACTTGAATTGCCAGTGATAACGATTGTTTACAACAATCATGCATATGGTGGTCCGCATACTCGAGCCATTGCAAATGTCCCATCAGGACGAATGGTTGAAACAGGCCAATTTGTTGCCAGTTATTTAGGTAATCCTGATATGAATATGGCACATATTGCACAAGGATTTGGGGTGAAAGCTGAAGTGGTCAGTAACGCTTTGGAACTAAAACAAGCTTTGGCCAGGGCAAAGTTGGCAACACTTGATGGCAAGCCCTATTTGATCGATGTTCAGGTTGCTCGACGTGGCGTAGGGTGGACTGAACAACCTTGGATTCCGAACATCAAGGGTACAAAGCAAAGAGCTCGTAAAGTCTAAAAATGAAACGTTTTCTCATAGTGTTGAGTGTTCATGCATTCTCATTTTTAGCTTGTGCGGGTGAAGTTGAAATTGGTCGCGAAATTTATCACGAAAATTGTGCATCTTGCCATGGCAGAGATATGCAAAAACCAGGCTTGGCTTTTGATTTAAAAGTATTTCCTAAAGCCGAATTCTCGAGGTTTCAAAATTCGGTTGCAAATGGTAAAGGCTCCGGGATGCCAGCTTGGAGGGGGAAGTTAAACGAGGATGACATCCAATTGTTGTGGCTCTATGTGAAAAATGGTCCCTAAAATTAACTGAAAATTAGGGCCAGCATAGCTGCATCATCAATGAGATTGATGGTTGCGAAAATTGCAATTTTATAAAGCAAGCATTCACTTCGACTGAAAAAATCCATGGATTGACTTTGTGAATTGAATGGTTCATTCAAGTCCAACATTTACTTTCTGCCCCTAGCCCTAACAGCACCTGAATTGAGGTGGATGTGATTGCCGTGGTTCAAATTAAAACGCCCGGGTAAGCGGTGGTAGTAGCCACCACTGAAATAAACTGGGAATGCTGTAAAAAAACCATAAGCATTCGATGGGTACAGATTCAGACCAACAGGCGGCAAAATGTAAAGATCGTTGGAAACATAGGTTAAATTTCCAGTTGAAGTTGCTGTGCTGGCCGTAGCCGAGTTCAAGTTTTGAGGTGGTGTATCTTGAATCAGCAAATATTCACCCGGATCAAAAGGCAGTTGAGTGGAAAAAGTCTGTCCTTTGAATTCAAATACAACTTGATATTGCGTTTGCTGGCTCTCATTTTGTACAAGCGTCGCCCCCTTTTGAGCCGCATTGGACGGTACTTGTCCATCATTCAAAGGCAACGGGATCTCAGCACCGTTCGATCCCTTAAGTTGTGTCGCTGAAATAACCTTCACCATGACCCCAGGTGTGGACGTCGACATATTGGGTTGGATGATTGTTGGTTGATTTTGAACACTTGCGCAATTGCTGAGAACAAGCAAAGTCAACAAACACAAGAACGATTGAACAAACGTTTTCATGGAATTATTTATTGTGAAAGACAGGTGGGCGCTTATTGATGAAAGCAGACATGCCCTCCTTTTGATCTTGGGTGGAAAACAAAGAATGGAAAAGTCGTCTCTCGTACATGATGCCATCACTGAGGCTTCCTTCAAATGCCCTTTGGACCGATTCTTTGGCGGCCAGAACAGCCAAGCGAGGGTATTGAGCGATGGTCAGTGCGATTGAAATTGTTTCTGGCATTAGACTTTCTAAAGCAACAATACGAGAGACCAGTCCAGCTTGTTCTGCTTCTTTGGCATCCATCATTCTCGCTGTGAGTACCATGTCCATTGCTTTGGATTTGCCCACGGCTCTAGGAAGACGTTGTGTTCCACCTGCCCCTGGAATAATTCCTAATTTGATTTCTGGTTGACCAAATTTTGCATTGTCAGCTGCAACAATAAAGTCACACATCATGGCCAATTCACAACCGCCACCAAGTGCAAAGCCACTGACTGCAGCTATGACAGGCTTTCTGATTTGACGAATGATCTCCCAATCTTTTGTAATAAAGTCACTTGAATAAACATCAGAAAACTCATAATTTGCCATGGCGGAAATGTCAGCACCGGCGGCAAAAGCTTTTTCGTTGCCCGTGATGATGATGCAGCCAACTTCCAACTGGGCATCAAACGCCTTGAGCGCATGGCCCAATTCAAGCATCAACTCTGTGTTGAGTGCATTCAGTTGCTTTGGGCGATGAAGTGTGATGATGCCAACTTTGTCGTGTTCAACGTGGGTTTTTATAAATTCGTAATTCAATTTCGTGTGCTCCATGGTTGAAATGATCATCAAGTCTGTGTGAGCCAATTGTTTAGCCGGTCGGATTCAGTTCCTAACAATCGCAGTGTTTTGACCTTTGCCAAGTCCTTCAAATCCATCTTGAGAAAAAATATTTTTTTATCTCTGCTGATGAGAGCGTTGATATAACGGTGATTGCCTGCATAGAGTTGGATATCATCTAATTTGCTGATTCTCCAAAAGCGCTGGTAAGCATCAATTTTATTAGAAATGATCTCAATGCCAATCCATTCATCGCCCTCACACAGACCTGCTTTTTGAGCAATGCTTTCATTAAGTACCTGTTTGATGACAAGATTTGAATTGCTTGATTCTGCCGTTCTAAGCCCAAATTTTTGCGCCCATTGGGCTGGTTCTAATTGTGTTTTAACTCCGAAATACTCAAGAAGCTCAGTGACAGGGAGTTCGCTCGTGCCATGAACCCAGCTTTGAAAATTCTTTTTAAAACTGATGCCTGTCAAGTCAAATAGTACAGTTAGCAGAGTGGTTTCACTCATGAGTCCATCTGCGCACCTCAGCCACAATGCACGCATTACATCGTCCAAGGAAAAAGTCTGATGAGCATTTGTTGGACTGGATTTTTTCCCACGCTTGTTGGGCTTTAAATCATGTCGATCAATTTGACGCAAGCTTAAATCTAAGCACAAAGCAATCAATGCGCCTTTGGTGTAGTAGCTGACAGTTGTATTTGCTGTGTTGGGCTGAGGTCTGTAGTATTTTGTCCAGGCTTCAAACGAGGCTTGAGCGACTGTGTGAATTTTTCTGCCTGGGGTCTGAAGAACTTGGTTCAGTGTTTTGGTCAGAAGTTTTAAATAATCAGCAGCTTCAATCAAGCCACATCGAACAAGAACCAAGTCGTCATAATAACTGGTGAAGCCTTCAAAAAACCACAAGAGTTCAGTGTAGTTTTCTTGATAGAGATTCAGTGATTTAAACTCTTGGGGGCGCAAACGTTTGATGTTCCAAGTGTGGAAATATTCATGCGAAAAAAGGCCAAGAAGTTGAACATATCCTTCGCTTGCTTTATTTTGATGGAGTCTGGGTAGATCAGATCTATTGGCAATCAGCGCAGTGCTATTTTTATGCTCTAGGCCACCATATCCATCTCCGACAGCCCAAAGGATAAACAAGTAATTGTTGATGACTGGTTTTTGATCTCCATGCCAAAATTCAATTTGGTATTCACATATTTTTTTAACATCTTCCAACAATCTGGAGCCATCAAATGTCATTGCTGCCCCGGCAACAACAATTTTATGGCTCACGCCACAGGCCATGAACTCACCCGACCAAAAGTCTCCAATCTCAACTGGACAGTCGATCAGTTCTTCGTAATTTTGAGCCTCATACAGGCCAAAGCCTTTGCTGTCTATTTTGATGCTGTTGAGTGCAGTCGCCAATTGCCATTTCGCATTGAATGAGGGTTTCTTGACGGTGACGCGGTGCTTTTGGTTCGCAAACCCATCGGCACATAAGAAAATACTGCTGCCGTTGTAAAAGCATCTCTCAAGATCTAGCCAAGCTGTTCTAACCGATGCATCCCTTGCAAATATAGAATATGTAAGGGTTAATTCACTTTCTTGATCACATTCGATGGACCATGTGTTTTTGTTGAGTTGTTGTATTTTTTTTATTTTGCCATTTTGTTTTGCCGACAGTTGGCTGATTTCTTTAGAAAACTCTCGCACCAAGTAACTGCCTGGAATCCATGTTGGCAAGTTGAACAGTTGTTGCTGTGCGGGGTTTGATAATCGAACAGTTACCCCAATGATGTGATCTTTGGCTTGATCAATATTTATTTCGTAGTGAATAAGGCTCATGTGTTCTGATTCATTGGGTTGTTCTGTTATGTTGCGCCCGCAGCAATAAAGCAAGAAATACTGGCCACAACAGTCAGTCTAAAGCGAAGGGTCAACAAAGCTTTGAGGCCAGCGTATTGGTAGGATTTTCTGTCCACTAAATATGCCGTTATGATTAAAAATCCAAGGAAGGGTAGGCCAGAGAATGCAGGCAATAAAACTGCAAGCCAAGAAAGCAGTGAAAGGGTGATGCCCCAGATGAGATGGAATCTTTGGTGTTCAGAGTGCTTTATAAATGCAATGCCCCAATGAATTCCACCCAAAAATGAAGCGATCACTGCACCGTATGCAACGAGTGCGATTGATATGAAAGGATGCAAGTCTTCTTCAACCAACCACAAAAGTAGGGTGAGGGCGACAAAAGGAATGGTCCCAGCAAAGCCCATTCTTTCTAAGAGTTGTTCTTGTTCTATGGAAGGTGTCACTTGATCGTTCATGGATGGTTCTTTGATTTTTGTTGTATTGTTTTTATTGGGCAACATTGAGTTTTAGGATCCATTAAAACTTGCCCTCATTGAGCAATTTTTCGATTTGAGCTGTATTGATCGCTCCGGGCACTCGCACGCCATCCGAGGTCACGATGGTCGGTGTCCCGTTGATCTTGCGTTTTCTACCAAATTCGACGGTTCGATTCAAGGCTTGCACATCACAGTTTGTCAAGGCTGCAGAGGGAAGTGCTTCCCTTTGCATCCAGTCCTTCCATGCCTTTGCTTGATCCTTGGCACACCAAATTTTCTTTGATTTTTCAATCGAGTCTTGGCCCAAAACGGGGTATAGAAATAAGTGGATTGTGAGATTGTCGACCTTTTGAAGGTCTTTTTCAAAACGTTTGCAGTAGCCGCAATTGGGGTCCTCAAACACAGCGATGTGCCTCTTTCCATTGCCTTGTACTATTTTGATCGCATCTTTGAAGGGCAGCGTTTGAAAGTCAATGGCGGTCAATTTTTCAATTCGCTCCTCTGTCACATTCCTTCTGGTTTTGGTATCGATCAGGCTGCCTTGAATTAAAAAATTTGCATCGGCATCGCTGTAATAAATTTCATCACCCTCTACTCTTATCTCATACAGGCCATTCATGGGGGAGCGAGTAATCTCTTCGATTTTTGGAAACTGAGGGATCCGCTCCATCAAAATTTTCTTGATGTGTGCTTCTTGACCTTGAGCAAAAGCACTCGTTTGCAAGAGAGAAAAAGTGGCTGAAAAGAAAAAAACAAAAAGCCAATTTAATTTTTTTTGAAATTTGAAATTATTCATTTTTAACAATTATGAGCCTGCCTGAAGCATGAAGAAGGATTTGATGAAGGTCAATTTTTGCACGCCAATTAAGCCCTTGTTTCTTAAAGTCTTCGCCACTGCGCTGGGGTGTGAAAACAGTCTTTGAATGGCATCGCAAAAAAGCCAAGCACTCAAGATATCTGTTTTGCGTGCGCGTTCATATTTTCTGAGTAAATAGCGATCGCTTAATTTGCGCCAATACTCTTTGTCTTGTCGCAGATCGAGTGTTTTGAGCATTTCTGCGACATCACCCAGGCCCAAGTTCAGTCCCATTCCCGCGAGTGGATGCACCGTGTGGGCTGAGTCGCCAAGCAGGGCCCAAGCGCTGTTTGAGCTCCAGTGGCCGACCCATTGCTGTGCTTTGCTGGCCGAAAGTGGCCAAACTGTTGAGGGCCCCAGAACCTGTAGGTTTGGAAACTGGTGTTTTGTCACCTCAGCAAGGGCTTGTGAAATGTCGACATCCGTTTTGATCTGGTACTGACTGGCTTTTGGAGCTGGCATGGACCAGATCACAGACATTTTGCTTGAGCCATTGCCTTCGCATGGCAGCATCCCTAAAATTTCAGCTCCACCTTCCCCGTCAATGAACCATTGCAGTGCTTTGCCGTGGTGGGGCGAGCCTGTGTCTATCAATGTGGCAAATGCACATTGTTCGTAGGGCGAGACGTCAAATTCCACGCCGAGTTTTTTTCGCATGGCGCTGTGTTTGCCTTCGCAAATCAGTGTCAAGGGCGCATGTGTGTTCAGACCCTCATCCATGGCCAAAGTGATGTTGGGTTGAAGGTTTATTTTTTCTAGAAGTTTTTTGTTCAAGCTGGATGCTTTGACGATCCAAGCCAATGGCCTGTTCATGTTCACTGGCGCAAAGCTCAATTCACTTGCTTCGTCTCCAAAGATTTGCATTTCACGCAAATCTGTCACGTCCGAGCCCGATGGCCAGCAATCAATGCCGTCTAAAATTTCTTTCGATGCTTTGTTCAATGCATAATACCTGGCATCTTGTTTGGGAACGGTGCCTGGTTGGACCTGCTCTGTTGACAAGGCGATTTCAAGTTGTCTTTGGGACAGATGAAGCGCCACGGCCAATCCCACCACGCCTTGGCCTTTGATCAAAACATCTATTTTCTTTTCCATGGGGACAATTGTAGGTTCAAGCCATTGCTTTGGGGTCTGCTCAATTTACAATCACTCCCTTATTCAAGCTTTTGTCTTCAACGACTGGCCCATGTTGAAATGAGCTTGAGTCGATCTCTTGGTCTATCATGAATACATAAGTACTAATTTCGTAGTGCTTTTAGCAATCCCTTAAATTGAAGGAACCCTTATGAGTTTGAAGTGTGGAATTGTTGGACTGCCAAATGTGGGTAAATCCACTTTGTTTAACGCATTGACCAAGGCGGGCATTGCTGCTGAAAACTATCCTTTTTGTACGATTGAGCCCAATGTGGGCATTGTGGAGGTGCCCGATCCTAGGCTTGGACAACTGTCTGCGCTCATTGCCCCAGAGAGAGTGGTCTCAGCGATTGTTGAGTTCGTGGATATTGCTGGCTTGGTCGCAGGTGCCAGTCAAGGGGAGGGCTTGGGCAATCAATTTTTGGCCCACATTCGTGAAACCGATGCGATTGTGAACGTGGTGAGGTGCTTTGAAGATGAGAATGTCATTCATGTGGCTGGAAAGGTCGATCCCATTGCAGACATTGAAGTGATACAAACTGAATTGTGTTTGGCCGATCTCTCGACGGTTGAGAAAGGCATACAGCGCTACAGCAAAGCGTCCCGCTCTGGTGCGGACAAGGAGGCCGTCAAAATCTTGGATGTGCTCTCCAAGTGTCAAGAGGTGCTGAACCAAGCCAAACCTGTTCGAACTGTGAATTTCTCCTTAGAAGAGTGGGCATTGGTCAAGCCCTTTTGTTTGATCACAGCCAAGCAAGCCATGTTTGTGGGCAACGTCAGTGAAGATGGCTTTGAGAACAATCCACTGCTCAGCCGCTTGCAAGACTATGCCACTTCACAGGGTGCGCCCGTTGTTGCGATTTGCGCAAAAATGGAAGCGGAGATGGCCGACATGAGCGATGAAGACCGGTTGATGTTTTTAAATGAAATGGGTCAAGCTGAGCCTGGTTTGAACAGATTGATCAGAGCCGCTTTTAAGCTTCTGGGGCTTCAAACTTACTTCACCGCGGGTGTGAAGGAGGTGCGTGCTTGGACCATTCACATTGGGGACACGGCGCCCCAAGCCGCTGGGGTCATTCACGGTGATTTTGAAAGAGGTTTCATTCGCGCGCAAACCATCGCCTTTGATGACTTTATTGCTTTTAAGGGGGAGGCTGGTGCAAAGGAGAACGGCAAAATGCGCTCAGAGGGCAAAGAATATGTTGTCAAGGATGGCGACGTGATGAACTTTTTGTTCAACGTTTGATGTGTCTAAGGCAGACCAAGCGGCCCAAGGCCTGCCCAATGCCACGCCATGAGCTGAGTCCAAAGCGAAAGTGCCCAGGTCTTTAGAAAGGGCTCTAAGCTCACAAAGCCCATGCTCAAGATCAGGTAGCGAAGACATTTGCCCGCCGCCATATAAGCCATGCACGGCTTGAGCGGCAACTTTAAAAAGCCAGCCATCAGGCACATGGGATCCCCCACAATGGGCAGCCAAGCCAGGAGCAGCAGGGGAGGCCCAACGCTTTGCATTCGGAGGGCTATTTTCTTTTGCTTCTCAAGCAGGGGCCCACGTTGATTGCCGCTTTCCCAAAGCGTGAGGGATTGAGCGCCAAGCCAATAATTCAGTGCGCCACCTAGCGTGTTGCCCAAGCTTGCAAAGCAAATGGCAAGCCAGAAATATTCGGGATGAAACCCTAGGTAAGCAAGCACTGCAGGCTCTGAACTCAAAGGCAAAAGGCTTGCGGATAAAAAGCCAAGAAGCAACAAGCCAGCCAAGCCCCACTCAGGCGTTGACAAGAGGGCAAACGTTTGCGTGATCCATTCCATCATGCAAGGAGTATAAATAAGAATCTCATGACCTTGAGATTAGAACTTAAGTGAGAAGAATTGAAGCGTTCTCTTGGCTTTTCTCCATTTATTTATTCCCGCGCACATCTGGCAGGCAGAATTTGATCGCTACAATGGTGCTTTATTTTTAAGCACTACAAGGTCCTCAGCAGTGTGCTCTTTTTGCCAATGAGGGCCTCCAATTTTCATGTTCAAGATCGGCTCTTTTGACCTGCCCAATCGTCTTTTTGTCGCGCCCATGGCTGGGGTGACAGATCGGCCTTTCAGAAGTTTGTCAAAGCATTTTGGTGCGGGCTATGCGGTCAGTGAGATGGTGACCTCAAGGCTAGATTTGATGAAAACGCTAAAGACCTCTCGAAGAGTGAACCATGAGGGTGAAAGAGGTCCTATTGCAGTTCAAATTGCAGGCACAGACCCGTTGATGATGTCGCAGGCAGCTCAATACAATATCCAAAGAGGTGCACAAATCATTGACATCAATATGGGGTGCCCGGCAAAAAAGGTCTGCCAAAAATGGGCGGGCTCTGGACTGATGCGGGACGAGGCTTTGGCACTCTCTATCATCGATGCTGTTGTTCGCGAGTGCCAGCCCTTTGGCGTGCCGGTCACGCTGAAGATGAGAACGGGCTGGAGTGAGTCTTCGAAAAACGCCTTGTCACTGGCCAAAGGGGCCGAGTCTGCAGGCGTGCAAATGATCACGGTTCATGGTCGAACACGCGAGCAAGGATTTGGTGGCTTTGCTGAGTACGACACCATCAAAGCCATCAAGAAGGCCTTGTCTATTCCTGTCGTTGCCAATGGAGACATCGATTCGCCTAGAAAAGCAAAGGATGTTTTGGATCACACGAATGCCGATGCGCTGATGATTGGACGTGCGGCCCAAGGAAAGCCCTGGATTTTTCGTGAAATAGATCATTTTTTGAAGACCTCTGAAGAGTTGGCCCCGCCATTGATTGAGGAGGTCCGCGGTTTGCTGATGCAGCATTTGCAGGAGCACTACGAGCTGTATGGCTCGTTCATTGGCGTGCGCTCGGCGCGCAAACACATTGGATGGTACACAAAGGGTCTTCAAGGGTCCACTGAATTTATGCGCACGCTCAATACAACGGAAAGCACCTTTGAACAAATGCTTCAGCTCAATGCCTTTTTAGATGCCTTGGCTGACAATTCAGATCGTTGGCCCATGCCCTGTGGTGTGGAGAGAAATAAAATGGAAGTGATTGCATGAGCAAGAAAAATATCCAAGACATCGTGCGACAAAGCATGGAAATGTATTTCAAGGATTTAAGGGGTACAGAGCCTGATAACTTGCATGACATGCTGGTTGAGGTTGTTGAAAAACCCTTGCTTGAAATTGTCATGCGACAAGCTGAGGGCAATCAATCCAAGGCGGCCATTTGGCTGGGACTGAATCGAAACACATTGAGAAAAAAATTATTGGCCCACAAGCTGATTTGAACAAACGCACTCCACGCTTAGAGTGATCTCACGCAAGCACGCAGATAAAAAATTAAATTAAACTGGAAAATATTCACATGAACGCATTGTTATCGGTGTCTGATAAAACAGGACTCTTGGAATTGGCCAAAGGTCTGCATGCCTGTGGGGTGGGGTTGGTCTCAACAGGGGGCACCGCAAAACTATTGTCCGATCACGGTTTGCCTGTGAGAGAGGTGTTTGATTTAACGGGTTTTCCTGAAATGCTTGATGGTCGCGTCAAGACACTTCACCCAAAAGTTCACGCAGGCCTCTTGGCAAGAAGAGACTTGCCCGCTCACATGCAAACGCTCGAGGCGCATGGCATTGAGACCCTCGATATTTTGGTCGTGAATCTCTACCCTTTTGAGCAAACGGTTGCCAAAAAAGAATGCACCCTAGAGGATGCCGTTGAGCAAATTGACATCGGTGGACCTGCCATGGTTCGCTCCGCTGCAAAGAATTGGAAGGACGTGGCGGTGCTCACCGACCCCAATCAATACGATGATTTTTTAAAAGAGTTCCAAGTTGACAAACAATTGTCAAAGAAAACGCATTTTGCTTTGGCCGTGAGTGCATTCAACAAGATCAGTCAATACGATGGGGCCATCAGCAATTATTTATCGTCTTTTGATGAAGACTTTCAAAGAGAAACATTTCCCAGGCAGTTCAATGCCCAGTTCACCAAAGTGCAGGAAATGCGTTACGGCGAGAACCCTCACCAACAGGCTGCCTTTTACAAAGACATGGCGCCTCAATTGGGCTCTTTGGTGAGCTCTGAGCAACTCCAAGGCAAGGCGCTGTCTTACAACAACATTGCCGACTCGGACGCGGCTTGGGAGTGTGTGAAGTGCTTTGCGGAGCCGGCCTGTGTGATTGTCAAGCATGCCAACCCTTGCGGTGTGGCGGTGGCTGACTCGGCTTTGCTTGCCTACCAAAAGGCATTCAAAACCGATCCGACATCTGCGTTTGGCGGCATCATTGCTGTGAACCGTGAGGTGGATGGCGACTTGGCAAATGCGTTGATGCAGCAATTCATGGAGGTGCTGATGGCGCCCAAGTTCACCCAGCAAGCGCTGGCTGTTTTGGCCAGCAAACCCAATGTTCGGGTTTTGAAGATGGGTGTGCCTCAGATGGGCAACCCAGCTGATTTGGATCTCGCGGGAAGAAATGAATTTGACTTCAAGCGTGTGGGGTCGGGCTTGTTGATTCAATCCTCCGATCACCACGTCTTGAGTGAAAAGGATTTGAACGTGGTGACCCTCAAGCAGCCCAGCCCAGCGCAATTGAAAGATCTTTTGTTTGCATGGCGTGTTGCGAATTACGTCAAAAGCAATGCCATCGTTTTTTGTCACGACGGCATGACCATGGGTGTGGGCGCGGGTCAAATGAGCCGCTTGGACTCGGCCAGGATTGCCAGCATCAAAGCGAAGGAAGCCGGCCTGCAATTGCAAGGCTCTGTGGTTGCAAGCGATGCGTTCTTTCCCTTCAGAGACGGTCTGGACGTGGTGGTGTCAGCGGGTGCGACCGCGGTGATTCACCCGGGCGGCTCCATGAGAGACCAAGAGGTGATCGATGCAGCCAATGAACATGGCATCGCCATGGTCTTTACGGGTGTGAGGCACTTTAGGCATTGAGCACTTAAAAGTCCCCGCAGGCTTGAATTTGGCGCTTCATGCATCCAAATTCAGGCGCTTGTGGTCTTCCTAGAGGGACTGAAAAACGCTGTCAGCCATTTGAAGGGTTTCTTGTACATCGGCGCTTGTGTGCGCAGCGCTCACAAATCCAGCTTCGTACAGTGCGGGGGCAAAGTAGACCCCTTTGCTGAGCATGCCGTGAAAGAAACGGTTGAAGAGCTCAGCATTGCTTTTCATCACCTCAGGGTAATTTTTGGGCAGTTCTGGCAACAAGAAAAATCCAAACATGCCGCCTTCGCAATCGGCAATGAAGTCAAGGCCATGGCGTTTTGCGCTTTGCATCAAGCCGTTCGTGAGGTCCTGGGTTTTGAGTGCAAGTGCCTCGAAAAAGCCCGGTTCAGAAATCGCCTTCAATGTTGCTATCCCGCAAGCCGTTGCCACGGGGTTGCCACTGAGGGTGCCTGCTTGGTACACCGGGCCCAGGGGGGCGAGCTGCTCCATGACCGCCCTCTTGCCGCCAAAGGCGGCCAGGGGCATGCCCCCGCCAATCACTTTTCCCATCACCGTCATGTCAGGCTCAAACCCGGGGAGTGATTTCCTGTAGACACTTTGTGCACTGCCCAAGGCCACGCGACACCCGCTCATGACCTCATCGAACACCAAAAGGGCCTGGTGCTTGGTGCACAATTCGCGGCAAAGTGCCATGAAGGGAATGCTCGCTCTGACAAAGTTCATGTTGCCAGCAATGGGTTCAATCATCAAGCAGGCAATTTCATGGCCATGCAGATCAAATGCTTGCTTGAGCTGCTCGAGGTTGTTGTACTCCAGCACGAGCGTGTCTTTGACCACTTCAGGCGGGACGCCGGCACTCGTTGGGTTGCCAAAGGTGGCCAAGCCAGACCCCGCTTTGACCAGCAAGGCATCCGCGTGACCGTGATAGCAACCTTCGAATTTAATGAGTTTTTGTCGACCCGTGGCGCCTCTTGCCAATCGAATGGCCGACATGGCCGCCTCGGTCCCGGAGCTGACGAGTCGAACCATTTCCATGGAGGGCGTCAAACGGATGAGCATTTCAGCCAGTTCAATCTCTCGCTCAGTGGGCGCGCCAAAGGAGAAGCCTTCAAGGGCTGCTTTTTGCACGGCCTCTAAAACACGGGGGTCCCCATGTCCTAAAATCATGGGGCCCCATGAGCCGATGTAATCGATGAAGCGCTGATTGTTGGCGTCCCAAAAATGCGAACCTTTGGCATGGGTGATGAATTTGGGTGTCCCGCCCACGGCCTTAAAAGCCCTAACAGGCGAATTCACGCCGCCTGGGATGACGTTCCTTGCTCGATCAAAAAGGGTTTGATTTAAATCGTTCATATTGAATGTGTCTCCGTTTTTAATGGCGTGTTTCGTGCCCTGGAAGCGCAAAGCCCTCGGCGCTTGTTTCTTTGACCTCGTCCAGGGAAGGATCGCTCTCTTCAGGGTGCGCCCAAAACAAACGATCCGCAATCACGTGACCCATCCCTGGGCGAAAGCCAGCATCTAGGGATCGGTCTAAAAAGCTCAAGCTCTCTTTGGTTGCCGCTTCGAGGTCGGTGCCCGTTGCAACCAAGGCGGCCAATGCGGCGCTCAAGGTGTCGCCCGCGCCAGAGAAGACGGCATCGAATTTTTCAAATTTCTCGCTCACAAGCACACTGTTTGGGGAGGCCAAAGCGTTTTCAATGAATTGGTCTGGCAGTTGTATGCCCGTGAGGAGGACATAGGGTGTGCCCATTTCATAGGCCGCACGAGCGATGTCTCTTGGACCAGGTGAGCGCTCACTCGACCAATCGGGAAGCAACCAACGCCAAAGGGTGTTGTGGTTGCCCACCAAAACGGTGCTTTGGGGCAAGATGAGTTCTTTGAAGGCATCCAAGTAAGAGTCGATTTGATCTTCGCTCCACCAAGACAAGTTGGGCATGTAGGCGATCACTGGAACGTTTGCATAATCGGTGCTGATTTGTGCAATGGCGCTCAAGTTTTCTGGACTGCCGCAAAAGCCAACTTTGATCACAGAGACAGAGATGTCCTCCAAGACCGCACGGGCTTGATCGCTCACGGCCTCTTCATCAAAGGCAATGTGGTCAAAGATCTCTGCCGTGTCCCGCATGTAGGCCCCGGTGACCACGGGCAATGCGTGTGCGCCGATGGCCGCAATGCTCAAGGTGTCCGCACTCAAGCCTCCTGCGCCAGAGGGGTCGCTTGCGTTAAAAACCAACACACAGGCGGGTGACTCTTCCAAGGAGTCCAATTCATTCGGGTCTATTTCTTCTGTCATATCAATCTGTACAATAGACTTTATTCTAAGCGAGCTAAAAGCGGATTGAGTGTTTTTTTGTCACCGACTTGCTATTGGGGGCTTGGGGTGCTTTAACAATTGGATTCATTGAAGGGCAAAGGGTCTATGGCAAATACCACATGGATGTGTTTGATTTGTGGTTGGGTGTATGACGAGGCATTGGGAGCGCCGGATCATGGCATAGCCCCGGGCACCCCTTGGTCTGAGGTGCCCATGAATTGGACGTGCCCGGAATGCGGCGCCAGAAAAGAAGACTTTGAAATGGTGCCGGTTTAAAGCAGCGCTTGAGCTTCAAAGCGAGTCAACCCAGGTTTGGATTTTTGACCACTGCATAGCGCTTAAGGGTGCTCTCGCGAGCCTGGGCGTGGTCAATGATCGGCATGGGGTAATCCTTGCCCATTTGAAGCCCTTTGAGCGCTTCACCCTTTGGAACGGCAAGCCAAGGTGCATGCAAAGCTTTGCTTGGCCAGTCCTTGAATTGGGGCAAGTACTTTTTGATGAATTTGCCTTCAGGGTCGAATTTTTCACTTTGTGTGATGGGGTTGAAAATTCGGAAATAGGGTTGCGCATCGCAGCCACTGGAGCTGGCCCATTGCCACCCTCCGTTGTTGGCGGCCAAATCAAAGTCATTGAGATGTGTGGCAAAGTAGGCCTCTCCCCATTTCCAATCGATCCCCAAGTCTTTGACCAAAAAGCTCGCCACAACCATCCTCAAGCGGTTGTGCATATAGCCAGTTTGGTTGATTTGCTTCATTGCTGCGTCCACCAAGGGGTAGCCTGTTTCCCCTTCGCACCATGCTTTGAAGAGTTTTTTGGCCTGTGCACCACTTTCCCAGTGGATGCGATCGTATTCGGGCTTGAAGGCCCCCGTGACCACCCTTGGGTGGTGGTGCAAAATTTGGTGGTAAAAATCCCGCCAAACCAGCTCCGACAGCCACGTGGACGCGCCTGGATCGCCTTGTTGACTTTTGGGCCAGGACAGCGCCACGAGTTCTCGTATCGAGACGGTGCCAAATCGCAAGTGCGTGCTGAGATAACTGGGCCCTTTGATGGCCGGAAAGTCTCGGCTGTCCTTGTACAGGCTCAGTCGTGGTTTGAAGTCTTTGATCAAAGCTTGGGCGCCCAATTCACCAACGGGCAAATGCAGTTGACTTAGATTGGTCGTTTGAAATCCGATGTCTTCTACACTCGGCACGGGGCGACAAAATTCAGCTGCTCGCGCACAAAACCTGTCGTACAGTGCACTGGCATCTTGGGCCTTGATGTGCTCGGGCAAGAGTTTTTTTAGCCAAGCATTTTTATAGGGTGTGAAAACCCCATAAGGTGTGCCAGAGAGGGTCAAGACCTCAGAGCGCTCAAAGATCACGTGATCCTTGTGGGTTTCAAAATGGATGCCCTTTTGGGCGAGTCGACCGCGCACTGCTGCGTCCCTTGCAAGACTTTGGGGCTCATCGTCGTGGTTGGCAAAAACGGCGTCCACGCCCAGTTGTGTGGCCAGTTGAGGAATGGCTTGGATCGCACTTGCAAATTGAACAATCAGCCCACTCGCGGGCCTTTTAGAGACAGACCGGATGGACTCATCCAAGGCGTGTAGGGACAGCGTGATGAACTCCACCCTTCGGTCGTAGGCGGGTAAATGCGCCAAGATATCTTTGTCTAAAATGAAGACGGCATGGAGTTTTTTGCAGCTTTTGAGGGCAAAAGACAAAGCTTTGTTGTCTTGAAGCCTTAAATCTCTTCTAAACCACATCATTCCAGCTGCAAATTGGGGGTCACTTGGAATTGTCATGGGGCACCTTTGCTAAAATTACCAGATGAACGCTGAAACACCATCCATTAACCTCACGCACCACTTTCTCATTGCGATGCCGGGTTTGCAAGATGAAACTTTCAACAAGAGTGTAGTTTATATGTGTGAGCACAGCGAGCGCGGCGCTTTGGGATTGGTGATCAACAAGCCCAGTGACATGACCATGAGGGGTTTGTTTGAAAAAGTGGATTTGCCTCTTGGACGCACAGATTTGTCGCTTGCACCGGTTTTTCAAGGGGGACCTGTCCACACTGAGCGCGGCTTTGTGTTGCACGAGCCTTTGACCGCTGTAGAGCCCGTGGTGCCGAGCGATCCCATTTACGCCTCAACGTTGAGCATTCCTGGTGGGTTGGAGATGACCACTTCCAGAGACGTGTTGGAGGCCATCTCCACGGGTGCAGGCCCCAAGAAGGTGTTGATTTCACTGGGTTATGCCGCTTGGGCTCAGGGTCAATTGGAGTCCGAAATCGCTGAGAATTCCTGGCTCACAGTCGACGCCGATCCTGGCGTCATCTTTGACACGCCCGTTGAGCAAAGGTATGACAAAGCCTTGGCTTTGCTTGGACTGGAGTCTTGGATGATTTCTCCAGGAGCTGGGCATGCTTGAATTTGGAGTGCGCTCCAATTGAACACGCCGCCCAGCACCTTGCTTGCGTTTGATTTGGGTCGAAAAAGAACCGGTCTGGCCTTTGGCACGATGATGCTGTCCCAGGCCAGCCCTGTGGGCGTTGTTCAAGCGCAAGGGGACAAGCGCTTTGAAGCCTTCTCCACCTATGTACACACGTGGCAGCCCAGTGCCTTGGTCGTTGGGGTCCCTTGCCATCCCGATGGCGCGCCCAACGAGAACACGCAGTTTGCAAAAAACATTGCAAAACAGTTGAAGCACAAATTCAAATTGAATGTGTTTGAAATTGATGAGCGCTTCAGCACCACAGAGGCCATCGGCATCAACCAAAGCAGTCGGCTTCAACAGAAGAAGTCTCAAACGGATGTGGATGCACTGTCAGCTTGCATCATTTTGGAACAATTTTTTTCTGAGTGGCGCATTCGCTCACTCGAGCCGATATGAGCTCAACCGATTCACCCCAAAAGACAGCCATAGGATAAACACATGAAACTTGGACAAGTGGCACTTGATGCAGAGGCTTTGTACCTGAGCTTACTGAAAGGCGTTGAGGCCTTGATCACGGAGCAGACGCGACTGGTGGGGATCACATCAGGGGGGGCATGGCTTGCCAAGAGGCTTGCGCAAGATTTGCCACAAAAGCCCATGGTGGGATCCATCTCATCGGCCATGCACCGGGATGATTTTGATCAACGCGGTTTGTCCGATGGTGGACAAACGGTTTTGCCCTTTGAAATTGAGGGAGCTGATGTGTTGTTGATCGATGATGTGCTCTTTACAGGTCGCACCATACGTGCGGTGATCAATGAACTGTTTGATTATGGCCGGCCTGAGCGCGTCAGATTGGCTGTGTTGGTGGATCGTGGCGAGAGAGAGTTGCCCATCCAGGCCAATTTTTCAGCCGCAAGCTTTACCTTGCACACATCTCAGTCGCTTGCATTGGCGCTGGACGAGATGGGTCGCTTCCACTTTTCTTTGGAGAATTGAATTGCTTGCAAAAAGAAACCCTCAACTCAATCAACATGGTGAGTTGATTCACCTCTTGTCAACCGAGGGCTTGCCAAAAAGTATATTGACGCATGTGTTGGACACGGCAAAGAATTTTGTCTCAGTCAACGACCGTGAGGTGAAGAAAGTCCCTCTTTTGAGAGGCAAAAGTGTTTTCAATCTCTTTTTTGAAAACAGCACCAGAACCCGGACAACGTTTGAAATCGCCGGCACTCGCTTGAGTGCAGATGTGATCAATTTGGACATTGCGCGGTCTTCCACGGCCAAGGGCGAGTCCTTGCTCGACACCATTGCCAACTTGAGTGCGATGGCGGCCGATATTTTTGTGGTTCGCCACAGCGAATCGGGGGCGCCTTATTTGATTGCACAACATGTGCAGCCGCACATCCATGTGATCAATGCCGGGGATGGGCGTCATGCGCACCCGACGCAAGGTCTGTTGGACATGTTCACCATCCGCCACTACAAGGGTGACTTTACCCAACTCAAAGTGGCCATTGTTGGCGATGTCCTTCACTCACGGGTGGCCAGAAGCGACATCCACGCCTTGACCACTTTGGGGTGTCCAGAGGTGAGAGTGGTTGGCCCCAAAACGCTGGTGCCTGAAGATTTTTCAAAGATGGGTGTGCGGGTGTTCCATGATTTGCAAGAGGGGATCAAGGACTGCGATGTGGTGATCGCACTCAGACTTCAAAATGAACGCATGAGCGGTGCTTTGTTGCCCTCGAGCCATGAATATTTCAATGCCTTTGGTTTGACGCAGGAGACCCTCAGCTACGCCAAACGGGACGCCATTGTCATGCACCCTGGACCCATCAATCGCGGTGTAGAAATTGACTCTCAGGTGGTGGATGGTGCGCAAAGTGTGATTTTGCCGCAGGTGACATTTGGAATCGCTGTGCGCATGGCGGTGATGTCCATCGTGGCCGGCAATGAGGGAGGTGCCTAAAGGGCAAAGCATATGAAAACACGAATTAAAAACGGTCGAATCATGGATCCGGGGTCCTCCTTGGATGTGGTGGGCGACATTTGCATCTCGGGCGCTGTCATCGAATCCATTGCCCAGCCCAATCCACAGTTTCAAGCCGATCTAACACTGGACGCACAGTCGCATTGGGTCCTGCCTGGTTTGGTGGACCTGAGTGTTCGAGTGATGGAGCCAGGCTTGGAGCATGAGGGCATGCTCGCCTCCGAGTTGCTTGCAAGTGTGGCTGGCGGGGTGACCAGTTTGGTGTGTCCGCCCGACACCGACCCAACGCTTGATGAGCCCGGCTTGGTGGAAATGCTCAAGTTCAGGGCCGACAGCTTGCAGCTGGCCAGACTTTTTCCTTTGGGTGCCCTCACCAAGGCTTTGCAAGGAGAGACGCTTTCAGAGATGCAGGCCTTGACCCAGGCTGGCTGCGTTGGCTTTTCGCAAGCCGACCAAACCATCAAGGACACCCATGTGCTTCAAAGAGCGTTTTCTTACGCCAGCACTTTTGGGTATGCGGTGTGGCTTCACCCGGCCGATTATTATTTGGGCCGAGGCGTTGCAGCCAGCGGCGCTTTGGCCTTGAGGATGGGCTTGTCAACGGTGCCAGTGGCCTCAGAGACCATATGCTTGAACACCATCTTCGCACTCATGAGAAGCACGGGTGCCCGGGTGCATTTGTCCAGAGTGTCCAGTGCCAAGGGTGTTGAATTGATTAAACTGGCCAAAGCAGAGGGCTTGCCCCTGACATGCGATGTGAGCATTAACTCACTTCATTTGACGGAAATGGATTTGGGCTATTTTGATTCTCGAGCCCGCTTGACCCCACCCCTTAGGCAAAGTCAAGACCGTGATGCTTTGCGGCAAGGTTTGTTGAACGGGGTGATCGATGCGTTGGTGTCTGATCACAACCCCGTGCCGGGGGATTTGAAAACACTGCCTTTTGCCCAGGCAACGCCGGGAGCAACGGGCGTGGAGTTGTTGTTGAGTTTGGCCCACAAGTGGAGTCAGGACATGGGACTGGGTGAACTCAACGCTTTGGCAAGCGTCACCTCCAAGCCAGGCGCCATCTTGACGCAAGCCTTGGGCTTTCATCAAGCGCCAGAGCACATGTTTGCGCCCGGTGCTTTGAAGGTGGGCGCCATGGCCGACATTTGTATTTTTGATCCCCACGAAGTGTGGTCGGTCAAGCCCGCTGAGCTCAAAAGTCAAGGCAAGCACACGCCATTTGACTTTGAGATGAGTGGCACAGCGATGGCCGGACGCGTGAAGAAAACCATCGTCAAAGGGCGATTGGTCTACAGTGCTTGATCTCAAGGTCCACAGGCGAAGCACATGAGCTTTCAATCTTGGCGAGGCGTCAAACTGATGCGTTTATTGGCGCACATGCTGCGTGGCTATGTGAAGGTTCGCTGGGCTTGGCAGGCCCTCACGCCTTTGCAAGCCCAAGACGAGGTGATGTCTTGGGCCAAAGGGGCGTTGCAGATTTTTGGCGCCAGGGTCAAGCTTGAGGGACAGTTGCGTCAAAGTGGCCCCCTGTTGCTTGTCTCCAACCATGTGTCTTGGATGGACATATTGCTTTTTTTGTCTTTGGGGCCTGTGCGTTTTGTCTCCAAGTCTGAGGTGCAGTCTTGGCCCGTGATTGGTCACTTTGCACAGGCTTGTCGGACCTTGTTTATCAAAAGAACCTCCAAAAGAGATGCTCGAATGGTGGTTCAAAGGATGAGCGAGTCCTTAGAAGATGGCGATCTGATTGCGATTTTTCCAGAAGGGACGACCTCGGTGGGGGAGGGGGTCTTGCCCTTTCATGCCAATTTGTTTGAGTCCGTCGTGGCGTCCAAGGCACAGGTTCAAGCGGCCAGCATCTTGTATGTTGGGGGCAAAGAAAACAGCTTCATCACCACCCCAAGTTTTACGGGCGAGGACACCTTGGTCGCTTCGATTTGGCGTATTTTAGGGATGAGCCAATTTGACATTTGGGTCTCAATGGGACCTGTGCACGAATCCCTTGGACAAGACCGCAGAGCCTTGGCCACGCAAAGTTGGCGAGAGGTCCAAGAACTTCATTCGCAACTCAGGTCTCGTGCAGGACCGCTTGAGCATTCCCATTAGGTCTTATTGGCAAGCCCTCTAGCTCAGCACATCGGCCCAAATGTGTTGCGCCCAAGACTGGGCTTGGAGGGCCTCTGCTGGACTGGGTTGGATGGAGATGCCGCTGGACTGTGGGACCACTTTATAGGTTTTCTCCATTGCATCGTATTGATGCACAGAGGCGATGTGCACGGCCTGACGATCATCAAGAAAACTGTAACAGGTGTTGGTCAAAAAGGGTGCAGGATCAAGTGGCACATTGAAAAGCTCAGCAGTGATGGCGGCGGCCAGCACTTTGGCTTGTGCGTTGGCCATGTGCGCGGATTTTGGCATCAGGGGTGCGCCTTGAATGGCGTCACCAAGGATGTGAACGTCCTTGGCTTTTTGGCTCTCAAAGTTATTGAAGGCCACACCGCACCACTTGTTGTTGATGTTGGCAAGCCCATTTCGGTGTGCAATGTCACCAGCGCGCATGGGCGGCAAAATATTGGCCACATCGTAGGAGAGGTCGTCTTGTATTTCAAATCCAATTGTTTTTTTCTCTGGATCGACCGAGGTCACCATGTGCTGAGGGCGATAGTCAATGATGGAGGCATAGTGCTCTGCCCAGAAACGCTTGAAGGAGGCGCTGTTGGACAAGACATCTTGGTTGGCGTCCAAGATCAGCACCTTGCACTGGGGCTTGTGCGTTTTAAAATAATGCGCCACTTGCGAGGCCCGTTCATAGGGCCCAGGTGGGCACTTGAAAGGGGACTCGGGAATGCTGAGCACAAAGGTTTGTCCATTTCGCATGTTCACAATTTGCGATCGCAGTTGTTCAATCTCGCGATTGCCCTGCCAGGCTTGGAGGATCTGTCCGCTTTGTTGGGCTTGCTTTAGGCCTTGGACATCGTCAAGCACCATTTGCATGCCAGGCGCCAAGATCAGCTTGTCGTAGGCAATGTTTTTATGCGTTGCGGTTTGAAGGGTCTTTTTTTGAAAATCAATGTCAGTGGCTCGCGCGTGAATGAATTCAATGCCATGGCGAAACTTCAATTGATCGTAGGAAAATTCGACGTCTTTGAGCTGTGCGCTTCCTCCAAGAATCAAGTTGGACATGGGGCATGATATGAACGTCTTTTCTGCTTCGATCAAGGTGACTTGAATGCTTTGTTTTGAGAAAAGTCTCAGGTATTTGGCTGCGGTCGCGCCTCCAAAGCCGCCGCCAACAATCACGACCTTGGCCGAGCTTAAAGCGCTTGCGCTTTCAATTCTTGACATGGCCGCAAAACCACCCAGTCCCAAGCCCCAAGCCAGATTGTTTTGAAATTGTCGCCTGTTCATCATTCTGAGCCTTTTTTGCGAGTGAAGAAATCGGCCAAAGCAGACAATTGCTGATCGTTCAAGCCGCGTGCAATTTGGGCCATCACGTGGTCTTTTTGAGGATTGTTTTGCCAGGCCTTGAGTTGCTTCAAAACGTTTTCTTTTGAGTTGGACTTGCCGATGGACTCAAAGGTGTGGCAAGACAAGCAAAGACTGGCATGTGCCTGCTGATAAAGCGCTTGGGCCTTGGCATCGTCTTGGGCCAAAGCGTGGTGGCCAAAAAAATACAAGGCCATCAAAAACCACACCTTTTGACGGGTCTTTAAAAAAGTGGGGGGCGCGCATGTCATGGGGATGCAACTTTCTTTCTGGGGGCCTTGCCGTCAGCAGTCCGAGCAAAGCGCAACAAGAGCCTATTCGAAGGGATTCTAATTCGTTTGAGTTATCCAAATGTCGAATTTGAGCTTATGATAGGTGTTTGTCTGGTTGTATAAGCGGTGACCGCTTTATTTTTCGGGGAAGATTGATGACTCAAAGAAGAGAGGCCTTGAAGTGGGGAGCAGCGTTGCCGACTGCCTTGGGTTTGAATGCGTTGACCGTGCAAGAGGCCCTTGCATTCGAAAAGTCCGCTTTTGAAGCCAAAACTTGGACCGATGCCTTGAAGGCCTTGGGCATGAATGCGCCCCTTGAGAGCAAAGACTTGTTGCTCAATTGTCCAGACATTGCAGAAAACGGGGCCGTGGTGCCCATTGCCGCTTCTTGTGGACTTGTGGGGGTTAAGAAAATCCTTTTCTTTGTCGAAAAAAATCCATCCCCATTGGTTGCGATCTTCAATGTCAGTGATGACATATTGGCCAACTTTTCAACCCGAACCAAAATGAGTCAAACCTCGGACGTGATGGCCGTGGCGCTCATGCAAGATGGCCGCAGTTTGTTGTCAAGAAAAGAAATCAAAGTCACCCTGGGTGGTTGTGGTGGTTAATGCATGAAATGCACACCCTATCCATTTCATATTTAAGGAGAACACAGTGTCCGACCCCATGAGAATCAGAGCGCAAAGCAGCGCTGGACAAACCACCGTGCGCGTCTTGATGAGTCACGAGATGGAGACCGGTCTTAGAAAGGATGCGGGCGGTAAAACCATTCCCGCATGGCACATTCAAGACGTTGTGGCCTCCCTCAATGGCAAACCCGTGTTCAGCGCTGAGTGGGGCACGGCCGTGTCCAAAAATCCGTATCTGCAGTTCATCATCAAAGGCGGCAAAGCGGGCGACAAGGTCAGTGTGACTTGGAAAGACACCAAGGGCGACACGAGAACAGATGAGACAACGGTGAACTAAATCTTTGGAGTTGCGTTTTGAAGCTGATTGTTTTTTCCCTTGAGAAGAGCCCTTTCCTTAGGCGTTTGCTGGTGGCTGCGGCTTTAATGGGTGCAGCTTGTTGGGTGCATGCCCAGTCCACGGCCGATGCCATTGCGCAGTACAGAGCCATGCTCCAAGATGGCAATCCGGCCGATCTCTTTGTGGACAAAGGAGAACTCCTCTGGCATGAGCCCCGTGGTCCAAAGAAGGCCTCACTTCAAGCTTGCGATCTGGGTCTTGGAGCCGGTGTTCTAGAGGGTGCATGGGTTCAGTTGCCCAGGTATTTCAAGGACACGCAAAGGGTGCAAGACTTGGAGTCAAGGTTGCTCACTTGCATGCAAACCTTGCAAGGCTTGGATGCCAAAGCGATTGCTCAAACGCCTTTTGGCGTTGGCGAGCAAATCAATGTCAGTGCTTTGGCCGCATTTGTTTCCAGCAAATCTGCAGGACGTGAATTTCAGCTCCCCCAGGCGCATGTTGAAGAGAGGCGCTTTTATGAGATCGGTAAACGGCTTTTCTTCACCCGAGCCGGTCCCTATGATTTTTCTTGCTCGACGTGCCACTCGCAAGACGGCAAACGCATTCGCTTGCAAGACTTGCCCAATTTGATGAACAAAGAAGGTGCAGCAGCAGGGTTTGGGGCTTGGCCAGCCTATCGCGTCTCCAATGGTCAAATGTGGTCCATGCAACAGAGATTGAACGATTGTTTGCGCCAGCAACGCTTTCCGTATCCGGTGTTTGGCAGTGAAGTGACCATTGCACTGGGCGTTTACATGGGGGTCAATGCAAAGGGTGGGCAAGCGATAGCGCCCGCATTGAAGCGTTAAGAAACGCTTTGGTCTATCCATGAATTTTCATCTTGAATTCTTTTAATACAAAGTCCCATGCCATGCGAAGTGTGTTTTTCAAATCGATTAGCTTTTTTTTAGCGCTCTTTTCCTTGTGTCTTTTGAGTGCATGTGTTTCCGTGCAACCAGAATTCGCTGCAAAGGACCTTGAGCGGTGGACGCAAGACGTTTTAAAGGGCTCTTTTAGGGATGAAAAGGCGGTCAAAGTCAAGATCCTTGAGCAAGACGCCTCCAATGCTGAGTGTTCAACTTCTCAGGCCACGGGCCTTGCCTTGAGCGATCAAAGAAAGCAAGAGATTGAGGCACAGAACTTGAAAACCGTTCAAGCCCCAAAGGATGGGCAGTATTTTGGAGATTACAAGTTGGGTGAAGCGTTGGCGCAAGATGGCCGGGGCTTGACTTGGAGCGATGCTGCAGGACAAAGCAATGGGGGTCAGTGTTACAACTGTCATCAATTGAGTGCGCAAGAGTTGTCTTACGGCACCTTGGGACCCAGTTTGTATCAATACGGCAAAACGCGAGGCGTGGCTGATTTGGGCAGTGACGCCTCTAAGCCCGTCATTCAATACACCTGGGCCAAGTTGTGGAACGCCAAATCGTTCAATGCATGCTCAGCCATGCCGCGCTATGGACACCATGGCATATTGAATGAGGGACAAATCAAGCACTTGATGTCCTTGCTCTTGGATCCTCAGTCCCCTGTGAACCGTTGAGCATGAACCTCTCGCGCAGAGAATGGCTCTCTTTGCTAGGCGCTGGGTGTGTGGCTCACATGCCTTTGGCCCAGGCCCTTGAGTGGGACGGTTCAAAGGCATTCTCTGCCTTTTACGACATCAAGCGCCTGGGTCAAGTCTCTTTTCTTCACATGACAGACTGTCATGCGCAGTTGATGCCCAACTATTTTCGAGAGCCCAGCATCAATTTAGGTGTGGGCGCAAGTGTCAATCAATTTCCCCATGTGGTGGGGGAGTCCTTGTTAAAAAAGTTGGGTGTCTCACAAGACACACCTGAGGCTTACGCATTGAGCCATTTGAATTTTTCAAGTGCAGCAAAACGCTATGGGGCGAGTGGTGGATTTGCGCATTTGATGACTTTGATTCAACATTTAAAGGCCTCTCGCCCAGGCGCCATGCTGCTCGATGGAGGCGACTCTTGGCAAGGCTCGGCCACCGCACTTTGGACCCAAGGACAAGACATGGTGCAGGCCTGTCAGCTCTTGGGCGTGGATGTCATGACCGGGCACTGGGAGTTCACGCTGGGTGCACAGCGCGTGCAAGACTTGATACAAACAAGTCTCAAGGGGCGGGTTGATTTTGTCGCCCACAATGTCAAGACCACCGATTTTGAGGACCCCGTTTTCAAGCCCTATGTCCTCAAAGAGCAAAACGGTGTGCTTTGTGCGGTCATCGGACAAGCCTTTCCTTACACCCCCATTGCGCACCCCAAATATTTGGTGCCTGACTGGACCTTTGGCATTCAAGAGCGAGCACTTCAAGCGGTGGTCGATGAAGTCCAAAGCAAAGGTGCACAGGTGGTGATCTTGCTCAGTCACAACGGGCTGGATGTGGATTTGAAGTTGGCCTCCAGGGTCAATGGGATTCACGCCATCATGGGTGGGCATACCCATGACGCCTTGCCCCAACCCCGATGGGTTAAAAACAGCCTTGGACAAACCTTGGTGACCAACGCGGGGTGCAATGGCAAGTTCTTAGGTCTTTTGGACCTGGAGGTCAGCCCATCGGGTGTGCAAAACATGTCCTATCGTTTGCTGCCCGTGTTCTCAAACTTGATCCAACCCGATCCACAAATGCAAAGCCTGATCAAGGAGATTCGAGCGCCCTTTTTGCAAGACTTGCAGGCCTCATTCGGGGTGAGCGAGGGACTGCTTTATAGGCGCGGCAATTTCAATGGTTCAGCCGATCAATTGATTTTGAATGCGCTCATGCAAGAGTTGGATGCCCCCATCGCGTTGTCACCCGGATTTCGTTGGGGCTCGAGCCTTTTACCTGGGCAGACGATCACCCGTGAATGGCTGATGGGCATGATGGCCACCACCTACTCCAATCACACGGTCAATGTTTTGAAGGGGGCTGAGATCAAGGCCATCTTAGAAGATGTGGCGGACAATTTATTCAATCCAGATCCTTACTACCAGCAAGGCGGGGACATGGTTCGCGTGGGCGGGATGGCTTATACCTGTGAGCCCAATGGCAGGCGGGGTCAAAGAATTCAAAATTTAAGGATCAATGGTGCCTTGATGGATCCCTCCAAAGTTTACAAGGTGGCGGGCTGGGCCTCGGTCAATGAAGCGCAAGAGACCCAAGGCCAGCGTCCTGTTTGGAGCTTGGTGGAGAAACACCTTTCAGGCAAAAGCGTGCACCAAGGCATGGTAAAAACGCCAAAGCCTCAACTGCCCGTGCTTCGGGGTGTCCAGTCCAACCAAGGATGGGCCCAGTGAGCCTCGTGTTCAAGTGGCTTGAAGTCAAAAGGCAACGGGTGATGCGAGGGTGTTTTGCCCTCCTGATCTTCATTGCAGCATGCACACAAGCGGCATTTGCTCAATATGAAAAAACACCTTGGCCCAAATCGCAGGCGACACCCAGTTTGTTGTTCACAGACCTTGAGCAAAAAAAATGGACCCCCAATGAGTTCAAGGGACGCACCGTGATTTTGAACTTTTGGGCGACCTGGTGTGAGCCTTGCAAAGAAGAGTTGCCCTCCTTGGATGCCTTGGCCGAGTTGGAGGGGAACGACAAAATCGTTGTGCTCGGTATCAACGTCAATGAGCCTGCTTCCCGAGCTTTGAAGTATTTGCAAACCCATGGTTTAAAAATCAACACGGTGAGCGATCCTGATTCGAATTGGGCGCGTCAATTCAAGGTTCGCGTCTATCCCACCACCATTTTGATCGATGCAAGCGGCAAAGCGCGCTGGCGAGTCATGGGTGCGGTGGACTGGACCTCGAACACTGCCAGGCAGTGGTTAGAGAGTCTTCGCTGAGGGCCCGTATTTAATTGGCTTGCTTGAGCGAGAGTTGGACGATAATACACAAGCTGTTCTTTGATGGAACAGTCGACCTGCCTTCGGGGCATTGTTTTGAAGCGTCTCCTAGAGAGTGTTTTCTGAATGCGCCGACAGGTCTTTATGTCTACACCAATGGAGTTTTACCACCATGACACAACACCGCCGGACCTTTCTTGGTCAAGCACTTGCGCTGGGCGCAATTTCTTCGGCTTCAAATTCAATTTGGGCTCAATCCTCTTCCTCGTCTCCTGGCCAACGGGTGTTCAAGCCAGCCGCTGGTGAGTGGCGAACCTTTGATGTGACCACTCGGGTGGACTTGAGCGTCATCAAAGGCCAGGGCCGTGTTTGGTTGCCTTTGCCCAGTTTGCAAACCCCATGGCAGCAGAGTTTGACGCACGATTACGCCACCAACGGCAAAGCAGAAATCAAAGCCGATGGACATGAAGGCGCAAAAATGCTATTCACGCAATTTGATGCAGACAATAAAAAGCCCTTTGTGGAGGTGACCAGCCGGGTCAGGACCAAAAATCGTCAAACGACATGGAGCGATGCGTCCTCAACGCCAGCCCAAGGCCTTGCAGAAGAGGCCTCCAATTTAAAGTACTACACCCGTGCCACAAGGTGGTTGCCAACCGACGGCATCGTAAAAAAGACGGCACTGCAAGTCACCCAAGGTGCAAAAACGGACACAGAAAAAGTTCGTGCCTTGTACGACTGGGTGGTGAGCAACACCTACCGTGAACCCAAGGTGAGGGGTTGCGGAGAAGGCGATATCAAGACCATGCTTGAGACGGGCAATTTAGGCGGCAAGTGTGCCGACATCAATGCTGTTTTGGTGGGGTTGTGCCGCTCGGTGGGCATTCCTGCTCGAGATGTGTATGGCTTGAGACTGGTGCCTTCGGCCTTTTCTTACAAAGAGTTGTCAGGCAACCCCAGCAACCTGAAAGGCTCTCAGCATTGCCGCTCTGAGGTGTACCTCAAAAACCGGGGCTGGGTGGCCATGGATCCCGCAGACGTTGCCAAAGTCATGCGACAAGAAACCCCAGAGTGGATCAAAACCACCGAGCACCCAGTGGTCAAGCCTGTGTATCAAACGCTGTTTGGTGGCTGGGAAGGCAACTGGCTGGGTTGGAACACGTCGCACGATCTGATGCTGCCTGGCAGTCATCAAAAAGAGCCCTTGCCGTTTTTGATGTACCCCGTTGCTGAGAACGATGACGGTCGACTTGATTCTTACGACCCTGATTCATTCAAATATCAAATTTCAGCAAAAGAAATTATTTAAGCGCTGAAAATTTAAATCCTTCTCCCCAATGCTTTATGCGCCCTGCTGAGGCATTGGGGAAATGGGCTGGACAACAGATGGTGTCTGTGTCAACAAAGGTCTCTAAAAATTGGGTTCTAGAGCGGATGCCTTGTTCTAGATTGAAGTCGATGCTGGATCCAATGTCTGGATATTTGAGTTGGAGTGGCGTATGAATCAAGTCCCCCGTCATGATCAATGCATGCTTGTCTTTTCCAAAGGAGACTGCAAAGTGGTCTACTGTATGACCCGGGGTTGGGAGCATGCGAACAAAATCATTGAGCTCATTGTTGCTGTCGATCAGATCCACTTTGTTTTGCTCAACGATTGGAAGGATGCTATCGGCAAAAGAATCGTTGGGTTTTATAAAATGGTCTTGCTGCCAAAATTCAAATTCTTTTTTAGACAACAAATACCGAGCATTTGGAAACGTTGGCGTCCATTGACCGTTGACCAGGGTGGTGTTCCAGCCGATGTGATCCGTGTGCAAGTGTGTACAGCACACGTAATCGATGTCTGATGGAGAGATCTGTATTCTCTTTAATGAGTCCAAGAAAAAGGAGTCGTTCTTGAGATGCCACTCGGGTCGATGGGGTCGATTTTTATGATTGCCAATGCAGCTGTCAATCAAATAGGTGTGATGTGGCGTTTTAACGATGAAAGACTTGAAGCTAAAGAGCAACAAGTCATCTTTTATGAGATGTTCTTCTTCCAGCCAATGTCTGTTGGCGTTGATCAACTCTGTCGAGCAATTGGATAGAAACTGTTTTATAGGTCTGGTTCCAAGGGCTTGTTCAACAAGTGTATAGACTTTGATGTCGGGTAGATTGACTAATGATAGAGTGGACACCTTGGTCGCCTTTGAAGTTTGCATTGAAGAACAGAGCGCTTAAAAGTATAGGCACCAGGGGCGATCATTTGAGCCCTGGATTCTAGTTAGATACCCTAGGCAAATCGGCTTTTGATCGTGAAAAACACCATTGACGATCCAGTGGATGGGCCCTAGGATGACTGCATCCTTGACCAAGCCACATTGACCATGAACAAAAAATCGATTTTAAAACTTGTCCTCCATTTGTGCTTTGGATGGATTCTGATTTTTCAAGCTTCACATGCTCAGACCTATCCAGTCAAACCCATTAGGCTGATCGTTACCTATGCACCAGGTGGAACGGCTGATGTGCTTGCGCGAGAAATAGGCAACAAGATGAGTCTTTCCATGGGCCAACAAGTTGTGGTCGAGAACAAAGCGGGCGCCTCGGGTGTGATTGGTGCAGATGCACTGGCCAAGGCAGCTCCAGATGGTTATAGTTTTGGTTTGTTGTCCTCGGGCCATACTGCACTGCCCTTTGCCACCAAGCTTCCATTTGAGTTGCTCAGAGATTTTGCCCCCATTGCCATCATGGCAAGCGTTCCCGGTGTTTTAAGTGTCAATTCTGCTGTGCCGGCCAAGGATTTGCAGGAGTTGTTGAGCTTGGCACAAAATAAACCCGGTGTTCTGAATTCAGGCAATCCGGGAAATTTATCGGCAGGTCATTTGGCGATTGAAATGCTCAAAATTCAATCCAAGGTGGACATTGTCTCCATCCCTTATAAGGGGGGAGGGCCTGCATTGGCGGATTTGATTGGTGGACAGTTGACCATGATGGTGGCTGGCCCTGCCTCCCAAATGCCACACCTCATCTCTGGTAAATTAAGGGCCATTGCGGTCACCAGCTTGGTGCGTACAAAGGGATTGCCCAGTGTGCCCACAATAGCTGAGAGCGGATTTCCAGATTTTGAGCTCAATGAGTGGTATGGCTTTTTTGCCCCAAGCAAAGTTTCTCAAGACATTGTGCTCAAGTTGAATCAAGAAATTATTAAAGCGATTCAATCCCAAGACGTGCAAAAAAGAATGCTTGCTTTGGGTGCTGAATCGAGCAATTTCACGCCGGATCAATTTGGCGGTTTTGTTAAAAAAGAATCAGAAAAATTAGGACATTTGGTCAAAACCTTGAATTTGAAAGCGGAATAAGCATGATGGACTTGAAACTAAGGGGCAAAAAAGCGTTGATCACAGGCAGCTCTAGGGGCATTGGATTTTCAATTGCACATCGATTGGCACAAGAGGGCTGTCACTTGGTCATTGTTGGAAGAGAGATGTCAACACTCGAGGGCGCCAAGAGCAGTTTGCTTGCAGCAGGCGCCCCCAGTGTAAGCACGCATGTGGCCAATTTTGCCCATGTTGAAGAATTGGATGCCATACTGGCGCTCACAAGCGATATTGATTTTTTGGTGAATTCTGCGGGTGAAGTGCCTAGAGGAACCATCAATGACGTGAGCTCCGAGCGATTTAGACAAGCATTCGATGTGAAAGTCATGGGCACCATTGACTTGTGTCGCAAAGCGCTTGACCACATGTATGTAAAAAAAGAAGGCGTCATTGTGAACATCATTGGGATCTCTGGTGAACGCTACAACCCAAAATCTGTGGCAACTTCTTGCACCAATGCGGCTTTGATTGCCTTTACCCAGGCTGTAGGGAGCATCAGTGTGGACCACAATGTCCGGGTGCTCGGTATCAACCCCGGATTGATTGAGACGGAGCGCACAAAAGGTATTTTCGATTTGGACAACAACATTGACAACTCGGCCTACAAGCACCTGATCAGTACCTTGCCTTTGGGTCGGATGGGTTATCCAGAGGAAATTGCAAATGTTGTGGCCTTTGCATTGTCTGAGCAGGCCAGTTATATGAGTGGCACGGTATTGAATGTTGATGGCGGTGCCAGATACAGAGTTTAAGCGCTCAACAAATCCGATAAAAGAGAGATGTCCTTCATGTTCTCGATGTTCAAGATCAGATCAATCATTTGTTCTGTTTTTTCAGTTGAATAAATATCTTTGGTATTGGATTTGAATTTATGTATGAAGTCTTCGCGAGTTGAAGGATTTTTCACTGTGCCACGCATGTTTTCGACCGTGTGAGAAAAGAACTTGTTGTTTTTTAGTTTGATATCAACTTGTCCTCTCAGGATGGTCCTATCACTGGCGCTGGGGTCTGAGACATATTGAACTTTATTTGCCAGCGCTAAAACGCTTGGATTGATCAACACGTTTTGTGCATAAGCAAATTTATCGAGTTTTTTATAAAAGAGCGCTTCTGCCACAGAAAACTGCAGACTGACCCTGGCATGCCAAGAGCTCAGGGGCGCAACTTTTTCATTGACGGGTTCACAGACCAAGGCAATGGCGTGTGGTGCTATGTGGCAAACGATGCTGTCAATTTGCTCAATCTCAAAATCTTCCGCTTGAGCAATGATGAGGGCACATTCGACGCAAGGTTGAATAACATAGCCACACGGATAAGCCTTTGACGCGATGTTTAAAACCTCCCACGTTTTGTTTTTTTCCATGTCAAGGACCGAATAATTTAAAGCGGTGTCCCTTGACTGTACAAAGCTTGGGAAAAAACCAAATCGACCTTCAAAGACATTGCTAGGTCCTGTGATGCCTTCTTTGCTGAGTGCGACTGCTTTGTGTGCGGAGCTTGATGCAAAGCCCACATGCATTGACTTTGCAGATGTTCCATCTTGCCACGAGGCCATCAGTCCTGAGGACAGGCTGGCGGAAAGGCCGATTGCGTTGACGATTTGCTCTCGGGTCAAATCGAGCAGATGTCCAAGCGCATAGCTTGCTCCAAAAATACCAAAAACACTGGTTGGATGGAATCCATTTTTGTGCATATAACCAGGCGCGACCATTGCCAATCTGGCCATGATCTCAGCCCCAATGAGCATGGCGCCAATCAATTGTTGTCCATTGCACTTGATGAGTTGACTTTGAGGCAAGAGTGCGGAGATGATCACGCCACTGGAATGAATGCCTGTTTCAACATGAGAGTCGTCAAATTCAAGCATTGACGACAAAACACCGTTGTAGAGAGCCGCCTCAAAGAGCGATACTTTTTCGGGCGAGCCGATCGTGGTCACGTTGCCCACTGAGTGACGCAAAAGTGCATTCCTCACTTGATGGACCATGGGGTCTGTTCTTGCCGCGATCATCACACCCGTGATGTCTAAGATTCTAAATTTAGTGTCTTCGATGACATGATCGGGGACTTGCAAGAGATCAAAGTCGACAACCCATTTTGCTAAATTGTTACTGATAGACATTTGAAGCGGTCTTTATAGCGGTGAAGGATGCCTTGGGCTTGAAGCCCAAACCATGAACGGCCAGCCTGTGCGACACAGGAGCGGTTTTGAGCATTTTCTCTTTGGTCTCCCCGGCAGGAATCGAACCTGCATCTCAGCCTTAGGAGGGCCGCGTTCTATCCATTGAACTACGGAGAGCGCTTTGAAGCAACGCATGACTTGCACTGAGCCGTCCAAGCTTTGCGGGCTTGGAAGGTGCCTATTCTAATGCCTGAACGCCCTGCGCATTTGCGCCGCAGGTCTTCTGACACACAATCGGCATTGATTTTATTTGCTGAGGGTTCTCATGGTCTCCTCAAGACCCTTCATGTTCAGGGGAAACATCCGGTCTGACATCAGTTGCTGCATGATGGAGATGCTTTGCCGGTATTTCCAAACGCCTGTGGGTTCGGGGTTGATCCAGGCGAATTTTGGATAAGCATGGAGAAGTCGCTGTAGCCATATGGCCCCAGCCTCCTCATTGTTGTATTCAACGCTTCCACCGGGCTGAAGAATTTCATAGGGGCTCATGGTCGCATCCCCCACAAAGATCAATTTGTAGTCTTTGTTGTATTTTCTGATGATGTCCCAGGTTGGGAACTTCTCTGTATAGCGGCGACGGTTGTTTTTCCAAAGAAAATCATAAACACAGTTGTGAAAATAAAAGAATTCCAAATGTTTGAACTCTGACTTCACGGCCGAGAACAACTCTGTGACCCGTTGGACGTGTTCGTCCATGGTGCCTCCCACGTCCATCAAGAGAAGCACTTTGACGTTGTTGTGTCGCTCGGGCACCATTTTGATGTCCAAGTAGCCGGCATTGGCGGCGGTGCTTTTGATGGTGTCCTCTAAATCGAGTTCATCGGGTGAGCCCTCTCTTGCAAATTTTCTCAAGCGCCTCAGCGCGACTTTGATGTTTCTTGTGCCCAGTTCTTGCGTGTCATCGTAATCTTGATAGGCGCGCTGATCCCAGACTTTGACAGCGCTTTTTTGTTGACTTTTGCCGCCAATGCGTATGCCTTGGGGGTTGTAGCCCGAATGGCCAAAGGGGGAGGTGCCACCCGTGCCGATCCATTTGGAGCCGCCCTCATGGCGTTCGTTTTGTTCGTCAAGACGCTCTTTAAGGGTCTTCATCAATTCTTGCCAGTCCATTTTTTGGATGGCGGCTTTTTGTTCAGGTGTCAGCTCTTTGTTCAAGAGTTGAGTGAGCCAATCCAGGGGAATTTCTTTGGTGGCTTCGCTTAACAGTTCAATGCCTTTGAAATAGGCTGAAAATGCTCGATCAAATTTGTCAAACAATTTTTCATCTTTGATCAAAATCAAGCGACACAGGTAGTAAAAATCTTCAAGCTTGTAGTACTCAGATTGGGGTCCCACAACCTCGGCTTGCAAAGCCTCTAAAAGTGTCAGGTACTCTTTGATCGAAATCGGCAGTTGAGCCTGCCTCAGGGTGTAAAAGAAGTCATTGAGCATGGGTGAGGCAAAAAATCTTAAGCGTCAGTTCTTTTCTCTTTTTGCAGAAAATATCTGCTCGCTTGCAGGCCCATGCCTCCGCCAATGCCGATGAGGGCAATGCCCAGCAGGCTCATGTAACTGTAGCCTGGTTCAAAGAGATCAATCGAGAGAAGTTGACTCAAGCCATAGCCCAAAGCTGTGCCCATCAAAAAACCGGCTGCATCGCAAAGCCCTTGCTTTAAAAGTTGAGCGAACATGTGAACTCCTGGGTCGGGTTGAAGGGTTGAATCAGCGGTTTTTACTTTGCATAAAAATCAGCTTTTCAAAAAGGCTGATGTCTTGCTCGTTTTTCAAAAGTGCTCCGACCATGGGGGGCAGGGCTATTTTTTCGTCTGAGCTTTGGAGTGCTGACAAGGGGATGTCTTCTGAGACCAAGAGCTTGATCCAATCCAGCAGTTCACTCGTGCTTGGTTTTTTCTTGAGTCCAGGCAGATTGCGCACGTCATAAAATGCTTTCAAGGCCCTGGTGAGCAAATCACCTTTGAGGTTTGGAAAGTGCACCTTCACGATGTCTTGCATCGTCTGGCTTTCAGGAAATTTGATGTAGTGAAAAAAGCATCGCCTGAGAAATGCATCTGGCAATTCTTTTTCATTGTTCGAGGTGATGAAGACCAAGGGGCGAACTTTGGCTTTGATCAGTTCCTTGGTCTCATAGCAGTAAAACTCCATGCGATCGAGCTCACGCAGCAAGTCGTTTGGAAATTCAATGTCGGCTTTGTCGATCTCATCGATCAGGAGGGCGACGGGCTCCTCAGCCGTGAAGGCTCGCCAAAGAACGCCTTTGACGATGTAGTTCTGGATGTCTTTGACCCTGGAGTCCCCCAGTTGAGAGTCTCTTAAGCGACTGACCGCATCGTATTCATAAAGGCCTTGTTGGGCTTTGGTGGTGGATTTGATGTGCCACTCAAGCAAAGGCATGCCCAGTGTGCTGGCCACTTCCTCTGCAAGCATCGTTTTGCCTGTTCCAGGTTCACCTTTGATCAGCAAGGGGCGCTTGAGTGTGCTGGCGGCGTTCACGGCCAACATCAGGTCTGGGGTGGCAATATAGTTGCTTGAGCCTTGAAATTTCATATTGAAATAATGGGTTTATCTACACGAATCTTACAGATGAAAGCATTTTAGACCGATATAATACGCCTTATCTTTTCTTAATGTGCAATTGATGGTCTACCTAAAATGATTAAGTTATTCACAATTTTTCTATTCTCTGCTCTCTCATTGCAACAATTTGCCTATTCTGAAGACCTCAAGGGAGACGTACAAGCTGGTGAGAAGAAAATCGCCATGTGCATTGGCTGTCACGGTATCCATGGCTACCAAGCCAGCTTTCCTGTGGTCTACAAGGTGCCTAAAATCTCTGGACAAACAGCCTCCTACATTGTGGCTTCTTTGACGGCTTACAAAAAAGGTGAGCGTCGCAATCCCACCATGAGAAGCATTGCAAGCACCTTGACTGATCAAGACATGGCGGACGTGGCCGCTTATTATCAACAGCACGCCCGAAGCGAAAATGTGACACTGCCAGCGCAAGTCAGCCAAGCCTCTGATGAGGTGGCCGCTTTGGTTCAAAAAGGTGCTTGTACATCTTGCCACGGACCCAATTTGAGCGCCCCCATTGGTGCAACTTATCCAAAAATTGCGGGTCAACACCAAGATTACGTTTTGGTGGCTTTGCGTTCTTACCAAGCATCCCCCCAAAGCGTTTGGGGCAGAAACAATGCCATCATGGCTGGCGTTGCCAAGCAGTTTTCCAGTGATGAATTGAAGTTGTTGTCCAAATATGTGAGTGAACAACAAGGTGAACTTCAAACCGTTCCCCAAGCCAAATTCAGATAAAGAGCGCTTTGCTTAAAAAAATACCAAGCTGTGGGCTTGGTATTTTTTTGTCTGTATTTTTTGTCTCGCGCGACCCTTTCTCTTGAGATGGAGAGATCAATGTTTTCGCGTGGCTCTTTTTTTAAGGGCTTCAAGGTATTGATGGGGGTCTGGGGGAAGGCCGCTTCTTTGGCTTTCCCACAGCATCAAGCCCAAGCACTCCATGGCCTCATGGTGAGCCAAATGCAGGGAGTCAAGTTCTTGGGTCAAGCGCTCAATGGCTTGGCGCACGCCTGTGGGCTGATCAATGGAGCATTGTTCTTGGATGCTCAAATGCATGGAGAGATGCAAAAACGGGTTCTCTTTGCCGCCATCGGGGGGGTAGCTCTTGTGGATCGCTGCTTGAGCGTCTTCTAAATCCATGGCGTACTCAGGGTGATCTTGCACCCAAGGCGCGGCCAAGGCTTCCATGCCATCGAGAGGCTGATGAAGTTTCAATTTGGCTTGAACTTGACAAAAAAACCGACGAACATCGTTTTGGGAGGGGGTAAACATGAGTGTATTTTCTCTTTTTCTGATGCAATTCGGGTGCAAAATGGCGTCCTGGCTTCAGAAGTTGGTTAAGATTTAGCCCGTTTGTGAAGGACAGGCGTCTTTTTTGAGCAGTCAGAGGGCGGCAACATCAAAACGCCTGACTTGTATTTGATTACTTTGATAAATAAATTCTTCAATTCATGATTAATAAAATTGCAAATTCTATCGCGCACGCGCTTGAAGGTGTGCGCGATGGATCAACCGTTTTGGTGGGCGGTTTTGGCACAGCGGGCATTCCTGTTGAGTTGCTCGATGGTTTGATCGAGCAAGGGGCCAAGGAGTTGACTGTGGTCAACAACAATGCAGGCAATGGGGACCACGGCATGGCCGCACTCCTTAAGGCCGGGCGGGTCAGAAAAATGATCTGCAGTTTTCCACGGCAAGCCGACTCCTACGTTTTTGACGAACTCTACAGAAGCAAAAAAATTGAACTGGAGTTGGTGCCTCAAGGCAACTTGGCCGAGCGCATTCGTGCTGCAGGTGCTGGGATTGGTGGCTTCTTTTGCCAAACGGGTTATGGCACGGAACTGGCCAAAAAACCCAACGGAGAGCCCAAAGAAACTCGTCTCATCAACGGCAAACATTATGTCTTTGAGGAACCCATCTATGCCGATTTGGCGTTGATCAAGGCGGAAAAGGGCGACCGTTGGGGCAATTTGACCTTTCGCAAGGCGGCCAGAAACTTTGGGCCCGTCATGGCCATGGGTGCCAAAAGAACCGTGGCCAGTGTGCACGAGGTGGTGGCACTTGGGGAACTCGATCCTGAGAGCATTGTGACGCCAGGTATTTTTGTGCACCAAGTGGTTTTGATTGATCGAGTGGCGACCAAGGGCGGGGGATTCTAAAAAATGGCTGATTATTTAAAACGCGATAAAAATGCACTGGCCAAGCGAGTGGCTCAAGACATTCCAGAGGGTGTAACGGTCAATTTAGGCATTGGCATGCCTACGCTTGTGGCCAATTTCATCCCCGCCGAGCGCGAGGTCTTGCTCCACAGTGAGAACGGCATCCTGGGCATGGGACCTGCACCCGAGGCGGGTCATGAGGACTACGACCTGATCAATGCGGGCAAGCAGCCCGTGACGCTCAAGAAGGGCGGCGCCTTCTTTCATCACGCAGACAGCTTTGCCATGATGCGAGGTGGGCATTTGGACATTTGTGTGTTGGGGGCCTTTCAAGTCAGTGAAACCGGTGACTTGGCCAACTGGCACACAGGAGAGGCCGATGCCATTCCCGCAGTGGGGGGTGCCATGGATTTGGCCATTGGCGCCAAACAAACATGGGTCATGATGGATGCATTGACCAAGCAAGGGGTGAGCAAAATCGTCAAGGCCTGCACGTATCCTTTAACGGGGATTGGGTGCGTGAAGCGCATCTATACAGACTTGGGCACATTGGAGTGCAGCCCCCAAGGCTTGAGACTGATTGACAGCGTCGAGGGCTTGAGTGCTCAAGCCTTTGGGGACATCTTGGGGCTTGAATTCACACAGTGAAGTGCCTTGAGTTTGTGCTTCAAAGGGCGAGGCGTTGGATAAAAAAGCTCCCCCCACATTGACCTCTCATTTTTACCGTTTTTTTTTACATCTTCATTCAATCAAAGGACAGTTGCCATGACGCAGGCTTACATTTGTGATGCAATCAGAACACCTATTGGTCGCTACGGCGGCTCCTTGAGTTCAATTCGAACAGATGACTTGGGTGCGATTCCGCTCAAGGCCTTGATGACCAGAAACCCAGGGGTTGATTGGACGCGGGTCACCGATGTGATTTTTGGCTGTGCAAACCAAGCGGGTGAAGACAACCGAAATGTGGCCCACATGGCGAGCTTATTGGCAGGATTGCCCTTTGAAGTGCCAGGTGCGACCATCAATCGCTTGTGTGGTTCTGGCCTGGATGCGGTGGGGACCGCTGCGCGCGCGATCAAATCGGGAGAGGCCCATTTGATGATTGCTGGGGGCGTTGAGAGCATGAGCCGTGCACCCTTTGTCATGCCCAAAGCGCACACTGCTTTTAGCCGCAGCAACGCGGTGTATGACACCACCATTGGATGGCGCTTTGTCAACGATTTGATGAAAAAGGCCTATGGGGTGGATGCGATGCCTGATACGGCCGAAAATGTGGCCGATGATTTCAAGATCGAGCGCGAGGCGCAAGACAAAATGGCCTTTGCCAGTCAGCTCAAAGCGGCTGCTGCGCAGAAGGCTGGCTACTTTGATTCGGAAATTGTGCCAGTGAGCTTGGCTCAGAAAAAAGGCGATCCGATCATGTTTGCCAAAGACGAGTACCCAAGAGAGACCAGCATGGAGACCTTGGCCAAGCTCAAGGGGGTGGTTCGAGCAGACGGCACGGTCACTGCAGGCAACGCCAGCGGCATCAACGACGGTTCTTGCGCATTGCTTTTGGCCAGTGAGCAAGGCGTCAAAGATCACGCCCTCACGCCCAAGGCGCGAGTGATTGGCATGGCCACCGCTGGCGTGCCTCCTCGCATCATGGGCATTGGACCCGCACCTGCCACATTGAAGGTGCTTGAGTTAACGGGCATGAGTTTGTCACAAATCGATGTGATCGAGCTCAATGAAGCGTTTGCTGCGCAGGGCTTGGCGGTTCTTCGCCAGTTGGGTTTGCAAGACGATGATCCAAGAGTGAACCCCTATGGCGGTGCGATCGCTTTGGGGCACCCATTGGGAGCCAGTGGTGCACGATTGGTCACCACCGCGGTCAATCAATTGCACCGCACGGGCAAACGATTTGCGCTTTGCACCATGTGCATTGGCGTGGGTCAGGGCATTGCCGTGATCATTGAGCGCGTTTAAAAAGTCAGTTTAAAAAAACAATATATCAGGGGAATATTCAGCATGTCACACTCAATTGGATGGATTGGTTTAGGTCGCATGGGTGAAGCCATGGTCAAGCGCTTGACAAAAGCGGGGCACGGCGTTCAGGTTTGGAACCGCACGAGAAGCAAAGCCGAGCCTTTGGTGGCATATGGTGCAACGCTGGTCGATCATAAAACGGACTTGGCCCGCTGTGATGTGGTCTTCACGATGGTGTCGACCACGGATGATTTGAAGGAGGTTTTATTTGGCACTGGCGGCTTGGTGAGCACCAAGCAGTTGCCCAAGGTGGTGGTTGACAGTTCATCGATCTCTCAAGAAGGTTCAGAAGAAATTCGACATCAACTGGAGGCCCTTGGCGTTGCTTATTTGTGTGCGCCCGTGTCGGGCAATGCAAAAGTCGCCAAGGCAGGAAAGCTGCTGTTGGTGGCCTCAGGCCCCAAAGCTTTGTACGACATGGTGGAGCCCTATTTGCAAGCCATGTCCAAGAAGACCATGTGGGTGGGTGAGGGGGAATTGGCCCGTGTTTGGAAAATTGCGCACAACACGATGTTTGGCGTGATCATTCAAAATCTGTGCGAGATCACGGTGATGGCTGAAAAAGCGGGCATTCCTCGCCATGTGTTTTTGCAAAGCATCAACGACTCCGTTTTGGGCTCGATGTACACGCGCTACAAGACACCTGTGCTGACCAACTTGACCTTTGATCAAGTGACGTTCACGCCCAAATTGCTCTTGAAGGACATGGATTTGGGCATGGCTGCCGCCAAGAGCTATGGTGTGGCCATGCCGGCCGCTGCGGCCACGCGGGAGTCGGTTTCAAGGATGGTGGGTCGCGGACATGACAATGTGGATTTCGCGATTCTTTTAAAAGAGGTGGCCATGGATGCAGGCCTGGACTTGGTGTCTGAGAACATTCAACTCACCGACGGTTTAGAGTCTTAAAACTACGTATAAAAAGGCGCTGCACTAAAGGCGTCCATGATGGAGGAGACAAAAATGATCAAAACGAAGACACAGAACTTTGCGCAATGGGTGGTTTCAATGTGTGTGGGTTCAGGCTTGCTCTTGTTTGCAAGCTTGGGCTCAGCGCAAAGCCCCTACCCGAGCAAGCCCATTCGTTTCTTTGTGCCGTTCACGGCGGGAAGCGGCACCGACATTGTGGCTCGCACGGTGGCGGATGTGATGAGCAAGGGTTTGGGTCAACCCGTTTTGATTGAGAACCGCCCCGGTGCTGGAGGCACCATTGCCGCAGCCCAAGTTGCCAAGTCTGATCCAGATGGGTACACCATTTTGATCCACTCTTCTGGGCATGCTTTGAACCCTTCTATTTACCCCAACTTGCCCTATGACACGGTCAAGGACCTTTTGGGTGTGACGCCCATTGCGGCCTTGCCCAATGTGATGGTGGTCTCTCCAGCTCGGGGGTGGAAAAATGTGGCCGATGTGGTGGCAGCAGCCAAGGCTGCACCGGGACAGTTGAATTACGCCTCTGCGGGCATGGGCAGTGCAACACACTTGAATGCAGAGAAGTTCAAGTTGCAAGCGGGCATTGATGCCGTGCACGTGCCCTTCAAGGGCACACCCGAGGCCCTCTCAGATGTCATTGGTGGAAGAAACGATTGGTTCTTTGCCCCTTTGTCCTCTGCCTTGCCTTTGATCAAAGACGGCAAGCTGCAAGCTTTGGCGGTGAGCACTGCGCAGCGCTCGCCCTCTTTGCCCCAAGTGCCCACCACCGTTGAGGCGGGGGTCAATGGGTCAGACTATGTGTTTTGGGTGGGCATGTTGCTCCCCAGCGCAACACCCAGCCCCATCGTCAAGCGCTTGCACGATGAAGTGATCAAAGCCTTGGCACAAGCGGATGTGAAAGACAAATTGAATCGTCTGGGGGCTGAACCCATGCCCATGAGTCCCGATGCCTTCAACGCCTTCATCAAAACAGAGATGGACGCGGCGGCAAAAATTGCCAAGGCGGCAGGTCTGAAGGGCGGTTGAGTCGTTCTCTCGCTTCAAAAGGCGCCAAGACATGAAGAACATTGTTTTTTTAGGCATGGGCAAGATGGGTTTGCCAATGGCGTCCCATCTTCAAAACAACCCAGCCGTGACGGGTTTGAGTGTTTTCGATCCCGATGCACACAGGTTGACCTTGGCCACCCAAGCGGGTTTGTCAGTGGCAAAAAATGTGCCCAAGGCCTTGCAAGAGGCAGATGTTGTTTTCTCCTCTTTGCCCCATGACGCAGCGCTCTTGGCCGTTGCACAAGAGGTGGCGCTTCATGCCGTGAAAGGCGCGATCTTCATCGACACGAGCACGGTCTCCGTGAGCGCTTCTGCTCAGGTGCATGAGTGGTTAACGGCCAAAGGCATTGCGTATTTGCGAGTGACTGTTTCTGGCAACAATCACATGGCTCAAGCGCAACTTTTGACGGTGATGGCCTCAGGACCACAGGCGTGTTTCAAGGTCTGTGAGCCACTCTTGGCTTCATGGGGGTCAAAGATTTTTTATCTGGGCGAAGCCGAGCAAAGTCGCTTGATGAAACTCGTGGTCAACTTGATGATCGTTCAAACCTCTGCCATGCTTGCAGAGGGCTTGACCTTGGGGCGTGCGGGAGGCTTGGATTGGTCTCAAATGTGGCAAGTCATTGCTGAGAGTGCTGTGGGTTCACCCATCATCAAGGCCAAAGGTGCTCAACTGGGTCTGCCTTTGGGTCAAAGGGACTTCACGCCCACTTTCACAGTGCCTCAAATGCAAAAAGACTTGTCTTTGATGCTGGACGCGGCCCATCAACTCAATGTGCCCTTGGTGCAAACAGCCACAACCTTTGAGTGGATGAAGTCTGCGGTGGCACAAGGGGATGCGCAACTGGATTACGCAGCGGTGATCAAAGTCATTGAGCGCATGAGCGGTTTGTCTGACAAGGCTTGAGTTTTAAGCGACTCAAAGACCAGCGCTTTAAAAAATCAGACCCCTCTTTTTTAAAGGGGCGGTGAACAAACTCATTGCTCTACGAACGCACGCTCGACAACAAATTGGCCGGGTTGGCTGGTGTTGCCCTCGCTGAAGTGACGGCTCTCCAAGAGGCTCTTCAGGTCTTTGAGCATTTGTGGGCTGCCGCAAAGCATCACGCGATCGGTCTCGGGATTGAGATCGGGCAGATGGATGTCTTTTGCCAGTTTGCCTGAGCTGATCAAATCGGTGCTTCGACCTTGGTTTCTAAAGGGCTCGCGCGTGACGGTGGGGTAATAGATCAACTGCTCTGTGACCATTTCCCCCAGCAGTTCGTGCTTGGGCAGTTCTTGTGTCAAATAGTCGTGGTAGGCGAGTTCTTTGACTTCACGCACACCATGAATGAGAACCACTTTCTCAAACTTTTCGTAGGTTTCTGGGTCACGGATGATGCTCAAAAAAGGTGCAACACCAGTGCCTGAGCCGATGAGGTACAGATTTTTGGCAGGTAGCAAATAATCGATCAGCAAGGTGCCGGTGGGTTTTCTGCCCACGATGATCATGTCACCCACTTGGATGTGTTGAAGTCTTGAGGTCAGGGGGCCGTCAGGCACTTTGATGCTCAAAAACTCAAGATGCTCTTCATAGTTGGCGCTCACAACACTGTAAGCGCGTAACAAAGGTTTGTTGTTGACCATGAGTCCAATCATGGTGAAGTGCCCGTTTGAAAAACGCAGCGCCATGTCTCTGGTGGTGGTGAAGCTAAAGAGACGGTCCGTCCAGTGGTGGACAGACAAAACCTTTTCTTGGTGCATGGCGCTCATGGTGATTGTGGGGCGAAAATGGTGGGGTAAAGAATGCACGCCCTCCCTCTTGAAGTCGAGGCAGGCGATGAACTTGCTGTCATATTTTAGCAGGCCTATGAGCGCTCGTTCATCAAAAAACGCACAAGCCGAGAGGGCTCAACCCCGAGGAGCCGTCCCCATCCTTGGGCCAAGCGCATCATGGTGCTGCCAGGTCGTGAATGAACTCAGGCCCCCAACAGCTGCTCAAAGAGGACTTCAATGTGGGCTTGAGCAAGGTTTTGCCCCCGCCAGCCCACAATTTGATCGGGCCGGATGAGGCACAAAGGTTGCACATAAAGGTCTTGCAACTCTTTGAGAGGCAAATGCAAGCACGCGAGCTCAATGCCTTTGCTTTTAGCGGCCTCTCTCCAAGGGGAGAAGTCCAGCGCATCCGTTTGGTTGCAAAGGAGGGTCCATTCGGGGCCAAAGGTGTCGTACAAAGATTGGCCGTTTTCGAGCCACACATGGGGCGGGCGTCCGCCTGGACAGGCGCTGGGCTCGTAGTTGTTGGCTTCATCCGGTGGCGCTTTGGAGCCGTCTTTGATGATGATGGGGGATTGGTCGTAGCGCCCGCCAAAGGTCACGCCAGGAATGTTGAATTCAAGTCGCACGTGTGCATTAAAGTGAACACTTGCGCGGGCGCGCTCCTCTTGGGCCTGGGCCGTATCGAGCTCAAAGTCATCGCTCACAGGGTAGAGGCCCACGGAGTCCGCGAATTGCCTTGCATAGGTCGTGTTGCGCAAAGCCAATGGCCGACGCTCCAGTTCATAACTGTCAAGCAATTTCTGGGGAGCCAGGCCTTTGATGACGTGAGAAAGCTTCCAGCCCAAGTTCACCGCATCTTCAACCGCTGTGTTGTAACCCAAGCCCCCAGTGGGTGTGAACAAGTGGGCCGCGTCTCCCATTAAAAACACGCGGTCTTTGGAGAAGTGTTCTGCGACCAATGAGTGGCCTGCAATCCAAGACTGCATGGAAAGCACTTCAAAGGGCACATCGCAACCCATCAGTTCCTTGAGCCGCATTTTGACCTCTTGCAGACCCCAGTGCTCGGCACGCTCGCCCTCATGCAAGGCGGAATGAAAGGCAAACTGATCGTGGCCATCAACGGAGGCCAGAAAGCAACGCCTTTGGTTGTTCACGGTCACATACATCCAAGCTCTTGGATGGGGGATGTGCTTGTAAATTTCGCTCGAGCGCAAATAAACGGCAAACATTTCGCCACCCATGTAGCTTCTTTTAACACCTGTTTCTCCCGTGTAGGAGATGCCCAGTTGGTGCCTGATGGCGCTTCTAGGGCCATCAGCGCCGACCAAGTATTTGCACTTGAAGCTTTGGCTTGCTTGGGGCGTGCCCTCAACACAAGGCGCTGCGTGCACGATCACATGGTCTGCATGGTTTTCAAACCCCTCGACCTTCCAGCTGAATCGAATGTCGTTCAAGGGGTGAGAGGCCGCGTGCTTTTTGAGCACCGTTTCAACAAATTTTTGAGACACGCGGTGCGGCAACTCGGCAGCACTCCAAGAGCCTTTGAGTTCTTTGATTTTCTTGACCGCTTGGGCTGCAGTTGGCAAGGACAGCCGTGCCAGCTCGTGGGTCGATAATCTGGTGAAGTAGGCGATGTCTGTGGGGTGGTCGCTGGGCAGACCCAAGGCACGGATTTCATGTGCAAAGCCCAGGCGCCTGTAGTGCTCCATGGTCCTGGCCTGGGTGGCGTTGGCTTGTGGGTTGAAGGCCGTGGAGGGTTTCATGTCCAAGAGCAAACAAGAAATGCCTTTGCGGCCCAGCTCGCTGGCCAAAATCAGGCCGCTTGGGCCCCCCCCAGCAATGACGACGTCATATTCTGTCATGTTCGAATTGTTTTAAGTGTGTGTAATGAAAGATCCTTTTAGATTTTCGCATGCATTGGCACTTTTAAGGGTTAGCGAGTTTAACTTCGAAGAAAAAGAGTTGTAACATCTAGGGTTTGCTAAAGGGCGGGCATGCGCCAAAGGGTTGCGCAGGCCCCGCCCCTTCTTTACTTCACTGTGGTATTTAATGTTTTATAGAAAAGGCAGCGCGCATTATGGATTCCAAGATGGTTCAAGAGTTAAAGATTCGTCAATTGATCGAGAATTGGGCGGTTTGGAGAGATGCGGGAGATTGGGACCGTTTTAGGACCGTTTGGCATTCAGATGGCGTCATGATGGCCACGTGGTTTCAAGGTCACTTTGAGGAATTCATCAATGTCACGATTGAAGGCTGGAACAAAGGCGTGAGCATTTTGCATTTTTTAGGGGGCTCTTCTGTAGAGGTCAATGGCACACGGGCTGTTGCTCAAACCAAGATGACCATTTCTCAGCGGGGTTTGGTGCAAGATATATTGTGCGATGTGGTGTGCACGGGTCGTTTTTATGATTTCTTTGAAGAAAGAAATGGCCAATGGGGCTTGGTGCATCGCCAACCCATTTATGAAAAAGACCGCATCGACCCAGTGGACCCCAGTGCCAAGTTGGTCTTGGATACACAGGCGCTTCAGACTTACCCAGAAGGGTACCGCCACTTGGCCTACATTCAGACCAACATTGGCTACACCGTCAAGATGGACATGCCCATGCTCAAAGGGGATGTGGTGCAAGACCTCTACAAAAGAGGTGCAGACTGGTTGGCCGGCAAACCCTTGGTGCGATAAAGCCCTTTGGACGAACAAGATGGACTTGGGAGAGAAAAAACATGGATAGACGTCAACTGCTGAAAACTGTTGTGCTGAGCAATGTGGGTGCTGCTCTGGGTTTGAGCAGCGCTCAACTGCGAGCGCAAAGTGTGGATGTTTTTCCCTCCAAGGCCCTTCGCATCGTGGTGCCCCAACCCGCGGGCGGAGGCTTTGATTTTGTGGCCCGTGTCATGGGTGAGAAGATGGCGCAACGTTTTACAAACGGTGTTGTTGTTGAAAACCGCACGGGGTCTGGAACCTTGGTGGGGACCGATATCGCTGCTAAAGCGCCAGCCGATGGTTACACCTTGTTGCTCGGCTCGGTCTCCAACATGGTGCTCAATGCGGGGCTTTATAAAAATTTGTCCTACGATCCTGTGCGTGATTTTGAGCCTTTGGGTCTGGCGGTTGGCTACAGTTACACCTTGGTGTCCAGAAAAGATGCGCCTCAAAAGTCTTTGGCCGATTGGATTGAATTGGCCAAAGCCAAGCCCGGTCAGGTGACGTACGCCTCGGCAGGAAACGGATCTGGGCAACACGTCATTGCGGCGGCCCTTTGGCAATTGGCGGGCGTGCAGCTCACGCATGTCCCTTACAAGGGGGCACAAGCGGCTTACACCGATTTGATGGGGTCCAGGGTTGATTTGTTTTTTGACTTGTCATCGACGGCTCGCGTGCACGTGGACTCGGGCCAGCTCAAGGCGGTGGCTGTTTCGGGCCCCCAGCGCTTGTCCATGCACCCACAAGTACCGACTTTGAAGGAGAGTGGCATTCAAAACTTGGAACTTGAGTCTTGGTTTGGCTTGTTTGCGTCTCCTAAAATTCCGCCCAAAGAAATGTCGATTTTAAAGGCCGGTGTTTTAGAGGCCATGGCCGCGCCTGAGATCCGCGAGCGCTTTGAAAAACAGGGTGGGCGTTTCTTGGGACTGGGCTCAGAGGAGAGCCGTGCCATTTTAAAGCGGGACTTGAGCAGGTGGGTGCCCTTGATTCATTCTTTGGGCATTCAGCCCGAATAGAGTTCAAAAAATGATCAAGCACATCGTGATGTGGAACATCTTGGGCGAGACGGTTCAAGAGAAAAAAGCCAACATCGAACAAGTCAAAACCGCTTTTGAGTCACTCAAGGGTAAAATTCCCGGTCTGATGCACTTGGAAGTGGGTGTTGACCACAGCGCGATTGATTACGCTTGTGATGTGGTGCTTTATTCGGAGTTTCAAAGTCAGAGAGATTTGGATGCCTATGCCGCCCATCCCGAGCATTTAAAAGTGAGAGATGCTTTGAACGGCTTGCGAGTCGCTAGGCATCAAGTGGATTATGTGGTTTCAATCAATTAAAGGAAAAATCAGTATGACGATCGATCAAAATGCAATGAATGCACTCTTTAACGACGCGAGAACGGCCAATGGCTTCATCGATAAAGCGGTGCCCACTGAGCTGTTGCACAAAGTGTATGACTTGGCCAAAATGGGTTCAACCTCCATGAATTGCCAGCCCACACGTTACATTTTTTTGACAACGCAAGAAGCCAAAGAGAAGGTTTTGGGTGCCATGAGCCCCGGTAATGTGGACAAGACAAAAAGTGCGCCTGTCACGGTGATCGTTGCAACAGACAACCAGTTCTACGAGAACATGCCCAAAGTGTTCCCCAACAAACCCGATGCCAAAGAAATGTTCGCGGGCAACGCAGGCTTGGCTGCAGGAACCGCCAGCAGGAACGGAACTTTGGGCGGTGCCTATTTCATGATCGCTGCCAGAGCCTGTGGCTTGGATTGCGGACCCATGAGCGGATTTGATGCGGCCAAAGTCAATCAAGCGTTCTTTCCCGATGGACGCTTCAGCGTGAACTTCATTGTCAACTTGGGCTACATTGACGCCAGCAAGCTGTTCCCCAGAAATCCAAGATTGAGCTTTGACGAAGCCTGTCAGATTCTTTAAGCTGATATTTTGATGTCTTGGCCCATGGTCGACCCCTGGTTTTACGGGGCGGCCATCCCTGCGGTGGTGATTTTGGGCATCAGCAAGAGTGGTTTTGGTTCTGGCCTGGGCTCCATTGCTGTGCCCCTTTTGGCAATGGTGGTGAGTGTGCCTGCAGCCGCGGCCATCTTGATGCCCGTTTTACTGGTCTTGGATTTGCTCAGTATTCACGCCTTTAGAAAGGACTATGACAAAGACTTTTTGAAGTGGATGATTCCTTGGTCCGTTTTTGGGGTCTTCATCGGTTATCTGTCTTTCAAGACCTTGGACTCGAGATGGGTTTCAGGGATTGTGGGCATCTGCACCTTGCTTTTTTTGGCGCAGCGAGTGTTTCTCCCCAAAGCCAAATTGTTTTCCTCGCCAAGCAAGAGGACCGGTATTTTGCTCACCATCACCTCAGGTTTTACGAGTTTTTTAGCGCATGCGGGAGGGCCACCCATCAATGCCTACATGTTGCCCTTGAATTTGGCGCCCATGCGCTTTGCGGCCACGTTGGCCGTGCTTTTTACTTTTGTGAATCTGTCCAAGTGGTTGCCCTATTCTTTGCTTGGGCTTTTGGATACGCAAAACATGATGACCTCTTTGACCCTCTTGCCTTTTGCGCCCATTGGGGTGTGGTTAGGCATTCGTTGGGCCAAGAAAATGAAGCCAGATTTGTTTTTCAAGTTGGTGCATCTGGGGATGTTTCTGACGGGCTGTAAACTCATTTGGGACGCCTTTGGCGCTTAGGTTCATGCGCGGCTAGCTTCACCTGCTTGGGCTTTGCCGGCGCATTTTTGAGTCTTTTGAGTTTGTTTTGTCCTGTGTCGCTCAAGAGCTGGTGCAAAGCTGCCTGGGCAGGGGGCCCGGAAGAAAGCGCATTGATCAATTTGCCTGGGCCACCCGGGGCGATCAAGGGCTCCATGCCGATGCGTTGAAAGTGGCTTGAATCGGGTGATCTTCACGGATGGCGTTGAGCTCAACAGCCGCACCATGGTCACCTTCAGCTTGTGGGCGCGTGCACAGATGATAAAAGCGCGCAAGGCTTTGCAATGTGTTGAAAGGCATAGCCTTTGGCTCTAGGGGAAACAGTTAAACAGCACCGCTGAACCCTTGTTGTCGCCACGCTTCGTACAAGACGATGGCGACCGTGTTGGAGAGGTTCAGGCTTCTTTGTCCATCGATCATTTTTAGGCGCAGCAAGTGAGCCCGGTCAAATTGCGCTCTGATGTGCGGAGGTAAACCGCTTGTTTCTTGACCAAAGAGCAGCCAGTCGCCAACCATGAACCTGCTCTCATGGACATAGCTGCTGCCTTTGGTGCTCAAAGCGAACAAGCGAGATCGATCCGGGTTTTGAGTGCTCAAAAAAGTGTCCCAATCGGGATGCCTTTGCACTTGCGCGTACTCGTGATAATCAAGCCCTGCTCTTCTCATCAGCTTGTCTTCCATGGTAAAACCCAGGGGTTCAATCAGGTGCAACTTGGAGCCCGTGTTGGCAGCCAAGCGAATGATATTGCCCGTGTTGGGCGGAATCTCCGGTTGGTAGAGGATAATTTGAAACATATGACCCAATGATAACCTTTGCACTTGCAGATCCATCGAGTGGCGGAGCAGGTGAGGAGGAGAAACAAATGATTGCGAGCGTTTTTTGAATCCCAACGAATGCATAGACCCCGTGGCTTCCAAGCGTTGGCTAGAGGCTCAAAGCGCTGGCCTTTATGGCCAAGCGCACCCCTTGCGCGACGAAATCTCTGCTCGCCTGATGGAGCACTTGCAAGCCATGATCTTGAACCCACAGGCCTTGCTTGAGTGGAGGCCGCTTTCAGGAGGCGCCTCATCCATGGGGCAGTGGCACACACTTTTCCCCAAAGCGAAGGTCTATTTTTGGCAAGAAAGTGTGCTTGCCAACGCAGCGGTGAAGGCCGTCCATGCGCCAACAGGCCTGCTGTCTTGGGTGAAGACGGTGTGTTTAAAAAAAGGGCCCCTGGTGCCCCAGCCTTTGCCAACTTTTGCCCCCAGCGCTGTGGACTTGGTGTGGTCCAATTTGGCGCTTCACAACGAATCTGATCCGAGTCAAGTCATCCAGCGTTGGGCCACGCTCTTGAGGCCGCAAGGCGTGGTGGCTTTTTCCTGTTGGGGGCCTGACACCTTGAAGGAATTGAGGGCCATTCACGCAAAGCTTGCTTGGCCTGAGCCCATGCATCCGATGGTGGATATGCACAATTGGGGAGATTTGTTGGTCCAAAACGGCTTGTCCGATCCTGTGATGGACATGGAGTACTTGACCCTGACCTATGAGCAGGTGGATGTCTTGATTTCAGACTTGAGGTTCTTGGGCAGAAACTTAAGTCCAGACCGGTTTGGTGCCTTGCGCGGTTCAAAATGGAGGCGCACATGGCGAGAGGCGCTTGAGGCGGAGCGCATTCGCCTTGGCGGGCGACTCAAGGTGAGCTTTGAGGTGATCTACGGGCACGCGTTCAAGGCCTTGCCCAAACCCGCCCAGACGGGTCAGACACAAGTGAGTTTAGAGGAGATGAGGGCGCAGCTCAAGAATAAGCGTGGGCGCTCAGACTGAGACCTTGAGCAATGCTCATTTTTTAAGCAAATGAACGTGAATATTTGCACAAAACCCTTCAAACCAAGGCTTTAAGGCTTGGATGTCAGTTTTATATCAGCCTAGGCTTGTTACAATCGTTGGGTTTTAGAACACTATAGTTGAAAGTGGCATCTCAAAGCTTTGTGGTTTGCCATGCGGCCGTTTTTTTTAGGCAATTTAAAGATGAAGATGAAAAATTTGATTCAAAAACTCAGCCTTGCTGGGCTCGTTACTGGTGTGTTGTTCAGTCAGGCAGCATGGGCTGTCAATGACTTGGTTGGTGGTCCTGCAGTGAGGCAACTCAATTTGCAACCTGCAGCCACCAAGATTGCTGAAGAGCAGGCTTGGCTTCACTGGTTCATGTTGATCATTTGTACGGTCATTTTTGTTGCCGTTTTTGGCGTGATGTTCTACTCTATTTTGAAGCACAGGAAGTCTTTGGGTCACCCTGCGGCTTCGTTTCATGAGTCCGTCAAAGTTGAGATTGCTTGGACAGTGATTCCGTTCATCATCGTGATTTTGATGGCTTTGCCTGCGACCAAAGCAGTCGTGGCGGCCAAGGACACGTCCAATGCGGATTTGACCATCAAGGCGACTGGTTACCAGTGGAAGTGGGGTTACGACTACATCAAAGGCGAGGGCGAGGGCGTCTCTTTCTTGTCCACATTGAGCAACGAGCACCGTGAGCTCTCGAACAGCGGTGCGGTTGGCGCGTCCGTTGACAACTATTTGTTAAAAGTCGATCACCCCTTGGTGGTGCCAGTGGGCAAAAAGATCAGAATCATTACAACGGCATCCGATGTGATCCACGCCTTTGCCGTTCCGTCCTTTGGCATCAAACAAGATGCGATTCCAGGCTTTGTGAGAGACACCTGGTTCAAGGCCGAGAGAACCGGTGACTTTTATGGTCAGTGCCAAGAGTTGTGCGGCAAGGAGCACGCTTACATGCCCATTCACGTGAAAGTGCTCAGTGCTGAGGACTATTCTGTGTGGGCCAAAGAAGAGCAAAAGAAAATGGCCGCTTTGCAAGACGACCCTTCAAAGGTTTGGGCCTTGGATGAGATCTTGAAAAGAGGCGAGAAAGTTTACGCCGCCAATTGTCTGGCTTGTCACCAAGCCAGTGGCAAGGGAGGCGGATCTGTGAAGCCTTTGGACGGTGCGGCGGTTGTGTTGAACGCGGACAAAACAAAACAAATTGCTGTTTTATTGGCTGGACAAAACAACGGTGCGATGCCTTCATGGAAACAACTCAGCGATACCGACATTGCTGCGGTCATCAGTTTCACGAAAAACAATTGGTCCAATAAAACAGGTCAATTGGTTCAGCCTTCCGATGTGTTGGCCCTTCGCAAGTAATCGATTAAATAAAACGTTAGATCAAAGGAACTTAGCATGAGCGCAGTATTACATCCACATGATCATTTGGACGGAGATCATCACGGTGATCACCACGGAGCTCCTCACGGTTGGCGCAGATGGGTGTTTGCAACCAATCACAAAGACATCGGAACACTTTATTTGTTGTTCGCCTTCGCGATGTTGATGATGGGTGGTGTGTTGGCCCTTTTGATCAGAGCGGAGCTCTTTCAGCCAGGTTTGCAGTTTGTCAACCCTGAGCTCTTCAATCAGTTGACCACCATGCACGGTTTGATCATGGTGTTTGGTGCGATCATGCCCGCCTTTGTGGGGTTCGCCAACTGGATGATTCCGCTTCAAATTGGTGCCTCCGACATGGCTTTTGCCAGAATGAACAACTTCAGTTTTTGGTTGATGATTCCTGCTGCAGCCATGCTGGCCAGTTCTTTCTTCATGCCTGGCGGCGCGCCTGCTGCTGGGTGGACCTTGTATGCGCCTTTGACGCTGCAAATGGGCCCCTCCATGGACTCGGGTATTTTTGCGCTTCACATCTTGGGTGCGTCCTCCATCATGGGCTCGATCAACATCATCGTGACCATTTTGAACATGCGCGCACCTGATATGTCGCTCATGAAAATGCCTATGTTTGTATGGACATGGTTGATCACGGCTTATTTGTTGATCGCTGTGATGCCTGTTTTGGCCGGTGCGATCACCATGACTTTGACGGATCGTCATTTTGGGACGACCTTCTTCAATCCTGCCGGTGGTGGCGACCCGGTCATGTACCAGCACATCTTTTGGTTCTTTGGTCACCCTGAGGTGTACATCATGATTTTGCCAGCCTTTGGCATCATCAGCCAAATCGTGCCGGCTTTTGCGCGCAAGCGGCTTTTTGGTTACGCCTCCATGGTGTATGCGACGGCATCGATTGCGATTTTGTCTTTCATCGTTTGGGCGCACCACATGTATGCCACGGGCATGCCTGTGACAGGTCAGTTGTTCTTCATGTACGCCACGATGCTGATTTCCGTGCCTACGGGTGTGAAGGTGTTCAACTGGGTGGCCACCATGTGGAAAGGCTCCATGAGCTTTGAGACCCCCATGCTTTTCTCAATTGGATTCATCTTCGTGTTCACCATGGGTGGTTTCACGGGCTTGATTCTTTCAATGGCGCCCATTGATACGCAGTTGCAAGACACCTATTATGTGGTGGCACACTTTCACTACGTGTTGGTGGCGGGATCATTGTTTGCCATGTTTGCTGGCTTTTACTACTGGTCGCCCAAGTGGACAGGCTTCATGTACAACGAAACACGTGGGAAGATTCACTTTTGGTGGACCCTTGTTTCTTTCAATGTGACCTTCTTTCCCATGCACTTCTTGGGCTTGGCCGGTATGCCAAGACGCTATGCCGATTACCCCATGCAGTTCGCTGACTTCAATATGTTGGCGTCCGTGGGTGCGGCCTTCTTTGGTTTTGCCCAGGTTTACTTCTTCTTCTTTGTGATTTTGCCTGTCATGCTGGGCAAAGGTGAGCATGCCCCACAGCGTCCTTGGGACCATGCAGAAGGTTTGGAGTGGGAGGTGCCTTCACCTGCACCTTTCCACACGTTTGAGACGCCCCCTAAGTTGGATGCGACTGCGACAAAAATCATTGCCTAACTTTTGGTCCATTGAACTGAGCACACCTACCATGACACCTGAACAAAAAAAACAAAACCTTCGACTGGGCCTGATTTTGGCTTCGGTGGCGATTGTGTTTTTCTTCGGGTTCATGGTCAAAATGATGTTGCTCACTGGGCAATGAACTGAACGCGATAAAGTCAAACTACCCATGCCCAATCAAGACAACGTACTGATGCTCAAGAAGTTGGCCGTGGTCGCTTTGGGGATGTTCGCCTTTGGCTACGCCTTGGTGCCCATGTACAAGGCCATTTGTGAGATGACGGGCATCAACATATTGGCTTTGGGGGAAAGTGACAGCTCCAAAGGGGAAGATGCGAAAAGACGTTTGGCGGGCAACTCGCAGATCGATTTGAGCAGAACCATCACGGTGGAGTTTGATGCCAACGCGCGGGGTCCTTGGCACTTCAAGCCAGAAAAAAGTTCTGTTCAAGTGCATCCTGGCGAGATGACGACCATCATGTACGAGTTCCAAAATGTACAAGACCGGGTCATGTCGGCCCAAGCCATTCCAAGTTATGCGCCCAATCAAGCGGCCTCGCACTTTAACAAGTTGGAGTGTTTTTGTTTCAATCAATACACATTGGCCCCTGGTGAGAAGAAGTCTTGGCCAGTGGTTTTTGTGATTGATAAAAAATTATCCAAAGATGTCTCGACAATTACCTTGTCGTACACATTTTTTGAAGTGGGCTCTAAAACGCCTCCCGCGCCTCAAACATCCTCTCATTTGTCGGGCACAGCAGGGGGGATTTCATGAGTATTTTCAAGGTGATGGCTCAAAGCACGCTTTGGAGGACCATTGTGGCAGTTTCTTGGTCCTTCTTGGGCATCAGAAAAAGCAGCGAATTCAAGGAAGACACGGCCCGCATCACGCCTTTGCACATTTTGGTGGTGGGCGTGTTGGCTTGTTTTTTATTTGTCACTGTGTTGATTGTGGTTGTCAACATGGTGGTTACGAAATGATGAAAAGGAGTTGAGATATGAGTTCTACAAGCAATGGGCAAACGCCTTATTATTACGTTCCAAGTCCTTCGCGCCATCCTGCCATGGCCGCTTTGGGATTGTTCTTTGTGATTCTTGGCGCATCGCAGTGGGTCAATGGCCAAGACTGGGGCCGTTATGCCTTGTTCTTTGGCTTGTTCTTTTGGCTCTTTGTGCTTTACCAATGGTTCAGTGACTCGGTGCATGAAAGCGAAACCGGTCAATACGGTCACAAAGTGGACTTGTCCTTTCGCTGGAGCATGAGTTGGTTCATCTTCTCTGAAGTGATGTTCTTTGGCGCCTTCTTTTCTGCCTTGTGGTGGGCACGCGTGCACTCTGTGCCCATGCTGGGTAACATGGAAAATGCGCTCTTGTGGCCTGACTTCAAGGCCGTTTGGCCAACGCTTGCAGCAGGTGCAACCGCCTCTCCTGCGGGGACCATTGAGCCCTTTGAGACCATGACGCCTTTTTGGTTGCCCACCGTCAACACCGCTTTGCTCTTGTCTTCTGGTGTGACCTTGACCATCGCTCACCATGCGTTGCTTGCATCGGACCGCGCCAAGACCATTTTGTTCATGTGGTGCACTGTGGCTTTAGGGATTGTGTTTTTGTTTGTACAAGGCTACGAATACCACCATGCATACGCTGAGATGAACTTGAAACTCAGCTCCGGTATTTATGGCTCCACATTTTTTATGCTCACTGGTTTTCACGGCTTTCACGTGTTCTTGGGCATGTTGATGCTCACCGTGATCACTTTGCGTTTGCAAAAGGGCCACTTCACGGCCGACAAGCACTTCGGTTTTGAGGGGGCCGCTTGGTATTGGCACTTCGTGGACGTGGTGTGGTTGGGTCTCTACATCTTGGTGTACTGGATGTGATGTGCCTTGGTCTGATGGGCTCGAACTTTGAGTGATGAGCCTGTGCTGAAGTCCTAAAAAAAAGGGTCTGAGTGAGCATTCACCCAGACCCTTTTTTGTTTGAGACCGCTTTTTAAATGGTTTCTCAGCCAAGCGGGTCTAAAAGCTGTTATTGTCCAGCCTTGATGCCGGTGGGTTCAATCCAGCCCAATTGCCAGCTGATCAAAATGCACAGAAAAAGCGCAATCGACAAGCCCACTCGAAGCGCGAGAGCTTTGGACATGTTGTGTGCCTTGTTTTGCTCAGACTGTCCGCCCTTGAGCATGTAGTACATGGCCAAGCCCAGGCTTGAAATGATGGCAATAAAAGCCAATGAAACGATGAAAATCATGGATCGATTATCCCTTTAAAAAGATGCATTTAAAACAATTCTTGTCACAGTGGAGCCTTAAAAAGATCATTGTATTGGTGGTCACACTGGAGTGCATCGCCTTGACCTCCTCGCTTGGCCTGTGGCAGTGGTCCAGGGCACAGCAAAAGTGGGCCTTGGAAGAAAGCATTGAGCAGATGAGGGTGCTGCCAGCACTCTCGCAAGAGGCTTTTTTGGCGCTGGCCAGCCCGCAGCTTGCCCTTCATCGCACGGTCATTCTTAGAGGGACTTGGCTGGCTGAGGACACGGTGTTCTTGGACAACCGGCCCTTGAATTCACAAGCGGGATTTTGGGTGATGACGCCCCTGAAGTTGAGCGATCAGCGAAGTGTTTTGGTGCAACGGGGATGGATCCCAAGGCACTCGGCGGTTCGCACCCAGTTGCCGCCCTTTGAGACGCCCCTTGGTGAGCAAGAGATTCTTGCGCGCATCAGTGAGGGGCCCAGTAAAATGTTTGAATTGGGTGCCTCTGCGCCTGAAGGGTTTAAATCTCTTGAAGCGGCAAGGTCTTTGACTATTCGACAAAATATTGAAATCGCCGCCTTTGCCAAGGAAAGAGGTTTGGCGTTGGTCGGTCATGTGATTCAAATCGGTTCTGATTCAGAAGGTCTTCGCCGCGAGTGGCCCGTGCCCGCGAGCACGGCTTACAAGAACGTGGGCTACACCGTGCAATGGTTTGCGATGTCTTTGCTTTTGCTGGCCCTGTTCTGTTGGTATCAAATTATTAAACCCCAAGCGTGATGCAAAAAGAAACCACTCCAAGCCCCTCAGATCAGCCCTTGTCCCTCAGCGTGCACGATTTGCCCGATGTGCTCGCTCAAGGTGAGCTGATCGAGCGCCAAGGGGGGCGCTGGATGGTCTGGTTGGTGTTGCTGGTCTGCGCGGCACCCGTGATCTTGTCGTACCTTACTTATTATGTGATTCGTCCTGGGGCGAAATCTGTTCACGGAGATCTCATTGAGCCCACACGGGCCTTGCCGGATGCGAAGGCCTTTGAGGTCGATGGACGGGCCATGAATTTAATGGATTTGAAGGGGCAATGGCTGTTGATCAGTGTGGACTCGGGGGCCTGTGACAAGGCCTGTCAAGAGCGCCTTTACATTCAAAGGCAATTGATTGTCTCCTTGGGCAAGGAGCAAGACCGGGTTGAGTGGGTCTGGTTGATCCGCGATCAAAGCGCTGTCCCGCGTGAGATCCAGCCAGGCTTGGCTCAAGCACGGGTCCTTCGTGTGTCACAAGAGGCCCTTCAAGCGTGGTTGCCTGTCGGGGCAAGCCAGGCCGATGTGCAAGGCAGTCAGGGTGGGGCATCCATCGAAGATTACTTTTATTTGGTGGACCCCATGGGTCAGTTGATGGAGCGATTCAAAGCGGGTGCTGACAAGGCCTCTGCCACAGGCGTGAAGAAAGATTTGGAGCGGCTGCTGCGGGCCTCTTCGAGTTGGGACAAAGCGGGGCGGTGATGCGATGAAATGGAGCAGTGGCTTTGATTTAAGACCCAGTGTGCCCATGCTGTGCTTGGCATTGGTTTTGGGCATCGGCGCCGTGAGCTGGGTGTGGCTCAGAGGCGTGCACGCGCAAAACCGACAGGGCAGATTGGCCCACTTGTGTGCATTCACTTTGTTTTTGTGTTTTGACTTGGTGCTCTTTGGTGCCTTTACCCGTTTGAGTGATTCGGGTCTGGGCTGCCCTGATTGGCCGGGCTGCTATGGTTTTGTATCCCCTTTGGGCGCTGGGGTGGACATTGATGCGGCCCACCAATTGATGCCGCAAGGCCCCGTGAGTTGGGCCAAAGCGTGGATTGAGATGATTCACCGCTATGCGGCGATGACGGTGGGGTTTTTGATTTTGATTTTGTTCATTGAGACATGGCGCGAGGGGCGCAAGCAGGGGCGACGGGGGGTGGGAGAGAACAAACCCATGGGGGCTCAGCTGTGGTGCGCCTCGCTCAGCTTGCTGTGGGTGATGCTGCAAGGCTTGTTTGGGGCCTTGACAGTGACCAGCAAGCTCTTTCCTGCGATCGTGAGCCTGCACTTGCTTGGGGGCATGACCTTGCTCGTGCTGCTCGTGATCCAGTGGCGAGTTTATGCGGGCTGGGTGGGTTCATTGAATGTGCTGAGCATCTTTGCACCTGAGCCTGCAGTCGACCGCGCTGAGCCAACAGCGTCCAAGGCGAATCGGCTTGGGTGGGGTGGGTGGCTGCTCTTGGGTGCGTGTGCGCTTTTGATCCAATTGGCCTTGGGTGCTTGGGTCAGCACCAATTACGCGGTTTTGGCTTGTCAGACCTTTCCCCTGTGCCAAGAGCAGTGGTGGCCTGAGATGAATTTTTCTCAAGGCTTTGAACTTTGGCGCCCCTTGGGTTTGACCGCACTGCAAGAGCCCTTGGTCTTTCAAGCCTTGACGGCCATTCACTACGCTCACCGCTTGATGGCCTATGCGGTTTTTTTGGTGCTTGGCATTTTGAGTGTGCGGGTGTACACATCTGGCCACCGCAAAGCGGCCCTTGTATTGGTGGGACTTTTGTTGCTGCAGTTCTTGTCGGGCTTGTCCAATGTGGTGCTGGATTGGCCCATGATTGGTGCTATCCTTCATGTGGCTGGAGCCAGTGCTTTGGTGATCACATTGACGTGGATGGGTCTTGGGTATTTAGAGACAAGGCGGCGTGAGGCTTCAACGGGGCATGCGCCACAAAGCCTTCACGCCTCGTGACAAGAGAGATTCATTTTTTTAAATTCCTACGACGTAAAGAGACTGCATGAGCATCCAGGGACACGGTATTTTGCCAAGATGGCGACAATTCAATGCATTGACCAAGCCAAGGGTCATACAGTTGATTGTGTTTTGCGCACTGATTGGCATGGTGTTGGCTGTGCCTGGCGTGCCCACGTGGGGCGATGTTCAATTGGGTCTTTGGGCGTGCGTGGGCATTTGGTTGGTGGCGGGTGCGGCAGCGGTCTTTAATTGCTTGGTGGAGAAGCGAATTGACGCTTTGATGAAGCGCACTTCTTGGCGGCCCACAGCCAAGGGCGAACTCTCAGACACCGAAGCGTTTGTCTTCTCAAGCGTGCTTTGTGTGGTGGGGTCTGTGGTTTTGTATTCTTGGGTGAACCCATTGACCATGTGGTTGACCTTTGCAACCTTTGTGGGCTACGCGGTTGTCTACACCGTGATCTTAAAACCCTTGACGCCCCAAAACATTGTGATTGGTGGCGCCTCAGGCGCCATGCCACCGGTCTTGGGTTGGGCGGCCATGACGGGAGAGGTGGGGCCAGAAGCATTGATTTTGTTTTTGATCATCTTTTTATGGACACCGCCTCATTTCTGGGCCTTGGCACTTTACCGGGTCGAGGATTACAGGAAATCGGGCTTGCCCATGTTGCCCGTCACGCATGGCAATGCCTTCACGCGGCTTCAAATATGGCTCTACACCTTGGTGTTGTTCGCGGCGTGTTTGTTGCCCTTCATCTATCAAATGAGTGGCTGGTTCTATTTGGTGAGCGCTGTGCTTTTGGGGATTGGATTTTGTGGGTACGCTTACAAATTGTGGCGCAACTATTCAGATGAGTTGGCCCGTGCAACGTTCAAATTTTCTTTGATCCATTTGAGTTTGTTGTTTGCTGCCTTCTTGATCGATCACTACATTTAAGGACGCACACGGTGAAGTTTTTTAATCTCAACAGGCGGTGTTTTAGAGTGCACCTGTGCACGCTGGTGCTGTGTGTCTTGGGGCTCATCTCGTGCAGTGAGACCTCCATGAGTTTTAACTCGGTGGACATCACGGGCGCGGAGTATGCGAGGGATTTGGAGTGGCGCGACAAGGCCGGCCAAGTGCATCATTTGCAAGATGCGAAGGGGCAGTTGGTGTTGGTGTTTTTTGGCTACACGCAGTGCCCCGATGTGTGCCCCACGTCCTTGTCAGAGCTCAAAGCCATCAAAGCCGCTTTGGGGGGGGAGGGCAAAAAGATCAGGGCCCTTTTTATCACCGTGGATCCTGAGCGAGACAGCCAAGAGGTGCTTGACGCGTATGTGGCCAATTTCGGCGAGGATTTTGCTGGGGTGTCCTTGCCCGCTGAGCAGTTAAAGCTCGCGGCCAAGGAGTTCAAAGTGTTTTACCAAAAGACCCCTGGCCCCACGCCCACGAGCTATGGGATTGAGCACACAGCGGGTTTTTATGTCTACGACACCCATGGCAAACTGCGACTCTTCGTGCGCTACGGCACGCCACAAGAGAGTTTGATGAAGGATCTTAAAACCTTGTTGGACCACGCATAAAGGCCAAGCACAAAAACCCAAGCGAGTGCCCAAGCGCTCCAAGCCGTGCAATGTGAGGGGCTTTAAAGTGAGCACCCATCTGCGCCAAGCAACCGGATCTTGAACCTCAAAGGGTCAAGCGAACTCGAGGAGCGCTTCCTTCATCTTTTTCATGGCCGCGGTCTCGATTTGGCGGATGCGCTCAGCGCTCACACCAAACTCATCGGCCAAGTCGTGCAAGGTCATGCCGCCAGAGCCGTCGTCTCGCACATTGAGCCAACGCTCTTGTACGATTCTGCGAGACCTCGCATCCAGCGCATTGAGGGCCAAGGTCAAGCCGTCGCTTGCCAGCACATCGCGCTGATGGGATTCGATCATGGCGGTGGGCTCATGATTGAGGTCTGTCAAATAAGAGATGGGTCCATACGCCTCTTCTCCATCCTCGTTGGGGGAGGGGTCCAGCATGATGTCTGCACCACTCATGCGCGTCTCCATCTCCATCACCTCTTCTCGTTTGACGTTCAAGTCTTTGGCGACTTGGTCAATTTGAGATTCAGACAAATTCAAACGGTGTGCGTTGCTGTCTTCGGTGTCGGCTTTGAAGCCTTGCTTCATGGAGCGAAGGTTAAAGAAGAGTTTTCTTTGAGACTTGGTGGTGGCCACTTTGACCATGCGCCAGTTCTTTAAGATGTATTCGTGAATTTCTGCTTTGATCCAGTGCATGGCGTAACTCACCAAGCGCACACCTTGCTCTGGGTCAAAGCGTTTGACCGCTTTCATCAGGCCCACATTGCCCTCTTGGATCAAGTCGGCATGGGGCAAGCCATAGCCCAAGTACTGTCTTGAGACCGAGACCACGAGTCTCAGGTGGGACATGATCAATTTACCCGCCGCTTCCAAGTCGTTGTTGTCTTTGAGTTGCCTTGCAAAGGCCTGCTCTTGCTCAAGAGTGAGCATGGGCATGCGATTGACGGCCGAGATGTAGGCGTCTAAATGACCCAAGGGCGGGATGAGCGCCCAAGACGTCGCTGGGAGTGTGGTGGGTGTGGACAAAGTGGTCAGAGCAGTCATGGTTTGAATCCTTTCATGCAGAATCCCCATTTTAGCACTCTGCGTCAGCGAGTGCTAAAAACCCATGTTGTATTTAGGGTAATCCCTGTTGTTTGGTGGTGCTGCCACACCAAACACCCAGGGAGATTCTCCGCTGCAGTGTCAGCCAGCTTTAGCTGGGGAGGCACTGTTTTAGGAGGGTTTTGAGGTTCGGGCTTTGTGCGAGGGACCAGCAAGATTTGATCAGTTCGGTGGTTTGAGCTTGTCCAATGACGGGATCGCTCAAATCGTGGAATTTTTTCTCAAGCAAGCTGTCGGTCATGGGGTTTTCTAAAGACCCAATGGCATGCTCGACGCGAATATGAATGGGGTCACCCGTTTTGAGGTAGGCGGTGACGTCAGCGCTGGCCTCATCGATGGAGTCGTCCACGATGGCCACCACTTTGCGACGCAGGTCTTGAGCGGCTTGGCTGGTGACCACCTCATCCGCAAATTCTTCCTCCCCTGCACGCCCAAACAGCAAGCCTGCTGCGCAGCCGTGGTAGACACTGAACTTGCCTTGCAGACCGTCTTTGGGTTCTTTCTTGCCGGTGAGTTCAAGCACCAAGGAGTGTACTTTGAGTTCAATTTTTTCGACTTGATCGGCCACGACGCCCAAGTTTTTGAGTTGCACGCAAGCGTCAATGCTGGGGTGAATCACGATGCCGCAGGCAAAGGGCTTGTAGGTGTTGAAGCTGATCTCAAAGCGTTTGCCCAACTCGGAGTCGATTTCGCTCCAATCGTATTTGGTGGAGGCCACTTGAGCAAAACCTCTGGGCGCCTCGATCGCCTTGGGGCTGGCGGTGAAGCCTTTTGAGGCCATCAAGGC
>CANBTT010000006.1 GCA_947372465.1 Burkholderiales bacterium | reverse complement strand
CAAGAACCTTCCAGATTTATCGCTACGATCCAGATAAAGATGCCAAGCCCTACATGCAAACCATTGTGATCGAGCTCGATGGGCACGAGCGCATGTTGCTTGACGTTTTGATGAAACTCAAGGAAGTTGATCCCACCATTTCCTTCAGGCGCTCTTGCCGTGAAGGCGTTTGTGGCTCAGACGCCATGAACATCAATGGCAAAAATGGCTTGGCTTGTTTGACCAATATGCTGAGCTTGCCTGAAAAAATTGTGCTCAAACCCCTTCCTGGTTTGCCCGTCATCAGAGATTTGATTGTTGACATGACGCAGTTCTTCAAGCAATACCACTCCATCAAACCTTATTTGGTCAACGAGACCTTGCCGCCTGAAAAAGAGCGCTTGCAGTCACCTGAAGAGCGTGACGAGCTCAATGGCTTGTACGAGTGCATTTTGTGTGCAAGTTGCTCTACAAGCTGTCCGTCTTTTTGGTGGAATCCTGACAAATTCGTCGGCCCCGCAGGTCTTTTGCAAGCCTACCGCTTCATTGCGGACAGCAGAGACCAGGCGACGGCGGAAAGACTGGACAATCTAGAGGATCCTTACCGACTCTTTAGATGCCACACCATCATGAACTGTGTTGACGTATGCCCCAAGGGACTCAACCCAACACAGGCCATTGGCAAGATCAAAGAACTCATGGTTCGCAGAGCTGTTTAACGCGATTGACCCATGAACGTTGTTGACTCATTTCTCTCGGGCCTAGATCCAAAGCTCATGCTTGGAGAGCGAGAGCTGAGCAAACTGCGTTGGAGGTGTCGACGTGGATTGCTAGAAAATGATTTGATGATTGAGTCTTTTTTCAATCGTTTTGAAAAAGATCTCACTGTCAAAATAGCACAAGCTTTGTATGATTTAATGGATCTTTCAGACAACGATCTGATGGATTTGTTTCTCAAAAGAACCGAGCTCGCAAAAGATTTTTATACTTCTGAAAGACAAGAAGTACTGGACATGATAAGAAAATAAGACCGTTGCTTTCGCTACTCAATTAAAAGGAAAACCGATCATGAAACTCGCTGATTACAAAGCCACCATTGCTTTCTCAAATGGCGCGCCCAGCTTTGAGATGCCCGTCTACAACGGCAGCATTGGCCCTGATGTGATTGACATCAGAAAACTCTACGGTCAAACGGGTCTCTTCACCTATGACCCTGGCTTTTTGTCCACCGCTTCGTGCGAGTCTGCCATCACCTATATCGATGGCGACAAAGGCGAATTGCTCTACCGTGGCTACCCCATCGAGCAGTTGGCCACCAATTGTGACTTCATGGAAACTTGCCACTTGTTGCTCAAAGGCGAGTTGCCCAATACAAAACAGAAAGCGGACTTTTCTCATCTCGTGACCAATCACACCATGGTCAATGAGCAAATGCACTTTTTCCTCAGAGGCTTCAGAAGGGATGCACACCCCATGGCGGTCATGACTGGATTGGTGGGCGCTTTGTCAGCCTTTTATCATGACAGCACGGACATCAACAACCCTGAGCACCGTGAAATTGCGGCCATCCGCTTGATTGCAAAGATGCCCACCTTGGTCTCCATGGCTTACAAATACAGCATTGGTCAGCCTTTCATGTACCCCAGAAATGACCTCTCGTATGCAGGCAACTTCTTGCGCATGATGTTTGGCAACCCCTGTGAAGACTATGTGGTCAACCCAGTGCTCGAGCGTGCACTGGACCGCATCTTTATTTTGCACGCAGACCATGAGCAAAACGCGTCCACCTCGACCGTTCGCTTGTGCGGCTCCTCTGGCACCAACCCCTTTGCGGCCATTGCTGCTGGCGTGGCTTGTCTGTGGGGCCCAGCACACGGTGGCGCCAACGAAGCGTGCTTGAACATGCTCGAGCAACTCCAAGCACAAGGCGGCGTTGCCAAAGTTGGCGAATTCATGGACCAGGTCAAGGATAAAAACTCAGGCGTCAAGCTCATGGGCTTTGGTCACCGTGTTTACAAGAACTACGATCCAAGGGCCACCTTGATGCAAGAGACTTGCAACGAAGTTTTGAAAGAGTTGGGGCTTGAGAACGATCCCTTGTTCAAACTGGCCAAGGCTGTTGAAAAAATCGCTCTTGAAGACGACTATTTCGTTCAAAGAAAACTCTACCCCAATGTCGACTTTTACTCAGGCATTGTTCAACGCGCCATTGGCATTCCCGTGAACATGTTCACAGGCATCTTTGCGCTCGCCAGAACAGTGGGCTGGATTGCTCAGCTCAATGAAATGATTGCTGACCCCGAGTACAAAATTGGCAGGCCCCGTCAGCTCTTCACAGGCTCCCCCAGAAGAGATGTGAAAGACATCAACAAGCGCTAAACCGACAATAAGTGGCTGTCTTTATAAGGGCTTACACACCCCCTTACAAGGCCACTTGGATTGACTTTAGACTTCATCAATAGGGGCCAGCGGCCCCTATTTTTTTGCCCCTCAAAGCCATGAACCACAAAGCCCTGCCCTTGATCACGCAAAGCGATGAATTGTTGGCACTCACTGCGCCAAAACCCGAGCAACGGGATTGTTCATGCACGCTCAAAAATGCCACGGGTTGGTCAAGCGTGTCAGAGACCGATTGGCCCAAGCAACTGCACGCCGTGGCAAGCCTACAAGACCCCGAGGTGTATGAGCCAAGCTTTGAAGAGTACCACCCAAGCGGCACGCGGTATGACTCGCCACAGGCGCCGATTGCTTTGGGCTTTTTTCCAAGCAATCGATGCACCGTCTATGCTTGCTCGCAGTGCCATCGATACGCACTTCGCTACACAGAGTTTGGGGGTTACTATGTGGATCCTCGTGCCAGGCTTTTGAATCCTCTGCTCATTGTTCAAGCAGCAGCGCCAAAGCCTGCAAAAGAACCATGAGGCCGTGGGTGGGTGGGTCCTCGTGCAAGGCCTTCTTGGCCCGTGCGATTTACCCAATTAAATGGCCCCAAGCCGCAAAAGCGTCCGCTTAGCGCCTAAAATATTGGTTTTTCTCTTAAGAACAAGAAAGAGCCAACACCATGGGACGAACGCTTTACGACAAAATTTGGGACGAGCATGTCGTGCACACAGAAGAGGACGGCACGTCGGTTTTATACATTGATCGACACTTGGTCCACGAGGTCACGAGCGCCCAAGCCTATGAGGGCTTGCGACAAGCCAAGCGCAAGGTGTGGCGCATCAGCTCCGTCGTTGCCACAGCCGATCACAACACACCCACCACGGGCTGGGCGTTGGGTTATGACGGCATCATCGACCCCATCAGCAAAGAACAAGTGGTGACCTTGGACCAAAACATTGCTGAGTTTGGCTCTGCCGCCTACTTTCCCTTTTTGCACAAACGACAAGGCATTGTCCACGTCATTGGCCCAGAGAATGGTGCCATTTTGCCGGGCATGACCGTTGTATGTGGCGACTCCCACACCTCGACGCATGGCGCATTGGGTGCCTTGGCCCATGGCATCGGCACGAGTGAAGTTGAGCACGTTTTGGCCACACAAACTTTGCTCACGAAAAAAGCAAAAAACATGCTGGTGCGTGTCAATGGCAACTTGAACAAAGGCTGCACGGCCAAAGATATTGTGCTGGCCATCATTGGTCACATTGGGACCGCGGGTGGAACGGGCTACACGATTGAGTTCGCAGGCACTGCGATCAAATCCTTGTCGATTGAAGGCCGCATGACGCTTTGCAACATGGCCATTGAAGCGGGCGCCAGAGCGGGACTGGTCGCCGTCGACGAAAAAACCATTGATTACGTCAAAGGTCGCCTCTTGGCGCCCACGGGTGTTGAATGGGAATTGGCCAGCAGTTATTGGAAAACACTGCATTCAGACCCGGATGCCAAATTTGACACCGTCGTGGACTTGGATGCCAGCACCATTTTCCCTCAAGTCACTTGGGGCACTTCTCCCGAGATGGTTTTGGACATCACCTGCAAGGTGCCCGATCCTGACAAAGAAAAAGATCCGATCAAAAGAGGGGCGATTGAAAGAGCCTTGCTCTACATGGGTCTTGAGCCCGGCAAATCCATCGATGACATTCACGTTGACAAAGTGTTCATCGGCTCGTGCACCAACTCAAGAATTGAAGACATGCGCGAAGCCGCGCAAGTGGTCAAAAAAATTGGCCAAAAGGTTGCAAAAAATGTGCGCCTCGCCTTGGTGGTGCCTGGCTCAGGCCTTGTAAAAGAGCAAGCTGAGAGAGAGGGCCTGGATGTGATCTTCAAGGCCGCAGGCTTTGAATGGCGCGAGCCAGGATGCTCGATGTGTTTGGCCATGAATGCCGACAGGCTTGAACCCGGCGAGCGATGCGCCTCCACCAGCAACCGCAACTTTGAGGGCCGTCAAGGCGCTGGTGGACGCACCCATTTGGTCTCCCCTGCCATGGCTGCCGCCGCGGCCATTCACGGCCACTTTGTTGACATTCGCAAATTTTCTTAAAGAACAGAGCTCAAGATGCAAAAGTTTTCAACACTCAAGGGCTTGGTCGCCCCCATGGATCGCGAGAATGTCGATACAGACGCGATCATTCCAAAGCAGTTTTTAAAATCAATTAAAAAAACAGGGTTTGGCCCCAATTTGTTTGATGAGTGGCGCTACTTGGACGAGGGCTTTCCCGGTCAAGATCCCAACAGCAGAAAAATCAATCCTGACTTTGTGCTGAACCAAGCGCGCTTCAAGGGCGCAAGCATTTTGCTCGCGCGCAAGAACTTTGGCTGTGGCTCTTCAAGGGAGCATGCGCCTTGGGCAATCGATCAATTTGGCTTCAGGGCCATTTTGGCGCCCAGTTATGCGGACATCTTCTTTAACAACTGTTTCAAAAACGGCCTGTTGCCCATTGTCTTGCCAGAAAGCACGATTGATCAACTCTTCAATGAAGTCGCCGGTTTTGTGGGCTATCAGCTCACCATTGACCTTGAGCGCCAAGTCATCCTCAGACCTCAGGGCGAAGAGATTGCTTTCCAAGTTGAGGCCTTTAGGAAGCACTGTTTGATCAATGGCTTGGATGACATTGGATTGACTTTGCACCACGCACAAAAGATTCGAGACTTTGAGAGCCACCGTTTGGCGACGAAGCCTTGGCTGGCTCACTCTGTCACAAGCCAAGCTTAAAAGCGTCGCATGCCCACCCCAAAGTCGCGTTTGCGTGGCTTTGGGATCGCCAACTGTGTTGACCCCTTAATGAAGAGCACGACCATGAAAAAAATTGCGGTACTCCCTGGAGATGGGATTGGAAAAGAGATTGTTGTTGAGGCCTTGAAGGTGTTGGACGTCTTGTCCTTGCCCCTAGAAATCGAGCAAGCGCCGGTGGGCGGCACCGCCTTTGATCTCTTGGGTCACCCCTTGCCTGAGAGCACATTGAACTTGGCCAAAGCGGCCGATGCCATTCTTTTTGGTGCGGTGGGGGATTGGAAATACGACACGCTTGACAGGCCTTTGCGCCCAGAGCAAGCGATCTTGGGACTGAGAAAGCACTTGGGACTTTTTGCCAACTTCCGTCCTGCCATTTGTTACGAAGAGTTGGTTGCCTCCTCCAGCTTAAAGCCTGAGTTGGTGGCGGGTCTTGATATTTTGATCATTCGCGAACTCACGGGTGACATCTATTTCGGTCAACCCAGGGGACGCCGAACGGCCGTGGATGGTCATTTCCCTGGAGCTGAAGAGGCCTTTGACACCATGCGCTACTCTCGTCCCGAGATTGAGCGCATTGCCCACGTGGCCTTCCAAGCGGCTCAAAAGAGATCCAAACGGGTCACCAGTGTTGACAAGGCCAATGTTTTAGAAACCTTCCAATTGTGGAAAGACGTGGTGACTGAGGTGGGTTTGCAGTACCCCGATGTGGCACTCGATCACATGTATGTGGACAATGCGGCCATGCAGTTGGTCAAAGCGCCCAAGAAATTTGATGTGGTGGTGACGGGCAATATGTTTGGCGACATTTTGTCTGATGCTGCCGCCATGCTGACGGGCTCCATTGGCATGCTGCCCTCGGCATCCTTGAACAAAAACAACCAAGGCCTGTACGAGCCCAGTCACGGCAGTGCACCCGACATCGCCGGAAAAGGCATTGCCAATCCATTGGCCACCATTTTGAGTGCAGCCATGATGCTGCGTTTCTCGCTTCAAGAAGCAAAGGCGGCGGACTTGATAGAGTCCGCTGTCAAAGTGGTCTTGCGCGAAGGACTTCGAACGGCGGACATTTATGCCGAGGGCACCACGAAAGTCAACACCCAGGAAATGGGCAACGCCGTGGCAAAGGCATTGAAAGGTTTGATGTGATCCTCTGCGAGAGGACACCGTTTATTCATTTTTGACACATTGGGGATTTCATCTTGAGTACGAATCACAAAGCGAATGTTGTAGGGATTGTTGGCTGGCGCGGCATGGTGGGCTCTGTTTTGATGGAGAGAATGAGCGCACAAGATGATTTTGCATTGATTGAGCCTCTCTTTTTCACCACCTCCAATGTTGGCGGTCAAGCCCCTGCGATGGCCAAAAATGAGCAAAAGCTTTTAGATGCACACCACATTGAGTCGCTCAAGAAGTGCGACATCATCATCACGGCACAAGGCGGCGATTACACGAAAGAGGTCCACCCAAAACTCAGAGCAGCGGGCTGGGCGGGCCACTGGATTGATGCGGCCAACGCCCTTCGCATGACACCTGAGTCCATCATCATTTTGGATCCGGTCAATCGCGAGATGATTGACAAAGGCTTGAGCGCTGGGACCCGGGACTGGATTGGCGGCAACTGCACCGTGAGTCTCATGCTGATGGCCATGGGTGGCTTGTTCAAAGCAGGCTTGGTTGAGTGGGTCTCGGCCATGACCTACCAAGCCGCATCTGGCGCAGGCGCACAAAACATGCGTGAACTGTTGGCGCAAATGGGTGCGCTGCATGCGGCCGTCAAAACCGATTTGGCCAACCCTGCCTCGGCCATTTTGGACATTGATCGCAAGGTCACGCAAACTTTGCGCAGTGCAGAGTTCCCCACCACCCACTTCCGAGGCGCAGCACTCGCGGGCAGCTTGATCCCTTGGATCGATGTACCCGTTGATCACGGTCAGAGCAAAGAGGAGTGGAAAGGCGGCTCGGAGTGCAACAAGATTTTAGGCTTGCCGCCCTTTAGAACGCCTGGCAGCATCCCCATCGATGGGCTGTGTGTTCGCATCGGCGCCATGCGCTGTCACTCCCAGGGCTTGACGGTCAAGATGAAGAAAAATGTGCCCATGGCCGACATCGAGTCCTTGCTGGCAAGCGCCAACGACTGGGTCAAAGTCGTTCCCAATGAAAGAGAATTAAGTGAGCGCTTACTTACTCCTGCAGCAGTCACAGGTCAACTGGACGTGCCCGTTGGGCGCTTGCATAAACTGGCCATGGGCGAGGACTATTTGGGTGCCTTCACGGTGGGTGATCAGTTGCTTTGGGGCGCGGCAGAGCCTCTCAGAAGAATGCTCAGAATTTTGATTGAGGCTTAAAAGAAGCTTTGTTTTCCCCATGCGAGCGCAGGCAAGGCATGGGACAATGCAAACGGGCTTGGTGTGATTTTGTTGAGGCGCCCAAAGGCCTCAACCAATGAAAAAACCGTGCATGTTTCAAGGCAATCGCCCAGGTGGGGATTGCGCTCAAAAGTCAGTTGAAAGCCCGTGCGTGATGGGTTCGTCCAATGTTTAACCAGCATCCAACTTGAAAAGATCAACATGACCATGTCTCAGCCACTCGACATCTGCAAGCGCCTCTTGGCCAAAACAGCCCACAGCTCAAAAGGCTTGATCTGCCTGTGTTTGGGACAAGTCTTTGCGCTGTGTGCTTTTGCCATTGACTTGGGACACCCCCTGATGTTGTCCAAGCAAGGCGAGCCCTTGAAGATAGAGATCCCGCTTTCAGTCAACGCCTTGGATGACTTCAAAGGCTTGCAAGTGGGCATTGCAAGCGCTGGCACTTACCAAAGCAAATATCTGAGCGAGGACGCCACGGCGCTTGGCGCCATCGGCGCGCAAGCGCGACTGGCGCAAAATGCAAAGGGTCAAAACGTCATCTCGATCAGCTCAGACAAACCGATCCATCAAAGTTTTTTAAGTCTATTGATTGACCTGCAGTGGAGCACTGGCTCAGAGCTCAAAGAAATTGGCGTCTTGCTTGACAGCAACAACCGTCTCAGCACCTTAAAGGACAACACCTTTGTGGTCAGTGCAGGTGACACCGCCAGCGCCATTGCGCTGCAATACGCTGTGGCCCCCATGAGCTACGAACAAATGCTCATCGCCCTGTTGCGCACCAACCCAAAATCTTTTGTCCAACAAAACATCAATCGGCTCAAAGCCAACGCCACGCTCACCCTCCCCTCCAAGCAAGAAGTCTTGTCCATCAGCGCCCAACAAGCCAAGGAAGAACTGAAGGCGCAGAATTTTGATTTTGAGCAATACCGACAAAGCTTGGCAGAAAAAATTAAAAATTCAAACCCAAGCCCTTTGAACGCCACCCAACAAACGGCCTCAGGACTGATCAGCCCCAAGGCGCAAGCCCCAACGACCAGCAATCAAGATCAATTGAAACTCGCCAAGCCTGGCAGCAAAAATGCAAAGTCGAGTGAACAAACCGCCAAAGACCTGCAAGCACAGCAAACACGCAAAGAGAGCAGCCAAGTCAATCAAAACTTAAAGGAGTTGGGACAAATTGCTGAGCAAAGCACGCCCAACTCAGGTGCGCGCAGTGAAGAGGGCCTCATCCCCAGCGCCTCGAGCCCCACCTTGAAGTCACGCCTGGCCCTTTGGCTTCAAAACCCATTGACCCCGGTGTTCGCAGGCTTCTTGTTTGGCTTTTTGGTATTGCTCACCCTTTGGAAAACAAAAGATCGTTCAAGCTCGCTGGCCGGATCTGACAACGACGTCGACCCCTTGAGTCGCCCAAGCTCCATCTTTGACATCGAAACCCCAATCCCTAACAGCCTCAGGGCCCGCCCCTTGCCCCTAGGTGCGCTAGGCCCCCAGGTCCTCACCCCGCAATCCCCCCCCGCAGCCGACCCCGATGAGGGCGACCTTGGCTTGCCCGATGAAAACGAAGCCTCCAACCTTGCACCAGGCAGTCTAAAAGACCATGTCAACATTGACTTTGACTTGGAGTTGCCCACCACCGATGAGTTGAACACCCCGCACGGGGCGACTGCGCCTGAGGTGGCGCAAACGCTGAGCCCCACCCCAATGGCCTCGCTCAATGCCGATGAAAACCCCCTCCAAGTGCGCTTTGATTTGGCGCAAGAGCTCTGGCAAGTTGGACAACACCACACCGCTCGTGCCATTGCTGAGGAGGTGCTCTCACAAGCCGCTGGAGAACTGCATGATCAAATTCAAGCTTGGTTGACCCAAAGACAATGAGCATCGGTCGCATTGCCCTGGGCCTGTCCTACAGTGGGCAGCGGTATGAAGGCTGGCAAAGCCAACTCTCGGGTCAGACGGTTCAAGATCATTTAGAAAAAGCCCTCGCAAACTTTGCCCAAACGCCATTGAAGACCCTTTGCGCGGGTCGCACCGACTCAGGCGTTCATGCCTTGCTGCAAGTGGTGCACTTTGACACACCTGTTCAACGAGAGTTGAGCTCATGGGTGCGTGGCACCAATCGTTACTTGCCCTCAGACGTTGCCGTCCAATGGGCGCGCGAGGTTCCAAAAGAGTTTCACGCACGCGCTTGTGCTCGCTCAAGACGCTACAGTTACTTGCTGCTCCAAAGCCCCGTGCGACCCAGCATCGAATACGAACGGGTGGGCTGGGTGGCCAAGCCTTTGAGTTTGAGCGCGATGAAAGAGGCCGCGCTGCTCTTGTTGGGCACCCACGACTTCACCTCCTTTAGGGCTTCACAGTGCCAAGCTTTGTCGCCCATCAAGACGATCACCCACCTGGAGATCTCACAAAAAAGCGCTCAAGCCGAACACGCTTACTTTCGTTTTGACTTTGAAGCCAATGCATTTTTGCACCACATGATCCGCAACATCATGGGCTGCTTGGTACAGGTCGGCTTGGGCGAACAAGGCCCATCATGGCTCAAAGAGGTCATCGAGGCTCGGGACCGAAAACAAGCCGCGCCCACGTTTTCTGCACAAGGGCTATACTTTTTAGGCCCAAGCTATGACCCGCACTGGGGCTTGCCCATTGCAGCACCCAGTTATGATTGGATTGTTTGACCATGTCGTCTTTTACTTATAGCCACACGCCCATCAAAGTTTGCGGCCTCACGCGAGAAGAGGATGTAGACGCCTGCGCGCGCGAAGGTGTCAATGCCATTGGTTTTGTTTTTTATGAAAAAAGCCCTCGACTCGTCAGCCCTGAGAGAGCGCACGCGCTGGCCAATCGATTGCCCGCCTTCATCACACCTGTCCTTTTGTTTGTCAACGCCCCAAGCGAGCTGATTCGACTGTGTTGCGAGGCGGTTCCGAGTGCTTGGCTGCAGTTTCACGGCGAGGAAACACCTGAATTTTGCGCTCAAATGGCCAAAGAAACAGGGCGTCGTTACATTCGGGCGCTTAGGCTGCCCTTAGATTCAGAAGAGGACGGGCACAAAAACACGCCCAAAATGGCCTCTGAGATCGTAGAATACACCCATCAATATTCAACAGCCCATGCCATTTTGTTGGACGCCTTCGTCCCAGGTTATGGCGGGGGCGGGAAAACTTTCAATTGGTCACTGATACCTCAAAACGTCAACGCTCACCTCGTGCTGTCTGGTGGACTCACACCTGCAAACGTGGGCGACGCTGTTCGCACCTTGAAAACTTGCGCTCGCAGCTTTAGTGTGGATGTGAGCTCCGGGGTTGAAGTGGGCAAAGGGATCAAAGATGCCAAGCTCATTCATGAATTTGTCCAAGCCGTTCGCTTGGCCGACCAAGCCCCACCATGAGCCCAGACCTTGGGGGCGTCTTTTGAAACGCGAATGCGTTTGTGATGACACCTAAGCACGGGATCTCTACACATCTTAAAGGCTTGAATTTAAGCTTGCGTGCCTTGGTCTCAAATTGACCGCTTGAACGCAATGCTTTTTTTGCAAACAGCTCACCTTATTTTTTTACATTTTTAGACCCATGACATCCACCTATCATCAACCCGATCTGAGCGGTCACTTTGGACCTTATGGCGGCAGTTTTGTGAGCGAAACCCTCACCCATGCCATTGAAGAGTTGAAAGCCGCCTATGCCAAATACCAGCACGATGAACAGTTTTTGGCTGAGTTTCACAGTGAGCTGAAACACTTCGTGGGGCGGCCCTCGCCCATCTATCACGCCGCTCGGATGAGCCAAGAGATGGGTGGCGCTCAAATTTATCTCAAGCGCGAAGACCTCAACCACACAGGTGCGCACAAAATCAACAACACCATTGGACAAGCGATGCTTGCCAAGCGCATGGGCAAGCCCCGCGTCATTGCGGAAACAGGGGCGGGTCAACACGGTGTTGCAACGGCCACCATTTGTGCGCGTTACGGACTCGAGTGCGTGGTGTACATGGGCAGTGAAGACGTCAAGCGACAAAGCCCCAACGTCTACCGCATGAAACTGCTGGGAGCCACAGTCGTGCCGGTTGAAAGCGGCAGCAAAACGCTTAAAGACGCTTTGAACGAAGCACTGAGGGACTGGGTCACCAATGTGGAGAACACCTTCTACATCATTGGCACCGTGGCCGGGCCCCACCCCTACCCCATGATGGTGAGAGATTTTCAAAGCGTGATTGGCAGTGAGTGCATTGAGCAAATGCCCATGATGCACCAAGGCCAACAGCCCGACGCGGTGGTCGCCTGCGTGGGAGGCGGCAGCAACGCGATGGGTATTTTTTACCCCTACATTGATTTTAAAAACACCCGTTTGATTGGCGTTGAAGCGGCAGGAGAAGGTTTGGAGAGCGGCAAACACTCAGCCTCCTTGCAACTGGGCGTACCAGGTGTTTTGCATGGCAACAGAACCTATGTGCTTCAAAATGCACAGGGGCAAATCACTGAAACCCACAGCATCTCTGCTGGACTGGACTACCCAGGCGTGGGCCCTGAGCATGCCTTTCTCAAAGACACAGGACGCGCCGAGTACGTGGGCATCACAGACACGGAGGCCCTCGAGGCCTTTCACTACCTGTGCCGCACAGAGGGCATCATTCCCGCCTTGGAGTCCAGTCATGCCGTGGCCCATGCCATGAAGTTGGCCAAGACCATGAACAAAGACCAATCCATTTTGGTCAACCTCTCTGGACGAGGTGACAAAGACATCGGCACCGTTGCCGATTTGAGCCATGCTGACTTTTACTGCCGCCCAAGTTGTCGAGGCCAAGAGGTCAAAGGCGGCACCACCCACGCCATCCACATCGTGCCATGAACAGAATACAGACCACCTTCAAAGCCCTTCAGGCCCATCAAAAAACGGCCCTGATTCCTTACATCATGTGCGGATTTCCCAATCCCCAGATCACGGTGCAAGTGATGCACACCTTGGTGTCTTCGGGTGCCAATGTCATTGAGCTCGGCATTCCCTTTAGCGACCCCATGGCCGACGGGCCTGTGATCCAAAAAGCGGGGGAGTGTGCCTTGAGCTTTGGCGTGAACTTGGTGCAAGTCTTGGCCACGGTCAAAGCGTTCAGACAAACGGATGCATCGACCCCAGTGGTCTTGATGGGCTACGCCAACCCGATTGAGAGCTATGACCACCACCACGGCGCTTGGTCCTTCATCGATCACGCCCACGAGGCGGGCGTGGACGGCGTGTTGGTGGTGGATTATCCGCCAGAGGAATGCGCTGAATTTGCCACGCGCTTACGAGAAAAGGACATGGACTTGATCTTTTTGCTGGCCCCGACCAGCACGCCCGCACGCATGGAGCTCGTTGCCAAGGTGGCGAGCGGCTATGTCTACTACGTCTCACTCAAAGGCATCACGGGTGCGGGACATTTGGACACGCAAGCGGTTGAGCGCATGTTGCCCCTCATCAAAGAGCACGTGCACATCCCGGTGGGCGTGGGCTTTGGCATTCGCGACAAGCACTCGGCCAAAGCCTTGTCAAAGGTGGCCGATGCGGTGGTGATTGGCACAAAACTGATTGAGCTTTTGCAAGCGGGCACCGACGCAGAAAAGCTCGAACGCTTGTCCACCTTCATGCGTGACATTCGCAACGCCTTGGATGAGCATTAAAATCAATCCGCATCAAACCCCTTGGCGTTTAAGCGCCACCCAAAGGAGCACCCCATGAGTTGGCTTGAAAAGTTACTGCCGCCTAAAATTCAACCCACCGACCCCGCAGATCGCAGAAGTGTGCCGGAAGGCCTGTGGGTGAAATGCCCCAGTTGCGAGACGGTCCTGTACAACAACGATTTGGAGCAAAACCAAAACGTGTGCCCCACTTGTTCGCACCACCACAGAATCTCCGCTCGCATGCGCCTTGATGCGTTCTTGGACCCCGAGGGGCGCTACGAGCTTGGCCAAGAGGTCATCCCCGTTGACGCCTTGAAATTCAAAGACTCTAGAAAATACCCTGAGCGCTTAAAGCAAGCGATTGATCAAACGGGAGAAACCGATGCCTTGGTGGTGATGGGTGGCAGCGTTCATGAAATCAATGTCGTGGCCGCTTGCTTTGAGTTTGACTTCATGGGCGGGAGCATGGGCTCGGTGGTGGGCGAGCGCTTTGTTCGAGGCGTGAATGCGGCCATCGAACAAAAGGTGCCTTTTCTGTGCTTCACCGCCACTGGGGGTGCACGCATGCAAGAGGGTTTGCTCTCTCTCATGCAAATGGCCAAAACAAATGCCGCCTTGACCAAATTGGCCAAGAAGGGCTTGCCCTACATCAGTGTGCTCACGGACCCCACCATGGGAGGTGTTTCAGCGGGCTTTGCATTCATTGGTGACTTGGTCATTGCCGAACCAAAAGCGCTCATCGGCTTTGCCGGTCCACGCGTGATTGAGAGCACCGTTCGGGTCACCCTGCCCGAGGGTTTTCAGCGCTCAGAATTTCTCCAAAGCAAAGGCGCCATTGACATGATTTGTGACCGACGCGACTTGAGAAAAACCATTGCCACGAGCTTGGCGATCTTGTTAAGACAACCTTCGGATGCCTTGATGTAAAAACAAATGCGCAACGCCAGACCCCTCCCCTTGTCTCAGCTGCGCACCACACCCATGCTCAAGCCTTTTTCACCTTCTCTCCCTTTACGTACCGCGACCCCATGACCGATCCCAAATTAGCCCCCAAGGACCCCTCCAACACGCCAGACCACGAGAGCGCCCAGCCCGTCGATGAGAACCAACTCATCCACGAGAGACGGGAAAAACTCAAAGTCCTCAAAGATCTTCAGCGTGCGGGTCGCGGGATTGCGTTTCCCAACGACTTCAAGCCGACCCACCACGCCAAGGCACTGCACGACGAATTCGATCTGCGGCCAGCCGAGGCGCTCAAAGAGGCCCACATCCATGTCAAGGTGGCCGGTCGCATGATGCTCAAACGCGTGATGGGCAAAGCGAGTTTTGCCACCCTACAAGACAGCACCTCCAAAATTCAGGTCTACATCACCAAAGAGCACATGGGTGAAGAGGTGTACGAGCGCTTTAAGCACTGGGATTTGGGCGACATCGTTGCCGCCGAAGGCCCCTTGTTTTTCACCAAAACGGGGGAGTTGTCCATTCACGCAAGCGAGATCCGTCTGCTCACCAAGAGCTTGCGGCCCATGCCCGACAAATTCCACGGCATGAAGGATCAAGAGGTGAAGTACCGCCAACGCTACATCGACTTGATGGTCGATGAGAGCACAAGGGAGCGCTTCAAAGCCCGCTCCAAGGCCATCACCAGCATGCGCGAGTTCATGGTCCAACACGGTTTTTTGGAAGTGGAGACGCCCATGTTGCACCCCATCCCTGGGGGCGCCAATGCCAAGCCTTTCTCCACCCACCACAATGCATTGGACCAAGAAATGTTCTTGCGCATTGCCCCAGAGTTGTACTTGAAGCGCTTGATCGTTGGCGGGTTTGAGCGGGTGTTTGAGATCAACAGGAATTTCCGCAATGAGGGCATCTCGGTGCGTCACAACCCCGAATTCACGATGATGGAGTTCTACGCCGCTTACTGGAACTATTTGGACTTGATGAGCTTTACGCAGGAGTTGATCCGCAGTGTCGCGCTGAGTTCGGTGGGAACACTGCATTTAAATTATGCGGACAAGGCGGTGGACTTGAGTCAAGAGTTTGAGCGCCTCACCATCCCTCAAGCCATCCTCAAATATGGCCCCTCCGATGTTCGCGTCGAGGACAAAGAGTGGCTCATGGTGGCCTTGAAAAAACTCGGACTCAATGAAGAAAAAGACCGTTTATCAACTCTCTCACTGGCAAGTCTGCAAGTGAAATACTTTGAAGAAACGGTCGAGAGCCAACTCTGGCAGCCCACCTTCATTTGCGAGCACCCGGTGGAGATCTCCCCACTGGCCCGTGAAAGTGACACCAAACCAGGCGTGACGGAGCGCTTTGAGCTCTACATCACGGGTCGTGAGTTTGGCAACGGCTTTAGCGAGTTGAACGATGCAGAGGATCAAGCGCAGCGCTTCAACGCCCAAGTGGCACAAAAGGACAGCGGTGACGATGAGGCCATGTTCTTTGACCACGATTTCGTGCGGGCGCTTGAATACGGCATGCCCCCGACAGCGGGTTGCGGCATTGGCATTGACCGTTTGATGATGATGCTCACCAACAGCCCCAGCATTCGAGATGTGATTTTGTTTCCCGCCTTAAAAAGAGAGCATTGATCTCTTTTTTTAAGGGCCTGAGCACGCATGAAGGTGCTGGGTGCTTGGGGTCACAGGCTTTGGTGTGAGCCACAACGCACCAGTCGATTTAGGGCAGGGGTTGTGCAGCAGGAGGCTCGCCAGGGTGGGCCTGGCCATGGGGTTCGCTGTCACCTTTGCGGGACTCGCGCTCTTTTAATTTATCTTCTTTTTTCTTTTTCTTGGCCAATTCTCTTTGGCGCTTTTCGTAGTTGTAGTTGGGTGTTGCCATGATTGCAAGATGAAGTTAAACCACTCGTCTACAAAGAGACAATGCTGGCCAGTTGAGAAAGAAACCCATGCGTGAGGTGGGCGCTTTCAATGGATGAAAGACACCGCGCCCCAAAAGCACACAGACCGAATTCATGCCGGTTTGGACGGGACCAAAATGGCTGGCTTGCACTCAAAGCAAAAGAAAGCAAGCCCACCAATAAATCTTCTTTGACTGCCCAACCGCCGCGGCTTGTGGACCCCACACTTGATGCAAGACATGGTTTCACCCACTTTACCCATACCGATGAAGGGCGAGCCGTTCTCACGGCTCGTGAATCGAAGGCCACTGCCGTCGACTTGAGTCTTTCCCGATTTGGTTGCCAAAAGCGAATCCTCAGGTTGGGAGACAAGATTTGAGACATGCCCCAAACCAACGCTCAGTCTAACCGCTAATGCTGTCCAAATCCATCTGTGCGACGATTAATTGCAAATTTGTCGCACATCACAGGCCTGGGGCAAGGGTCTGATGCAGCGCTTGTTGGTACCTGGGGTCGCGCATCAAATCTGACCATGTGAAGGCCGGACCTTGCCCCAAGAGTGCGCGCCTTCTGTACTCGCTGCTCGCGCTCAGCGCCCAATGACCCAGGAGCAATTCGTCTCCCAACTCTTGCAAAAACACATCGAGCACATCGTTGTGGCTTTGTCCGGATTTGATCACGCTTTGATTGCACAGCAACAACAAGTCACAACCCGCATTCAGGGCTTGAACGGCCGCCTTTGCATAGCTCAGCACCTGCCCCTCCAACTCCCTGGCACCCTTCATGGACAAGTCATCGCTGATGATGGCGCCGGTGAAGCCCAACTGAGCGCGCAAAATGGTCTGCAACCAAACGCTTGAAAAGCCGGTTTGCTTGGAGTCCACTTTTGGATAAATGACATGTGCAGGCATGACACTCATCAAAGAACTGCTCAAGGCCTTGTAAGGCAGCACATCGTCTTTCATGATGTCTTTTAAAGCGCGGTGATCAATGGGCAACTCGGTGTGCGAGTCTGCTTGCACAAACCCGTGGCCCGGAAAATGTTTCCCGCAATTGGCCATCCCCGCTTGCATCATGCCTTGCATGAAACTCTTTGACAGCAAACTCACCACCCTTGGATCGCGGTGAAAGGCGCGATCAAAAATGACATCGCTCCTGCCGTGATCCAAATCCAGCACCGGCGCAAAACTAAAGTCCACGCCACAAGCCCTGAGTTCACTGGCCATGACAAAGCCCATGGCGGTCGCGCGGTTCGTGGCCTCCAAAACCGACAAACCATCATCGTGCTGGGCAAATGCACCTCGCTTTGACCACTGCTCTCCCAGACTGAGCATGGGGGGCAAATGGGTAAAGCCATCGGTTTTGAAGCGCTGCACGCGACCGCCTTCGTGGTCCACACAAATGAGCAACTCAGCGCGCAAGGCCTTGATCTCTTCACACAAAGCGATCAATTGTTTTTTGTTCTGCCAGTTTCTGGCAAACAAAATCACCCCACCCGTTAAGGGGTGCAGCAATCGACGGCGATCATCTCGCGTCAAGCTCAGGCCATGAATGTCGAGGAGCACTGGCGAGTGGACGAACGCGTCTTTGAATCGTTTCTTCAAGGCAAGCGGCTTAGAGATGTTTTTCATAGGCTAGGGTCAACAAAGGAATTAAGGTTCAAGACACTGCTCAACAGTCACAAAACTGATGGCGTACTCGCTCTCATCGGAGACACTGACTTTGGCACTCAAGCGAAGCGCTTGGCACCAAATTTCAAGCTCACCATAGAGCACAATTTGAGGCTCACCGGACGGGGCATTGGAGATTTCGCAAGAGCGCCAGCTCATGGGATGCCTCATCCCAAGTCCAATGGCTTTGCTGAAGGATTCTTTGGCTGAAAATCGAGTGGCCAAGTAACGCACACCTCGCTCAGGCCACCTCTCTGAGCGTCGCTTGAACACCTCCACCTCCTTGGGCGTTAAGATGCGGTGCAAGAATCGCTCACCGTAGCGCTCATAACTTGATCGAATGCGACGAATGTCGCAAACATCGGTGCCAATGCCATAGACCACTTTGCCCACCGTCATGTGGCTTGACTCCCAGGCATTTGCTCCAGGTACAAGTGCACAGCGCGCTCGTAGCCCAAAACCAAGGCATCGGCAATGAATGCATGACCGATGGAGACCTCTTTGACATGGGGCACATGGGACAAGAAACAGTTCAAATTCAGGGCATTCAAATCATGCCCCGCATTGACCTCAAGCCCCAGGGCTTGCGCCGCCTTGGCGCAATCAATGTAGGGCGCGATGGCTGACGCCATGCGCGTGCTGTTGCTTGGATCTGCTTCAAGGGCATAAGCGCGGGCAAACCCCTCTGTATAAAGCTCAATGCGCTCAACACCCAAGGCCTTGCAGTGGACCATCATCTCAGGGATGGGGTCCATGAACAAACTCACCCGAACGCCCCAAGCTTTCAATTGTTCAACCTTGGGCCTCAAGGCCTCCAAGTCATGGGGCAGTTGCCAGCCGTGGTCGCTGGTGGACTGCGCCATGCCATCGGGCACCAAGGTGGCTTGATGGGGACGAAAGCGTTCAACCAAACCCATCAAATTGTGAAAGGGGTTGCCCTCGATGTTGAATTCACGACCTGGCCACTCTTTGAGCAAGGCACTCAAGAGCTCGACATCATGGTCGCGAATGTGCCGCGCATCGGGCCGGGGATGCACGGTCAAGCCGTGGGCACCGGCTTTTAAACACAGGCGAGCCGCGTGTGTCACGCTCGGGAGATCAAGCTCGCGGGCATTTCGCAACAAGGCCACTTTGTTCAGATTCACCGACAAAGCACATGGGTGCAGGCTTGGGCGCTTGTGATGCAAAGCAGTTTCAGACATGGTGAGTTTTCACTTTGGAGAAAAGATGGAAAGATGAAACAGGTCTGTGTCTACAAGGCCTGAATATCGATCATAAACTGCCTGGTCTTTAAAGTCGCCATGCCGCAATGAAAATGTATGATTTGTCGCAATTGCGACTGCAAGGCTTGTCGACTTTGTGGCTCCATTTCTGCACACAAGCGCAAGGTGCTGGTCAAAGCGTTCGGCGCATGCAAGGCCTGCGACAAAGCGCGCCACTGCACGCCCGTGAGCGCCATGGTTTTGGCGCGGTGCATCATCGTGGCCGAGTCGCTGCTCGATGGCGCGTCGCGTGAGTCCGTGCTTGCACCAGCCTCAGAGCGGCCCATGAGGTCTTTGAACATCACCCGGCTCAGACCGACCTCTGGGATCAAGGCGTAAAGCTCCATGTCCTTGAGGGGCTCAAGCGTGGAGGTCTGTGCGGTTAAATTGGGCAAATGACCCAAATGCGAGAGCATCAAAAGCTCAAACGTTCTCAAAAGGGGGCCCAAGGTCTGCTCAAAGCCACCCGACAAAATCTGCACCACATCTTTGTAGACATCAAACAACTCGGGGTGTGGATCTTCACGTGCAAGCATCTTCAAGAGGAGCTCGTTCAAATAAAAGCCACTGAGCAAGGACTCGCCTTGAGGCATGACGTGCCCACCGACCCAATCTGCGGCGGATAGATTTCTGACCTCTTGGTCCCCACTGAAGCCCAGGCTCAAGGGCTGCAAGGGCATGAGCACGGGCCTGAAGTTGGAGTGTGGGCGCTTGGCCCCTTTGGCCACCAAGACCAGCCGTCCATGGTGGCGGGTGAACACATCCAACACCAAACTCGACTCACTCCAGGGGTAACGGTGCAGCACAAAGGAGGGCTCCTCGGTTGTGCGGGTGAGTGAACTTTTCTTACTCGTAGCCAAAGCTGCGTACCCGAGCCTCATCATCGGCCCAGCCTGAGCGCACTTTGACCCAAATCTCTAAAAATACTTTTGCATCCATCAGTCGCTCAAGCTCTTGACGCGCATCGGTGCCCATGCGTTTGAGCTTTTCACCTTTTTCTCCAATGACCATGGCTTTGTGGCCCTCACGCTCAACCACAATGGTGGCAGCGATTTTGATCATGCGAGCCACCGCGCGTCCGGGCTCCTCAGTGAACTTGTCAATGATCACAGTCGAGGTGTAGGGCAACTCATCGCCCGTTAAGCGAAACAGTTTTTCGCGAATGATCTCACTGGCCAAAAACTTTTCGCTGCGATCTGTGAGCTCGTCGTTCAAGTACCACCATGCCTGCTCAGGCAAATCTTTGATGCAAAGTTGCACCAAGCGTTCGATGTCCTTGCTGCTTTTGGCCGACATTGGAAATATCGCGTAAAAATCAAAGCGCTCTTGCATGTCTTTCATCCATGGCATGAGATCCTCTTTGTTGTTGACTTGATCAACCTTGTTGGCCAAGAGCACCACTTTTGTACCCGGCTTGATGAGGTCCAGCACTTTGGCATCGGACGAGTTGAAATGACCGGCCTCCACCACAAACAACACCAAGTCCACGTCGCCAACAGCGCCAACAACGGTTTTGTTGAGAGAGCGATTCAAAGCATTGTTGTGCAGGGTCTGAAAGCCTGGGGTATCGACAAAAATGAGTTGGTTGGGGCCCTCATTTCGAATGCCCGTGATGCGGTGCCTTGTGGTCTGCGCCTTTTTGGAGGTGATGCTGATTTTTTGCCCCACCAAGGCGTTCATGAGGGTGGATTTGCCCACATTGGGGCGGCCAACAATCGCAATGAGGCCCGCATGTCTTGGGCCCAAGTCTTTGAGCTCAGGCACTGGGACGTCCCCCAAAGAATGCGCGCTGTCCTCAGGCTTGGCAATCAAGTCCTGCAGTGACTCCAAGGCGGGCGGCAAGCTCGCAGCGTGTTGGGGGGACTTGATGCGTTTTTGCTCTTTGGGCATTTTTACGCCTGGTTTGTTCTCTTTTGGCGTACTCATTGTTTCTTTTCCTTGATGGACTCCAACATGGCCAAAGCGGCCACCTGTTCTGCCGCTCTTCTTGATCCCCCGATGCCTCTCTCAATCAATGAGAGCTCTGGCACCTCGCACTCCACATCGAAGGTTTGTTGATGCGCGGCACCCAGCGTTCCAACGACTCGGTAGATGGGCAGTTTGAGTCGTTTGGCTTGCAGCCACTCTTGCAGCTCTGTCTTCGGGTCCTTGGAGGCCGCTTGCATGGTGGGGTTGATTTGTATGGGCTCGAAAAGCCGAAAAACCAAGGCTTGTGCTTTGTCGTAACCGGCATCCAAATACACAGCACCAATCAGCGCTTCAAGGGTATCGGCCAAGATAGAGGGTCGTTTTTGTCCACCCGACTTCATCTCGCCTTCTCCTAGGCGAATGAGCATGGGCAACTTGAGGTCCATGGCCAACTGATGCAAGGTGTCTTGCTTGACCAAATTGGCCCTCACCCTTGACAAATCCCCCTCAGGCAAGTCGGGCAAGGCGGCGTACAACATGGTTGAAACGGCCAAATTGAGCACCGAATCGCCCAAAAACTCCAGCCTCTCGTTGTGATTTGAACTGAAGCTGCGGTGGGTGAGCGCCTGGTGCAAAAGGGCGGGCTGGGCAAAGCTCAAACCCAGCCGCTCAAGCAACTCTTGATGAGCGCGACTCATTGGGGGAGAGGACAAGGACTTAGTCAAAGCCACCAATGCGTTTCAAGTTGCCAAAATTCATCCACACATAAAATGCGCGGCCAACGATGTTCTTGTCCGGTACAAAGCCCCAGTAACGGGAGTCCAAGGAATTGTCCCTGTTGTCACCCATCATGAAGTAATGGCCCTCGGGCACCTTGCACACGATGCCCTCAAGACTGTATTGACACTGCTCTTTGAACGGAAAATTACTGGCCCCTTCGACAAAGGCGGGCCGCTCATTTTCATTGAGCAAGCGGTGCTTGACGAGTTGCACTTGCGGGTCTTTTGTGTCGCCTGTGGGCATCGACTCTTCAAACTGCTTGATGTAGCGCAAAGAGTCCTCTTCAAAGAAGTCCGGCACGGCCGCGTCTTTCACGACCACACCATTGATGGTGAGCTTTTTATTGATGTAGGCCACCTCGTCGCCTGGCAGACCCACCACGCGCTTGATGTAGTCCAAACTCGGGTTCGGCGGGTAACGAAAGACCATCACATCGCCTCTTTTAACGGGCTCACCGTCGGTGACTTTGAAATTGATCACCGGCAGACGAATACCGTAGTGAAACTTGTTGACCAATATCAAATCGCCCACCCAAAGGGTTGGGATCATCGAGCCCGATGGGATCTTAAAGGGCTCGAACAAAAAGGAGCGCAAAACGAACACCACCAAGATCACGGGAAACAGACCCGCCGTCCAATCGAGCCACCAAGGCTGGCGCAAGATCTCTTGCTGTTTGGCTTGAATGTCCAAAGGCGCTTGTTGAATGCCCATGCTGGCGAGTTCACCCAAGCGCTTGTGCTCGGCTTGGTCCAACGCTTGCGCCTCTTGGATTCTTTTGGGCAAAAAGATGGCTTTCTCAAAAAGCCAATAAATGCCAGTGACCACGGTGGCTGAGAACAACAAAAGAGCAAAGTTGCCCTCTTGATAACCCAGGTACCAAGAGCCAATGTAGATGCCAAAGGCCCCTAAAACAAACGCTGTCAAAATAGCCACATCAATCCTCCACTTGCAGTATTGCTAAAAAGGCCTCTTGTGGAACTTCTACAGAGCCAATTTGTTTCATTCTTTTCTTACCCGCCTTTTGCTTTTCAAGGAGCTTTCTCTTTCTTGAGATGTCTCCCCCGTAGCACTTGGCCAAGACATTTTTTCTAAGCGCCTTGATCGACTCGCGAGCGATGATATTAGCACCAATCGCGGCCTGAATCGCCACATCAAACATTTGCCTGGAGATGATCTCTCTCATTTTTGCAACCACGGCGCGACCTCTGTACTGAGACTGCGTTCGGTGCACAATGATGGACAAGGCATCGACCTTTTCACCATTGAGCAAAATGTCGACCTTCACCACATCCGAGGCACGGTACTCTTTGAAATCGTAGTCCATGGAGGCGTAGCCTCTTGAGACGGATTTGAGTTTGTCAAAGAAATCCAAAACGATTTCCCCCAAGGGCAGCTCATAGGTCAGCATCACTTGCCTGCCGTGGTAGGCCATGTTGAGTTGCACGCCACGTTTTTGATTGGCCAAGGTCATCACCGCACCGACATACTCTTGGGGCATGTACAAGTGAACGGTCACAATGGGCTCTCTGATTTCTTGCAGCTTGCCTTGTTCGGGCATTTTGGAGGGGTTCTCTACCATCACAACTTCCCCGTCCCCTTTGACCACTTGGTAGACCACACTGGGGGCGGTTGTGATCAAGTCCTGGTCAAACTCTCGCTCGAGTCGTTCTTGCACAATCTCCATGTGCAAAAGACCTAGAAAGCCACAGCGAAAGCCAAAACCCAAAGCTTGGGACACTTCGGGCTCGTACTGAAGAGAGGCGTCATTGAGTTTTAACTTCTCTAGACTGTCTCTCAATGAGTCGTATTGATTGGCCTCGGTTGGGTACAGGCCTGCAAACACCTGGGGCTGAATCTCTTTGAAGCCGGGCAAAGCCTCTGTGGCGGTGGCGCTCGCGCCACCCGTGCCCTGCTTGATCTGCGTGATCGTGTCACCCACTTTGGCCGCTTGCAACTCTTTGATGCCCGCAATGATGTAGCCCACCTGTCCTGCACTTAGCTTTTGCTTGGGTTGATTGGCCGGTGTGAAGACGCCCAATTTTTCGGCAATGTAGGTCGTCCCCGTCGCCATCATTTTGATGCGGTCGCCGCAGTTGAGCTCGCCATCGACCACGCGCACGAGCATGACGACACCCACATAGCTATCAAACCAGCTGTCAACGATCATGGCGCGTAGGGCACCGTCTGGATTGCCCCGGGGTTCAGGCACGTGCGCCACAATGGCTTCTAATATTTCATCAATGCCCATGCCGGTCTTGGCCGAACATGGAATGGCATCAGACGCATCGATCCCGATCACATCTTCAATTTCTGTTTTTGCATTTTCTGGATCGGCCTGAGGCAAATCCATCTTGTTGAGCACAGGGATCACCTCCACACCCAAGTCGAGTGCGGTGTAACAGTTCGCGACGGTTTGAGCCTCTACACCTTGTGAAGCATCCACCACCAACAAAGCGCCCTCACACGCCGACAAGGAGCGAGAGACCTCGTAAGAGAAATCAACGTGACCCGGCGTATCGATCAAGTTCAGGTTGTACGTCTCACCATTTTTCGCCTTGTACAGCAATGAAGCCGTTTGCGCCTTGATGGTTATCCCACGCTCTTTCTCAATGTCCATCGAATCCAAAACTTGCGCCTGCATCTCACGCGCCTCGAGCCCCCCACAGCGCTGAATCAAACGATCGGCGAGGGTTGATTTACCATGATCAATGTGGGCAATGATTGAAAAATTTCTGATGTGCTTCATCAAAGGAAAGACCTAAGTAGTTGAATTCAAACGATCATTGACATAAAAAAGGGCGCGTCAACTGCTGACGCGCCCGGAACCAACAATCTATGGCAACTGCGATAGTTGGGACTTCATTGTAGGCAAAATTGCTTTCAATGACATCCCATGATTTGTCTTGAATGGTTCGTTGTAGGTCAACAACATGGATATTATTCACAGCTTATTCACAGTATTGTTTATTTAAGAAGAACAACTTGTGTGTGAGCTGTGGAGTAATTGTGGAGACAGTGTGCGTATCAGCATAACAAGTGATTTTCACAATCTGAAGTTGGATTTGCATTTGACATGCTTTGATTCTAACGAAGAATTGTAATAAAAAAACATTCTTTTATTTTCAATTTCTTGAAACAAAAAATCCTAAAAAAAAATTGACCGAGTGCCATTTTTGCATCAATTCCCTTATACCCGACAGAGTTTTAGGGTATTTTTAATCTTTTTTGTTACCTTTCGTAGTAAAAAATCAAAATTTCTTTGAGCGCCTTGCCGAGCGAATGGTCTTACTTGCTGGGGCGAATAATGGCGTATTGCGCCCATTCACCTCGTTTAAAAAGGACCGTTGTGGCTTTGCTCTTGTCCAAACGAGCAAACGTCGTCTCGAAATCTTTCACCGATTGAATCTCCACATTGGCCAATTGCAAAACAATATCGCCCTCTTTGAGTCCCGCTCGCGCTGCAGCATCGGTGGCCTGGTCAACCCGAACACCGATGCGCACTTTAAGTTCACGCTTCATGCCCTCGGTCAAATCACTCAGGCTCAAGCCCAAGGCAGAAAACGTCGATTGCGCTGGCGCTTTTTCAGCAGGCGCTTGGCTTGCCATCTTTTTATCCGACTCAAATTCACCCACCATCACGGCAATGTCTTTGTTGACCCCTCTTCTGAGGACCGTCACTGTTGCCTTTGAGCCCGGTTTGATCCCGCCCACAAAGCGCGGCAAATCGATGGATTTTTCAACCACCTTGCCGTCGACCTTCGTGATGATGTCACCCGCCTCAAGGCCGGCTTTTTCTGCAGGAGAATTGGCCTCGACGTTTTGTACAAGTGCACCCATTGCTTTTGCCAAACCCATGGACTCTGCCAATTCTTTGCTGACGGCGCCAATTTGAATCCCCAATCGCCCTCTTTGCACGCGTCCACTCACTCTGAGTTGATCACTCACACGAACAGCCTCATCGATGGGAATCGCAAATGAAATGCCCATGAAACCACCCGAACGCGAATAGATCTGACTGTTGATACCAATCACCTCACCTCGCATATTGATCAAAGGGCCACCCGAGTTGCCTGGATTGATCGCCACATCGGTCTGAATGAAAGAGACAAACTCCCCCGTGTCTCTTTGCTTGGCACTCACGATACCAGCGGTCACGGTGTTCTCAAAACCAAAGGGAGATCCGATGGCCATCACCCACTCACCCACCTTTAAGCGGCTCACATCGCCAATTCGAACAGCAGGCAAACCAGCGGCTTCAATTTTCACCACAGCCACATCGGTTCTTCGATCAGTGCCAATTATTTTTGCTCTGAATTCTCTTTTGTCCGGCAAAGTGACCACCACTTGATCGGCCCCTTCCACCACGTGCGCATTGGTCATGATCAGGCCATCTGCACTCAATATAAAACCCGAGCCCACGCCTTTGGGTTGCTCCTCCTCTTGGGGCGCACTTCGGTTGGGGCGTTGTTGACGCGGCGCATTGGGCCCACTTGGCGCCCCTGGGAAAGGCATGCCAAAAAACTTCTTAAAAAGCTCCTGCATCTCCTCTTCCCCGTCCGCTTGGCCGTTGGCGGCTGGGGAGCGGGCAAGCACTTTTTCTATGGTGCGGATGTTCACAACCGATGGACCCACCAGCTCCACCAAATCGGTGAAGTCGGGCAAGGCGCGAACCACAGGGGCAGTCGTGTTGGGCTGAGGGCCCGCGGCCATGGAAGTCGCCCCCAAGCACGCAAGGCAAAGCGCCACCATTGCGCAACGAACAAGCTTTGAACACGGACAAAAAATATGCATAGCTGCCTCCAAAATCCGACACACTGTTTTGATGGACCCACCCCTCAACATGCGTCAACGGGTTTGGCTCTGGCAAGAGCAAAGAACAAAGATGAGGTCAAAAGGAAAAATTACAAGTCCCGCACTTTAGAACTTGAATTTTTTTCCCGTTCTCACACAGCAAACAAGGCGTCAACTCGCAATTGGCTTGTCAAAACCCGCCATGAAGCAACGCATCCATGTGTATAGAAATATAAGGCGACCAGGCCCCAGGGGCTGCCCCATTCCTCAAGCGCCTTAAGGGGCTTTCTTGAAAATCAAAGTGCCATTGGTGCCACCAAAACCAAAATTGTTTTTCATGGCAAATTGCATCGGCATCTCTCGGGCCACATTGGCACAATAATCCAAATCGCACTCAGGATCTTGGTTGTCGATGTTGATGGTAGGCGGGCTGATTTGATGGTGCAGGGCCAAGACGGTGAACACACTCTCAATGCCACCGGCTCCCCCCAAAAGGTGACCCGTCATGGATTTGGTGGAGTTCACGACAATTTTTTTGGCATGCTCTCCCAGTGCTGCTTTGATCGCCTTGGTCTCGTTCACGTCTCCCAATGGCGTTGAAGTCCCGTGGGCATTCAAATAGTCAATTTGTTCAGCATTGATGCTTGCGTTTTTCAATGCGTTGACCATGGCCCTTCTAGGGCCATGCATGTCGGGCGCTGTCATGTGTCCCGCGTCTCCGCTCATACCAAAGCCAACCAGCTCAGCGTATATTTTGGCGCCCCTGGCTTTCGCGTATTCATATTCTTCCAAGACCATGGCACCGGCACCTTCGCCCAAAACGAAGCCGTCCCGATCTTTGTCCCAAGGACGAGAGGCCATTTGAGGATTGTCGTTGCGTGTTGAGAGCGCTCGCATGGCCGCAAAGCCACCAACGCCCAAGGGCGAGATCGTGGACTCTGCGCCGCCCGCCACCATCACATCGGCATCCCCAAACTCAATGATCCTTGCGGCTTGACCAATGCTGTGCAAGCCCGTGGTACAAGCCGTTGCAATGGCCAAATTGGGCCCTTTGAAGCCGAAACGAATGGAGACATGACCCGAAATCATGTTGATGATGGAAGCCGGTACAAAAAAGGGAGAGATGCGCCTAGGTCCCCTGTTCGTGAGCTCGGTGTGCATGGACTCAATCAGCGGCAAACCACCAATTCCAGAACCCACCAAGCAGCCAATTCTGGCCGCCTCTTCCTCGTCAAGCGCGTCGCCCGTGCGAAGACCAGAGTCCAGCACGGCTTGGATGGAGGCCACAATGCCAAAGTGAATGAACGCGTCCATCCCCCTGGCATCTTTGGGAGAAATGTAGGCATCCAAATCCAAGCCCTTGACTTCACCCGCGAACTGGCAAGCAAAAGCGGAGGCATCAAATTTTTTAATGAAGTCTATACCAGAGCGTCCGCTCAGCAAGTTACTCCAAGAGTCTTGGACTGTGTTGCCCACTGGACTGACACAACCCACTCCAGTGACAACAACGCGACGTTTGGTCATTCAAACGAACCTTTTAAATCAACTTTTTTGGTGAGCCAAAGCGTAATCAATGGCGTTTTGTACTGTCGTGATTTTTTCTGCATCTTCGTCAGGAATTTCAATGGCAAATTCGTCTTCAAGTGCCATCACCAATTCAACGGTATCCAAAGAATCGGCACCCAAATCGGCCACGAAAGCCTTTTCATTGGTCACTTGTGACTCTTCGACACCGAGTTGCTCGGCAATAATTTTTTTGACACGTACTTCGATATCACTCATGTTTTACTCAGAGGGTTGTAAAGGAACTGTTGATTTTACTCGAAAACAGGGCACAAATTTGACACCGGACAGGCAAGAATCCAATGTAATCCTAAGGCATTAACATGCCACCATTGACATGCAACTCTTGGCCGGTGATGTAAGCGGCCTGGGGACTTGCCAGAAAACTCACGGCATAGGCCACATCTTGCGCTTGACCGAGTTGACCCAAAGGAATTTGAGCCATCAAAGCCTGTGTTTGTGCCTCGCTCAAGGAAGCCGTCATGTCGGTTTGAATGAACCCCGGCGCAACGCAGTTGACCGTGATTTGACGGCTACCCAGTTCCCTGGCAAGCGCGCGACTCATGCCGGCCAGGCCCGCTTTTGCAGCAGCGTAATTGGATTGACCAGGGTTTCCGCTCGCACCCACCACGCTCGTGATGTTGATGATTCGACCATAGCGCTGCTTCATCATGGGACGAATGGCTGCGCGACACAGCCTGAACACGGAACTGAGATTGGTTTGAATCACTTGGTCCCAGTCCTCGTCTTTGAGTCGCATGGCCAACATGTCTTTGGTGATCCCAGCGTTGTTGACCAAGACGTGCAAGCCCCCCTGCTCTTTGACCAGGCCATCCGTCAACGCTTCGCATGCCAATTTATCATTGACATCCAGCACCACGCCTTTAGAGCCCACAAAGGCTGACAAAGCTTGCGTGATTTGGGCCGCACCGGCCTCAGAGGTTGCCGTTCCAATCACGCGAAATCCTTTTTGCGCCAAATCCAGCGCAATCGCAGCACCAATACCGCGCGTGGCGCCGGTGACCAAAGCCACTTGCTCAGACAATGAAGAGGTCGTCATGGGGTTTAACTTTTTAACAAATCTTTTAAGGACTGAATGCCAGCGTATTCTTTCAAGCTCGCACTCTCTAAACTCGCATCAATGCGCTTGGTCAAACCACTGAGAACTTGACCAGGGCCACACTCAACCACCCAATTCACACCCATCAACTTCATGGCTTGAATGCACTCAACCCATCTCACGGGCATGTAGGCTTGCCTGAACAACGCATCTTTGATTTTTTCTGCTTGCGCGTAGGATGCGACGTCGACGTTATTGATGACGGGCATCAAAGGCTCATTGAAGACCAAGCTGGACAAGCGCTCTTTTAGCCGATCGGCCGCAGGCTTCATCAAAGTCGAGTGAAATGGCGCGGACACAGGAAGAGGCAAAGCGCGCTTGGCGCCTTTTTCTTTCAGCACGAGACACGCCGACTCCACCAAGGCTTTGTTGCCCGCAATGACTGTTTGCAAAGGATCGTTAAAATTCACCGCCTCCACCACCTCTTGCACGTTTTTGGCGTGCGCCTCTTGGGTCAATTCCTGACAAATTTGAGCGACCTGTTTCGCATCCAGACCCAAGATCGCCGCCATGCCACCTGCACCCACAGCGACCGCATCTTGCATGGCTTGCCCTCTAAAACGCACCAAGGGAATGGCCTCAGACAGACTCAATACACCCGCCGCAACAAGCGCCGCGTACTCACCCAGTGAATGGCCCGCAACGGCAACAGGCGCAGCACCACCTTCTGCCAACCAGGCTCGGTAGATCGCCACATCGGCGGCGAGCATGACGGGCTGCGTGTTGCTCGTCAAGGCCAGCGCCTCTTTGGGGCCAAGCTCAATCAAACTTTGCAAATCCTCACCCAAGGCTTGACTGGCCTCCTCAAGGGTCAACTTCACCTGCGCGTGCGACGCCCAAGACGCCAGCATGCCCACGCTTTGAGAGCCTTGGCCCGGAAAAACAAAAGCAAATTGATGTTGACTCATAATTCCTGCGGGTCCTAGAGTTTGAACAATACCGCGCCCCAAGTAAATCCTCCACCCACGCCCTCGAGAAGAACGGTTTGAGCAGGCTTGATTTTCCCTGAGCGCACCCCTTGGTCCAAGGCCAAGGGAATGGACGCGGCGGATGTGTTGCCATGATCTTGAACGGTCAAAATGACGCGCTCCATGGGCAGTTTTAATTTTTTAGCCGTGGCTTGAATGATCCGGATGTTGGCCTGATGGGGCACCAACCAGTCGATGTCAGCATCTGTCAGATGGGCCTTTTCGATGACCGCCTTTGCCGCCCCTTCAAGCAAACCCACCGCCAATTTGAACACCGATTGGCCATCCATTTTGATCACGGGATCGCCCAAAACATGGCCCCCTTTGACATGCCCTGGAACACACAAAAGGCCCACATGCCTGCCATCGGCATGAATGTCTGTGGACAAAATTCCTGGCTCACTGCTGGCCTCCAAAACCACGGCACCGGCACCATCACCAAAGAGCACGCAGGTGGTTCTGTCTTTAAAATCCAAAATGCGAGAAAACACCTCCGCACCAACCACCAAGGCTCGCTTGGCATTGCCGGCGCGTATCAATGCATCTGCCGTGGTCAACGCATAGACAAAGCCACTGCAAACCGCCTGAACATCGAACGCAGGAGCGCCCAATATGCCTTGCGCTTGTTCGTTGATCTGCGAGAGTTTGTGCTGCAAGATGCATGCTGTGGACGGGAAAACCATGTCCGGCGTTGAGGTGGCCACAATGATCAAATCAATGTCTTGCGGCCCCAAGTGCGCAGCTTCAAGTGCACGCACACAGGCCTCAAAGGCCAAATCACTGCTGCTCACATCCCCAAGGACAAAGTGGCGCGAGCTGATACCCGTTCTCTCAACAATCCACTCATCTGAGCTCTCAATGCCGTGCACAGCCAAGTCGCTCACCAGTTGCGCGTTGCTGACCCGATGAGGGGGCAAAAAACTGCCCGTTGAGATGATTTTTGAAAATTTACTCATTCGTTGCTTGACTGCAGTGGGTCGACATTGGCTTGGGCCTCAAGCAAGGCCCTCGCTTTGGAGATTTGAGAGTGCACTTTGTCCAACAAGTGGTTTTGAACCGCATCATACGCTCGATTCAAAGCGGTCTCAAACGCCAAGGCATCTGCAGAGCCGTGGCTCTTAAAAACCAAGCCTTGAAGGCCCAGCAAAGCGGCACCATTGTGCCGGCGATGGTCCACCCGTTTTTTGAAACCCGAGAGCACTGGATAGCTCAAGACGGCTGCGATTTTGGTGAACACATTTCTTGCAAAACCTTCTCTAAGCAAGGTGCTGACCATCCAGGCCAAGCCTTCACTGGCCTTGAGTGCAACGTTGCCCACAAAGCCGTCACAAACAATGATATCGGTGGTGCCTTTGAAAATATCATTGCCCTCTACGTTGCCATAGAAATTCAAATTGCCCGCAGCGCCCGCAGCCCTTAACAACTCTGATGTCTTTTTGATCATCTCACTGCCTTTGATCGCCTCTTCTCCAATGTTGAGCAGACCCACACTTGGATGGGGATTGTTTTGAAGCACGGACACCAAGGCCGAGCCCATCACTGCAAATTGCAGCAAATGCTCAGGCGTGCAGTCCACATTGGCACCCAAATCAAGCATGGTCGTGGCACCCCCTGAGACATTGGGCATTTGTCCAGCGATCGCTGGTCGATCAATGCCGTCAATCGTTTTAAGCACATAGCGTGCAATGGCCATCAATGCGCCCGTGTTGCCTGCAGAGACCGCCACTTGCGCCACACCATTTTTAACTTGTTCGATACAGACTCGCATGGAGGAGTCTTTTTTGCGTCGCATGGCCACTTCCACGGCGTCGTCCATGAGGACCACTTCCGTGCACTCCAACAAGGTGGCACGAGGATGGGACCAGGACCCGCAAGCGTCCTTCAATCCCACCAAAAGCACATTCGCTTGAGGGTGGTGTTTGAGAAACCTGTTGCACGCCTCAAGCCTGACTTGAGGAGACAAGTCCCCGCCCATTAAATCAACCGATAAAGTAATCATGGGCAAGACGCTTCTGAATGAAGAAGAGGCATCCTAAATTTTCGCTGCATCAAAACAAAGGCCCGCGCTAACTGGATCAGCAACGGGCCGTTTTGCCTAAGCAACGATCAGGCTTCAGATTTGGTCTTCAACACCTTGCGACCACGGTAAAAACCTGTGGGGCTGATGTGATGTCTCAAATGTATTTCACCTGTTGTGGGCTCGACAGCGATACCTGGCACATTCAAGGCATTGTGTGAGCGGTGCATGCCGCGTTTTGAAGGAGATTTTTTATTTTGCTGGACGGCCATGGTCGGCTCCTAGACGTAAAAGGTAAAAGAAGAATACGGTGAGAAGTGCTGGGCTTTGAACCCCTTGCCACTCGCAGAACCAACGATTATAGCCTAAAGTCCAGTTTTTACTGCTTTTTGGTCTTCAAAACCGACAAAACCTCAAATGGATTGGGTCTTTTGGACTCAAATTCAATCTCCAGTGAGGACTTATGGTCTACTTGTTGTATCAATGGCACAGGGCACTGGGCGTGCAAGGGGACCAAGGGAAGCGCCATGATCAACTCGTCTTCGATCAATTCCAGCGCATCAAATGCACTGGAGAGCACCAAAAACTCATCCTCAGACGCGTCATCCATGGCCAATGCAATTTGCTCATCACGCACAAAACGAAAGGTGCGATTGACATCCAAGCGTTGAAGGCAAACACCCAAGCAGCGCTGGCACGTCATCTTGATGGCCGCGTGCACCTCCAATTTAAAACCTGCCTTGGCATCCACGGCTGTTGGGACATTCGGATCCAAGGGATCAAAGAAGCCTTCAAGCCGCCAATCCACCCAAGCCTGTTCAGGCACTGGGCGCTCTTTTGAGGGCTCAAGCTCAAGGCTTGCATTTTGCCCTTCAAGCGCATGCGCTTGCTCGAGCATCAAACGTGCAAAGCGCTCAAGGGGTTCGCGCCCGTGTGCGTGAGTTTGCGACTGCGCGAACTTGAGCACTTGCAGTTTGGTGAGATCGAGATCTTTGGACATGAAGGCAGCTGTCTTTAAAAAATAAATAGGATGGTGACTCAGTGTGCGCTCAACAACTCTTTGCTCAAGCGACGTGAAGATGCACAATCTCCCTTATCATAAGTCCAAACGAGCGGGCATCCCATCAAATGCGCCGAGATTTCTTGTTCAAGCGCATTTTCTATTGAACCGTCCATGCGCGCATTTTTATAGCCCCTTTTTGTCAACCATCCCCCATGAGCCACGACCCCCTCACCCTTCAAAACACAAGACCTCTTATCTTGGGATCGAGCTCCAAGTACCGTCACGAATTGCTGTCTCGACTTCAGTGGCCTTTTGAGACGGTCAGTCCAGCCGTTGATGAAACCCCCTTCGAGGGCGAGCGCCCCATCGACTTGTCTTTGCGCTTGGCCCAAGAAAAGGCTGCACATGTCGCAAAGCTTCATCCCCATGCCATCGTGATTGGCTCCGATCAAGTGGCGGACCTTCATGGTCAAGCCCTTGGCAAGCCCCTGAACCACGAAAACGCCGTTTCACAATTGACAAAAATGAGTGGTCAAACCGTTCTGTTTCACACAAGCGTGTGTGTGCGGTGCGAAGACACACAGTTTTCACAAACCTTTGTCTCTAGCGTGAAAGTGGTCTTCAAAGTGCTGTCCCAAAAAACCATCGAGTCGTATCTCCTCAAAGACAAACCTTATGACTGCGCGGGCTCCGCCAAGAGCGAGTCTTTGGGGGTCGCCTTGTTGGAAAAAATTGAAAGCGATGATCCCACTTCATTGATCGGACTGCCGCTCATACAAACCACCCACTTGCTCATGCTCGCCGGCCTTGATGTTTTGTCAAGCGCTTGAGTTTTCTTTTGAGGGCCCAAAGGCCCATGCATCACCATCCAACCGCTTCTTTAAGGACCACACAAAAAATGGCAAACGGCACTCTTTACTTGGTCCCAACACCTTTGGATTTTGGCTCAACACACACCACAGCGCTGTCTCAAAGCTTGCCGCAATCAAGCATTGAAACGGCCTCGCGGCTGACCCACTGGATCTGCGAAAACGCAAAATCAACGCGTGCTTTTTTAAAGCGAGTCAATGACATTGTCCCCTTGAGCCAAGCGATTCAAGAGCACGTGATGCTTGAGTTGCCCCACCAAGTTCACAAAAAGGGGGATCACAAGGGAGAATTCAACGCCAAAGATCTGCTCAAACCCTTGCTCCAAGGGCATGACATGGGGCTGGTGAGCGAAGCGGGCATGCCTGCCATAGCAGACCCAGGCGCCTCGGTGGTGAGAGCTGCGCATCTTTTGGGGCTCAAGGTGGTCCCCCTGGTGGGCCCAGTGTCTCTCATGATGGCCCTAGCAAGCAGCGGCATGAATGGACAAAATTTCAGCTTCATTGGCTACCTCCCTCAAGCCCAAGAGAGCAAAATTGAGCGGCTCAAATATTTAGACCAATGGATCAAGAAATCTGGCCAAACCCAAATTTTCATTGAAACGCCCTATCGCAATGAAAGCCTCATGCGCAGCATGCTGGAGGTGCTGCATCCGCAAACGAGACTGGCCTTGGCCTGCGGCTTGAGCGGGCCCAATGAGTGGATCCAATCCCATCAAATTGAAAAATGGAAGACCTTTAAAACACTGCCCCAACTGCAAGAGCCTTGCGTGTTCTTGCTAGGCGCCTAAACGCCTCATCGAGGCCTTGAGCTCAGAGGGAGGGTCGATCAGCAAAGCGCCTTTAGCCCCAGGCTGTGCAATGTTCAGCGCAAAACAGCTGGCCTGTAAAGGGCTTTGAACGCCCCCTCGCCCAGCGCTGCACCAAAGCGCTTGGCCAATCTTTCGGCCACACTGTCTTTCTTCGTGTAATCGATGATCGTCTCGGCCTTGGTCACTTCTCTGGCCACGTAGTCCAAATTGCCCAAGTAATCAGCCAAGCCCATCTCAACCGCTTCCTCACCGGTCCAAAAGAGGCCCGTGAATGTCTCAGGGGTCTCTTTGAGGCGCTCGCCTCGACCTTCGCGAACGACCTTGATGAACTGCTGATGAATGCGTTCGAGCATGCTCAAAGCATAGGCCTTTTGCGTCTTCGATTGCGCACTAAAGGGGTCCATGAAGCCTTTGTTCTCGCCTGCCGTCAAAAGCCTTCTCTCAATGCCCAACTTGTCCATCAAGCCTGTGAACCCAAAGCCATCCATCAGCACGCCAATGCTGCCAACAATGCTTGCTTTGTCCACATAAATTTCATCCGCAGACACCGCAATGTAGTAAGCCGCAGAAGCACTCATCTCTTCCACCACGGCGTAAACGGGCTTTTTATGAAGTCCCTTGAGTCGCTTCACCTCGTCATTGATCATGCCCGCTTGCACGGGACTGCCCCCAGGAGAATTGATCAACAACACCACAGCCACAGCACTTTCTTCTTCGAAGGCTTCCTTTAAGGCGCTCACCACAGTGTCCGCACTGGCGTCACTGTCTGCCGCAATCTCGCCCTTGATCTCAACCACTGCCGTGTGGGGCTGGCTGTTGCTGCTGGACACGCCGCCCTTGTAAACACTCAAGGTCATGAACGTCAAGGCGACCCCTAACCAAACAAAGCGAAAGAAATTGCGCCACCATCTTTGCTTTTTTTGCTCCTCAAGACTTGCAAAAGCGAGCTGCTCCAAAGTTTGGCGCTCCCAAGTGCTGGCACTGCTTGTGGTTGAGTCGCTCGCATTGTCTTGATGACTTGCAGCGGGCCCGGGATGCTCAAACGCACCTGAACTGGCATGAACGTCCTCTGGAGCAGGCGTTTTGGCAGTTTCTTGCTCACTGGTGGCGTTCGGAGGAGGTGAATTGTGTGAAGAGTTCATGGCGTGCAGTCAAACGAAAACATACAAAGAATAGTTTCCTCTTTTGGCCCTTGGGGCCAACTCAGTCAAAAATATTCTCTTTCTTGATCAGATTGTACGCACTTAACCAATGAACACTTCCCTCTTTCTCAAAAACATCAATTTTGATCAAACCCGCCTTGCAAGGCCCGCCCATGCACTGTCCTGTTTGAGGCGCGTACAAAGCGCCATGCGTTGCACAGATGAGCCACCTCTTGGTCTGGTCAAAAAAGTGCCCCTCGCGGTAATCCATCTCCATGGCCACATGGGCACAGCGGTTCAAATAGGCCTGGACTTGCCCCTCATAACGAACGGCAAAGGCACGACAAGTTTGACCGCCGTAAATGACATCAAACACCACCCCTTCAGCGCCATCTTCAAGCGCTGTTGAGGGACACAAATAGTATTGAGTGGGCTCATGCATGATTTGACCTCCAAAAACCGCAAGCCATTGTTCCAAGCCCCATGCACTTATCGCCAAAACCCGACTTGTCAAGCGTGCAAGGATTTGAACCAATCCCATAAATCGTTCACACTGTTGGCAAACACCAAGGGCTGGTACTTTTTAAGTTCATGGTCCTCATGCGCACCGTAAGTCACAGCGGCACTAGGACAGCCAGCGCGTTTGGCCATTTCCAAATCATGCGACGTGTCACCCACCATGAGGGTCCTTGAAGGGGCCACGCCGTACATGGACATCAACTCATGAAGCATCAAAGGGTCTGGCTTGCCAGCCGTCTCGTCGGCCGTCCTGGAGTCATCAATCAAGCCCTTTAAAGCATCAAAATGCAAAGCAGCGTTCAAGCCAGCGCGGCTTTTACCGGTCGCAATGGTGACCCAGTAGTGCTGCGTCTTGAGCCACTCAAGCAGCTCGACAACGCCAGGGAAAAGTGCCAATTCGTGTTCATTTTTTTTGTAATGAAACCTGTAACGCTCTCCCAATTGCGGGTACAAGTGCTCGGGCACATCGGGTGCGGCATGGGCCAAAGCGGCCATCAATGGCATGCCAATGACATAAGAGGCGCGCGCTGCTTGGGGCCTTTGCCCGCCCACATCCTCCACCGCGGCTTGAATGCAACGCGTGATCAACTGCGTTGAATCAAAGAGCGTCCCATCCCAATCAAAGGCAATCAAATCAAAGGGTCTTTTAGCGTTGAAGGACATATCAATTCAAACAAAATGTTTATTGCGGACCTTCGCCCGCCGCCCCCAAGCCTTGCTGCCTGCCAATGAAGTCTTGCAACTCTTGGGGCAAGGGGCATTCAAGCGTCACGGGCTTAGCGATGTTGGGGTGAAAAAACTTCAACTGCCACGCGTGCAAGAACATGCGCTTGAGACCGAGTTTTTGCAAGGCTTTGTTTTGGTCGTAGTCGCCGTATTTCTCATCCCCAAGAATGGGGTAACCCAAGCTGGCCAAATGAACACGAATTTGATGGGTTCTGCCCGTCTTGATGGTGACCTCCAACAAAGAGTAGCCCCCCACCAAGCGGGCCACCTTCACGAGAGTGATGGCCCTCAAACCAGAAGGGTCGTCTTTTTGCGCCACCCGCACACGTCGCTCGCCCTCTTGGGTGCCGTTGCTGAGCAAGTAGCGCTTGAGCGGCAGGTCAATGACTTTGCGGTTGGAGGGCCATTGGCCTTGAACCATGGTCAAATAAGTCTTTCCCGTCTCGCGCTCTCTGAACTGGTCTTGCAAGTGCTTTAAAGCACTTCTTTTCTTGGCCACCAACAAAATGCCCGAGGTTTCACGATCAATTCGGTGGACCAACTCCAAGGATTTGAGCAAAGGTCTGGCTTGTCTCAGTTGCTCAATCACGCCAAAACTCACGCCACTGCCCCCGTGCACGGCCACTCCGGCGGGCTTGTCGATGGCCATCAAGTGCTCATCTTCCATCAAAACGGGGAATTCCCGAGCTGGAATGCCCCCAGCACAGGCAAGTTCCTCCTTGAGTTGCGCTTGCTCAGAGGTCCTCAAAGGGGGAATCCTGACGAGATCGCCCCCCTTGACCCGGCTATCGGCCGAAGCGCGGCCCTTGTTCACGCGCACCTCGCCCGAGCGAATAATGCGATAAATGTGTGTTTTTGGCACACCTTTGAGGTGGCGCATTAAAAAATTATCCAGCCTTTGGCCGGTGGACTCGTCATCCACTTCGATTTGTTTGGCCTGAACTGGACTCTCAGGCCTCAAGGGTCGTATAATGTTATTCACCAGCGTTGGATTCCAAGTACTTGATTTGTTTTGTCATTTGGTCAATTAGATCACGTAAATACCCCAAGCTGGCGGTCGATGCCCCGACAGGCCCCGCGACACAGACTCACCTCCTATGAAGTGTGAGGGGTGCGCCCCCCATCGGTTGAGCCGACGTCCATTGAACTTTGATACGGAATATACAAAGTTTGACTTGGGGAGTTTTGTTGATCTTGGATCTCCCAAAACCCCAAGTCAAACGGATCATAGCGAGAGAAGAAATTTAAGATGCTGATGGTGTTTTTCTTGTTGCCCCTCCTCCTGTTTGGGTTTTTCCCCACAACAGTGCTTGGGTTCGCACGCAACACCCCTTTGTCTTTGCACACTCGGATGGCCCGCTTTACAAAAGCGTTGCCCACTCCCTTGCGACTCGCTCCTATCCTCGTGCCCAGCTTTCGCCAGCGACCTTAAAACGGTTTCTCCAGCGGCGAATTTTAGCGGCAATTCCTTTCGTTCTTGGCGTCGTTTCAGGCATCGTTGGTCCGTCATGGGCCTGTGATGTTTAGTTATACAAGAAAAGGAACGCATCAATGAAACGGATGCTTATCAATGCAACGCAAGCCGAAGAAAGACGCTTAGCGATCGTAGATGGTCAAAAATTACTTGACTATGAAATTGAAATTGAAGGGCGCGAGCAGCGCAAGGGCAACATCTACAAAGCGGTGGTGACCCGCGTTGAGCCTTCTTTGGAGGCCTGCTTTGTCGACTACGGTGAAGAGCGCCACGGCTTTTTGCCCTTCAAAGAGATTTCAAAACAATTTTTCAGCGCCAACATTTCTCCAAGCCAAGCTCGCATCCAGGATGTGATCCGTGAAGGCCAAGAGCTTTTGATCCAAGTTGAGAAAGAGGAGCGTGGCAACAAAGGGGCTGCGCTCACCACCTTCATCTCCTTGGCTGGCCGATATGTTGTTTTGATGCCTAACAACCCAAGAGGCGGCGGTGTAAGCCGACGCATTGAGGGCGACGACCGCGCTGAACTAAAAGAGGCGATGGATCAATTGGAATACCCCAACGGCATGTCCATCATTGCCAGAACAGCGGGCATTGGGCGCGCTGCGCCTGAGCTGCAGTGGGATTTGAATTATTTGCTCAAACTTTGGTCGGCCATTGATGGCGCATCCAAAGGTGGCAAAAGCGCCTTTTTGATCTACCAAGAGTCCAGTTTGGTCATTCGCGCGATTCGCGACTACTTCAACAGTGACATTGGCGACATCTTGATCGATACAGATGACATCTTTGATCAAGCGCACCAATTCATGTCTCACGTGATGCCCGAGCACGCAGCGCGGGTCAAACGTTACAGAGACGACGCCCCCCTATTCAGTCGCTTTCAAATTGAGCATCAAATTGAATCGGCCTATGCAAGAACAGTGACGCTGCCCAGTGGTGGCGCGATTGTGATTGACCACACCGAAGCCTTGGTCTCGGTGGACGTGAACTCAGCAAGAGCCATTCGAGGCGGGGACATTGAAGAGACCGCCACGCGCACCAACTTAGAGGCCGCTGAAGAGGTGGCCCGTCAAATGCGACTGCGCGACTTGGGTGGCCTGATCGTGATCGACTTCATTGACATGGAGGAATCCAGGAACCGCCGCGAGGTTGAGAACCGTCTGCGCGACTCGCTCAGGCAAGACCGTGCACGCGTGCAATTTGGAACGATCAGTAAATTTGGACTGATGGAGATGAGCCGTCAGCGTCTGCGCCCTGCATTGTCTGAAGGCGCCTCGATTCCATGTCCCCGCTGTGGCGGCTCTGGACACGTCAGAGACACAGAGAGTTCGGCCTTGCAGATCCTTAGGATCATTCAAGAAGAGTCCATGAAGGACAACACGGCAGCCGTTCATGCACAGGTGCCCGTTGAAGTGGCCTCCTTCTTGTTGAATGAAAAACGCACTGAAATCGCCAAAATTGAACTCAAGCAACGCATCAGCGTCTTGCTCGTGCCCAATAAAGCGCTAGAGACCCCGAACTACAAACTCGATCGACTCAAGCACGACGATCCTCGCTTGGACAACATGGAGGCGAGCTACAAAATGGTCGATGAGGTGGAGGACGTGACGGCTGTTACGCGCCGCTCACAAGAGCCCACCAACCGCCAAACGCCTGTGATCAAGGGCGTCCTTCCAGACGCCCCCGCTCCGCAACACGAAGCCAAGCCTACACCAGCGCCTGTTGCCAAAACGCCGCCCAAGCCCGCTCAAGCGAAAGCCTCTGGTGGTTTCTTTGGCTGGGTCAAATCCTTGTTCACAAGTTCTGACGCCTCTAAAGAGACACCCGCCTCTGCCCCATCCAATGGAAGCAAAAAAGAGGACAAGCGCGATCCAAGGGAGTCAAGAAACCCAAGAGACTCTCGACGTGGCGGGCGAAGAAACGACCGCTCAGACCGCCCAGATAGAGCTGAGCGCGGCGATCGAGGTGATCGAGCAGAAAGAGCGCCCAAAGCAGATGGCGCCACGGATCAACAAGCAGACGCTGCCACAGGCAACCAAGAGCCACGTGGCAACAGATCACGCAATGCCAGAGGCGCTCCTCGCTCAGCTCAAGGTGAGCGAGCCACAGATGCGCGCGCCCAAGATGCTCAAACGCGCAACGACACGCAAAGCAACGGGGACGCAGAACGCAGCGCCAGCGAGTCCGATCAAGCACGTCCACCCAGGCGTGAACGCAGTGAGCGGGGTGACTCGCGTCGGGAAAGGGGCAACCGAAGAGGACCTGATCGCGCACCCAATGCAGATGAAGCGACAAGCTTCAACGCCAACGACAACAGTCCAGCCCTTGCAAACGATCAACATCCCGATCACCGCAATGCTTTGGACAGCGACGCAGGCGTTCAATCGTCCAATGCACCGAGCGAGAACAGAGAAAGACGGGGACGTGACCGTTACGGCCGAGACCGTCGTGAAAGAGCGCCAAGAGACAGTGATGCTGCTCCCATCGACCAAGGACTTGGACAAGGTCAAGAGTCGAGTGCACAAGCGCAAGATGCTGGCAGCGACAGGCCCGTTGAGATTCGTCAAGGCTCTTATTTTGATGCGCCACAAAGCGCCGCAAAAATTTCAGCTGATGTGAATGAACACCTCGCTTTGGCCCCCGCTGCTTTGTCCAATGCGCCCACCGCTGCACCTGTTGTCCAGCCAGCGCCTGTTCAAGCAGCGTCTTCCACACCAGCACCCAAGGCCTCCATGCCAAGCATTGCTGGTTATGACTTGCCCATTGCGTCCTTGACCGCCTTGACCGAATCCTCCAACTTGCAATGGGTCCAATCAGACGCGAGCAAAGTGGCACAGGTTCAGCAAAGCATTGCCAACGAACCCGCGCCTGTTCGTTTGCCCAGAGTCAGACCGCCCGCAGTGGTGCTTGACGAAGGTCCTTTGGTGTTGGTTGAGACTCGGAAAAATCTGAGCCAGTTGAATCTGCCCTTCGCCAACGATTCCAAGTAAGCCACGTTGATGACACCTTGGGCCTTCAATTGCATTTGAAGGTCTAGGGACCCCTAGAAGCAGCATCCCAGCCGAAAGGCTTGGGGTGCTTCTTTTTTTGGAGCGCTCAGAGGGCGCACAAAGTTTAAAGCGCTCACCCTTGCCATGCCCTTGAGCGCTGAAACGATCCAAAGGACGGTTCAGGCACAGCGATGAACAAAGCCATCCCTTTGATGTTTGTTGGTCAAGTTCAAAGTGATTGCCAAGCTTGGGGTTGAGGTGTTTGGACCATGAAGTGCTTGAGCCTGCCTAGAACTGAATGCATAGCTTGCTCAGTCATTGCGCTGGATTGGACTGGGCTGGGCTGGGCTAGGCTGGATCTCATGGGATCCTTTTGTGTCTCAACACAAAACCCGGTGCGCAACTCAAACGGCCGTCAGGGCGTCAAAAGGGCCGCCTTGCGCCAAAGTTCAAGGGCCTTTTGGTGATCGCCCTTTTGCTCCGCGAGCCTTGCCAAGGCAATCCAAGCCCTCTTTTTGAGCTCATGCGAGGGGTGTTTGATGACCGCCAACTCCAAAAGCTGCTGTGCCTTGCCCCAAAGCGCATGGTGCAAGCAAACTTGTCCGTACAAGTACTGCAACTCCACCCCTTGAGGGTGCAGTCGCACAGCTTGATCGAGTTGCGTCAAATCATCGGCGTTGGGCGCCAAGTCACTGATCACTCGCTCAAGCAACAAGGCCAATTGAACACGCAAGCCTGCAGGCAAACTTTGCGGCTCTTTGAGCAAGCGCTCACTGTCGCTGCTGAGCCATTCTTTGGCCAGGGTGACAGATCCCTTCAACTGAAGAAGACGCTCAGCGGCCAAGAGGCCTATGCCTTCAATTTGACGCTCTTTGAGCTCCAAATGGGCCCACAACTTGATCAACTGCGCCTCATCCTTGGCCTCGCTCAAACACGAGGCGATCAAACTTTTCAACAAACTTTGGGCAACGCTTGGGCTGAAAGCACCGTGCTTGGCCAACAACTTGGCGGTCTCCAGGGCAAGGTCATTTTGTTCACTCAATCTCGCCGCCTTCAACCTGAGCCTCAACGCAACCGTTCTTCTCGCTGCACCGGCGGACAATTGCGCCAAACGCGACAGCGCAGCCTTGGGGTCTTTGTCTGACAAATGCCAACGCGTTGCCAGCAATTGACTCGTCTCCATCGGCTCGACTCTAGAGAGCAGTTGCAAAGAGCGAGACAAGATGAGGGCTTGCTCGAATTGCGCGTCCCGCCCGACTTGATCGCGCAAACAATGCGCCGCTTCTGCATGGATCAAATGCAGCATGCATTGGAGCTCCGCCAAGTAACTGGCCGCAAGCGCATGCTCCATGCGACCCGTGTTCAAATCTTGCAACAAATTCAAGGCCTTGAGCGCAGATTTTTGCGCCCTTAAAAATCGACCCGAAGAGAGTTGAAACATGGCCAGCACCAAGCCTTGATGAATCGCGCGCTCTCTTTGCAGCAATCGCCATCTTTGTGCCTTTTGCGGCAAGTCCACCAAGATCGACGTCCCCCTTAGGGTGATGTACAGCGCCGCAAAACTGAGCGCCCACAAAAGAAGGACCAAATTGAGCGAGAGATCAACTCGGTAGGGCGGCCAAAAAAGCGTCACCACGCTTTGATTCACCCCCAAAAACAAAGAGAGCGCCACGGCCACAGCAAACAAGAACAAAAACCAAAGGGCCGCTCTCATCTCAATGCCCCGCTTGAGCTTGGACTTGCGCGATGGCTGCGAAACTCTCGTTGAGAGAGGGCAGTTGCAATTGCTTTAAATTCACCTGAATGTTTTGCAACAAACTCAGTGCCACCAGCGTGTTTTTTTGATGCACATCGAAATACTTATTGATTTCACTTTGCACGATGCCAGCGTCCGCTTTGGCCGTCTCCATCTGTCTAGCGAGCAAGGCCATTCGCGCATTGAGAAGGCGCAACTTTAAGTTTTCTCGAACAAAAAACGACTGCTCGGGACTCAGCAACACCCCTTGCGGTTGATCGATTTGACTGACACGAATGAGTCCTTTGAATTCTTGCCACACCAGAGCAAAGGCTTTTTGCCACCAGCTTTGTGCAATGCCTTGCGCCCAGGACACCTTCGACTCAGACTCAGACTCAGACTCAGGCTCAGCCTTGGCATTCACGGCATTCACCAAAGGGGGCGATGTGTGAGGGGGCAAGTTTGCGCTGTCATGCTGAGCTGAGGCAGAGGGATGGCCTTGCCTTGCACTGCTGCTCCCATGGATCCCCAGCGCCTTGTCCTTGGGCCGCAAAACATCGTTGGTGAGCGGCAACTCATCGACCAATCGCATCATTTCATCGAATTGAATCAACAAATTGGGCGTGTCGGCCATTGAAAAACTCTTGACCCGGTCCATGTCCTTTGCAATGGCGCGCTGCAGCGAGGCCAAACGAGGCTGAGACAGCTTTGCAAGCCGTTCATCGGCGGTTTTCAAGGCACTCAGCAAAGGCTGCAAGCTGCCGGTGAGCAAAGCCTGCTGCTGAGAAAGTCTGAGCGAAGAGTCGATGTCTTCGACCAAGTTCTCGTCTCTTGATCGACTCAAACTTTGCATCAAGGCATCCATTTGCGCTCGCTGCAAAACCACTTCACTCAACTTGTTTTGCGTCAGTGCAAGTTTAGCCGCCGTGTCACGGCTTGAATCCATCGACTCTTTGGCCAAACTTTTGGCCTCTAGAGAAACTTGAGAGGCATCTGCACTTTGCCGCGCGAGCAGTTCTTGCACATGCGAGAGCTTCTCCCACACATAAAAACCCAGCACCATGGCCATCAAACTGCAAAGCCCAAACGCCCAAGTCAGGCCTTTGAAGAGCTTGGCTTTGAAGCTCACACGGCTCATAGGCAAGGCAGCACCAGCGTTTGCTGAATGGGCGTGGCCATCAGGGGGACTTGGCTTCTTGTTGGGAGGGGACGCATGAACGTTGTCGGACGACGAATCTTTGAGCGAGTTTGAAGCACCTTGATCTTCGGTGTAGGCGCTTGAGGTGGAGTCGTGCTTGTTCATGCAAGTGATTCTAGTGATCGCAAGACCTCTGCCACACCTGGGCGTGACAAGAGAACAACACCAAAGCCCAAATGACGCAACTCTCCTGCGATTCTCTCGTGAGTGGCAATGGCTTTTGCTTGTGAAAGGTCGATGGGCTTTGTTTGCTCTGCCAAATTTCTTGCGGCTTGAGAACTGGTGAAGATCCAAACACTGTTTGCATTCAACAGCGCACGCACTTGCATTCGCTGCGCCTCACTCCAAAGGGGCGGGCGCCTTTGATAAGCCACCAAGTAGGTGACCTCTAGGCCTTTGTCTTTGAGTTGTTCACTCAAATACTCACGCCCCATGCCTTGGGCAGCCCATTGAGGATCCTTCGCGACTGGCTCATGGTGTTGAAGGTCCGTTCCACGCACAATCAACACCTTTTGTCCGGCCTTTACCGTCTCCTTGACGCGAAGCCACAGGTGCTCACTGTCCCACAAACCCGACTCATCTTCTGGCATCAAAATGAGAGTTGCTTGGACACCGGCCTTTAACAAAGCCGCATGACTCGCACCGCCTGTGGCCCAGCACGGCGTTTGCCAAGTGCTCATGTTGACCCTGCAATGATGAAAGAATTGAGCCACGGCCTGTGGACTGACAAACATGATGGCTTGATAATCATGCAAGTGTTCAGCCACGCCTTCCAAGTCTTGGGGATCGGGTGGGCCGTCAATTTCGATCAAGGGCACATGCAGCACCTTGAATCCAGCATCCCCAAAAGCCTTGTCCCAAAGCAATGAAGGGGCCTTGGGCCGCGTGATCACCACCGTTGTCGATGAAGAAGGGGCACGCAAAGAAGAAGACATCATGGCGTTGAGGACCTTGGGCTTCAAAGAGCGATCAAAGCCAGGTACTTAATATTAGGCGGGCTTCATGACTTGAGCGCCGGCCTCAATGAGTTTTTGTGCAACAGCAAAACCCAATGCTTCCGCGGCCTTGAGGTCCGCCACTTCTGTGGTCATTTGCGCTCTGATCAATGGCCCACCTGGCTTCAAATCACCCCAAGCAGCAAGCAAGGTCAAGTACTCGCCTTGCACCGTGGCATGGGCCGCCAATGGCATGGAACAGCTCCCGCCCATGGTTCTAGAGACCGCGCGCTCAGCAGCGACTGCGAGCCAAGTGGTCTGGTGCGACAACTCATTGAGCACCTCTTGAACATCTTGACGCCCAGCTTTGATCTCAATGCCAAGTGCCCCTTGACCGGCGGCAGGCAGCATTTCAGAGATTTCAAAGATGTGCCTGATGCGCTCACTCAAACCCAGTCGCTTCAAGCCCGCGGCTGCCAGCACAATGCCCGCATACAAGCCCTCATCCAATTTTCTAAGACGGGTGTCCAAATTGCCCCTGAGCGGTTCAATGTTCAAATCGGGGCGCAATGCTCGCAAAAGCACTGTTCTACGTAAACTGGAAGTACCAACCGTTGCCCCTTGAGGCAAATCTTGCAAGGTGGCATATTGGGACGAGACCCAGGCATCCCTTGGGTCTTCTCTTTCCATGACACAGCCCAAGTGAAAACCATCGGGCAAATCCATGGGCACATCCTTCAGTGAGTGCACGGCCAGATCGGCCTGCCCCCTCTCAAGCGCCACCTCCAACTCTTTGACAAAGAGTCCCTTGCCACCGACTTGACTCAAGCTTCGATCCAAAATCTGGTCCCCTTGCGTGGTCATGCCCAGCAAATGGACGTCCAAGCCCCTTTCAGCCAACAGCGCTTGAACGTGGTGCGCCTGCCAAAGCGCCAAGCGACTCTCGCGCGTGGCAATGGTGAGGGAGTGGAGTTGTGTTTTAGATGCTGTGTTCACGATTAGAAAACCACCATAAAAAAAGTTGAGCAAATACTATCACGTCAAAGATCGGAATTCCCCGAAAACATCAACCCTCAGGGCACCAAGCTCTTCAGAGCCACGGCTGGGTTGCAGACATCCTCGGGTTTTGGATGAACCCCAAGCTCGAAGAATTTTTTGGCCATCATGTGATCCATCACCGAGTTCACACTCTCAACACAGGCCAATGCCCCTTGGGCATAGTGAAAAAGAGAGAACGCTTGCGCATTGGCACCGGCTCGTTTGAACGTGGTCGGCTCTTTAGGCATCAGCCCCACCATTTGCAAACGCATCGCGCCTTGCTCAGACCAAAACCAAGGCGTGGGCTTGTAAGAAGCGGGTTGACCCATGATGCTGTGCGCGGCCACTTTGGCTTGATCGTTTGCATTTTGAATCGACTCCAGTCGCAATTGGCCTCCAGCAGCACCGTAAGGGAAGACGGTGCAGTCACCAATGGCCCAAACGTCAGGCACCGAGGAGCGCATTTGCTCATCCACGACAACGCCACCCTCACACAAAAGTCCAATCGACTGCGCGAGCGTCAACTCGGGCTGGGCACCAATGCCAAGCAACACCTGGTCAACGCTCAACATATCGTCTTTTAACTCAATGTGGGTGAGTCGCTGACCTTCAAATTTATAGCCTTTGATCTCACATTGAAGGCGGATGTCAATGCCAGCGTCTGTGTGCGTCTTTAAAACATGTTCCGACAATTCAACAGAGATAGAACGCGCCAACAACCTTGGACTGACCTCCAAAACCGTGACTTTTTTGCCCAAAGCGTTGAGCGTCGCAGCCAACTCCAAACCGATGAAGCCCCCCCCTATGAAGGTGAATTGCTCGGTCTTGGGCAGCGTGTCTCTGAGCTGTTGTGCATCCTGGGCCGTTCTCAGCAAATGCACGTTCTCAATCGACGGGGGCAATTCTGCCATTCTCCTCGAGCGCGTGCCCGTGGCGAAAACGAGTTTTGAAAACGGCACGTGCTTGTTCGAAGCGAGATGTACCACACGGTTTTGCAAGTCGATGCTTTTGACCGCATCGCCCAAGTACACGGTGACCCCTTGTTGATCAAACCAAGTCTGTGCCCGGATCCATTGAATGGGCTCATCGTCCTTTTTAAAAAATGCTTTGGACAATGGAGGCCGCTGGTAAGGCAATGAGGCCTCCTCACACACCAAGTGAACCCTGTGGGCTTGCCCCAATTCAGCCAAAGTGGCACAAATTTGTGCCCCAGCATGACCCCCCCCGATGACCACGATCGCGTCGTTGCTCATGTCCTGCATACCTCAAGTAAAGCCCCATCACAGAGCGAATTCGACATCATAGACCGCTTTGGCCTGACTTTTTTAGGATTTTAAGGAATATGGGATGTTTGAAGCGGACAAGCGTCGCGCAACCAGGCCCATGAAAGGCTTAAAATACCGCTCATGTCTACGAATCCACTTGATCAAAAATCCCAAGCCTGGTCTGGCCTCTTTAACGAACCGATGAGCGAATTGGTTCAGCGCTACACTGCGAGCGTCTTCTTTGACCAACGCTTGTGGCGAGCTGACATCCAAGGCTCTTTGGCACACGCGCAAATGCTGTGTGAATGCGGCATTTTAAGCGGTGACGATTTCGCTGCCATCAAAAACGGCATGCAACACATCACAGCTGAAATAGAGAGTGGTGCATTTGAGTGGAAGCTCGCTCTTGAAGATGTGCACCTCAACATTGAAGCGCGACTCACCCAGTTGATTGGGGACGCTGGCAAAAGACTGCACACGGCCAGATCCAGAAACGACCAAGTGGCCACCGATGTGCGCTTGTGGCTCAGTGCCGAGATTGAGTTGATCACCCAACTTTTGGTGGAACTTCAAAGGGCCTTGTTGTCCTTGGCTGAAAAAAACATCGACGTCATCTTGCCAGGGTTCACCCATTTGCAAGTGGCTCAACCGGTGAGTTTTGCTCACCACTTGCTCGCCTACATTGAGATGTTTTCTCGCGATGCTGCACGCATGCAAGAAATCAAGGCCAGAACCAACACCTTGCCCTTGGGTGCAGCGGCCCTGGCCGGCACGAGCTACCCCATCAACCGCACGCGGGTCGCCGAGTTGCTGGGCATGGTCAATGCAATGGGCGAACCCCAGGTGTGTCAAAACAGCCTTGACGCCGTGAGCGACAGGGACTTTGCCATTGAGTTCACGAGCGCGAGTTCATTGCTGATGGTGCACATCAGTCGCATGAGCGAGGAGTTGATTTTATGGATGAGTCAAAACTTCGCCTTCATCCAAATCGCGGACCGTTTCACCACCGGCAGCTCCATCATGCCGCAAAAGAAAAATCCCGATGTGCCCGAACTGGCGCGTGGGAAAACAGGACGTGTGGTGGGGCACTTGATGGGCTTGTTGATGCTCATGAAGGCCCAACCCTTGGCCTACAACAAAGACAACCAAGAAGACAAAGAGCCTCTCTTTGACACGGTGGACACGGTCAAAGACACCTTGCGCATCTTTGCTCAAATGATCGCTGGCGAGAAGGACCCAAGCACCGGCCTCTTCAGCGGGGGCTTGACCATTCACAAAGAAGCCATGCAAAGCGCCGCCCTCAAAGGCTACGCCACAGCGACCGACTTGGCCGACTATTTGGTCAAAAAGGGCCTGCCCTTCAGGGATGCGCACGAAACGGTTGCTTTGGCCGTCAAGCACAGCTTGCGCGAGGGCTTGGAGTTGAGTGCTTTGACACTTGAGCAACTGCAAAGCTTTCACCCTAGCATTCAGGCCGATGTCTACGATGTATTGAGTCTTGAGGGCTCGCTTCACTCCAGAACGAGCCTGGGCGGCACAGCGCCCGCACAAATCAAAGCACAAATTCAACGCCACACACTTCGTCTACAGAAGGAATAAGCATGCCTGTTATCACGACCATCGAAGACTTGAGGCGGATTGCAAAGCGGCGTGTGCCCAGAATGTTTTATGACTACGCCGACTCCGGCTCGTGGACTGAAAGCACCTACCGCGCCAATGAAGACGACTTCAAGGGCATCAAGTTTCGCCAACGTGTCGCCGTCAACATGGAAAACCGCAACACGGCCAGCAGCATGATTGGCCAAGCGGTGAGCATGCCCGTTGCCATTGCGCCCACAGGGCTCACCGGCATGCAGCACGCAGATGGTGAAATTTTGGCCGCCAAGAGTGCAAAGAAATTTGGCATCCCTTTTACCTTGTCGACCATGAGCATTTGCTCCATTGAGGACGTTGCGAAAGAGACCGATCACCACCCCTTTTGGTTTCAACTGTATGTCATGCGGGACCGCGATTTCATTGAACGCTTGATCGACCGCGCCAAGCAAGCCAACTGCTCAGCTTTGGTTTTGACCTTGGACCTTCAAATTTTAGGTCAACGACACAAGGACCTCAAAAATGGTTTGAGCGCGCCGCCCAAATTGACCCTCTCGAGCATCATGAATTTGATGACCAAACCGAGCTGGTGCTTTGAAATGCTCAACACCTCAAGGCGACAATTTGGCAACATTGTCGGCCACGTCAAAGGCGTGGAAGACATGGGTTCGCTGTCGTCTTGGACAGCGCAGCAATTTGACCCCAGACTCAATTGGGACGATGTCGAGTGGATCAAAAAACGTTGGGGCGGCCCCTTGATCTTAAAAGGCATTCAAGATGTCGAGGACGCCAAATTGGCGGTGAACTCGGGCGCCAATGCCCTGATTGTGTCCAACCATGGTGGACGACAACTCGATGGCGCCGAGTCCAGCATCAAAGCCTTGCCAAAGATTGTGCAAGCCGTGGGCCAAGACATCGAGGTGCACATGGACGGGGGCATTCGCTCGGGTCAAGACGTTTTGAAAGCCCTGGCCTTGGGGGCCAAGGGCACCTACATTGGTCGCTCCATGCTGTATGGCCTGGGTGCCATGGGCGAGCACGGCGTGGACAAGGTGCTTGAAATCATCCACAACGAATTGGCGCTCAGCATGGCCTTTTGTGGTCGCACACAGGTCAAGGATGTGGACGCCTCTATTTTGTTGCCCGGCAGTTTTTCTCCCTGGGTTTGACCCCCGAGAACACCATGCAAAAGCTTGAACCCCCTTCAAGCCCGTTAAAGCAAGGGGACACAGACAGCTTTGAGGCGGTCTTTGGCTTGCCGCTTGCCGACTTCAAGCCTGAACCCCAAGGCGGCGTTTCACAGCAAGGCGTGCTGCCAAATTCACCGGAGGCTTGGCTCCAAACACCCGGCTTCAAGAGACGCATCGCGCACTTGGACATGGATGCTTTTTATGCCTCCGTGGAGTTGCTGCGCTACCCTCAACTCAAGGGCCTGCCCGTGGTCATTGGGGGCGGCAAAAAGAGCATGCTCAAACAGCTCAATGGGGTTGACCCAGCCGATTGGGATGCCAAAACACCCTTGAATGAATTTCCACAACTTAAGAATTATGTGGGCCGAGGGGTGATCACCACCGCGACTTACGCCGCTCGCAGCTTTGGCGTGGGCTCGGCCATGGGACTCATGAAGGCGGCACAACTGTGCCCTCAGGCCTATCTCTTGCCCGTTGACTTTGATCAATACCGGCATTACTCGCAGCGATTCAAAGAGCTCGTCTTAGAGATCTGTCCGGTGATGCAAAACACGGGCGTGGATGAGGTGTATTTGGATTTCACGCACGTGCCTGGGGGCCAGCGAGACAACGGCTTGTCCATGGCCAAGCTCATTCAAAGAAGCATCTTTCAAGCCACGGGACTGACTTGCTCCATTGGCGTGGCCCCCAACAAATTGCTCGCCAAAATGGCCAGTGAATTCAACAAACCCAATGGCATCAGCATTGTGTTGGCGTCTGATTTGGAGTCAAAGATTTGGCCCTTGCCTTGCAAAAAGGTCAACGGCATTGGCCCCAAAGCAGATGAAAAATTAAAGTCTTTGGGCATCCAGAACATTGGCGACTTGGCGACTCGGTCCATGGACACCTTGATCGCCTCGTTTGGCAAAAAATATGGCGCTTGGTTGTATTCGGTGGCCAGAGGGCAAGACGATCGAGCGCTTGAAACACACAGCGACCCCGTCTCCATGAGTCGCGAGACCACCTTTGAGCGCAACCTCTTGGTGACACAAGACAGACAAGAGCTGGGAGAGATTTTCACGCGCCTGTGCACACAAGTGAGTTTGGATTTACAGCGAAAACAGGTGAGGGGTAAAACAGTGGGCGTGAAGATCAAGTACGATAATTTCAAAGTCGTCACGCGAGACCAGACCCTTGAAGTGGCCATTGACCAAGCCCAAGACATTCGCCAGGCGGCCTCTCAATGCTTAAAGCGCATCGATTTGACTCGACGCTTTCGACTCCTGGGCGTCAGGGTCTCGTCCTTGGAGCCCAAAACGCTTGATGCACAAGACGCACAGGCCACGGGTCTGACTCGGTCAAGACCCGTTCAAGCCAACTGGCTGGGTGAGTCGTGAAGCGCGGCACGCGTCAAGTGCTCTTTGGAGATGAAAGCCTTACGGAAAGAATTGTATTTGGCGCAAAGAGCGCATGAAAAGCAAAGATTTTTTACACTTGCACTGTTCGCACCGTTGAGCGCTTGAGCATGACTTTTTCTCAGCATCACTTGGCCTCAAATGTCGTTTTGCACGCATGCCTCACGCGGTCAATGGGCTTCATTGGATGGCCCATTGAAGTGAACCCAAACCCGAACCCGAACAGGATGCGTTCATCACGGCTTGTTGTTTCCGTGAAAAAATCATCCTCAACCATGTCTAGCGAACCCCAACGTGAACAGGAGTTGCCGTGTCACATGCAACGCAGCCTTCTAAGCTAAAGATTCTTTTTGTCTGCATGGGCAACATCTGTCGCAGCCCCACGGCTGAGGGGGTTTTAAAAAAGAAATTGACAGATCTTGCACTGGCCGACCATGTGCATGTTGACTCAGCAGGCACACACAACTTCCACCCCCATTCACCGCCTGACAGCCGCACCCAAGGCCACGCACTCAAAAGGGGGTATGACCTCTCGCACATGCGAGCCAGAGCTGTCGAGGACAAAGATTTTGAGGCCTTCGATCTGCTGATCACGATGGATTGGGACAACCGGGCATTGCTTGAAGAGCGTTGCGCCCCAAAGCACCGTCACAAAATACGAGGCCTCACTGAGTTTTTACAAATTTCACAAGCTTCGGCAATTCCAGACCCCTACTACGGCGGCGATCAAGGCTTTGAACAAGTCTTGGATTTGGTCGAAGAGGCCTGCGATGGACTGATCAAGTCACTCATCATGAAAGCACCACAATGAACAAAGACGCCTTGAACGTACTTGGCACACCACTGATCCCCTGCTCCTACGACCCATTGACAGGGTTTTTCCGAGACGGGTGTTGCAACACCGACGAAGAGGACTCAGGCAGTCATGTCATTTGCGCAAAAATGACGCAGGCGTTTTTGGACTTCTCCCTTGAGCAAGGCAATGACCTCTCCACGCCACGCGCTGAGCACCGATTCAAGGGATTGAAGGCCGGGGATCGCTGGTGCTTGTGCGCATTGAGATGGAAGGAAGCTTTTGATGCAGGCGTTGCGCCAGCGGTCATTCTTGAGAGCACCCATATGCGGGCTCTTGCGTTTGCAAGCCTTGATCAACTCCAATCAGTGAATGGCGAGCGTTAATGTCTTGGCTTGCGTTTTAAACCCTCGCGAAAAGCACCCTTGACTTATTCTTTGGTTTGGTTCAAACGCGATTTGCGATGGCAAGATCATGCGGCCCTTGCACAAGCCTCACAAAAAGGGCCTGTGCGCTGCATCTATGTGATTGAGCCCAATTTTTGGCTGCAACCCGATTGCGCGCTTCAGCACTTTGAATTCGTGCGGGAGTCCTTGCAAGCACTTGACAGACATTTTCGCAAGCTGGGTGGATGCATTGAGATCCACACGGGAGAAATGACCGATGTGCTGGAACGCATTTGGCGAACCGAGCCTTTTACTGGGCTTTATTCACACGAAGAAACAGGCAACGGATTTACTTATCGACGCGACCTTCAAGTGGCCGCATGGTGCAAGTCCAAAGACCTGGCATGGACAGAATTTGCACAGTTTGGCGTTGTGCGGCGTCTCAAAGATCGAAATGTCTGGCAAGGCGAGTGGGAGCGACACATGGCCTCACCCAGAGTAAACATTGAATCATTGACTTTTTGGCGCCAAGCTTGCCTGGAACCCTTATCAATGACCGCCCCCGCCCACTTGGAGCACAACCCCCCCTTGAGACAACGGGGGGGGCGCCCTCAAGCATTGAAGACACTCCACAATTTCCTGAACGCCCGCAGCATTGGCTATCGCGGGGGCATTTCTTCACCCTTGTCGGCACCCAATGCTTGCTCACGCCTTTCTGCCTATCTGGCCTATGGTTGTATCAGCATGCGAGAAGTGGTGCAAGAAACTCGGGCATGCCTGGCTCTCCTGCCCGCTCAAGCGAGCCGCCACCGCGCAGGTTTAACGGCCTTTGTGAGTCGCCTTTACTGGCATTGCCACTTCATTCAAAAGCTCGAGAGCGAACCCGCCATCGAAATGCGCAACATGCACCGCGGATACGATGATTTGCGAGAACACGCATTGAATCCAATGTATTTTGAAGCCCTGAAAGCGGCTCGAACCGGTTGGCCCATGGTTGACGCCAGTGTGACCATGCTAAGAGAAACGGGATGGCTGAATTTTCGAATGCGGGCCATGCTGGTCTCCGTTGCGGCGTATCCCCTGTGGCTGCATTGGCGCCCTGTGGGCGAGTGGCTGGCCACACAGTTTTTAGATTATGAACCAGGGATCCACTGGAGCCAAATGCAAATGCAATCGGGCACCACAGGCATCAATTTAACCCGCGTTTACAACCCCATCAAACAAGCCCAAGATCACGATCCCAAAGGCATCTTTGTAAGGCGCTGGCTTCCTGCAATGAAGGCCCTCCCGGATGCATGGCTTTTTGAACCCTGGAAAATGCGCCAAGATTTGATGCACGCCAATGGTGTGTCCAATCCGTTGGACATGCCTGAGCCACTGGTTGATTTGGCGTTGGCGACACGGGATGCCAAGGAGAAAGTGCATGCTCGTCGCAAAAATTCGGACGTGCGCATTGCAAACAAAGCCGTCATCGACAAGCACGCCTCGCGCCGCAGCGCTCCCCGCCCCAAAAAGAAACTTGCAGGCGAGTCCATAGCACCTGAACAATTGGGGTTTGATTTCTAAGGAACATGGATATCATTTTTTCAACAACCCATCGGTTTGATATCACTGGAGCAGGGCCACCTGACGCCTCAAACCAGCTCTTGTGATGAATTGAAAAAAGCATCCTCGAACAATCACAAAACACCTTGCCTGGCATTGAAAAAAAACAGAAAATATGCCCTAGGGGCGATTTCACAAGCGCTCTGGACTGCTTTTTAAAGTCATTCAAACAAAAGATTGGAATCCCATTGAACAACGATCCAAGGTGCTGCGGAACTGGTACGTGCCTCATCAATCTTGAGGGCATCTGTTGGTGTGGCCAAGTTTGGGATGGCGCAAAAATGTGCATGCCTGCATCCAATGTCGAACACATCAAAACCACGCAAGACCCTACAGATCAATCTATTGCCACAAGCAAGATTGAAGTGACACCAAAAAAACATGACCACTGACCGACTGTTCTGCCGGTAAAAACACCTAAAGCTTGCGCCACCACTCTTCAAGGCGTCAAAAATGCATGCCACCTTTGAACAGCTTAACGCCTGCGAAGGGTCCAATGCCACTTCGATTCATGAATGTAGAGCAACTCGATCTTCTGCTGACCCAAGGGCTTGACATGCAGGCCAGGGCATTTGATTTTCTCAAGTGATCAGCAACTCTTTGCAGCAGTCAAAGTGAACGCTGCTCACTTGAAATTTTGACAAAACACCCACCACATCAATGACCTCCACACCCATAGATTGTTTGACAGCCAAGGACCATGCAAGAGGCCTACATTTATTTCTAGGGCACCAGTGTCAAGAACAAAAAAGCAGCAAACAACACCAAATGAATTGCACCTTGCATCACATTGGTTCTACCAGATCCTAAAGTGATGGTTCCCACCAAAAAGGTCAGGGCCAAGAGCACTTCATCTTTGGCATCAACACCCAACATCAAGTCAAACTTAAAAACAACAGATGCCAAGACGACCAAAGGTATCGTTAGGCCAATGCTTGCCAATGCGGAGCCAATCGCTAGATTCATGCTTGTTTGAAGCCTGTTTGCCTTTGCAGCCCTGAGTGCGGCATAGGTTTCTGGCAACAAAACAATGAGCGCGATAACAATACCCACAGTCGCCTCTGGTGCTTGATAAAGAGCGACCAAGGATTGGATGGCAGGGGAGAGTATTTTTGCAAAACCCACCACGCACACCAAGGACAAAGCCATCAAGAACAGACTTGACCATGCTTGTAAGGCCGTAGGAGGCGCGGCATGCGCTGACTTGTCATCCATGTTATCGGTTGGTAAAAAGTAGTCGCGGTGTCGCACGGTTTGAATAAACACAAATACAAGCCAAAGCGAAAGCGAAGAAATCGCCACAAACAACAACTGCGCATTTGTGTAAGTCCCCTCAGGTGAACTGGTTGTCACGAGAGGCATCACAAGCACCAACACCGACAATGTGGCCAAAGCAGCAAACCCTGAACCCGTGCCTTCAATGCGAAACAATTGCTCTTTGTGATGGACGCCTCCAATGAGCAAAGACAAGCCCACGACACCATTGCAAATGATCATGACGGCCGCATAAACTGTGTCTCTCGGCAGGCTTGGGTTTTTACCTCCTTGCATGAACATGATGGACAAGATCAAGGCCGTCTCAATGACCGTCACTGCGAGCGCAAGCACCAAAGTGCCATAGGGTTCACCCAAACGATGTGCAATCAATTCAGCGTGATGAACAGAAGCGATGACCGCCATCATCATGATGACAAAAGCAAGTATTGACCAATAAGACACCAAAGAAAGACTTAAAAAGCCAACCAGGCTTGCACAGCTCAAGAGTGGAACAAGCAAAGCCCAATGACTCAATAATTTTGATCCGTTAGATGGCTTCATTTTTTTGCTCCATGGACTGATTAAAAACAATTATCAATAAACTCAGTTTTTCTAAGGTTATTCTCAATTTTCATTGAAATAGTTTATTGACATACATATGATCGTATTTAGAGAATCGACTTGGCAATGCTTGAGCAAGCGATCAATTTTTTATCAAACGCGATAGACAATAGAAAGGATTTCACATGAAGCGAATTTTCCTTTTTCTGCTGACCAACCTAGCTGTTGTTGCATTGCTTGGCATTGTTGCAAGCTTGCTCGGCGTGAACAATTACCTGGCGGCCGCTGGCTTGAATCTCAATGCCCTGTTGTTATTTTCAATGCTCATGGGATGTGGAGGCGCTTTTATCTCCTTGCTGATGAGCAAGTGGATGGCCAAAATTTCTACAGGTGCAGAGCTCATCACCCAAGCTCGCAATGCAGATGAAGCGTGGATTTTAGAAACAGTCAAAAAATTATCTCTGCGCGCAGGCATTGAAATGCCTGAGGTGGCGATCTTTGATGGCGAACCCAATGCATTTGCAACAGGCGCCTTCAAAAATGCGGCCTTGGTTGCTGTCTCAACGGGTTTGTTGCAAGGCATGTCCCGAGATGAGATTGAGGCCGTTTTGGGCCATGAAATTGCACACATTGCAAATGGTGACATGGTCACCTTGACCCTGATTCAAGGCGTGCTCAACACCTTTGTGGTGTTCTTGAGTCGATTGATTGGGTACTTTGTCGACAAGCTCACACGCGGCAAGGACGATGAATCCAGGGGGCCTGGGTGGGGCTATTACCTCACAAGTTTCTTGCTAGACATTGCACTGGGCTTTGTCGCAAGCATCATCGTTGCATGGTTCAGCCGCCAACGTGAGTTCCGAGCAGATGAGGGCTCCGCCCAATTGCTGGGGAAAAAGGAGCCCGTGATCAGCGCGCTCCATCGCCTGGGACAAATGCAAACAGGCTCGCTACCCGCCAGTCTATCGGCCATGGGCATTGCTGGTGATTTGGACAAGCTATTTGCCAGCCACCCTCCTCTTGAAGAACGTATTGCAGCACTGCAAGACGCCAAATAACACCAACACATCACCACCCATGGACATCATCTACTCCCCGCAAGCTTGGATCGCCTTTGCCACTCTAACTGCTTTGGAATTGGTGCTAGGCATTGACAACATCATTTTCATTTCTATTCTTGTCGACAAACTCCCAAAAGATAAGCGTGAAACAGCTCGACGCATTGGTTTGTCCATGGCTTTGTTCATGCGCATTGGCCTGCTTTTGGTTCTATCGTGGATCGTTGGCTTGGTTGCGCCGATGTTCACATTGCTTGGACATGAAATCTCTGGCAGAGATTCAATTTTGCTGTTAGGCGGCTTGTTTTTGATCTGGAAAAGCACAACCGAGATCCATCAAACATTGGAGGGAGGGGACAATGGACAGTCAAGCAACTCAAAGAACACACTGACGTCTGTGATTTTACAAATCATGGTCATCGATATCGTTTTCTCCCTTGACTCCATCATCACTGCGGTTGGCATGGTCGACCAAGTTGAAATCATGATTGCCGCCGTCATTGTCTCTGTGGGGCTCATGATGCTGTTTGCTCGCGATATCGGTGATTTTGTTTCCAAGCATGCAAGCATCAAAATGCTAGCGCTTAGCTTTTTAGTGGTGGTCGGCGTCGTGCTCGTTGCCGAGGGGTTTGAACATCACATCCCCAAGGGTTACATTTATTTTGCAATGGCATTTTCAGTCTGCGTTGAAATGCTCAATATTCGATCAAGAAAGAAGTCCGGCCCCTAGCGCCCCAGGGTTTCAAACAGCGCCCCGTTCGAAGGCCATTAAAAATGCAGGGACAAGCCGCTCAATGTGCCTCACTGCGGCAATCAAAAAAACGGCTCAAAGCCGTGACTGCTGCAGTGCACGCACAGCAGACAAGGACTTTTTTACTGTCTGGCCGTTCGCATCAAAGGTGGCAGCGCCTGAGGATGGCTGGTCCTAAAAGGGTTGATGTCCAAGCCCCCGCGGCGCGTATAGCGAGCATAAACACTTAACTTGCTGGGCTTGCACCGGGTCCAGACATCCATGAACACACGCTCAACGCACTGCTCATGGAATTCATTGTGCTCTCTAAAACTGATCAAATAAGCAAGCAGCGCGGCTTGATCAATTTGCGGCCCCGTGTAGGCAATCTGAACCGAGCCCCAATCGGGTTGACCCGTGACCAAACAGTTGCTCTTTAAAAGTTGTGAGCACAAGACCTCACTGACCGGCGCGCGGTCAAACTGTGCGCTCAACAAATGGGGGGCCGGCTGGTACGTGTTGCACTCAATGTCCAAACGGTCCAAATCCACACCGCTGAGCTCTTCGATCTTTTGCGCCCTGAAATCCCTGGGCTCAATCATCTCCACCAAAACAGCCGGGGCAGTCGCGAGAGAGGACTTTTGAGCGTCCCCGCTCAACTGCCAAACGCCAGCCGACAAGTCTTGGACCATTTTTTGCTGAACCTCTTGTGCACTTGCAAATGGGGTCTGGCTAAAACTGTTGAAATACAACTTCATGGACTTGCTCTCGATGATGCAAGGACTCTCGCAAGGAATCACCAAACGCGCCAGCGCCACTTGGGGTTTGCCTTTGAGATTGAGCCAACTGAGTTCGTAGGCCGTCCAAATGTCCGCCCCCATAAAGGGCAGCACACTGCGCCCATCTGGGGCTTGTCGCAGTCCCAGCTCATCTCTCTTGGCCTGTCTGGGCAATGGATAGAGAAGCGAAGGATCGTAGTGATCCACGTACTGTGTGGGTTGACCCAATGCGGATTGTTCAGGTGAGTTCATGCGTTGATTCGGGTTTGACTTTTATGAGGTGTGTTGCGTGGCGTGCGACTTCAAAAACGTCAGCACCGGCGACAACAAGACAGGCGTCAACTTATTGGACAAGTCATGCGCCATGTCTTCAATTTCCACCCAGAGGGAGCCCACAATTCGTTTGTGCGTATCGCGCCCACATTCTATGGGCACCAAAGGATCGTGCGTGCCGTGAATCACCAAGGTGGGCGCTTTGATCAAGTGCAACAAGTCTGCCCGCTCGGCGTCTGCCATGACCGCTGCAGTTTGCCTCAAGATGCCCATGGGTCGATAACTTCTCGCAAGCGCCATCTCAACGCGTGATCGCACATCGGAGAGATCGTCTTGAAAGGCCTGGCTTGTGATCATTTGCATGGACTGAAGGGCCTTGTCCACCCAGGCTTCAAAACCCTGCCCACCCGTGACAGGCATGTACAAGTTTTGCAGCAAGGTGGGGTCGGGTTTGGGCAAGCCATGGGCACCACTGGTGCTCATGATGCTGATCAAACTGAGAACTCTCTCGGGGTGATGAATGGCCATGCGCTGCGCAATCATGCCCCCCATGCTCAGGCCCAGAATGTGGGCTTTTTTGATCTTCAATGCATCCAAAACACCCACACAATCCAGCGCCATGTCGCTCAAGGTGTAGGGGACTTTGGAGCTCAGACCCAATTTGTCTTTCACACCCATCCAAAACAAATTGGGGGTTTGATCGTCCCTCATCTCACTGGACAGTCCACTGTCACGGTTGTCCATGACAATCACTTGGTAATGGGCTTTGAGCAAGGACTCAATGAACAGGGGCGGCCAAGACACCAACTGCAACCCCAAGCCCATGATCAATAAAATGGGTTCATCCTCTGGGCGACCGTGGACGGCGTATTCAATCTCAATGCCATTCGCATGTAATTTCATTTTTTTATTCGGACTCAAGTTGGTGCCACATGGCGCTATTGCGACCAAGGGCAGCCCTGCTCATGTGTTCTGGGCGCGTCTAAAGACCCAATGGTCTTCGGAGGACGTGGGCGAGTGAAATTGGTAACCCTCATAATCAAAGTCTTTGAGTGATTGGGGGTTCTTGATTTTGTGATCGATGGCAAAGCGCAGCATGAGACCTCGGGCCCTTTTGGCAAAGAAACTGATCACCTTGTACTTGTGGTCCTTTTCATCTTCAAACACGCAATCAATCACCCGAGCCTTCAACACCTTGCGATCGATCACTTTAAAATATTCCTGAGAGGCCAAGTTGACAAGGGTGGGCGCGCTTTGATGGGCCTGCAAGTCGTTCAAATGATCGGCAATTTTTGCCCCCCAAAATTGATACAGGTTTTTAAAGCCGCCTTGAACCAAAGCCGTGCCCATCTCCAAACGATAAGCTTGCATCCAGTCCATGGGTTTTAAGGCGCCGTAGAGCCCACTCAAAATCAGCACATGGGACTGAGCAAAACGCAGACCCTTTAAATCCAGGCTCTTTGCATCCAAGCCCTCATAGACGTCGCCATTGAATGCCATCAAGGCTGGCCTTGCGTTTTTTTCACTGAACTCAGCTGCAAAGGACTTGAAGCGCTCAGCATTGAGTTTCGCCAAAGGCTCACTGATGGACATCAAGGCCGAGAGTTGCTCGGGCTTCATCTTCTTTAAATGCGACACCAGGGACAGGGTTTGATCTAAAAAAGCAGGCAACTCTGGCTCAAAGCGCAAGGCGGGCTTGCTCAGTGCAGACTCAAAGTCGAGTGTTTTGGCGGGGGACAGTAAAAAAAGCATTTTCTAAGGTGCGCAAGACAAGCTCTGGCCATTCAAAAAGATGTTTGTATTTTAGTTTGAATTGCACACGATTGGCGCGCTTAAATGCGCCCATTGAACCCCACATCCGACATTTGTCGTGCATCTCAATGGAGGTCTTGCAACAAAGAGGACAAGAGCTGATGTGAAAGCGGCAGCGCCTGCGTGCACTGTGCATGGTCACACCCAAGCGTCACGCCGGCGCCTGCTTTCACATCCGCCACCATTTGCGGGCTCAACTCAAAACGAACAAAGTGCACCGCGGATGTTTTTTTTGCGCTTTCTCGCGCCAAGTCCTCATCGGCAATGGCGAAGACCTTGGAGGAGGTTTGCGTTTGTACAAACAAACGGTCCTCCACGCCGATGAGTCGAGCCAACTGCGCGCGTCGCACCTGAGGATCGGGAAACTGCAAAAGCACGGTGGCTTTCCAATTCGAGCCCTCTGGCACAAGAGGCGCGTAGGCATCAATTTCGGCCTGAATCTCTTTTTCTTCAAAGATGCGCTCAATTCTGAGCATTTCTTGGATTTGGTAGCGAATGGTGTACTCGCTTTCAAACTGCACGTGCATGTGCTCGCCCAAAGAGACGCTTCTGAGTTGGCGCACGCGCATGATGTCTCGATGGTGCTCTCGCCTGTACTTGGCGTAGGCCTCAAGGGTCATCAAGCTCTCAGCACTGATGTGGCCGTGCGTTTTCATCGTGCGTGCATTGAAAGTGGCTCTTGAAGTTGCTCAGCGCTCAATCGACAAAGGCCAAGAGTGCTTTGGTATACCGTGTCGCATGTGAGCGCTCAGCCTTGGCGAGTGTTTCAAACCAGTCTGCGATTTCATCAAAGCCTTCATCTCTTGCGGTTTTGGCCATACCGGGATACATGTCGGCGTATTCATGGGTCTCCCCTGCCACTGCGGCGGCCAAATTGTCCCGCGTCGACCCAATGGGCAAACCGGTGACCGGGTCTGAGCACTGCTCGAGCCACTCCAAGTGGCCGTGCGCATGTCCGGTCTCCCCGCCTGCCGTGGAGCGAAACAAAGCGGCCACGTCTTGTTGCCCTTCAATATCGGCTTTGTTGGCGAAATACAAATAGCGGCGATTGGCTTGAGACTCCTGAGAAAAGGCGTCTTTTAAATTGCTCTCAGTCTTGGAGCCCTTGAGTGCGGACATGTTTTGTTCTTTCTTTTAAGCTTGGGCGAAGCCATCAGCGATGAAGGGACGGGTCGCAACCCTGCAACTTGACCGCCCACTCACCTTATGGCGTCTGTCGCCCACGCGTAGATTAACTCAATCCAAGCTCAAAAGGGCAAAAACCCCTTTAATTTGTGCGCGAAATACAAGGCCATTTTTATGAGGCAATTTTTGTCTTTTTGATCACACATATGCTTCGTGTTGGCTTACACTTCAAGTCAGTTTGTTTTAGCGGATCAACAGCCATGCCCACCCCCCAAGAGATGCTCAACCCATTGTCCTCCTCCACGCCTTCAATCCCTGGGGCGGTCCCCATCCAGCAGTTGCACCACTACGCCTACCGCGCAAAAGACGCAGAGCAAACACGCCACTTTTACGAAGACATCTTGGGCCTGCCTTTGTACCACATCATTCAAAGCGACCATGTGCCAAGCACCGGGGAGTATTGCCCGTACACGCATTTTTTCTTTCGCCTTGTGGACGGCTCCTTCATTGCCTTTTTTGACCTGGGCGATGACGAGGCGGCGCTGCCCTCTCCCAACACACCCATTTGGGTCAACCACATCGCCTTTCGGGTGGACACGCAGAGTGAACTCGAGCGCGCAAAAGAGCGTCTCCAGGCCCACGGTGTTGAGGTCTTGGGGGTGACCGATCACCATGTGTTTAAAAGCATTTACTTCTTTGACCCCAATGGCATTCGCCTGGAGTTGACGGTTCAAACTGGCAGCAAAGACACCATGCACCAAGAGAGTTTGACCGCCCACGAACGCCTCCAGCAGTGGACCCAAAGAAAAGAGGCCTGGAGGGCCGAAAAAGCGGCCAATGGCTCACACGCCAAACTCAAGCCCGAGAGAAACGACCGACCTGAAATCTCAAAAACATAGGGTTTTGAGCCTCAAAAACCATTGTTTCTTGCCTGAACCTGGCAAGGTCTGCAGCGCTTTGGGCCCCGACTGCTGCGCAAAGGCCGAGTAAAATGATGGGGTCTGTGCCCAAAAGGACCCCAAGCGGTCCTTGAGTGGTTTTGTACATGTCGTACTTTTTCTTTTTCTGCCGTCCTGGGTCTTTATGAACGCTGCCTCCAAAGAATCCTCTGCACCCGTTGCTCCGATCGATCAACCCGCCTTGCAAAGTCTGTCCAAATCATTTGAACCGGCTCAAATTGAAGCCCACTGGGGTCCTGAATGGGAAGCCAGAGGCTACAGCATTGCGGGCTACAAAGGCACACAAATGGCCAAAAAGGGGGCGCCCTCCTTTGCCATTCAACTCCCACCCCCCAATGTCACAGGCACTTTGCACATGGGGCACGCCTTTAACCAAACCATCATGGACAGTTTGACGCGCTACCACCGCATGTCGGGCGCCAACACGGCTTGGATTCCTGGCACCGACCACGCGGGCATTGCAACACAGATTGTGGTGGAGAGACAACTCCAAGAGCAAGGGTTGTCTAGGCACACCCTAGGTCCCACGGAGGAGGTTTCAAGGAAAAACTTCATCTCTAAAGTTTGGGAGTGGAAGGACAAGAGCGGCAAGACCATCACACAGCAAATGCGCCGCATGGGTGACAGTGTGGACTGGAGCCGAGAGTACTTCACCATGGATGAACCCAGAAGTGAGGTCGTGACAAAGGCGTTTGTTCAACTCTTTAACGAGGGGCTCATTTACCGCGGCAAACGATTGGTGCATTGGGATCCCATTTTAAAGACCGCCGTGTCTGATTTGGAGGTTGAGAGCCAAGAAGAAAAAGGCCATATGTGGCTCATAGCCTACCCGCTCGAGGGCTCTAACGAGCGCTTGGTGGTGGCCACCACTCGACCCGAAACCATGCTGGGCGATGTGGCGGTGATGGTGAACCCTGAGGACACCCGCTACCAGCATTTGATTGGCAAGCGCGTGCATTTGCCCTTGTGTGACAGATTGATTCCCGTGATTGCCGATGCGTATGTGGACAAAGCATTTGGCACTGGGGTTGTGAAAGTGACCCCAGCGCACGATGCCAATGACTTTGCAGTCGGTCAGCGGCACCAATTGCCACAAATCAATATTTTCAATTTGGACGCAAGCGTCAATGACCAAGCCCCAAAAGCCTACCAAGGCCTGGACCGCTTTAAAGCGCGCGAACAGATTGTGAGCGACTTGAAAGCAGCGGGTCTCTTGGTCGAAGTCAAACCGCACACCTTGATGGTTCCCAGGTGCGAGAGAACCGGCCAGATCATTGAGCCCATGCTCACCGATCAGTGGTTTGTGGCCATGACCCAAAGCAGCCAACTCGACCCCACGGGGCGCTCCATTGCTGACAAGGCCATCCACGCGGTTGAATCCGGACAGGTGAGATTTGTGCCCGAAAACTGGGTGAACACCTACAACCAGTGGATGAAAAACATTCAAGACTGGTGCATCAGTCGTCAACTGTGGTGGGGACATCAAATTCCAGCTTGGTACGATGAGGAGGGGCACGTTTATGTGGCCGAAACGCTTGAGCAAGCGCAAGCGCAAGCGGGCCCTCAAAAGCGCCTCACCCGAGACGCCGATGTCTTGGACACCTGGTTCTCCTCTGCCTTGGTGCCTTTCTCCACCTTGGGCTGGCCCAAAGAGGACGAAGATTTTCATCTGTATTTGCCAAGCTCTGTGTTGGTCACGGGCTACGACATCATTTTCTTTTGGGTCGCTCGCATGATCATGATGAGCACGCACTTCACGGGCAAAGTCCCCTTCAAGGATGTGTACATCCATGGTTTGGTGCGAGATGCGCAGGGCAAAAAAATGTCCAAGTCCGAGGGCAATGTGCTCGACCCTGTGGACTTGATCGATGGCATAGAGATCGAGCCCTTGCTCGCCAAGAGAACCACCGGACTCAGGCGCCCTGAGACAGCTCCTCAGGTGAAGAAAAACACAGAGAAGGAGTTTCCACAAGGCATTCCCGCCTACGGCGCCGATGCTTTGCGATTCACGTTTGCCGCGCTTGCCTCTTTGGGTCGCAGCATCAATTTCGACCCCAAGAGATGCGAGGGTTATCGCAACTTTTGCAACAAACTTTGGAATGCAACGCGCTTTGTGCTGATGAATTGTGAGGGGCAGGACTGTGGCCTAGAAAAGCACAGCAAAGAGCAATGCGCACCGGGCGGCCCCTTTCACGGCTACATGCAATTCAGTCAAGCCGACCGCTGGATGAGCTCCATGCTGCAACGCGTGGAGGCCGAGGTCGAGCAAGGCTTCAAAGACTACCGGCTCGATTTGGTGGCCAATGCCATTTATGAATTTGTCTGGAACGAGTTTTGTGACTGGTACCTTGAAATCGCCAAAGTACAAATTCAACACGGCAGCCCCCAAGAAGCCCGTGCGACGAGGCGCACCTTGATTCGCACCTTGGAGGCCATTCTTCGTTTGAGCCACCCTTTGATCCCCTTCATCACCGAAGAGTTGTGGCAAAAGGTGGCGCCTGTCGCTGGCCTTTGGCCAGCGGGTCAAGACAAAGCGTCGGTGAGCGTTTGCGACTACCCCGTCTCACAACCGGGCAAAATCGATGACAAGGCAGAAAGCACCATTGCGCAATTAAAGGCTTGGGTCGAGGGCTGTCGCAACTTGAGAGGGCAGATGAACATCTCTCCAGCGACCAAAGTGCCTTTGTACATTTTGGTGGGCAACGCAGAGGAGCGCGCCTTCGTTGAGCACCTGGCCCCAGTGCTCAAAAGCCTGGCCAAACTGCAAGACATCAAAGTCTTCTCAGACGAGTCGGCCTGGCAAGCGGCGGCTGAGAACGCGCCTGTGGCCGTCTTGGGCGAATCAAGGGTGTGTTTGTTCATTGAAATTGACAAAGCGGCTGAGAGCGCCAGGCTCGGTAAAGAGGCCTTGCGACTGGAGACCGAACTGGCCAAAGCGCAAGCCAAGCTCAGCAACGAGGCCTTCGTTGCCAAAGCGCCCCCAAAGGTCATAGAACAAGAGCAGCAGCGCATTCAAGAGTTCGCCTCCACTTTGCTGAAAATCAAAGATCAACTCAAACGCTTGTCCGCATAAATGACCAACCCAAAGACAGGCTCAAAGGCCTTGAATCCAATGACACTGAACAAAGCCGTGTTCCCCGTTGCGGGCCTGGGCACTCGTTTCTTGCCGGCCACCAAAGCGCAGCCCAAGGAGATGCTGCCAATCGTTGACAAGCCTTTGATCCAATACGCCGTGGAGGAAGCTTATCAAGCGGGGATCCGGCACATGATCTTTGTGACCGGCAGAAGCAAACGGGCCATTGAAGATCACTTTGATACGGCTTATGAGTTGGAGAATGAACTCGAGATGGCGGGCAAGGCCGCCTTGTTGTCTTTGATCCGAGAGGTGCAGCCCGCTGACATGCTGTGCTCGTACATTCGCCAGCCTCGCGCTTTGGGGCTGGGTCATGCGGTGCTTTGCGCAGAAAAGCTCGTTGGCCAAGAGCCCTTTGCGGTCTTGCTGGCCGATGACTTGATGATTGGCCAAGAGACGGGGGCTGGCATCTTGAGCCAAATGGCAGACGTGTTTTTTGAAACACATCAATCTGTCTTGGCCGTACAAGAGGTGCCAAGCGAACAGGTGCATCGCTACGGCATCGTCTCGGGCGAATTGCTCAAACCGGGCAAAACCCAAGTCAAGCGCATTGTTGAAAAACCAAGGGCTGAGCAAACCGACTCGAGACTGGCCGTGGCAGGACGCTACATTTTGACCCCTGGCATCTTTGACATGATCAAGACGGCAGGCAAAGGCGCATTGGGTGAAATTCAATTGACCGACGGCATCTCTGAGCTCTTAAAGCACGAGGGCGTGATTGCATACAACTATCAGGGCAAACGGTTTGACTGCGGCTCAAAATTGGGGTTTCTACAAGCCACAGTGGAGTTGGCCTTGAAACACCCAGAAGTTGCACAAGCGTTTGCCGCTTATTTGAAAGCGCTCAAAACGGATCTTTAAAGCCCGAGCAGCGCCCTTTGCTCGCCCCAAGCACTGTCCGCTTATTTTCTTTGCAAAAGAAAGACAAACTCTTGACCGTTGACCGAGTGCTCAAGCAGCACGTGGCCCGTTTGCTTGGCAAAGGCTTGGAAGTCCCGTGTGGCCCCAGCATCTGTTGAGCGCACACGCAAGATCTCTCCGCTTTGCATCGTGGAGAGCGCTTTTTTTGTTTTCAAAATGGGCAAAGGGCAATTGAGCCCGCAGGTGTCTAATTCTTGTTGGATGTTCATGGTTTCTTGCTTTGTTGATCGTTCAGGCGTGCCGTAGGCAGCACCTCATTCGTTTTCTGTTCGGTCTTCCCAGGCTTTAAAAACTGGCTCAATGCCTCTTTGCCTTTGCCACTGCGCCACGGCGTATCCCGTGCCAGAGGGCCAGCAAATGATGTCTTTGGGATCGTACAGTTTGTACTCAAGCAGCTCTTGACTGAGCGCAATGTCGCCATGCGCTTGCACGTGGTAGACGATCAAGACTTGGTTGTTCTTTTGAAAATCATACACACCCACCAAAGTCGCCTCGCTCACCACCAAGTTGGTCTCCTCTTTGACCTCTCTGGCAACGCCCGCTTCAGGGCTTTCCATGGCCTCCATGAAACCGGTGATCAAGGCAAAGCGCCGTGTGGTCCATGCGGCGTTTCTTGCAAGCACAATCTTGCCCTGCCACTCGACAATGGCACCCAACACGGGCGTTGGATTGTTCCAATGCGTCCACTCACACGCCCCGCACCTCAGCCGCGTCACCTCTTTGCCGTCCTCTGGCCTTGAAATCTGGGCCAAGGTCGCTCGACACATGGGGCAATATGTGTAGGCACTCATACAGGAAAGACGCCCGTGGACAAATACCGATCTCCTCGGTCACAGACGATGAACACAATGGTGGCGTTTTGAACTTTTTTGGCGATTTCAAGCGCAACCCAACACGCCCCTGCGGCCGAGATGCCTGCAAACAAGCCCTCTTCTTTGGCAAGACGTCGACACATGTCTTCTGCATCGGTTTGGCTCACATAGACGAGTTCATCGACACCCCTTGGATCGTAAACAGAGGGCATGTATTCGGCGGACCATTTTCGGATGCCTGGGATTCTTGATCCCTCAGAGGGCTGAGCCCCAATGATGCGAATCGCTGGGTTTTGCGCCTTCAGATAACGAGAGACACCGGTGATCGTGCCTGTGGTGCCCATGGCACTGACAAAGTGAGTGATTTCTCCGTGTGTGGCTTGCCAGATCTCTGGGCCCGTGGTTTCAAAATGTATTCTTGGATTGTCTGCGTTGCCAAATTGATCCAACACCCGGCCTTGGCCCTCGGACTGCATCTTCAAGGCCAAATCGCGTGCATGCTCCATGCCGCCAGCTTTGGGGGTCAACAAGAGCTCTGCGCCAAAGGCCTTCATGGTTTGCACCCGCTCAATGGACAAATCCTCTGGCATGATCAAAATCATTTTGTAGCCCTTGATGGCGGCAGCCATGGCCAAGGCAATGCCCGTGTTGCCCGAAGTGGCCTCGATGAGCGTGTCCCCGGGCTTGATCTCTCCTCGCTCCTCGGCACGCGCGATCATGGACACCGCGGCCCGATCTTTCACCGAACCGGCTGGATTGTTGCCCTCCAATTTACCCAAAACCACGTTTGCGTTGAGTAAAAGAGACGATTGTTCCACCCTTTGGAGTCGAACCAGGGGGGTATTGCCAATCACTTCTTCTAAAGTTGGAAATTTCGTTCTTGAATATGTCATAATATAGGTCTTCAACGCTTTAGCCGAAGTGGCGAAATAGGTAGACGCAGCAGATTCAAAATCTGCCGGTGCAAAACACCGTGCCGGTTCGATTCCGGCCTTCGGCACCATTGGATTGCTCCATGTGTTGTGGTCTCTTTTTAGAGCACCTGCGCATTATAGTGACTCCAATGCCCCTCGTGTCTTGAGTGCCTCAAGACACCTTGTGAGAGGGAATGCATCCATGTGCATTTGACCCCCCTCTTTTCTCTAAATGAACTGGTTTTTTCTTTGGCAAAGCCCGTTCATTCTTTCTCACGCCGCCTCAAGAACAGCCGACATGCTGGTAGATACCAAGTTGTCACACACAAGCTGCGGGCTCTACAATCTCCCAAAGCCGTGCAAGCCTTGACGTGAAGCACTGGCCCAAGCACCCTCTAGGCCCTGAAAAATTTCAAATTTTTTGAATTTTCTTTGGCCCCTACGTTTCTCTGCCCAACTGGAGTGTCAACATGTCTCGCCTTCGTATATCTTTCACCCACAGACCCGCTCAATGGCTTGGTGCATTGGCCAAGACCCTCGGCGTTTTGGGCGCCTTGATCGCGCTCACGCTGAACCCGTGCTTGCTTGCTCAAAACTATCCGAACAAACCCATCAAAGTGGTCATTCCTTTTGCTGCGGGCTCGGCCACCGATCAAATTGGCCGCGCATTCGCCGCCAAAATGTCCGAAGAGTTGGAACAAGCGTTGGTGGTTGAAAACAAGGTGGGCGTCAACGGCATGATTGGTGCGGACTTTGTGGCCAAAGCGCCCGCTGACGGCTACACCTTGCTCTTTGGCACCAACAGCACCAATGCGGCCTTGAAGAGCTTGATGAAAAAACTCCCCTACGACCAAGACACCGCCTTTGCCCCCGTGGCCTTCATGGGCTCGGTGCCCTTGATTGTGGCCGTCAACAATGAGGTGAGCGCCAAAACACTCAAAGACTTGGTGAACATGGCCAAACAAAAACCCGGCATGGTGACCTTCGCGAGCGCCTCCACCTCACAACTGGTCTCCACCGCCATGCTGGCGGGGATGGCTGGCATGGACTTGAATCACATACCTTACAAAAGTGGGCCCAATGCCATGACCGATTTGATCGGTGGCCAAGTGATGATGTTCACCGCTGACTTTGCTGTGATGCTGCCCCAAGTGAAAGCGGGCAAAATTCGCGGCTTGGCCGTGACCTCCACACAGCGCTCCAAAGCCATCCCTGAGTTGCCCACCGTCAACGAGGCCCTCGGGCTCAAAGGCTATGAGTTGATCGCCTACTTTGCAAGCTTTGCCCCTGCGGGCACCCCCAAGGACATCATCTTAAAACTCAACAAAGCGTCCAACAACGCGGCCGCTAGCAAAGATATTCTTGATCGCTTCGTGGACCTGGGCTTTGAAGCCGACCCCAGCACCCCAGACGCCTTGGCTCAAAGAAGCAAGCTTGAAACCGCCAAATGGGCCAAAGCCATTCACGAAGCCAAAATAGAAGCTCAATGAGCACACACCGTTTTTTTATTTCTTTGCCATGATCGGATCGTCATCCATGTCTTCTTTGTTCAGCCCCTACGAACTCAGCTCACCCAAAGGCCCCCTGAAGCTTGCCAATCGGGTGGTGATTGCGCCCATGTGCCAATACTCATCGCTCAAGGGATGCGCCAGTGACTGGCACTTGATGCATTGGGCCAATTTGATGAACTCAGGCGCTGGCATGATGATCATTGAAGCCACGGGTGTCACGCCTGAGGGGCGCATCACGCCCCATTGTCTGGGCTTGTGGGATGACAAGACCGCAAGCGCATTGCAAGACAAATTGCACCGAGCCAGACAACTGGCGCCGCTCGTGCCTGTGGCCATACAACTGAGCCACGCTGGGCGCAAAGCCTCGAGCGCAGCGCCTTGGGATGGCGGCGCCTTGCTCGGCTTGGAGCAAGGCGGTTGGAACACCTTGGCGCCCTCAGCCCTGCCCCACCAAGCCCACGAGCGCTCACCGTTGGCACTCGACCTGCAGGGCTTGAAGGACATCAAAGACGCTTTCGTGAAAGCGGCCCTGCTCGCGCAAGACATTGGCATCGACGCCATTGAGTTGCATGCCGCTCACGGCTATTTGCTCCACCAATTTCTCTCCCCCCTGGCCAACCAGAGAACAGATGCATACGGCGGCACTTTTGAAAACCGCATTCGCTTCCCACTAGAAGTCTTCAATGCCGTCAGAGCCCAGTACACGGGCAGTCTGGGCATGCGCATCTCCGCCTACGACTGGGTGGACGGGGGCTGGACACCTGAGGAGACCGTTCAATTGAGCGTTCAGTTGAAGGCCCAGGGAGCGGATTTCGTGCACATCTCTTCGGGCGGTGTCTCCAGCGCACAAAAGGTTGTGGCCGTGCCCAACTACCAAGTGCCCTTCGCCTCACGCGTCAAAGCCGAGTCCCAGCTCTCCACCATCGCAGTGGGTTTGATCACCCAGGCCCAGCAAGCGGAGGACATCATTGCCTCTGGACAAGCCGATTTGGTGGCCTTGGCCCGTGCCATTTTGTACCAACCCAGATGGACATGGGAGGCCGCTGCGAGCTTAGGTGGGCAAGTGCAAGCAAGTCGGCAGTACTGGCGTTGTTTGCCCAAAGAGGCACAGAACATCTTCAGCACGCTTTCGAATGTTCAACGCTGAGCCTTGGGGCGCTTTCCCAATTGCATTGCCCCTGGCGTTTAGGTGAGCTGCTGCGCTGAGCCCCCAAGCCCAAGCCCTTCTTTGGGCGTGGGGTAGTGCAGGACCAGGCCCAAACTCGATTTCATTTTTGAATTGTCCAGCCTTCTCGACTCGGACAAGAAACTCATCTGCATGGGACTGAGGTGATTTTTTAACTCATCAAAAGGCATCGCCTGCGGCTCGGGCAAATGGAACCACTGCGCCACCAAGCGGTAGTATTGACCCATCTTCATTTGCGCGTCGTCACACACATGAATGGCTTGCAAGGTCTGCCCTTTGAACAAAGCCAGCACACACGCGCGGGCCAAGTCCTGTGCATGAATGTGATTGGTAAAGACGTCCTCGTCTGCGCTTAAAACAGGCAGTCCTTTTTTAACCCGGTCGATGGGCGTGCCACCCTCTCTGTCCAAGGCGTAAATGCCTGGAATTCGGAGCACACTCAGCGCAACACCCGACAAGGACCTTCGCACCCAAAAGCGCAACTGCTGCTCAGCATCCACGCGACGAAGCGCACGTGCGCTTTGGGGATTCACGGCTCGCGTCTCTTTGACCCATTGACCCAAGCAGTTGCCATACACCCCCGTGGTGGAGCCATACACGATCTTTTGCGGCGGGGTTCGAAGGGACAGGGCGCGCAAGAGAGATTGCGTTCTTTTGTCCTTGGCACCCAGGGCTGGCGGGGGCGCCAAATGAAGGACCCGCTCTGCAAGGCCTGCAAGCCTGCTGAGACTTTCAGGCTGGTCCAAATTGCCCATGAGGGGGGTCACACCCAAGCGCCTAAAAGCTGGTATTTTTTGTGCGCTTGAGGTGAGCACCACCACGCGTGAATACTTGGTGAGTTTGGGCAGCGCTCTCAAACCCACATCACCACAACCCACGATCAACAATCTGGGGCGTCTAAAACGTGCGGGCAATGCGCCCAGGGAAGAGGCGTTGATGGACACTTGTGGCTTTTTGAGAGGCAAAGGAAAAGGGGTGGGCCGAGAGCCCAAGCACTGCAGCGCTCAAGACCCATTCACGGGTAAATTCTCTCACACTCTTGGGCTTGACGAGGTGAGCCCAAAACAAAGCCCCGACCCAGTGCTGTGCACCCTTAGCAGCTCAAGGGTTAAAATCACAACACACCCTCTTCCTCCTTTAGCCGCTCTAGCGTCTTTCTTTTCAAACACTTGCCATGCCTTTTACAGTCACCATTGAACCCAGCGCTCGCCAATTCAGCGTTCCCGAAGGGGGCAACATTTTATCGGCCGGCATTCAAGCAGGCGTCTCCTTGCCCTATGGTTGCAAGGACGGGGCCTGTGGATCTTGTCGCTGTAAAAAAATCAGCGGCACGGTCGTTCAAGGAGAACACCAAGCGCGCGCGCTCAGCCCAGAGGATGCAGCCAAGGGGTTCATCTTGACGTGCTGTGCGAGCGCACACAGCGACATCGTGCTTGAGTCCAGGCAAGTGCTTGATGTGGGGATGCCGGTGGTTAAAAAGATGCCCGTGCGTTTGATCTCGGCCGAGAAAAAAGCGCCCGATGTGATGCTCCTAAAACTGCAACTGCCTCAAACCGAAACCTTTGAATTTCGAGCAGGCCAGTACATTGATTTTCTTTTAAAGGAGGGTCAAAAGCGCAGCTACTCCATTGCCAACGCCAAGCCTGAAGTCCTTGACGTGGACGAGAGCAACGAGAACGCGCCGCGCTTCATTGAGTTGCATGTGCGTCACATGCCTGGCGGCTTGTTCACAGACCATTTGTTCCACGCGCTCAAAGACAAAGAGATCTTTCGCATCGAAGGCCCCTTGGGGGGATTTTTCTTGCGCCCCAGTGACAAGCCGATGATCTTTTTGGCGTCCGGCACAGGCTTTGCCCCGATCAAGGCGCTCATCGAACAAGTGATGACCTCAAGCGATGCCTCTCTCAAGCACCGGCCCATTGTCTTGTACTGGGGAGCGAGAACCTTGGCCGACTTGTATTTGTTCGACTGGGCACACGCGACCAGCCAAGCTTGGCCTCAGCTGAGCTTTATTCCCGTCTTGTCTGAGCCCAGCGCAGAGGACGCTTGGCACGGAAGAACGGGGTGGGTGCACAAAGCGGTCTTAGAGGACCATCCCAATTTGTCGGGCCATCAGGTTTATGCCTGCGGGGCACCGGTCATGGTCGACGCGGCCAGAGAAGACTTCGTTCAACACGCACAGCTCTCAAGCGATGACTTCTTTGCCGACGCTTTCTTGTCCTTGGCGGACTCAAAGACAAGCGCCCCTCAAGCCCCCAAATAGGCCTGTCGCACCATGGGGTCGTGGAGCAAGGCTTGCGCTTGCCCACTCATGGTGACCAAACCCGATTCGATCACATAGGCCCGGTCGGCCAACATCAGCGCTTGCGTTGCATTTTGCTCCACCAGCAAGATCGTCATGCCCTCTTGAGACAAGCGCCTGATCACTTCAAAGATTTTCTCCACCATGATGGGCGACAAGCCCATGGAGGGCTCATCAAGAATCAACAAGCGGGGCTTGGCCATCAGTGCTCGGGCCATGGCCAGCATTTGCTGCTCACCCCCAGAGAGATGCCCGCCTAAGTGGGCACGCCGCTCTTTTAAGCGGGGAAACAACGCGTACATGCGCTCCTCATCCAAGGCCACCTCCTGCGCATCAAGCCTCAAATAGGCACCCATCTTTAAATTCTCTTCAACACGCATGCGCGCAAAGATCCCTCGTCCTTCAGGCACCATGACCATGCCCTTGGCCACCAAATCCCAGGGGGACAAAGGCAACAAAGATTGCCCCTCAAATTGAATCTCACCCCGCTCCACGGGCAGCAGCCGCGTGAGCGCCTTCAAGGTGGTGGTCTTGCCCGCCCCGTTGGAGCCAATCAAACTCACACATTCCCCCGGGTGCACTTCAAACCCAATGGACTTGACGGCTCGAATGCCCGAATAGCTCACGCACACATCCTTGACCCATAGGAGGGGGGAGCTTGGCATGTGCAGTCCCGTCTCATCCATGGCGAGTGGCTCCTAAACCCAAATAGGCTTCAATGACCCTGGGGTTGGATTGAACCTCTTCGGGGGGGCCCTCACAAATCAAACGGCCCTCATCCAAGACGCTCACGCGGTCACACAAACCCATGACCAGTTTCACATCGTGCTCAATGAGCAAAACGCTCACACCACTCAAACGAATTTTTTGAATCAAAGCCCTGAGGGCCAATTTTTCTGTCGCATTCATGCCTGCGGCCGGCTCATCGAGCGCCAAGACCGTGGGGGCTGTGGCAAGCGCACGCGCAATCTCCAAGCGCCTTTGGTCGCCATAACTCAAGGTCTTCGCTCTTTGGTGGGCCAGTTTTTCAATGCCCACATACGCCAACAGTTCTTGCGCACGGGTTTTGATGGCGGCTTCCTCAAGCTTGAACGCTCGAGTTTGGAACAAAGCACCCCAAACACCCACATGGGTTTTGATGTGCTCGGCCACCATGACGTTTTCAAGCACCGTCATTTCTTTGAACAAGCGGATGTTTTGAAACGTTCTTGCAATCCCCGCCTTGGCGACCAAGTCAACGGCACTGGGCTCATACCTTACCGCGTTGATCGAGAAGTCGCCCTCATCGGCTTTGTACAAGCCCGTGATGACGTTAAAGAAGGTCGTCTTTCCAGCCCCGTTTGGACCAATGAGTCCGTAGACCTCGCCTTGCCTGAGCGTCAAGTGAACGCCCTGCAAGGCTTGCAAACCCCCAAAGCGTTTGCTGGCACCGAGCACTTGCAAGACCACGCGCGCCTGACTCATTGCGCGTCCTCCTTGCTTGAACGCTCTGGCGCGGGCCACAGGCCCTGGGGCCTTAAAAGCATGACCACCACCATGGTCAATGCAATCAACAATTGGCGCAAAATGGCTGCATCGATGCGCCCGCCCGTGAGGTCTTGCAAAGGGGTGGCCACATAACGCAGGAGTTCGGGCAAAGTCGCGAGCAACAAGGCACCCAGGACCACCCCTGGCAAATGCCCCAATCCACCCAAAACCACCATCGCCACAATCATCACAGACTCTCCCAGACCAAAGGACTCCGGAGAAATAAAGGATTGAAAGGCCGCGAACAAAACGCCAGAGACCCCCCCAAATGTCGCCCCCAAGGCAAAGGCGAGCAACTTCAAGTCACGCGTGTTGAGCCCCATGGATTGCGCTGCAATCTCATCTTCACGAATGGCCACCCACGCGCGCCCCACCCTTGAGTGCTGCAGTCTTGAGCAAAGCACCACGCTCAAGACCACCAAGAGCAGACAGAGGTAATAGTATTGCGTGACACCTGCGAGCTCAAACTCACCGAGCATCAACTTCTTGGACAAGGGGTGACCCGCAATTTGAATGGGATCGATCGAACCCAATCCTCTTGGACCATTGGTGATGTTGATGGGTTGGTCCAAGTTGTTTAAAAAGACGCGAATGATTTCCCCAAACCCCAAGGTCACAATGGCCAAATAATCCCCCCTGAGCTTCAAGGTCGGCGCGCCCAGCAAGACCCCCATGCCGGCGGCCAACACGGCAGCCATGGGCATGATCAACCACCAAGGCAGGTGAATGCCTGAGCTTAAAAAGGGCAGCAAAAATGAACAGGTGCTCAAAAGATCCAACAATTGAGGCGACGCCGACAGCGCGTACACATACGCGCCCACCGCAAAAAAGGCCACATAGCCCAAATCCAGCAGACCGGCAAAACCCACAACGATATTGAGCCCCAAGGCCAGCAAGGTGTAGATGAGCGCCATGTCTAAAATTCTGACCCAAGCGTTGCCAAAGGGTTGCAGCAGCAAAGGCAGCACCAAGAGCGCAAACGCCAAGCCCATGGCTTGACCTTTGCCCATCTGAGCAAAGGAGAAGACTTGGCGGCGCTGAGGATCCTTCATGGGGCTTAGGCTCTTTCTGCCAGTTTCTCACCCAAAAGACCCGAGGGTCTTAAAGTGAGCATCAAAATGAGCACCAAGAAAGCAAAAATATCCGAGTATTGACTGCCCAAGACACCCCCAGTGAGTTCGCCCAAGTAGCCCGAACCAATCGACTCAATGAGGCCCAAACACAAGCCCCCCACCACAGCGCCCGGCAGATTGCCAATGCCCCCCAGCACCGCAGCGGTGAACGCCTTCAGGCCTGGCAAAAATCCCATGGCGTGGTGAACGGTGCCAAAGTTGGCCGCCCACATGACGCCCGCCACAGCGGCCAAGACCGCACCAATGACAAAGGTCAGCGAAATCACCTGATCGGGCTTGACCCCCATCAAGGAGGCCATTTGCGCGCTCTCGGAAGTCGCCCGCATGGCGCGCCCAAGGCGCGTCGTGTTGACCAAGACCATGAGCGCCAAGAGCAGCAACACCGTTACACACAAAATCATCACCTGAGTGGGAGAGATGACGGCACCAAACACATCCATGGGGGTGGTGCCAAAGGGGCTCACATAGGACTTGTAACTGGGCTTCCAAATGATCATGGCCAGCGTTTGCAACAAAATTGACAAACCAATGGCGGTGATCAATGGGGCCAACTTGGGCGCTCGGCGCAAGGGTCGGTACGCGATTTTCTCAATGAAGTAATTCAAGCCCCCGCAGACCCCACAAGCCGAGAACAAGGAGAGAACAAAGCCCACGCTTTGGGGCAACTCAGGAAACGCTTGCGCCCACCAGGCCATCACGCTCCAACTCGTCAAGGCCCCCACCATCAACACTTCACCGTGTGCAAAATTGATCAAATTAATAATGCCGTAGACCATGGTGTAGCCAAGCGCCACCAATGCATACATGCTGCCCAAAACCAAGCCGTTGATGATTTGTTGAATGAGAACGTCCATCGTGAAGTGATCTCTCTCTTTGCTCTATTTTTTTTCAGTTGGGGGCTGAACTTGTTGGTTCAAGTCTTTCAAATGCTTGAGTTTTTCTGCGATTTTGATCTCAAGCCCCCTGGGCACAGGTGCATAAAAGGTTTGCGCTTGCAAGTCATCTGGAAAGTAATGCTCACCCGCTGCGAAAGCCTCTGGTTCATCGTGCGCATACCGGTAGGCACGACCGTAATCGAGTTGCTTCATCATTTGTGTGGGCGCATTTCTCAGCCGCAAGGGCACTTCGCGCGTTTGATCGGCTTTGACAAATTGTTTGGCCGCGTTAAAGGCCTTGTAGAGCGCATTGGATTTGGGTGCAACGCTCAGGTAAACAACGCACTGCGCCAAGGCCAATTCACCCTCGGGTGAGCCCAGTCTCTCCAGGGTCTGCACGGCCTCCAAGGCCATGCTGAGGGCCCTTGGGTCGGCCAAGCCGATGTCCTCACTGGCCATCCTGATCATTCTTCTCGCGATGTAACTGGGGTCCACGCCGCCGTCCAGCATGCGCGCCATCCAGTAGAGCGCTGCATCGGGGTCGGAGCCTCTGACCGATTTGTGAAGCGCGCTGATGGTGTCGTAAAAATGCTCGCCCCCCTTGTCGTGTCGCCTCAACTGCTCACCCAGAACCTGCTCCAACCAGAGCACATCTTTGGGCTGATGGGGTGCCTGGGTATTCGCCCCCGAGTCCTGGGGTTCAAACAAGCTGAGCATCTCAAGGGTGTTGAGCAAACGCCTTGCATCCCCATCGGCAAAGCTCACCAAACGCGCTTTGGCCTCTTCGCTCAAGGCGGGCAGCGCCACCATGGCGCTCGCCTTGTCGATCAAGGCTTGCAAGCTTTGCGCTCCCAAGGGGCGCAAGACATACACTTGTGCACGCGACAAAAGCGCCGAATTGACTTCAAACGAGGGGTTCTCGGTGGTGGCGCCAATGAAGGTCAAAAGACCTGACTCGACATGCGGTAAAAAAGCGTCTTGCTGCGACTTGTTAAAGCGATGCACTTCGTCCACAAAAACGAGGGTTCGTTTGCCCGGGTGGCTCTGCTCAAAGGCTTTGGCCTGCTCAACCGCCTCACGTATTTCTTTCACGCCGCCCAGCACCGCACTGATCATGATGAATTGTGCATCAAAGGCCCCGGCCATCAACCTTGCAAGCGTGGTCTTGCCCACACCGGGTGGGCCCCAAAAAATACAACTGTGAGGCACGCCTGACTCAAAGGCCAATCTGAGCGCCATGCCCGGTGAGAGCAAATGCTCTTGGCCCGCGACCTCTGCAAGGGAGCGTGGACGCAAACGCTCAGCCAAGGGCTCATGCTTGGGTGCGCGAGTGTCAAACAAAGTGTCTTTCACTGTTTGATCACCTCGACACCAAGTGGCGGCTTGAAGGAAAATTGATCAGGCATCAGCCCTTTGGGATTGATCTGAAAATCCGCAAAGCTCAGGGACGATTCTTGGTAAAAAGCATCCCTCATCTCAAGGCGCAAAAGGCTCACGCCTTGCTCGGTTTGTTTGAGCCCAAAGCGCACAAAAAGCAAAGGGCCATCGGGTTTTTTGGGCGTGCCTTTGACCCACTCCAAGCCCTCTGAGGGGGGCAAACTCTCGAGATAAAAGTCTTTTTGAATAAAAGCCACATCGCTTGCAAGCGCCATCATGGCCGCGGGCGTGTTGCCCAAGGCCTGGGACTGGGGCTTGCTCGTGACTTGCGCGATGTCTTTGTCGTACACCCAAAGGGTGTGACCATCGGCCAAGATCAATTGTGCGTAGGGGGATGTGTAGTCAAAGCGAAATTGGTGTGGACGTATGAAGGCGAAAGTTCCCTTGGATACTTTTCTTTTGCTCACCTGTCCCTCTTTGGTCGGCGAGGTCACGGTTTGCGTGAAGGCGGTTTGGGCGCTTTGTGTGGTCTTTAAAAACACATTGAGCGTTTGAAGGGCGTCGGCTTGTGCGCCCACGCAGACCAGCACCAAGAGTGCAGCCATCGATGCGTGCAAGAGCCGCTCTTTGACTCTCGCAGATAAGCCGTTCGTGTTTGACGTCATTGCTTGAAGGCCTTGATTGAACTCACGCGTTGTTGCCCGCGGGCACCAAAATTTCGCGGTGCCCACTGCTGCTCATTGCGCTCACCAACCCGGCTCGCTCCATGTCCTCGACCAAACGGGCCGCTCGGTTGTAGCCAATTTTTAAATGCCGTTGAACCAAAGAGATGCTGGCTTTTCTATTTTTCAGCACGATCTCGACCGCCTGATCGTACAAGGGGTCTTTCTCTCCACCGCTTTCACCAAAGAGGTCAATCTCTCCGGTCTCCGCATCCACGACGCCGCCTTCAAGAATGCCTTCCACATAATCGGGTGCGCCTTGCGTCTTCAAGTAACTGACCACGCGGTGGACCTCCTCGTCGCTGACAAAAGCACCGTGCACGCGCACTGGATAACCCGTGCCGCTTGGCATGTAGAGCATGTCACCCATGCCGAGCAAGGCCTCGGCCCCCATCTGGTCCAAAATCGTTCTTGAGTCAATTTTGCTGCTGACTTGGAAGGCAATTCGTGTCGGTATATTGGCTTTGATCAAGCCAGTGATCACATCGACGCTGGGGCGTTGTGTGGCCAAGATCAAATGAATGCCTGCAGCCCTGGCCTTTTGAGCCAATCGTGCAATGAGCTCCTCAATTTTCTTGCCCACCACCATCATCAAGTCTGCCAACTCATCGATCACCACCACCACATGGGGCAGTCGCGTGAGAGGCTCTGGCGAATCGGGTGTCAAACTGAAGGGGTTGTAGATGAAGTTGCCCTCTTGCGCGGCCTCATCGATTTTGATGTTGTAGCCACCCAAATTTCTCACGCCCAATTTGCTCATCAATTTGTAGCGACGCTCCATCTCGATGACACACCAATTGAGCGCATGTGCGGCTTGCCGCATATCGGTCACCACGGGGGCCAACAAATGGGGGATGCCCTCATAGACACTCATCTCAAGCATCTTGGGGTCAATCATCAACAAACGAACATCTCTGGCCTCGGCCTTGTACAAAAGAGACAAGATCATGGCATTGATCCCCACCGATTTACCAGAACCGGTGGTCCCCGCAACCAAGACATGGGGCATTTTGCCCAAATCGGCCACCACGGGGTTGCCCACGATGTCCTTGCCCAGACCGATGGTGAGCATGGACTTGGCTTCGTTGTAAATGTCTGAGCCCAAAATTTCGCTCAGCTTGATGGACTGCCTTCTGGCGTTGGGCAACTCCAGGGCCATGAAATTTTTCCCTGGAATGGTCTCGACCACCCGAATGGACACCAAGCTCAAGGAGCGGGCCAAATCTTTGGCCAAATTCACAATCTGTGAGCCTTTGACACCGGTGGCGGGCTCAATTTCGTAGCGAGTGATGACTGGACCTGGTGCGGCAGCGACCACGCGCACCTCCACACCAAAGTCCTTTAATTTTTTCTCGATGAGTCGACTCGTCATCTCCAGCGTCTCAGGCGAGACCGTGTCTTGCCTCACGGCCGAGCTGTCCAACAAATCGACTTGTGGCAAATTGGAGTCCGGCAAATCGGTGAAGAGGGGTTTTTGTCGCTCTCTGGCAATGCGCGTGCTTTTGGGCACCTCCAAGACCTCTGGCTCATACACCAACTTGGTCACATGAGGGTGCTCAATCGCCTCGATGCGCTCAACCACTGAGACCTCTTCGCGCTCTTTGGCCGCGGCTTGACCCATGGCCAAGTCTTGAGCAATCTCTCTCTTTTCCTTGAATGCAAGGAACCATTCGTCCAGCTGTGCGCCCAAGTTCTCGGCCAACTCCACCCAAGAGAACTTGAACACCCAAGCGCCACCAACGACCATGAAGATGATGAAAATCAAGCCCGAGCCATTGAAGCCGAGCCACTGCACCCCAAAGGAGCCGGTCAAATATCCCAAGACCCCGCCGGCGTAGTGACCGGGCAAGTGGTGATCAAAGCGGTACAGACGCGTCCACTCCAAACCCGTGCTCGAGACCATCAACAGCACCAAGCCACTCCAAAAGGACCAAGGGGTATCGAGCCAATGGTGAGAGGGTGCATGCAGGGACGCATCGCGTCTTTTCTCGCCCTCTTTGGTCGCGCTCACGCGCTCTGTGTGAAGCCGGCCCAAAAGCGCGGCCACCCAAGACGACACCCCTGCCAAGTAGCACCACACAATGGAGTAGCCAAAAAGAAAGAAGCTCATGTCACTGAGCCAAGCCCCTATTTTGCCGCCCCAGTTGAGGGTTTTGTTCAAAGCCCCAGAGGTGGTCCATGCGGGGTCCTGGGTCTGATGCGTGAGCAAGGAGACCAGCCAAAACACCAAAAAGACAAATCCCACGGTCAGTGCAATTTCTTGTGTAAAGCGTCTAAACCCCGTCATTTGATCGGGCTCAGGGGGGTCATTTCGCAAGGTGTTCAGGGAATAGGTCATATTGGGACAATAGCTTACCCCAAAAGGGTTCGCTCAACTTTTTTGTTTTTCGGTTAATTGCCACCCAATTGTATTGAGTAAACACGCACAATTGCCCCGGTAAGGACGCAAGAAATAGAAGTTGACCCCCTCTATTGCACCGGCGTGAACTTACAATAGGGTCATTGTGAGAACAAATCAAATGCCCTTGCACCAAGGGCCAAAACCTTGACCCCTTATTTTTAACGAGAAACCCAAGACACCATGTCCAATCCTCCCAAACACGCCAAAGTGCTGATCCTGGGCTCAGGCCCTGCGGGTTACACAGCCGCTATTTATGCGGCCAGAGCCAATTTACAACCTCTTTTGATCACTGGCATTGCGCAAGGCGGTCAACTCATGACCACCACCGAGGTCGACAATTGGCCTGCTGATGTCAATGGTGTTCAAGGTCCAGAATTGATGCAGCGCTTTCAAGAACACGCCGAGCGCTTTAAAACGGAAATCGTTTTTGATCACATCCATCAAGTCGATTTGAGTCACCGCCCCTTCACCCTTCAAGGGGACTCGGGCCAGTACACCTGCGACGCCTTGATCATTGCAACGGGTGCCTCTGCCAAGTACTTGGGGCTGCCAAGTGAGCAGTCCTTCATGGGCCGGGGCGTCTCGGGTTGCGCCACTTGCGACGGCTTCTTTTACCGAGATCAAGCCGTTTGCGTGGTGGGTGGAGGCAACACCGCCGTTGAAGAAGCCTTGTACCTCTCCAACATCGCAAGCCGTGTGCACTTGATTCACCGCAGGGACAAATTCCGAGCCGAGCCCATCATGATCGACAAACTGATGGAAAAAGTACAAAGCGGCAAAATCGTCTTGGAATTGCACCGTGAACTTGAAGAGGTCTTGGGCGATTCATCGGGTGTCACAGGCGTGAGACTCAAATCGACTTTGAGCGCCCCAGATGCCCTGAAAGATTTAAGTGTCCAAGGCTGCTTCATTGCCATTGGGCATCAACCCAATACGGAGATTTTTGCCAATCAACTCCACATGAAGGATGGTTACATCATCACCCAAAGCGGTCTTCAAGGCTTTGCCACGATGACCAGCATTCAAGGTGTTTTTGCGGCTGGAGATGTACAAGACCACGTCTACCGACAAGCCATCACCAGTGCCGGCACAGGTTGCATGGCCGCATTGGATGCACAACGTTTCTTGGAACAAAATTAATACTTTTAAATTAATTCAAGAGGCCAGCGACCCATGTCCTGGCGGCCAAAGTGCTTTCGCGCTTTGCCGGACAGGTTTTCTCAAGCTATAATCATGGGCTTGGCATCTTTTTGAACCACTGGGCTCAAAAGGATCCAAACATGGGGATACCGCCCCCCTACTGGCGAGGTGAGGTTCTTGCGTCGGCAACAACCGTTTTAGGAGTGACCAAAATGGCACGTGTATGTGAAGTAACGGGCAAAGGCCCAATGGTTGGGAACAATGTCTCCCACGCCAACAACAAAACCAAGCGTAGATTTTTACCAAATTTACAATACCGTCGTTTCTGGGTTGAGAGTGAGAACCGCTGGGTTCGTCTGCGCGTTTCAAGTGCTGCACTTCGCTTAATCGACAAAAAAGGCATTGACACCGTGCTCGCAGATTTGCGCGCTCGTGGTCAAGCTTGATCAACCCCATTGAAAGGACGACATCATGGCTTCTAAAGGCGGACGCGAGAAAATCAAACTCGAATCAACTGCAGGCACTGGACATTTTTACACCACCAGTAAAAACAAAAAGACCATGCCTGAAAAAATGGCGATCATGAAATTTGATCCCAAAGCACGCAAACACGTGGAATACAAAGAGACCAA